>DATIIP010000039.1:0-1525 GCA_035479475.1 Saccharimonadales bacterium (SeqCode) | reverse complement strand
TGATAGAGCTTGGAGTGCCCGGCATCATGCACAATCGTGCCGGCGTACCAAATAGTGCCCCCGCGCCGGGTAAGGTCGCCAACCAAGTAGCGCGGCGGATTCTCGTACGCAGCCATACCACTGCCTTGCGTGACGCACTCGATAATAGCCATGTAGGTGGTGACCGTTTGATAGTGCTTTGGGGCTTTGTCGGCTAAGAGCTCTAGGGCGGCGAGCGTGTCGCTTTGACAGCTTGCGTCGCCTTTTATGACAATGGGCGTGGTAAATGCCGTTTTGGGCTGCTGTGGCTTGGGTGGTTTTGCTACAGGGATGAGTGTGGCGGACTGGGGTAGGTCTGTGTCGATAACATGGGGCAACGTGATGGTCGGCCGTGGTTCGGTGCTGTACCATGCTCGGAGCGGCTGGAACCGGGACGGCACCACTGATAAGAGGGTGAGCACTAGTAGTGCGCCTATTGTGCTAAGGCCGGCGACTGTAAGTCGTTGCCGCAGGCGACCCCGGCGCTGTTGAGATTGCAGCGCCAAAACGCCGGAATGGACAGCTAGGCGGTGATGGCGCCGGTAAGCATCGCGGTCAGAATAGCGGTACATTGCACCCATTACCTTCATCATAGCATTTGTGGTCCACAGCCCTGGCATTCATCAAGATTGATCTCGCTATCGAGAAAAGATATGCAATTGGGTTCTTAGCTAATTCCTGTACTATAGAAGTGAGGGTGCGGATATCATAGATTCACTTGTTCGATTGTTTGAGCGTTTCGCCGGTCAGTTGCCGCTGGAGTTGTTTGTCTTTGCCGGCTGCTTTGCCGAAGAAGCTATTTCACCTATCCCCTCTTTTGTCGTATTAATTCCGGCCGGCGCCGCGGCCCAGGTACAAGGCGTTGAGTGGTGGTATCTGATTGTTCTATCTTTCATCGGAGCCAGTGGCCGCATCTTAGCTTCGTTACTGCTTTATTTTGTCGCCTTTAAAGCCGAACACTGGCTGTTTGGCAAGAAGGGTCGCCGCTTCTTTGGCGTGACGCACGAAAAGTTGCAAACATACGGGCGTCGTTTTAGCGGTTCGCGACGCGATTGGATCGTATTGTTTCTATTAAATGCCATCCCGGTGTTGCCCACCTCGGTCTTGTCTTTGACCTGTGGTTTTATCAAGATCGATCTAAAGTTGTTTATTACAGCAACCTATTTTGGTTCGGCGGTGAACGCACTTTGCTATATGAGCATCGGTTATTTTGGCATTCAGGCTGCTGCGGCTTTACGCCATCTTGAATTGGCTTTTCAGATTATCACCGCAGCCGTTATTGTTGCCGTATTCGTAGCTTGGTTTGTGCATTACAAGCGTCGCAAGCGCTAGTCACTTACGGTAGTACGTTCCAGAAGCCTACTACTAGTGTTAGTTGAGCGAGTGCCTGAGAGTCTTTGGGTGTTGCCTTGCCCTGGCCGGAGATCGGCAGCGCGTCGTTGCTGTTGTTGTAGGCATCAAGCTGTGACGCGTATTGCAAGATGAGGTTTCGGTCGGTGCCAGCAAA
>DATIIP010000038.1:0-41649 GCA_035479475.1 Saccharimonadales bacterium (SeqCode) | reverse complement strand
ACACCACTCTACAGTCGGCCAGACGCATTAAGATACGCGTAACCATTGCTGGCCAACCACCGGTACGGGCGTCGTAGCCCTCGTAAATGCGGGTACGAGGCCGAGCCGCATAAGCCCCGTCAAGTGCTTCGGACGTAGGATGCCGTTCAAATTGCATAGCAGAGCCCAATGCAACCGACTGCTTTTCAGAACGATCCTTGCCGACTAGCAATGGCAAGCTTCCTAGCCAGGCAGCATCGAATAGCCCGCGAATAAGGTGATGGTGGTCTTTCGCTGGGCGAGGACCATCTGCTGAACGAATCGCTGTCCAGAGCGGACCAACAAACTCGGCAGCGATCGTTGCGTCTGGTGTTGTTTCAGCTGTCATAGCGATTGATTACCATAATACAATACTAGCCGTGATTAACGACGTTTTGCCGCCGAGACCACGGCCTCGCGGAAGCCGTACATGTCTTAGGCCGCGAAGTGACCTTGCACCGCATTGACCAGCTGCCGGCAACCCTCCACTAGGTAAGTATCTGGGGTACCCTCAATGACTCGCAACGGACAGCGTTGTGTTTAAGAATGCCCTGGCTGTACCGCGCGCAAACGTGGCTGGTTACGGTCAAGATGGGTTATGACTTTACCGTCACTATCTGTAATCAGCTCATAGTCTGTGCCCATACCAGGAGCACAGAGAGCCTCAGGAGCACCATCCACAGAAGAAGTTGCTGACTCATAATCACTGTAAATGTGCTCTATAACCTTGCCGTTTGCATCTTTGATTACCTGCCAGTTCGAGCCCAACCTAGGAAGGGCCGCCTCATGTGCGCCACCGGCAAACGCTGCTGCTATCGCGGTGGCACTGTCACCAGGCAAATCAAAACGACTGGCGGTTCTCAGCGCGGCCGTTAGCGCCATGTCGGCCACGCCAGCAGCGGCTGCTTGCCGCCTCCCAGCATCAAATCTTTCGACTAATTCTCGAGTCAATGTCTCTACTGTCATTGTTGTACCCCGTCTGTAAAGCCTACTGTTACTCCACCTAGTGTACGCCGGGTTTTTGGCTATGAAAAGAGCTGTCGTGACACTCCTCGGCAATACTCAAACTAGACTCATACAGCACCACTGCGCATGCCAGCTCCAGGCGGTAGCTCGTACTATTGCTGACCAGGTAGTCATGGCCTGTCGCTGAAAAAAGAGAAGGCCAGATGGACCGAACGCTCCGGGGTGCGCACATCGTGGAGCAGGCCTTTTGGCAACAGCTGCACATCACCAGGCTGCATTACCACGGTAGGCTCTGCCGACGTGTTATCAGCAGCTTCGCCGAGGAGCCATTCCTTGCTGCCGGAATATTGGACCGCGGCTCCGTACCAATCATCCACATGCGGGCCAAGATTCTGGTCGCCTGCCGCAGATTCGTAGACAGTGCAGAAAACTCTGCCTCCGGCTAACTCCTCGAGCACTTGGGTGACCATAGCCATCCAGGCACTGGTCCAGACAACGTTCTCATACACATGGGTGCGTGGCTCTCTCGCATAGGCTGCGGCAGCGGCTGCTTTTGTCGATGGCCGTTCATAATCCAGCGGCTTAGCCAACTTTACTGCTTGTGCTTCGGGGCGGTCCTCCCCAATGGGTAACACTAGGCTGTTAAGCCAGGCAGCGTCAAATACTTTAGGAAAATGATGGTGGCTTTTTTGTATTGGACGCGGACCGCCGGTTCCCTGAATCACCGCCCAGAGTGGGCCGACAAAGTTGGCGGCAATTTCCGCATCAGTGGCTTTTGGGCTTGGTGTTGCTTCAACTGTCATAGTGATTACTATAGGGGTTCCCGCAGCTAACGGAGAATCGGGCGGTAGTATACGCCGCCATGGGCGCCCTGAAAAGCATTATTTTGTCCCTATGTCACCATGCTCCTGGAGTTTCTGTAAACTAATCAGCTGCCTCGAAGCAATGGCCCAGAGCCTGACAAACTGTTACAATAGTGCTTATGATTAACGACGTTTTGCCGCCGAGCAATCGGCCGCGTCGAAAACCAAAACGCATCGAACCGCTCGCCAAACCATCGAAAAAGCCAGGACGCGAGCTGGCGGCGCGCGCCGGAAAAACTGCGTTAGCACGGCCGCAGCCCGATGACGACCCGATCGAGCCCGTTTTTCAGACGCCGGAACAGGTAGCGGCACACAATGAAGCATCCGCTATCACACCGCTGGCGGGTAGTCAGCAAAAAGCCGAGCTCAAACCACGCTGGTATCAGTTTGGCTCGCCGCTATCGCGTCAGCAACGAATTATCGGCGCCGGCATCTTGATAATCCTGGCGTTTGGCGTGGGAGCCACCTGGACGCTGACACATCACCGGCGGGCCATTGTGGCCGAGACGCCCATCAAGAAAACGATCCACAAAAAGCAACCGGCACCGGTAATCTACTACAGCAACCTGAGCGGCCTGCCCATCACCGATGCCAGCCTGAACCAAAAACCGGTGACGGCTGTTATGATCGAGAACAGCGTAGATGCCCGCCCACAAAGCGGCCTCAGCCAGGCCGGCGTCGTCTTTGAGGCTGTGGCCGAAGGTGGTGTGACCCGCTTTATGGCCCTCTACCAGGACACGACACCCACCAATATGGGTCCCATCCGTAGCGCCCGGCCGTACTATGTGCAGTGGGCCATGGGGTTTGACGCTGCTTACGCCCACGTCGGCGGCAGCCCGGATGCATTGAGCGACATTATCAGCTGGGGCGTCAAGGATATGAATCAGTTTTATAACGGCGCTTACTACCACCGCACAGGGGACCGGCCGGCTCCGCACAACGTTTACACCGGCATCGATACGCTGAACCAGCTGGAGGCCAAAAAGGGCTACACCAGCACGTTTACCGGGTTTGCCCGCAAAAAAGAACAGCCCTACAAGGCACCGGCCGCGCCCAGCACGCAAACCAGCACCACCAAGAAGGGAACACCGGTAGCACCGGCAGACGACCGCACCCCGGCCACCAGCATCGACTTCAGCCTATCTGGCTACACCTACGACCCGCACTATAGCTACGCCGCTGCCACCAACAGTTACAACCGCAGCGAGGCAGGCGAAGCTCACCTGGACGCCAATACTAACACTCAGCTCAGCCCCAAGGTAGTCATCGCCATGGTGGTGCCGGAAAGCCGTGGAGCACTCGACAGCAGCGGGGCGTATTATTCCGATTACAACCCCATCGGCAGCGGCACTGCCTACATCTTTCAGGACGGCACCGTCACAACTGGCCAGTGGAACAAGGCCAGCAACAGCGGCGCACTGACGTTTACCGACAGTACCGGCGCGCCATTGCCGCTCAACCCCGGTCAAACCTGGATTTCTGCCGTCACAAGCACGAGCGGTGTAAAGTATACATAATGGACTATTTAGACCGTTTTGTTCGTGGCTTTCGCAACCGTTTGTTTGGGCTTTTGGTGCTCAACAACGTGCTGATCATCGCCGATTATTTCATCGTCGAGAAGATTGTGAAGCTGACTGGCTGGTGGTCACTGGCAGCGCTGCTGGCAGCGCCAATCCTCACCGTCAGCCTGCTGCCATGGCTGACCACGCACACGTTGGTACAACCCACCAAGCTCATCTGGCAGGCCATTTTACACATTGCGCCGCAAACAGCCAACCACGTGGGCGCACCCAAGCCCGAGCAAATCCGTTTTGGCCGTGAATTAGTCACCAATCTGATCAATCAGGTCTATCAGCTGGCCAGCGTCGTAGACGGCGTAGAAAAGACCAGCCAAAAAACCGCCCAAGACTTGCACAGCAGCTTTGTTGCCAATTCGTTGCCATTGCCGCTACTGGTGCTCGACAAAGAAGAAAAGATTGTCTACGCCAACGATGCTACTGCCAAATACCTGCACCAAACCGCCGCCGACCTGACAGGCCAGAGTATTTATACCAGGTTGGATATGTCGTTTATCAGTGATGACACATTAGCCAGTTGGCTCAAAACCACCAAAGGCAAAGCTGTCACCGCCGACCACAAATGGGAGCGGGTGCGCATCGGTCTGCCCGGGCAAAAGGATAGTTTCCAGTTCGACCTGGCTGCTCACTACAACCAAAATAATTCGCTGGGCTATGAGACGCTGCTGATCTTGTTTGACCACACCGAAGTCTACGCCCAAGACGACCAGGCTATGAGCTTTGTGGCGCTGAGCGTCCACGAGCTACGCACGCCGCTGACACTGCTGCGCGGCTATATCGAGGTCTTCGACGAAGAGCTTGGCCCCACACTCAACACCGAGATGAAAGCTTTTATGCAAAAGATGAATGCCAGCGCCCAGCAGTTGGCCGCCTTTGTCGATAACATCCTGAACGTCGCCAAGATAGAAGACAACCAGCTCACTCTGCAGCTGCACGAAGAGAACTGGCAGAATGTGATCGACACCGTGGTGGGCGATCTGAATTTGCGGGCTGGGGTACGCGGCATCACCATCAAGACCGATATTGCGCCCGAGCTACCCAGCGTGGGCGTGGACCGCTACAGCATTTACGAGGTGCTGGCCAACCTGCTCGATAACGCCATTAAATACAGCAAGGGCACCAACCAAATTTACGTCAGCGCCACGCTTAACAAAGACGGCCTGGTGGAAACCAGTGTCAAGGATTTCGGGCTCGGCATCGACGCCAGCATTTTGCCGCACATTTTTGACAAGTTTTACCGCAACCACCGGAACCGTGCCCAGATTGGCGGCACCGGCCTGGGGTTATACCTGAGCCGCTCAATCATCGACGCCCATGGCGGCCAGATCTGGGTCAACAGCAAGGTTAACGAAGGCAGCACCTTTACGTTTACCGTGTTGCCGTATACCAAAGTTGCAGAAAGCGGCAAAACCAGCGATACTAACGGCATTACCCGAGGGGCTCACGGCTGGATTAAAAACCACTCACTCTACAGGGACTAGTAGCATGCCAGACAACACAACTAGCACACCACCCAAAAGAATCCTGTGTATCGAAGATGAGCACTTCATCAGCGAGCTCTACGCCCGCGCTCTCACCAAGGCCGGTTATCAGGTAGACGTCCAGCTGGACGGCCAAAAGGGCCTAGCTGCCGCCCAAACTGATCAGTACGACATTATTCTGCTAGATTTGATGATCCCGAACATCACCGGGATAGAGGTATTACGCACGCTGCGCGACCCTGCTAAGACGCCCAAAATGCATGCCAAGATTATCATCACCACCAACCTGGAGCAACGTGAAGATGTGCGGGCCGACATCGAGCAGCAAGCCGACGGCTATCTGGTAAAGGCCGAGATCACCCCGCGCGAACTCGTCGAGTTCCTAGATAATCTAGTAGTGTAAAAACAGGCGTTCACGCTCAGTCTATCGGAGCGTTGACCGTAGAGCCTGTCTACTCATTAGGAGGTAGCTCTGTAGCAAAAATCACGCCATGTGAGACTTGCACGGCATAAGCAAAAGCATATACTACTAAGTAGCCATGTGAGGACTGGCGGTTTCAGTATCTCCTTTACCTCGCAGACTTATATACATTTTTGGCAAGCATACTTCGGTCACTGTGCGCCACCTACAAATCAGATTTCTTATCCGGGCGTCTTGGGCGGTGAACGGCCACCAGCAGCCACAGAAATCTCTCTTCATATCCGTTCCCGGTCTCAACCACGAGCACACGGTCTTCTCTTAATTACCCTAAGATTTGTAGGAGATTCTCTATGACACACACCATCAACACCCCTGTAAGCGTCAGCAGCTATTACTTTGCGGGCCGAGAAATGAAAACCTTTCCACGCCAGATCGAATACGGTGGCCAGGCCATTACCTTTATGAACGGCCTGCGCTACTTGGTGCAGCGCGGGGCCGAAGCCATTCGACTCTTCGATATGAGCGGCGCCGACGGCTTGACCTACCGGCTGCAGCAAACCGGTGACAACTGGATGCTTTTGGGTACACGGGGGGCATTGTAATGAAGCGACACTACCTAGAAGAAGATTTAGAGCTCATTCAAAAATACTTTCCCGGAGCACGGCAAATGCGCCTGCGTACGCCATTCGATTTAACAGCGCGCGGACCTCAGGCAGGAGAAGGGTTTCGGCCCACCAACACACCCCGCTATGGTTGGACCAAGGAGACACTATGGCAGCACTAAACCATGGCAACTCCAGCGGGGCATATGCAGAGGGCAGGCAAACCGGTACCACCGTGAGCGTTCACGCCGGCTTTCCCAACCCGGCGGCCGAGCGCAGCGGCGCACCGCTCAGCCTCGATAAGCTCCTCATTCGACATCCCAGCAGCACCTTTTTCTTTCGCATCCGCGGCCACAACTGGTTCCGCTACGGTGTGTTTGACGGCGATTTGGCGATCATCGACCGCGCGCTCGTGCCACGCAGCCGGGATCTAGTAGTCTGGTGGCAGGAAAGTGGCGATTTTATGCTCAGCTCGTTTAGCCGCACCACCCGCCGCGACCAGATCTGGGGCACCATCACCGCCATTGTCCATCCGTTTGGGGCCGAGGAATAAGCCGTGGAACGATTAGACCACATCCTTAAAACCGTTTACGCCTCGGCACCGCCCATGTGCCACTTTTGGCCAGCCAAACAGAGCGCGCCAGATGAGTCACTCTAGTCATGCAGGCCACCTACGCCCTCATCGACTGCAACAACTTCTTCGTCAGCTGCGAGCGCCTGTTCCGGCCGGACCTGGAAGGCCGGCCGGTAGTGGTGCTGAGTAGCAACGATGGCTGCGCCGTCAGCCGCTCCCAAGAGGCCAAAGACTTGGGCATTCCCATGGGCGCGCCACACTTTAAATTCCGCGACTTTTTTAAGCAGCACGGTGTGGCAGCATTTAGCGCCAATTTTGAACTCTATGGCGACATCAGTGAGCGCATCACCAATCTGTTAGCCAGCATCACCCCACGCATCGAAGTCTATAGCGTCGATGAGTCGTTTTTGGATCTCAGCCAGCTGCAGATTGCCGATTATCAATCGTGGGGGCGGATGGTCCGCACCCATATCCTTACACAAGTCGGTGTACCGGTGAGCGTCGGCGTTGCCCCCAGTAAAACCCTGGCCAAGCTGGCTAACGACCGCGCCAAAAAACTCCCCGAGCTAGCAGGCGCGCTGGAGCTGACCGAGCAGGGAACACGCACCGACCGCTATCTAGCCCAAATGCCGGTCAACGATCTCTGGGGCATTGGCTGGCGGCTGGCACCGCGGCTCAAGGCCGAAGGCATTCACACCGCGCTGGATCTGCGACTCATGAACCCGCGCCACGCTCAGCAGCTGATGGGCATTCACGGTCGGCAAATGCAGGCCGAACTGAACGGCATCACCTGCCTGCCGTTGCAGCGCGCCCACAAACCACAGCAGATGATTATGCGCGGCCGCCAGTTCGGCGAGGATGCCCGCGACTTTTACATAGTCGAATCAGCCATCGCGTCCTTAGCCGCCCGGGCCGCCGCAGCCCTGCGCCGCGAACGGTTGCTAGCGCGCCAGGCAGTCGTCATCCTAAGCACCAACCGCCACAAACCCGGCTACCAGCGCATTAGCGAAACGGTCCGCTTTTACACGCCCACCGCCGATACCGGTGCCATTACCAGCCAGCTGGTGCGTTTGCTGGCCAGCCGCTACCGCTCGCTGGATTATCACAAGGCCGATGTCCTGCTCTACGATTTTGTGCCCGAAACCGGCCTGCAGACCGACCTGCTCGGGCTAGTAGATCTGGCGACCAACCTGGGTAGCACCCGGCGCATGCAGGCCTTCGACGCCATCAATGACAAGCATGGCAAAGGCACCCTCAAATATGCCGCCGAGACCCTCAGCCAGTCCTGGCAGCCCCGCAAACGCCTCAGCAGCCCACGTTACACCTCGAACTGGCAGGAGCTGCCAGAGGTCAGGCTGCTATAATAACCCCAATGCACACCAATAAACTGCTTGCGCAGTATTCGCTTATATCTGATCAGGTCAACAAAGATCAGCTGCGAGTGATTTTGACCGAGCTCGAAAAATTGCTACCTCAGCTCGACGGGGCAGTGGTGGAGTTTGGTTGCTACATTGGCACCACCAGCCTGTTTATTCGCCGCTTGCTAGATGCACATGGTGACGCCCGAGCGTTCCATGTCTATGATTCATTCCAAGGCCTGCCGCCCAAAACCACCGAGGACGCCAGCCGGGCGGGGGAGCAGTTCCAGGCCGGTGAACTGGCCGTCAGCAAAAAACAGTTTATCCAGTACTTTCAAAAAGCCGGTCTGCAGCCGCCAGTGGTGCACAAAGGGTGGTTTAGTAGCCTTAGCTCCGCCGATGTGCCAGACAAGATGGCATTCGCCTTCCTAGACGGCGACTTTTACGACAGCATCCGCGATTCACTGCAGCTGGTCTTACCGCGAATGCAGCCGGGAGGCGTCATTATTGTAGACGACTACGCCCGTGAAGCCTTGCCGGGCGTCGCCAAGGCCGTGCACCAGCTCTTGCCGCACACGCCAGTCAGAACCGAGCACAACCTGGGGATTATCCATCTATGAAACTGCACCTGGTGACCGTTGGCAAGCCCAGATTGGCTTACGCCACCGCTGGCTGGCAAGAGTACCTTGGCCGCTTGCAGCGTCTGCAGACGGTTCGTGTTACCCAGCTGGCTGATAAATACGCCAACGACGCCACTAAGTTCCAAGAAGTCACCGCAGGCACGACGGTGATAGTGCTCGAGATCACCGGGCAGCAATTCACCAGCGAAGAACTGGCCAGCTTTTTACAAGCACGCCAATTGGACGCCAAAGAGCTTAGCCTGATCATCGGCGGTCCCGAAGGCTTACCACAAGCCATCAGAGCGGCCGCCTATTACCGCTGGAGCCTGGGTAAGCTAACACTGCCGCACGATTTGGCCATGGTCGTCACGCTCGAGGCACTCTACCGCGCCAGTACCATCAACGCCCATTTGCCGTATCACAAATAAATTTGTAACTTTTGCCCCGGTTGGTAGGTAAGTACACTATGCAACAACAGTCGGAAGCAGAGCTGATCGCTCAATCATTGGCCGGCGACACCACCGCCTACGGGCAGCTCGTCGACCGCTATAAACAAGCTATTTATTACCACTGTTTTGCAATTGTCCGTGACGAGGATGCTGCCGAAGACACGGCCCAAGAAACGTTTATAGCCGCTTTCTACGCCCTCAAAAGCTACAAAGCCCAGTACCGGCTGAGCACCTGGCTGTTCAAAATTGCCACCAACAAGTGCTTGAACCAGCTGCGCAAACAAGCCAAAACCATCGCTGCAGATGACGAGCTGCTGGCAACTATCGCCAGTGCAGCGCCTTCACCACAGCAACATGCCGAAGCAGTCGAACTACACGAAGCAGTGCAGCGGCTCGCACCAAAATACCGCGCGGTTATCAGCCTGCACTATTGGCAGGGGATGGCCTATCAGGATATTGCCGTGGCGCTCGATGCACCGGTCAACTCGGTGCGCGTCTGGTTGCTTCGCGCCAAGCAACAACTACGAAAGGAGTTGTCATGAAGAACCTCGAACAGCTGCTACAGCAGCACACACCAAAACCCACCCGTCCGCTCAAACACACCTTTACGCAAACAGTGGTAGCCGAAATCACGGCTCGTCCAGAGGCGGCTAGCGCCTACACACGCCTCAGCCGGCTCCGCAGCCGTTTACTGAGCCGAGCCGGTTTGCTGTCGCTGGGCACCGGCGCATTGCTGATCGGCGGCACAGCCATGGCCGTTACCTTGTGGCCCACCCCCAGCGTCAGCCAAACCACCAGCCAGGAGCTAGCCAGCGGCAACCACATCGTCGGGTACGATGCCAAAAACTGCGGCTATTTTGCCAGCCTGGACGGCACCAAATCATTAAGCGGCGACGACAAGGTATATTACGAGATCCGCCAAGGCTCCAAGCTGACCGATCAGCAACTGCAGACTGCTTTGCAAGGTGTTTGCGAAGAGAATATCAGTAACAATGCCATCTCTGCACTCATCAAGCAGCTGCCCCAAAACCTACCAGGCCTCTTTTCTACCCAAGCATTGCACGTCGATGCCATTAGCAGCACCGGCATCACCCTCAGTCTTGACCCTCACTACAGCAGTGCCGATTCTACTCTCAAGCCAGGCCTGACCTACACGCACTTTGCGCCGCATTTGCTCGTCTACAACCAATCCGAAACCGCGCAGTACACCGACATCCACACTGGTGACACGGTCAAACTGGTGATGCAAAGCACCGCCCCACCTGTGCCGCTACCAAAAGCTCATGGCCTGGCGTCACCACAGTACATCGTGCCATCCCGGCAGGAACAGGAAGATGACAACCCAGAGAACCATCCCGAAACCATCGTCATCGACGGCATCGTCAAGATTCCCGCTCTCACCGCCAACCCGAACGTTTTTTACCATGGTATTGGAAGCGATTTTGTCCGACTGGAGCCCTGCACAACCAGCCCGACCGGTTTCTGCCGGGCCTACGATTTTGTAGATTCGCAACAATAGTACATTGCTTTTGGCTCCCATCTGTCACGACCTTTCATTTTAGTAATCTGGCATACAGTTTTTGACGACTAGGCAAGCCTATACTTGAATTTACAAAGAGGTGTAAGGAGGGAGAAGTATGTCCAGAACTTCGTGGATTCGCCGTATTTTGTCTTTGACAACAGCGGCAACAATGGCTGGCTTTGGTTTTACCAGTATCGCATCAGCTCAAACCATAACAAACACCGGCAATGGCTCGTCAAACAACATCACCACCACCGTTACCAATAGCTGTACGGTGCAAAATACCAACAAGGTAAGTGCTCAGAATATAAACGTCCAGCAGGGAACCAGTGGTGACGCCACCCAAGACGGCGATACCAATGCGCTGCCATGGACCGGCTGGAGCATACTTGACCCGGCCGCGGCCCAGGCCAACGGCCAAAGCTATGATTCCTGGAACACCGATGTTGCCAGCTGGATTGGCCAACGGGCCGGTGGTTCGGGCTGGACCAGTGCAGAAGACAACCTGAGCTGGACACCCAGCAGCACTGATTGGAACAGCTGGGACCCGGTAGCCTGGCAAGCCAACGGTCAGAGTTTTGACAACTGGTATAATGCCGTCGAATCCTACCTAGACAGCAATAGCGCCAATTGGCTGCTCAGCTGGCCAGCCAGCGCCACCGGTGACGGCAGCGCGAGCGGCGGTGCCACCACTGGCAACGTTAGCAACAGCAACAGCAGCAACTTTACCATTCGCATCAACAATGCTGCCCGCACCGCGGCTGGCACCAACGCCTGCGGTCAAAGCAACTTTACACCTCCACCAATGAACGGTGGCGGCATGGGCGGTGGCGGTGGTATGGGCGGCGGCTCCAGCATTGCCAGCAGCTACGTGCCACGCTCTTACGGCGGTTCGGGCGGCTACAGCCACTACGTGGCGCCGTACACGCCGACCCACACCTACAGCGCTCCCAGCCACACACTAGCACCACAAAGCACTGCTCCTACTCAGCAAAACACACCACCCGCCAGCGTGCCCAGCATCCCTTGTGACCCCGGCACTCCGGCTTTGGGAGGTAACAGCATCGACAACACGGGCAACAGCTCCAGCAACAACATTACTACTACCACTACCAACACCAGTACGGTGACAAACACCACCAGCGTAGCGGTCGTTAACGTCAACGTTCAATCCGCCTCCAGCGGCAATGCCTCCAGTAGCAGCAATACCGGCGGGGGTGGCGCCGGCTCAGGTGCAGCCACCAACAGCAACGCCACCGGCGTAGACGCCAGCGTCAGCAACTAGCCAAAAAGGAAAGGTCATCAACCCAACCAGGAGGTCATTTATACCCTCCTGGTTTTTGGCGATTTTTGGCGAACCTCGGAAGACCATAAGAAAACCACCGGTAAACCGGTGGTTTTCAGAGAACAACGCTATCCCGTAGCTCTAGAAGTGCAGGCTATCAACCGCGTCTTGGTCGATAGTGATGCGCTTGGTGCCGGTTAGATGTGATTGGTCGGTCTCTACACCGATCAGCGTTGCTACGGCTGGACCGTCAAAGGTTTGACCATTATCTGCCAATTTTATCTTAAAGCTCACCGTTAGGGTCGGTGCTTGCTGATGAGTGTCAGCAAAGGCATTTAGCTCCTCGAATGTACCTTCGATGTAGTGATCACCGTTATCGCCATTTACCGCCTTCCATTCACCCAAACCGACACTGTCATTGGTGTTGCTGCGGTTTACTTGCACATCGGTTGGGTTGGTACTAATCATGGTGCCATCCCGGTTAAAGGTAAATAGATGGGCTGGGAATGGCGCTGCAGCCGTTACCTCCCACGCACCCACGATGCTGCTCGGATTATCGGCACTCGCCCGAGATTGTACACCCAACACACCAGCCCCGGCAGTTACCACCGCCACTGCCATTACGGCACTCGCTACTAGTTTTCTCACTTTGAAGCCCTCCCCCTTATGTTAGTGCTCCCATTGTACGAAACGCGGCTAAAGCAGCAGTAAAATATTAGCTTTTTCTTAACTAACAGCTTTGCTACGATATAAGGTTGAACGATTTGAGGCCGGCAAACAGACCAACTGGGGCTTATGTGCACCAGCACTAATAGAGTCGATGCCGTGCGGCGTACTCCATAATCGCCGGGCTTACCAGCGAGGCGGCATCTGCCTGGCGACTCAATGAGTCGCGCACGAGCGTCGATGACGTTTCATCAAACTCCGGCGGCAAGGGAATGCGGAGCGCCCGGCCGGTAGCTACTTCGGGCACGTCATCAGCAGTAAATACCACCATTGGTAATCCATCGGCGAACTCTTCGGCACCCGGCCAGGTCAATAGAGAATGGTACGAATCACCCCCGAGCGCAAACCAAAAATCAGTCCCCGGATAGGCCGTATGTAGCTCCGCCAGCGTCCGACGCGTTTCCGAAGGGCGGGGTAGCTGCAGTTCAAAATCGCTGATAACCAGCCGTCGGTCATTAGCAAATGAGGCCGATCGTACCAGCTGCAGCATGGCCAGCCGATGCGCATCGCTCACCGCAATCGTTTTATCCGCTCGGCTGCCCGACGGCATCACCCACACCTCATCAAATTGCGGTAACGCCAAAAGCGCTTTCATAATTGCCTCATGCGCGAGCGTAGGTGGATTAAAACTGCCGCCGAAAATTACGATTCGTTTATCTATGGCCATACCGCCAGTATAGCGTGACCTATGTCACGCGAGGAATGCCTGGCTGGGGCGTATAGTGTCAGGAGAGGTTTGTAGGCTCTACAGACCGCCTGGAGCGTGGAGTTTGTATGCATGTGGTGACCAATAAGTTGGCGACAGCTCCCCACCTACCGGCTCCCCTGTTCGACAGTGAGCGGTTAGGCCAGTTTGAGGCGACACAAGACCAGGCGAGAACAACTCTTTATGAGCACGTCGGGCAGCTGGTTTTGACGCTTGAGCATGGCCCGAACAGCGCAACCTTTCGACATATGCTAGGGGTCGCCGCGGTCATGGATATGGCCGCCGGCGATGCAGTAGACGAAACAACCAGGACCAATATGCGTCTCGCTGGTGGCCTCCATGACATCTTCAAGATACTCGACCCGGTGATTCGGGAGTTAGTCAACAATGGCCGGCCCCTGAATGAAGAAGAGTTCGTGACTGTTTGGCAGCATGGACCGCTCGCCGCAGAATATATACAAACCATCCTTGATCCAGAAAAGATAGGCGCCAACAACATCGCCGCAATTGCTACTGCCATCTATCGGCACCATTTTGATCCAGAGGGTGATCCCCTGAGTGCCTGGCTGCAGATAGCCGACCGAGTACATGCCGTGCTGATTGACCCCCATCGCACCTATCGAGCAGCGCGGATGGGGGCCGAGGGCCTGCTCATGCCGGATGGCACGCCCAAGCTACAAGAGATCAGGCAAGAGCTGCTCCATGACCCATCCGAGACCGCGTTTGGCATCCCGCTGGCCCGTATTGTCGATCTTGGTGTAGCACTGATGCCTCAGCCACCAGACGTTGCCGTAGACCACAACGTTACGTTATAGTTGAGTACATGGAACAAACACTGCTGACACCAGGAGAATTCGCTCGTTTAGCGCGCACCACTAAGCGCACCGTACTCTGGTACGCCGAAAAGGGCATCCTAGAGCCGTACACCATCAGCGAGGCCGGCTATCGGCTCTACAAACCGGAACAGATTATCGATTTTCAGGGCGTGCTACTAATGCGCAAGCTAGGCGTGCCCCTGGAGGAGATCAGGGCTGGCATGGCCGACAAGCGCTCCCTGCAACAACTCTTTAAATCGCAGCGCAGTACTATCGAGCAGCAAATCGGCACCCTGCAGCGCCTGCTGCGCGACACCACCCAGTACTACCACAATCTCGATGCCACCGGCACGCTGGTGGAGCCGATCATCAAGCAAACCGAGCCGTTCGATATCTATTACATCGAGCGAGTGGGACCTTACGCCAGCATCGGGCAGTATTTTACCGAACTGCAAGCCATGTTCACGGCAGTGCCCGCGGATGCCGTGCGGCTGACCATCTTTCTGGACGACGGCTATCACCCAGATAACGCTACTATGCGGATTGGCATCGCTCAGCAGCCGGGCCTGCAGCCGAAAGCCAGCGCCCCGCTGCAGCAAGCCACCATCCCGGCCTACCGGGCGCTCACCTATGTGCACCGCGGTTCCACCACGCTGTTGTCGCTGCTCTGGCAAGAGGTCGTCCGTTACCGCGAGCTGCACCACCTCAAGCCAGCGCACGGTCTGCCATTTGACAGTCTAGAACTATACCAAGCCGATTCCGACCGCTACGCCGACCCGGAAGACCCGCTGATTACCGAAATCCGGCTGCCCATCGCCTAAAGCGACACAGCCGCTATGGTTCCAGCAGCCACTGCAGCACCATCGCCTTCAGCGGCCAATATTCAGCTTCTGTAAACTGCATGTTGGCGATGCAGAATTTTTTATCCTTGATACTAGCGCAGAACATACACTCATACAGGTTACTCGAATCCAGCACAAACAGGCTGTTCACCACATTGTTCGACCACGATACCGAAAAACTGTTCGAGCAATTGGCGCTATCTTCGACCCGTGCACAATAGACCGATCGGAACGATCGCTGCCCGGCAACGACATATTCGCACTCCGTAACACTTTCGCTAAACAAGATGTTCTTACCGCGGATAACATCTTGCGACCGAAAGACGTTCTCGCTGAAATAGACATTATCCGACTGGGCCACATTGAGTGATTCAATCTGCCGCTCGGTGGCAATATAGTTCACCACCTCCCAAGCCTGCAACATATCTTCGATAGATTTGAGCGGCCGTTTGGGCTGTTCCCAATTGGTGGCTATGGCTTGGGCTTTGATGTTGCCGAGCGTCATAAACTTGCTGGCATTGACTGCCTGTGTCCAGGTAGCTTCACCGGTCGTCACGTCTTGCACCTGCAGTGGCAGCGAGACATCAAAGGCATATTTTTTCTGGAATTGTTCCAGGCTAAACGAATTCGGCGCGCCGGTAATGCGCTGCATGATCTTATCTAAGGTGGCTTGGGCTTCGGTGGTGGTCATAGAAACTCCTTACGGTTGATCTTTGTCGATAGGATGATGGCCCGATGATTGCTGGGCCAGCAGATCCATGATGTTGGGACGCTTGGCGGTGGATGAGACAGGGATAGACTGTGGAGGCACTGAGGACACCGGCTCGGCTGCAGGGCCGATAACCGGGCTTGCAGGCACGGATGGCGTTGGCGTGTCAGCACTTGTCAGCACAAACTGCTCGGGCAATTTCGGCGCTGGTTTTCGACTAGCCTCAGCTGTATCCACCGCGTGCAGGGTCGTATCCATGGTCCGTGCCCGCACCGCTGGCAAAATCCGCCCGCTAGCGGCAATACGTACCAGACACTGGCGAGGATGCAGCTCGGTCATCAGCTTGGTGCGCACATCGGACTCTTTCAGGCCACGCTCGGCGGCGGCCTGCACTACGCTTTTGGGCAGCTCGATGGTTAGGTTGGCCTCCAGCGCACGGGCATCTTCATCTGAGACGCGAAAGACGTAGTAGTTCACTACGTTGGATAAAATCGCATCGCGCAAATCTTTCTCAATCTGGCCAAAATACTGCTGGGACAAAATGACGGTGAGATTGAACTTGCGCGCCTCCGCCAAAATGCTAGCGAGCGCCGGGTTTTGCACCACCGAAACCTCGTCTACCACCAAGATCACTTTCTGTTCAAACGCTCTCGCCTGGGCCAGCAAGAAGATCTGCTGAATCAACAGCCCGGCCACCGTCTTGACCACTTTTTCGCCCATGCTGACTTTGTTCAGCGAAAAGACGGTCAGAAAGTTATCTTGCACCGTTTTGGCCAGCGACACATCGGCTTCGCCGAGCAGCGTCGGTTGCAGCTGCATTTCTTCGACCAGTGCAATAATGGGCGAGATAGACTCAGCGTAGTGCTGGGTGCGCAGCTCGTTATATTCGGACCCAAAGAACAAAATGAGATTATCAGGCACAAAACCGCGCACGTGCTTGAGCAGCTGATCGCGCACATCCAGATCAGTCAAAAAGTTTTTGAGCATCGGCAGCGACATGCACTGGCCCACAAACAGCACGTACAGGCTGAAGCGCAGCACCCGCTCCAGCCGCGGGCTGGGCGTTTCGCTCATCAGCGACTTGAGCAGGGTAGTGGTGAGCTCGGTGGCCGCCGAGACATCGGTGGCACCGCGCGGGAAAAGTTGAGCCGTTTCACCGCTAAAGTTAATGACTTTACTGGACGGCAGCGCGCGCAAATCGTGCTCCAACGAAGCATGCGGGTCAATCACTACCACCCGGTAGCCCGGTGCAGCAGGGGAGGCGTGTAAGCGGTCGATGAGCAGCTCAATCAGCTTAGATTTGCCGCTGCCGCTCGACCCGATGATGAACGAGTGCTTATCAAACTCGTAGTTGGCAAGACCAATGTAGTGCGGCTCGGTAAAGTAGGGAAAGGTGTCGGCCGCAAAGACGGCTCCGTCAGGGTCGCGGGTAAGGGCGCTGAGCGACTTTTCGATGTCCAGATATTTGGGCGCCACCCGCTTAAGGTAACGCGTATTGGTCTGAAAGTTCATGGCCAGCAAGGCCACTGGAAAGGTCTTGTAATGCTTGAGCGCCAGGCTCCACTGGCCACCATCCCGGCTAAAAAACAGGCTGAGCCGCACCGGCCCCACGCTGCGCAGCCGCAGCACCGCATAGTCCAAGCCTTTGCGATGCTGAATGGTGTAACGTTCACGCAGGTCCAACAGGCTAGCGCCGGCCGCCACCTGTACGAACGCTTCACGCTTGACGGCCCGGGGCGACCGCAGTTCATCGGCCTCAACCGGCACCAGCACTACCCGCTCAATGCCATTGGACAATGCACTCAGATCGCGGCTAGCAGTTACAAACAACCGCACCACGTTGTTATCGCAGCGAAAGGTTAGCTCGAACCAGCCCAAGAAGCCAATCCGCTGGCGCACCGCCTGGCAGAACTGGCTCCAGGATTCGGCCGACATCTCGTCGTGCAGTAAGTACAGCTCAAAATAGTAGGCCTTCGTAGCCATAGAATACCTCGTTTAGGCAAGGCTTAAGCATAATTAACACCTAAGCGAGGCTACTATAAACTATGACGTTACGTTATAGTCAAGCAAGATCTTACTACAAAGATAACCACTCGTATCTACCAAGGCTCACCTCTGTCTAATATGCGCTCAAATCCGGGGAGATAAGTTGAGTTAGTCCATTGCGATGTTACCTCATAGGCAGTACCATCCCTTGGTCTAGGAACTTCCGCCACCGCGCATACAAGTGGCCGATGGACCACCAGTAGAGCGCTATCTGCTCTACTGGGATCTATTTCCATCGCATTTAAGAGCTTTCCTACAAAGGCGTCCAACTCTTCTGCGCCCTTTATAGGCCTAGGCCGCATCCCTAAGCTGGTAATGTATGGGCTGCGAACTAGCACAGATGCTCCGAGATCCTCTTTGATTATGCCGGCAGCTTCTACAGCCCGCGGCATTACCGATGCTAACAAGATAGTGCGGCGGCCCAACCCTAGTCCGCTTAGCTGCCTCGCTACAGCGCTCGCCTCGCTGCGACCAGTTTCCGTGAGCTCATCAGTATCCTCATCGTAGTCACCATGCCTAGCCACGAAGAAATTTTCAAACAATCTATTCATATTGACATAATAACCAAAAGGGGCGGGCATCGCAAACATATTATATAGCTACTCATATTATCTTTCCTGGGAAGGCGATATACTAGACACAATCTATGAACACACCATTCCAAAACGTTCCTCTACCAATTCTCATCATGATCCGCGGCCTGCCAGGCAGCGGCAAATCGCACTTGGCCGAGGCACTGCGGGACATGCTCGGCAAAGATCGAGTCGTTATTCTAGACCCTGATGCTATCGATTTTGAGAGTCCCGCCTACAGGCAGCTGTGCGAGCAGTTGACGGCCGAAGGCGTCGAGGAGGTCTTCTTCCCCAACCGCTTCCTGAAATCAGTAGGCTACCAGGCGATTGACGATGGCAAAATCATCATCTGGAACCAAGCGTTCACCGATCTGGGCGGATTCGGTCGCTCATCGCAAAGTCTCTTAGACTATGCTGCCAAAAAAGGCCTCAATTTGCCCCTGTTGGTCATAGAAATGCAAGTCAGCTCTGATACCGCCAAAGCGCGAATCGCCGAGCGCGCGGGCAAGGGCGGCCACGACGTGCCCGAAGAGCGGTTCGCCCGGTTTATCGATGAATACAAGAGTTTTGCCGACCAGGGGTACACCACTGTCAGCGCCAGCGGCGAAGACGACGTTGCAGCATCGCTCGCCAAGGTTCTGGACGCCCTGCAGGCCCTTACACGCTAATCAGTTAGTTTGTTCCAGTTCACGCAGCCGCTGAATGTGCGGCTGCAGCACTGCTTCTAGATCTGGATGGCAGGCCACAAAACTGCGCGTTTTATAGGTGTAGATATCGTCTTTGATGGGGATCAGCACGCCGCCGGCCTCGCGTACCAGCAGGGCGCCGGGGGCGTAATCGTGAATGTAGCCGCCACCGCGCATACTAAAGCGTGCCGCGCACAAACCCTCGGCTACCATCGGAAAATCATTGCCACCGCCAGTGTGCGGGTTCTGGCAAGTTACTCCCCTGGGAGCCAGCATGGCATTGATAGCATCTATAAATTGGCCTTTGCAAAATGCCACCGCGGGCAGGGGTATGGCACCAAGATCCAACCGTACGCCGTTTTTGTAGGCACCGCTGCCTTTTTGAGCTACATACATCGCATCTTGGGCCACGTTATAAATCACGCTAGCGACCGCTTCGTTGCGTTGCATAAGCACCGCCATATTGGCGTAAGCCGGTGTTCCTTCCATAAAGCTACGCGTTCCGTCGATGGGGTCAATCAGCCAGCACTGCTGCGGCAGGTCTTCGCTGTAGCCGGCCTCTTCGGAAAACACCGGCACTCCCGGGAAGTGATTGGTTAGTGTCGCCACAATAGCCTTTTCCACGGCAACATCTGTTGCCGTCACCGGTGAACCGTCCTGCTTGTCGGTGTAGGCATCGCCGACTTTGCCAGCCCGCTCTAAAATAATCGGCCGCACCTGGCGAAAAGCAGCTTGCACCACTGCCAAAGCCGCCTCAATTTCTTTGGGCGTTAGTACGACAGCCCCAACATCGTTAGTCATAGGCCTATTGTAGCAGGGAAGAGATCGGCAGCCGTTCAGCTTGCACGAGAATGCTTATTTACCTAAAATAGTGGCTACGCCTACTGTTTTTGTTGTGGATTTGTGATACGTGTAGTGGCTGAGCATCCTACAGATTGGGGGCAAAGCATCACCGAAGGTCAAAAGTACTAATGCTTCGCTTAAAAAAGGTATTGTACTTTTAGTCAAATATGCTATCTTGGGATCTGACCTACAAAATTTAAGGGAGAGTTAATAGTATATGACGGCAACACTTAACGGTAGGGTCAACGGTTACGTTGAACAAGCTCCTACATACGACGCAGTAAGGGAACAAGAGGCAGCGTTGGCTCAGCGATACCGCGAACACTTACAGCGGGAACTACGTCCTGTCCTTGCAGCGGTCAGTCTTCGTGCCGAAGCAGAGGCAGAACGAGCAGATCTAGTTGCAACTGGTGGTCTACACCAAGCGGAAAGCGTGCTTAATGCTACAGACGGGCGTAACGTTGCTTCGTTCTTGGATCACCAAGCAGAAGCTGGTCACCCTTATGCAACCACCTTTGTAGAAGTACCTGAACAGCCAGTTACTCCCGAGGCACCAAGAAATGGCCTTTGGAACCTTGTACCTGGCAACGCCACTCGTACCGCACGACGCACTGCCGCAGAAGCAGCCACTATTGAGCCTGTTCGTAGTACACGAGGGTATGTTATAGGTGTTACTGCTGACGAGCCGGGTCACTGGGTTCAGGGTATGGAATTGCCCGAACTGGCAGTAGTCACAGTGGATGGCGACATTGGTCAGGTGCCTTCTAGAGTCAGTAAGGACGGAAGGATCGTGCCTGTTACTACCGTAATGCCCGAACCACTTCGCATCGGTCGCGATGGTCGCCCAGCTGAGCCCGTTATGGGCGCTCACACCCACCTCGTTAACCTTGCCGACGAGGGACAGGCTCCAGTATGGGGCGCTGGCTTCGCTGCACCAGAGCACGTTACCCAGCTCCTACAGGGACTGGCCGCAGGTGGCAGGCCACAGCTTGACCACACTACAGTTAACGCCTAGATCAAGTAAGCATATTCCTGGCCAGTAAGGGTGTTCGCTATCAGCATCAACACCATTGAGCTGAGCCAGAGAATAGATAGGCGGTAGCCCCTAAACAAAAACCCGGATATCCGGGTTTTTGTTCTATATTAAGTACCCAACCCTTCACCGACGAAGACACCATCACACTAATCAGTACTCGTGCGGCGTTGCCACCCCACCTCTGGGCACCCCGGCCAGCAAATTGATCCGCTCGGCCTAAGAATATGCAACTCATCTGGCCAGAAGATGGTATGATCTAACTATGGCAGATAAAGGCGCACGAATACTTTGGGTTGAAGATGATGCTGGTATCGCTAGTCTCTACATCGTCCGCATGGAGATGGAGGGCTTCCAGGTAGACCATTACGAAGATGGCGAGAAGGCCCTACATGCTCTAGAAGAATTTACGCCCGACCTTATATTGTTAGATCTGATGCTTCCCGGCGCGAGCGGTTTTGACATACTGGACAAGCTCCGCAGCAAGCCCCAAACCGCCAACACCAAGGTAGTCGTCCTGTCTGCGTTGGGCCGGCCCGAAGAAATTGAGCGGGCAATGAAGCTGGGTAGCAATGAGTTTGTCGTAAAGTCTCAGATATCACTCGACGAACTGATGCAGAAGCTTCGCGGTCATATGGGGCTCCCCAGCGACACCCAGCCCGCGGCGCAGGCATAGCAACAAGCCGAGTGGTGGCACAGGCGCTTACTTCTTTTAAGCGCTCGACACCACGCCCCGTAGAATGCTCAAGAGCTGCTCAATTTTATGAGTATGATAGGTTTCTACGCTCTGGCCTTCTAGCAGCTGGCGGTCTTCCTCGGTGCAAACTGGCGCGACTGCTTCGGTAAAATAGGCAGCCGTGGTGTTGGTGATCCCTCGGGCGCCGTAGTACCAATTGCGGCCAGCCAAGGCATCCCGCTGGCTATAGGCATAGGTTAGGATGGCAGGATCAAGGCCAAAGGCTTGGGCCGCCACCGAAGGCCTATTAAAGATATAGCCTGGCCCGGTTAACTGCTCCAGTCGGTGGCGCGGACCACTGGCTAACCAGGGCAGCACGCGGGGCGCTTTAGCTTTGCCCGCGCCGGCTTCGGCATCTTCGGGCAGTCTATACGTCCAAACATGCACGTCTTCTGCCGAAGCTTTCAGCGCTAGGCGTCCGACCGGAATGGGAACATCTGCCTCCAGAGCACTGAGACGCTCTTTGGTAATCCAGAGTTCGGCCAGCCGCTCAGGGTCATCAACAAATTCTTGATACACTGGCTCGGCCGCATTACGGACAACGGCTCTGACTGCTATCTCAACCACCGGGTTAGTAATGGCACGCTGCAAGACGGCTGCCGCTAGATCATGGGCTTGCGTTACGTACTCAGGGACTGCCTGTCGCAGCTCCGCAAAAGTAACGGTATGTGGGGTGTTCATGGTAAATCTCCTCTTTTAAACTCGATTACAAATAAAAAACCTCCCGGCTGGGAGGTGTACTGATGTTGCAAACTATTTTTTTACGCGCGAAGGCTCCCGGCCGGCTTTGAACTCAAGCTCTTGGACGGGGACAAGGTAGTAACATTTACGCGGACATTCATAAGCAGCAGCATATCAGACAACCACCGTTTGTCAAGAGCTGCAGCCGCTGTCGTAGTGGGGAATGAGCAGGACCACCGAATAGAGAGTTCCTAGTGCAGCTATCGATGCCCAACTGCTATGATAGGGAGGCCTATGCCGCTGTTTCAAAAGAATCTTCCTACCACTATGTTCAGCTCCTCCTGGCGGAACAAGTCACCGCGCTCGTCCTTGCCGCCGATTGCCAAGCGGATGTTCTTGCTGGCGTTTATGACGGAATTCATCGTCATTTATCCGTTTTATGTCATTATGTTTGGTCAACGCGGTCATGTCTCGGCTGCCAGCGTGGGCGCGCTGCTAGCCATCTGGATGGTAGTGTCGGTGCTGGCCGAAGTACCTACCGGTGTGATTGCGGACAGGTTCTCTAAAAAGTGGTCGCTGGTGATTGGCCAGGCGCTGCAGCTGGCAACGTTTACGGTCTGGCTGGCTGCGCCGAACTTCCTGGGCTACTTAGCTGGTTTCGTGTTGTGGGGCGCAGGCGAGGCGTTCCTCTCCGGCGCGTCCCAAGCTTATCTCTATGAATCGCTCGATGACGCACACCGCAAAATCTTCGGCAAAATCTATGCCCGCAGCAGCGCCTTTACCATGATGGCCTATTTTGCCGGCAGCCTGCTAGCGTTTGTAATTGGCCCGCACTACGATGTTCTGCTGCTCGCCAGCATGGCGGTCAGCCTCATTGCGCTGGGTATCACCCTAGGCTTGCCCGCTACGCGCAGCCAAGTTCAGATAGAAATTCGTCCCAAAATTCTCTCGAGTGCTCTTAGAGCCATCCGCAGCCACCCGGCGCTGCGCCAGATCTTGATCGGCGCCGTGATCATACAGGGATTGATGAGCATGCTGGGTGAGTACTTGCCACAGTATTATCAGCAAGTTGGCACACCACTCCACGCAGTACCCCTGTTCATAGCGGTGGGTAGTCTGGCAGCTGCTGGCCTATATTGGTGGATGCATCGCATCGAAACCCAAATTTCGCGCTACCAGCCGCTGATTGCCGGCGGTTTTCTTGGCTTGTTTGTGGTCAGTTTTTGGATTGGCACGGCTGCGGCGGTAATCGGCATGTTTGTGTTTACCCGCGTTTTGCGTATGCTGTCGGTTCACAACGAATCACATATCCAGCACCACGCGCCCAACGAAGCCCGCGCCACAGTAGGCTCGCTGTACTCGTTCGCGGCCAAGCTGGTATCTGCCGGCGCAGTGAGCTTAGTGGGAGCTTTTGCCGTCCACAATAAGATCATCGTGCCCGTACGCTGGAGTGCCATCATTGGCATAACAGCTTTTCTGCTCATTAGCCTACATTCTTTGATATCCCTGCGCAAAAAAAGCCACGTTTTAGAGCATAGCCCAACCTAAACTAAAGAACTTACCTTACAGAGTCACATTAGTAAGCGTAGCTCTGTATTCTATTTACAAACAACAGCAACTTCTCTATATTCAAGCTTAAGCTTTAACGAGGGGATACGGAAGTTATATGACAGAAGCTAGACGCGCCCTGGACCAACAAGTAACCCGGCGCGAGGTTCTGCTTCAGATCCTACTGGCGCTCATTGTGTTGGTAGGGTTAACATTTTTTATTAATAGTCACACGCTTCATTCCGCTAACGTAGCAGATGTTAGCAACGTAGGAGCCACCGGCCCGGCCGGGGCCACTGGACCACGAGGCTTACAGGGCCTAACCGGCGCAGCAGGTGCGGATGGCGCGCCGGGAGTTAAAGGCGCAAACGGGGCAGTGGGCGCAACGGGCGCTACCGGTTCGGCTGGCGCGCAAGGTGCTGCAGGCTCTGCAGGTACTTTGTCTAGCAACTACGCTTCGTACTACCTGTCCAACTACAACTCTCCCGAGGCCGTGCCCAACGGGGCGCACTGGATTATTGGCTTTCCTACCGAGGCCGCTAGTCACGGCTCAAACATTACGGTTAACAACAGCGTTATCACCCTTTCGGCAGCTGGAACATACCTGATAACCGCCTCCGGCTCAGTCCAAATGCCAACCTTCGAGACTTCCAATGGCGAGCTTCGATTCAATATCATGATGAAGCAAAGCGTGCAAGGTGGGTCCTATACCGAGATCGAACCAAGTCCGCTCGCCGACTACGAGACTCCCACACCAGATAACACCGGCGGGCTGGCACTTACCCAAACGTTCAATGTGTCACGGCTGGTTACTGTTACCGATGCACCGACCGACGTTATAGTCGTGCTCAACGACAACTCCTACGGCAGTACTGGGTCGGTATATTTGTATGACCGGCTGGTAAACGTAGTGCAAATCGACTAGATGAACGTGTCGCCAGAGACCTTGCACAAGGCCAGCAGCCGGACCATCTTGGGCATAGATTTCTATTTGACGTCCAAATACCGGCTTGCCAAGATGCTGACACGAGCCGATTCCATTGCCAAAGAGCGCGGACACAAAGCGCTGTTCAACATCTCGCCCCGCACCTTTGTGTTCCCGGGCGATTTCCAGGAATGGCGGGCCGCTGCCCACGCCGAACCCAACACCATTTGGATCTCGAAACCGGGCGACGGTGCCCGTGGCGAAGGCATTTACCTGGTAACCAACGTCGATGCGGTCAAACCAGAACAGAACCTGGTGCTACAGGAATACATTGCCAACCCACACCTACTGGGCGGCTACAAATACACACTACGCGTCTTTGCTCTGGTAACCTCACTCGATCCACTGCGGGCGTGGATATTTCCGGATGGGCTCACCAAGATGGCCACGCAGCTCTTTACTACAGACCGCGCCTCGCTCGACAACCTGTTTATACACCTCACCAATCCCGGCGTACTACGTCGCGACAAATCGGCAGATTTTGCCGCGCAGCGCATAACCCACCGCGAATATCGCAAACGGTTACGCCAAGAAGCCATAGATGACGCTCGCTTGTTCCAACGCATTCATACCATTGTCGCCAAGTCGTTGCTAGCCGTCCGGGAACCAGCCCTGCAGGTACTGCAGCGAAGCACCGAGCAGGGCATTGAAACAAATGGACAATTCATGCTCATAGGCTATGACATCCTGGTGGACGCCAGTTTGCGCCCCTGGATTATCGAGGCCAACGCCGGGCCATCGCTCGAAACCGAAGCAGGTAACAACACAGTCTCGGGCAAGCATGAACGCCAACTCAAAGAGCGGATCGCCACAGACACACTCAGGCTTGCCGGAAGCTTGCCGCCGGGCAAAGTCAGGTTCGAATCACTGTTCCCAAGCGCAGCCATGCTCGATTGGCTGCCATGCTACGAAGTAGTGCGCGAACACGACCAAGCGGACCTAAAAAGCATGCACGAGGAGCTGTATGTGTAGGAATATCAGGCCATTGTTTAACTTTGATCCGCCGGCCACAGATGAGGAGATCCGGGCTGCGGCGGTGCAGTTTGTGCGTAAGATTACCGGCTACAACACGCCGCCAAAAGATAACGAGGCTGCCTTTAACGAAGCCGTCGAGCTTATCACAGATGACGCCAAGCATCTGCTGGGTTCACTGCACACCCATGCCCATCCCAAGAACCGCGCGGTAGAAGCCGCCAAGGCCCAC
Organism: Saccharimonadales bacterium (SeqCode); assembly: GCA_035479475.1. GTDB lineage: Bacteria > Patescibacteriota > Saccharimonadia > Saccharimonadales > UBA4665 > JAJZCD01. Next base: position 15,781 of record DATIIP010000038.1, on the reverse strand, counting down.
GCCCGCAGCGCAAAACGGTTTCCCCGGTAAATAAACCCGGTAAGCGCTCAACGTATGGTAACGGCACCCGCCTTGGTCAGGTAGCCAGAGGCCTGGTAGATTGGCTGGGCAACATAGGGGTTGGCATCGGGTGCGTAAACCTTGAGGACAAAATAATCATTCGAGCTGGGGGTAAGTTGTTGCCCGTCAATAGCTTCAACAGTAAACGGATTAATAGTGGTCACACCATTGACAGCCAGGCTTGCCACACCCTGGAACCGCCCCCGTGAGTTATTTGTCTGATCAATGATCTGCCAGTTAAAACACAAAATCAGAACCAAGCTAGCTATGCCCCGAGGATATCGTTCAAACGACCTATGAGTTTGGCGTAGCGATGAGCGGGTACGAGACCAACCTTGGGATGCCGAGAGAACACTGATTTTTTCACCTTTACCGCTGAGAGTGCTGCTTCAGCTTCACGCCTAGAATCATTAGCCTCTCCCTGTTCGTATAAAACGACCGCCCTAACAGCATGGTAATTAAATCTCTGAAACTCCATGACAAAATCACGCTCGGCATTAAGGCGATTAACTATTTGCAGTGCTCGGCTATAGAGATCAGTGAATCCCTCGGTCACGATCATTTCGGGGTAGTCCCAGTAGGCCGTGTGCCTGACATTACCCCACGTAAGTGCCTTCTCGTATGCCGTGGCAGCTAGCTCATACTTTTTCAGGGAGCGGTATGCGTCACCCAGCGCCGCATATGTCTCGCCACTGTGTTGCTCAAACTCGCTTGGCCATTCAGTGAGGGACTTTTGCAGCAAGTCTACTGCAGCGTTTATCTTAGTTCTGTCATTACTGTCGATAAGAGCATACGCCTTAAGTCTGGCGTATTGCGCGCGACTATCGTTGCCTCTAGCTCGGGATATCTTTTCACCGAACACAGCCTGGTCCTTAGCCGACCATCCAGAAGATCTATACCAATCATCATCTTTGCTAATGGGCATACTATACCAAAACAAAAAGACTTCCGAAGAAGTCTTTAAGCATGAGCATAATGGTGACCCTGCGGGGACCCTCGGCGAAACATTTTTGGGAGGGGTTGGCGCGATTAGACGAACAGCTTAAAGAATTACTGGCCTACTAACTCGCCGCCGCGCATCAAAGTGCCCGCTTACATCTTCTACCTTGCTTTTGTATTGTCGATACAAGCTCGGTACACTAGCTACATGAAGAAATTTACCGACCAAGACGCCACCGACCTCGTGCAGGCTGTCGTCGATCTCGCCAAAACCACTGCTACCGATGAAGGCGGCGTGAAACCGGTCGCCATTTGCTGCATGGTTTCCCAGCCGGATGTCATGGCAGTACCTACTGTTTCCCGGCGTATGGACGGCGTTAAAGCGCTTAGCGCCACGACCGCCTTGCATATCGCATTCACTGTTTTAGCGTATGGCGCAGATTCTATAAAACACGCTAACAAACTGAAGGATGGTTCGTGGTCGGAGGTAGATATGCTATTCCGTCAAACCACCGCGCCAATGTTCTGCCCGTGGGATGGAGGCATCGTGGTAATGGGCAAAGAGGGCAATTTACTCTGTGCTCTCGCCGCCGCTGGCCGTACTTCTGAAGGCAATCGTCGCTTGATGGTGCTTGCCGCGCACAAAATGGGCTACAAAACTAACTTTGACGAGAAAGGCGAGCCGCTTCCAAGCAAATAGCCTGTAAAGAATAGAATCTCGTCTACGGGATGACATCAAAAACAAAAAATCCTCGCAAGCATAACCTGCGGGGATTTTATATCTGTTGAGTGTTTCGTAAAACAGCCCAAATTCAATGTGGTGACCCGAACGCAAAAAAGTTTACACCTTTTGAAGGCAGAAGCTATCCGCTGGAGAGGGCTCATTGGAATGATCTATGGGCAAGAAAGCGACTATATTCCCATGTAGCATACACCCCCATTCAAGCCACGGGCTAAACCGTTTCAATTGCATGCACAACCATATAGATTAAGTAACCCTGAGGTTAATCTGAGCTTTCTACATTCCGCTTGTGTTTTACGGATAAGTGTGTATACTGCGCTTGCAAGCTAAAGGAGGTAAGAGCGGTGAATGCGATGCAGTGTGCGTTTCTTGGTGTCAGGCGAGCCACTTATTTATTAGTCGTAACCGTAACACTACTGTTTGGTGGGCTAGGCTTCCAGCTAGCTGCCACTGTCTATGCAGACCAAGCAGTTGCACCCAGCAACAGCTTTCTTATTGGACAGCCCGGTACCAATTCTTATCTAGGGTATCCCACCGTTCTAGATTTTAACGGCGATTCACAGAAGGATTTTGCTTTTCGGGCCTCCCCCGAAGGTCAAAATAGCTCAGAGGTTGTAGAGGTAGTAGCCAATAACGGCAATCTTCCAGCTCAAATAGATCTGAATTCGCCGCAAAATGTATTATTGACAATTACCAATATCCAGACGGCACCAGATACTACACATCCGTTCTTCTGGGCTCTGACATCTGCCGGCGACATGAACGGTGACGGCAAGGATGATTTGTTGCTGTTTCCGCACGTTGACCCTACCAGTAGTAGTTCGGAATATGCGCACACCCAATATGCCTACCTAGTTTGGGGCGGGCAATCGGGCACGATTAGTCTAGATAGCTTTACCACAACCAATGGCGTGCGTTTTAAGGCGACCGAACTATACAACTCCGAGTATCTGTTGCCAAGGAGTGTCGGCGATGTAAATGGCGATGAATACAACGACATTGCTTTTGGCGACTTTACCAAAAGCCCGTTTAACCCCAACAGCTACGATGGCCAAACGCACGTGGTATATGGCCGGCCTGGTGCTTGGCCAGCCCAAATAGACTTAGACAACCTGTCGGCAGCGGACGGCTACCAAATAACCGGCGCGTTCAATAGCAATTCGGGCTTGGCCATTGCTGCAGCGGGGGACGTTAATCACGACGGGATTAGTGACATTCTAATTACCGACGAATCTTATACTGGCTACACGGGCAAGGTGTTTGTGGTGTTCGGCAGCAGCCAAACGCAGAATGTATCGCTCGCCAGCCTTGGTAGCAGAGGCTACAAAATATTCTCGATCAATCACCCCATTAGCGACTTTGTGCACATTATCGCACTCGGCGATATCAATGATGACGGTATGGGCGATTTGGCGATAGCTAACTGGTACAGCGATCCTTCCACTCAGTCAGGCCAAAACGCAGTCATCTACATCGTGCACGGCAAGGCCGACACTGCCGATGTAAACTTAGATAGTTCGCCGTTAGTTCAGTCGACCATTCATTTTCAGCAGAGCCCCATGGGCGACTTTCCGTTTTCGATACGTGCGCTCCAATCGACATTAGTCATAGCCACTGGCACCAATAGTCTTGGCCAAGCTCCACCAAAGCTATACGCGCTGCCTCTGGCTAGCTTACCAGCTACTCAGACCCTCTCTAGTAGCGACACTGGCGGGTCGACAATTCCGGCAACTGCTTCGGACGGCACCACAGAATACTTTGGTGACGATATCGCCGACAGCTTAGTGGACGGCAAGCTACTACTCACCAGCTCGGCGGCAACTTCAAACATAGGTGCAGTGCTGGTGCCGGTCGCCAATATAGCAACCGTTAGCGATACACAAGCGCCAACCATTACCTACAGCGTTTCGCCCCCTCCAGCCAACGGCTGGAATAATACTGCCGCAACCGTAACCTTTAGCTGCAGCGATGCGGAGAGTGGCGTGCACAGCTGCTCACTGCCGCAAACCGAGTCGAGCGACGGCGTATATTCCCTTACGGGCTACGCAACCGATAATGCCGGTAACTCATCGAGCATTGACGCCGTAGTCAAAATCGACACCACAGCACCCACTGTCGGCACGGCCAGCTGGAGCAACAATCCAATTGCCGCTTTGCAGCAAGCAACGCTCACTGTGCCGGCTTCTGACAATCTCTCAGGCATCGTAGGCGGAGAATACTATCTTGGTGCCGATCCCGGGGTCGGCAACGGCACACCAATGAGTAGCAACGGCAGCAACCTAAGCGCTTCTATCGGCAGCAATCTGCAACCGGGTGTATATAGCATCGGCTATCGTGCCAAAGATGCCGCTGGTAACTGGAGCACGACACTCAGCACCATGCTGGTAATCTACGACAATACCACCGGTTTAAAGTTCACCGGCAAGAACAGAAACGACCTAGTGCCTAGCTTAGCCAGGGGCGACATACTGCCTGGTTTGATATCGGCCACCCAGTCCGATCCAGCCGATTATGGCTTTACGGCGCAATATAAAAATGGTTCCATAGATACCCACAGTGATTTTGCCTTTACCTACGCTACGGGTAGTAACTGCAACAAACAGGGCGCACAAAACTGCCACACCTTTAGCGTCAATGCGACGAGTATAAGCTGGTTAATTTTTGACCAGCCAAATAACTCCCATGGTCGGATACAAGGTGTTGCGACTGTCAATATAGATGGAGTAGCATCTACTAATCCGTTTACACTTGAAGGGACCGATGGGGACCGGCTCACTCCATCGTCTGATGATAGTCTGTTACTGAAGATTTTTGCACCAGGCTCCGATCCTTCAACTTCCACACCGATATACCGAGCATCAGGGACGATTACTACAGCCACAGCAGTAAAGATACAGTGACAAAGATCTTAGTGACCATCAAAAAAGACCCATCGGAAGCCGATGAGTCCCTTTTGGTGACCCGTGTGCAAAAAAGTTTACACCAGCTTAGGGATGAGGCGATGCGTTGGAAGAAAGTTGTAGCCACGCCTTATGAACAGTTCACGGCGCAAAAGGTAACCAACATCCCGTGCGCTAATCACACCCGAACAATCTAGAGACAAGAGCCAGTTTAGGATCACGAAAGCCAACAATTAAAAGATGAGCACTCTTTAATTCGGATCTACCATAAATCTGGCGTATGCCAGTGTTGGTGTTAAAATATGATACGTGATACTTCCCACTGATAAGCAGATTGAAACCCTACATCGTAAATATGCCCCATCCGAGGCCGCTTTTACACTTATCTACACCCACTGCCAAATAATTGACGCCATTGCCACATACCTTCTCGCTTCACAGTCTATTGATCTAGATCGTCAGTTGGTGCATGTAGGCTGCTTACTGCACGACATTGGCGTGTACCCGCTCATCGACGAGGAGGGGCATATACGAAGAGGCATAACGCATGGCGTTGAGGGAGAGTCAATTCTAAAAAAAGAGGGTTTCCCAGAGGCGATTTGGCGTTTTGCCGCACATCATACGGGCGTAGGACTGACTGAACAGGACGTCACTGACCAGAAGCTGCCTATTCCAATGGCAGACTATACTGCACAAACCGACGAGGAGCGATTGGTTATGTACGCCGACAAATTTCACTCCAAAAGCAATCCACCGGTGGAACCGCCCTATTTTTGCACATTTGACTGGTATAGGGATTCAGTACGCCAGTTTGGTGAGGATAAAATCGCCAAATTCGATCACCTGGCAGAGCTTTTTGGTAAGCCCGACCTGACGCAGCTGGCAGCGCAATTTGGGCACGAAATTCGTGACATTAAGCAGGACTAACGCAAAGTAATAATCATACTGGCCACCGGCCGACCTGTTCTAGGTGTCCAAATAAACTTTTCGCCCGGCTGATTGGGCCACTTGAGGTAGTGAGTATTTCCGTAGCTGGCTACATCGTCATGAGTTCTAACGGCTAGTTTGGCAGTTTGGCCAGGATCAAGAAAGCAGCCCCAAACTACCCCGCCTTCACTATATACGGCTTCAGCCGCCTGCCGTGGGGTAACGCCCGGAAAGACTTGGCTGCCCGGCCGTCCGTCAAATAGGCGTATATGGAGGGTGCCATCTTCTTTTTCGTAAAGTACAGTACGGGCCAACGGAATATCCAAGAATGGCGGCCGACCACCAAGCGATTTATCGCTATTGATAGGATGATTAGTAAAATCTGTCTCATTGAGCATCGGGCCAACTGATACGGCACCTTGCAAGCTGCCGTCTATCGCCCTATCGCCAATAGTGCGTATCCTCATTTCGGGGAGCTTACCTTGGATATGGCGCTCGTGCGTCCTCACAACCATGTCATGAGTAAAGATGTCCAAGCCACCTTCTTTACTGCTACTTACTCCCAAGAATACGCCGTCCTCACGACGAATGAAGCCGATGTCTACTGTATCGTCGTCGACTATTGCCGGAGTGTAACGCGAACTTTCATCCAGAACGCGTATACTACCAGTGACGTCACTCTGTATATGGGTGATGATACTATTACCGGCGCTAAAGACTCTTGCATCTGCATCATGCGGTGTTAGGGAGCCGGACCAGCTTACTTCTACATTGCCCATACTCACAATGCCGAGCGCCAGAATATGATCTGCCGTGAGACGTTGACCATCCGAGAGCACAGCCTCACGATCTACGACCGGCAAACTAAGCACATGTCCTTCCGCAAGGGCCAAATTAAGGCCGAGCTGCCGGGGTGACGCGCTTGCTTGATCTGCCAGAAAAAAGAAACCGCCTCCCGTCGCTGCCCGTATACTAGGGTCGGCTGTTACATAATCAAATACGCTGGTTAGCTGATCGGGGAATTCTATAATCGGTCGCACAGCGTCTATAGGCACTGATAGATCGTAGACGTTCGTAAAAGTTTGTTCACTTAGGCTTTGCGGAAATTGATGCAGTAGAGTACCACTATCAAGGGTGGTCGCGTGCTCCTCTACCGGTAAGTCTACACGGTCGCGGACAAACGCCTTTGCCTCTGCGTCGCTATCGAAAGCAAAGATCTCAGTCATCGGTATACCATATCATAATCGTCGCGTATATAAAGACACTCCCTACTTTAGGAAGGGTACTCTGCCTTGGATATAACCGAAAGTTAAACCTTCCGTACAGAATCCACACAGGGTAATTAAAAAGAGATGGCGTAAGGATATTACGCTCACCTCTGTTATTTGTCCGTGGTGACCCCGAGGGGAGTCGAACCCCTGATCTTCAGGATGAGAACCTGACGTCCTGGACCACTAGACGACGGGGCCACGGCGCAGGCAAAACAATTTGTGCTTGCACAACATCTTTTGCCGAGCACGTGGACCAGCGATTGCGAAGCAATCGTGGGGCCATTCATCACTCATTCTGAAATACAGCTGAAATCAGTGCCTAACAGAAAAATGACCGCTTCATCTTACCATATCTGTTCCTTGCTGAACAGAGTGCCGGTTGCAAAATACCGGCACACAACAGATAATAAGCTTAAGCGAAATTATATATGCAAAATGCGGTCATGATCGGTGGTGGGGTTGTTGGGGTCATACTGATCGGTTTGGCCATTTGGTGGTTTGGGTTCAAGCACCGCGGCGGTAAAGATAAGAGCACCACCAGCAAATTAGCGTCCAGCCTGCACGATGAGAAGGTCAAGGGCGATATCATCCTGAGCACCATCGAGGACGGTGTGGTGTTTGTGGACGAGCAGGGAACAATCCAGCTCTTTAATCCGGGCGCTGCGGTCATTACCGGCTGGAGTCAAGAGGAAGCTGCCGGGCTCGATTGGAAATCGGTCTTTAACTTCATCAATAACAAGGGCGAGGCGATAGATGCCGGCGAAACCGTCTTTGCCAGAGCCAAGCAAAGCGGCCAGACGGTACGAGATAACGATGCCAACATCAACAGCAAATCCAATCTCACCATTGCACTCAGCATCAGCGTGTCACCCATCATAACCGACGCCGAGGTAACCGGCATGGTAGCAATCTTCCGCGACGTCAGCGAAGAGCGCCAGCAGGAAAGCCAGCGGGCCGAGTTTATTAGCACCGCTAGCCACGAAATGCGCACACCAGTAGCCGCCATCGAGGGTTACCTGAGCCTGGCTCTGAATGACAAAGTCGCCACCATTGATGCCCGCGCCAAAGATTACCTGGAAAAAGCTCATGCCAGCACAAAGCACTTGGGTGAATTATTCCAAGACTTGCTGACTAGCGCCAAGGCCGAAGACGGCCGGCTCATCAACCACCCAGAGGTGGTTGAGATGGGCGCGTTCATGGAGCAGCTGGTAAGCGACCTGCAGTTTGCCGCCCAAAAGAAGAATTTGGGCGTTGATTTTATGATCGGCAACAACAGCATCATGGCAGCCGACGTGGTAGACGCCAGCGTGCCCGTCTCGTTTGGCGGCGGCGAACGGGTAGTCCGGCCGCTCTACTACGCGCTGATCGATACCGAACGCATGCGCGAGGTAATCACCAACCTGTTCGATAACGCCTGCAAGTACTCCGATAAGGGCAAGATCTCGCTGGGCCTGACCGGCAACGACACCGTTGTGCAGCTGTATGTGCGCGACACCGGCCACGGCATTCCGCCCGAAGATATTCCGCATCTGTTCCAGAAGTTTTATAGGGTAGATAACAGCGCCACGCGCACCATCGGCGGCACCGGCCTGGGCTTGTTTATTTGCCGCCGCATCGTTGAAATGTACCATGGCCGCATTTGGGTGGAGAGCACTCTGGGACAGGGGAGCACCTTCTACATTAACTTACCGCGGCTCAGCAGCCAGGAGGCCGAAGAGAAGCTGGCCAAAAAAGCCGGCGAAGCTGTTTCCAACGCCGATACCGGTACAGCGCCGGCCGAACTCACCAACCCCACCAGCGTGCCAGCCACTACCGTTACCCCGACCACTGTTAGTCCAACCGTACCCACCGGGGGCGCAGCGTGATATACTACGCGGTATAAGCATAACCATTAACTAAAAGAGAACCAGGCACAATGGCAAAAGTACTCCTAGTAGAAGACGACAATAACCTGCGCGAGATTTACCAGGCTCGCCTGATGGCCGAAGGGTATGACATCGTGACCGCCCAAAACGGTGAGGACGCCCTGGTTGTTGCCAAACAGAACAAGCCCGATCTGATCATCTCTGATGTAATGATGCCACGCATTTCCGGTTTTGAGATGCTGGATATTCTGCGTAATACTGCCGAGCTCAAGAATACCAAGGTAATTATGCTTACCGCCCTTGGACAGGCCGAGGATCAAGCCCGAGCCAATAACCTGGGCGCCGACAAGTATCTGGTGAAATCGCAGGTAACGCTTGAAGACATCGTCAACACCGCCAAAGAACTCTTGGATGAAGGCAGTGCTGCCGCGCCAGCCCCGGCTGCCGCAACTACGACCGCACCCATGTCGGTGGCACCGGACCCGCTCGATTCACCCACGCCCGGTTCAGCAGCCGCAGCAACGCCAGTCACTGCACCAGTGCCCGCGCCAGCCGCCACTCCGCCTGTAGCCGCCCCGATGCCTCCCGCGGCTGAACCTGCCACTGCACCAGTGGCCAACCCGGCCCCGGCTCCTGCCGTAAGCGCTAGCCCCGCGCCAGTTCCGGCTTCCATCCAGCCACAGCCGAACACTACCGTTGTGGTTCCACCCGGTCCGGCTAACCCCACACCACCCATTGTCACTGCCACGCCGATCGCGCCAGCCGCCCCACCCGCTCCAGCTGATAGCACCCCTGTCGCTGCGGTGGTACCCGAACCAATTACTGTTCCGGTGGTACCGGCTCCGGCCGAATCAGAGCCAAGTGCAGCCGCTGCCGCAACCCCCCCGCAGGCACCAGCCGAAACGGCCGTATCCGATTCCGTACCACAATCACTCGAAGCCGAAGAAGCTGCGTTGCAAGCTCAGATTGATAGCTTCGCCAACCAACCCACCACCGCCGCGCCCGCTCCTGAACCCACCGCCACAACAGCCGATGCCGCTAACGACGACACCATGAAGAATGCGGTTAACGAGCTCAACCAACCCACCACCCCTGTATCACCCCCGGCAGAGACAACTCCGACAGCTACTCCCGAACCAACGCCTGCAGCCACTCCTGTTGCTGAGCCCCCAGCGGCTGAACCCACAGCAGCTCCAACGCCAGCTCCAGAATCCACCAGCAACAACGTTACCATTACCGGTAAAAAAGTGATTCAGCCCCTAGATACCGCCGGTAGCGGCCCAGATCTTGACGCTCTTCTTGCCAAAGAGGAGGCCAAAGAAGCGGCCGCCGCACCAGCAACAACGTCGCCTGTCACCCCTGTATCACCCCCGGCAGAGACAACTCCGACAGCTACTCCCGAACCAACGCCTGCAGCCACTCCTGTTGCTGAGCCCCCAGCAGTACCCCCAGCCGGCCCAGCAGTTGCACCCCCAGCGCCCGGCACGCCTCCAGCCACACCAGGATTCGACCCCAAGACCGTAGCATTGTAAAATAAGCGCTAGACATGCGCATCAATAAATTTGTCGCCGCTAGTAGTATATTGTCTCGCCGCGCCGCCGACGAGGCGATTACAGCTGGCCGGGTGCTGGTTAATGGCCAGAAACCGCAGCCAGGACAAGATATAACCGAGGCCGATATAGTGACCCTTGACAACCGCGCTATTACACCCGCTGTCAAGACCATAACCATTATGCTCAATAAGCCGCCGGGTTATGTGGTTAGCCGGGACGGGCAGGGCAGTAAAACAGTGTACGACCTGCTCCCACCGGATTATCAGCTGCTCAACCCGGTTGGGCGACTAGATAAAGAATCCCGGGGCCTGCTACTGCTCACTAACGACGGGCAGCTGCATCAGTTGCTAACACACCCCAGTCACGAAAAAATAAAGCTCTACGAAACCACTATCGATAAGCCGTTGCAGCCGTTGCACCGGCAGATGATCGCCGAACGCGGGTTTATGCTGGCCGACGGCTATAGCCGGCTTGATTTGGAGCGCATGCACGAAGGCGATGACCATCGCTGGCTAGTCACGCTGCGCGAGGGCCGCAACCGCCAGATCCGCCGCATGTTCTCAGCCCTCGGCTATACGGTGGTGGACCTGCACCGGATTCAGTTTGGCGACTACCACTTGGGCGATTTGCCCAGTGGCCACGCTAAGGCTGTCTAGCTGCCTGTTTTCGTCCTTTTGGACTCGTCGGCACGAACACACATTCGTGAAACAGTAGACAGACAGATACAAAAATATACAAAGAAAAACAGGAATAATCCTGAGAATCAGCATTCTTGCCTCCTAAAGGGTATTCCCCGTGTCTGCCCGCCCGCTGCGTGCGCCGTATCCCGAGGGGGACGATCGTCGGCGCTCCGCGAGCGGACGGGCAGATGGGGTGGCAAGGAACCGCCTGAGGTTAGACCTCCTGCGGCTCCTCACCCGTGGTGTCGGTGGGCGGCTCGGCCTCGGCGGGCGGCGGGGTGGCCTTCGGCCGGATGTGCGGCAGGCCGACCAGGTGGGTGACCGAGGTGCACTTCGGGTCCATGCAGATCTCCATCCCCTCCGGAATGGTGACCACGAACACAGTGACCTCGATCTCGGGTCCGAAGGGGCTCATCCCCATAAACGGCCGGAGGAACGGGTAACAGTACGTGCAGGTGGGACTGCCACAGCCGTTGCCAGGCTGGGGGCCGAAGCCATTCCGGATGTGGTCGAGCAGGTCACGCAGGTTGCGCATGGAGCTATCCCTTCGTCGGGACCAAACACCTTTGCGGCGTGCTGCGAAGCACGTCAGATGTACACTCGTGTGAATCACACGGGGTGCAAGAGAAGTTTTAGCGAATAAAACGTCTGTTGCACCCAGTGTGCTGTATCTGTCTGTCAAAGTGCCTTGCAGATGAAACTATACGCCTCAAACCCACAAAACTGCAGTATTATAGCATAAATGGCTCTATGAGTCAATTATCTGACCTCTGGTGAAGTTGACGATAACGCCCAAATGATCAGATGAGTTCCTGGGGAGCAACTCAAATTTTTCTACGCTTACCCTGATAGTAGCATTTCTTCCCGGACAAATTAGGCAGTCTGCTTCGTGACAATATAAGCGCTTTATGCTATAGTAGCATCCTCGCAATAGAGACAGCGCCCATGGCAGAACGAAATCCCTTTACCACCTATGTTGACCATCTGCAGGCCGCAACGACAGACGCATTAACCGACCCCAAAACACTCACTACCCGCACCCCTGGTAGCCGGGCAGCGTTCTTAGATATGGCTCACGGGCTGTACGCTCGGGTAATTACCACGAGTAATGACAGGCTGCATAGCCGCCTACAGACCGAGGAAGTTAAATTCGGTATGGGGGTCATAGCATTGTTCGCGCTTCAAGTTGCTCGCCAGGCACGAGCTCAGGGCAGGCAAGATCCTGAACAGATACGCGGTATGCTAGCAAACCCTCAAAGCTTTGCTAACACCTTAGGCCCTATTGCCTCGCAGTACAACACTGTGGCCGAACTGCTAGAGACTGCTTATGGCATCAGCCCATATGCTGATACCTCGCCACGGGCGGGAACATACCAGTTCAATCAGGGCGTTATCAGCCTGCAGCACCTCGACACGCTCACAGACACGTACACAGATATGTATCCGCCGCCAGATAGCGCCGACCATAAGTGCGCCGCGCACAGAGCAGGACAGCTTCAACGCATCTATGAAACAGCGCTGCCGGCGTACTTTCACCCTCGCCTTGTGCCAGCTGTTTTGGGCGCAGCCGCTTTGGCTTAACCTGCGCTTTCCAGAGCAGCATCTACCCTACCGGATAGTCGGGCCGCGGCAAAGTCACGGTAGCCAAAAGAGCGCAGTGCGTTAGCGGTACCGACGGGGTTTGCACGTCTCGCGCCGCCTCCAGCGGCTGCACCTGGTGCTTCAGCACTGCAAACTCAGGGGTGATAAAGATGTGATCGGTTTTGACGGGCAGGCCATATTTGCGCATCGTCGGCTGCATGCTCGGATCGGCATTCTGCAGGGTCAGGCGTTGGAGGGCTCTGTAGGCTTTGCCGCTCGCCATAAGGCCTAAGCGTTGGGCCACATTTATGCCGCGCTTCAGACCAGCGGGTGGATCATTGGGATTGGGTGGCGCCGAAGGCAGCAAGCCTCTTTCGACAAACTTGTTAATGACCCGACCAGCAGCAGACAGACAGTGCGGCACCAGCCCACGGCGCTCCACTGTATTGCCGGTAACTACTGCCGTAGGCATGGGCCGGCCCCGTTCGGCACCACCAAAGATACAGCGGCCCAGCGCCTGGATGTCGGCCAAGCGCCACTTGTCATCCCGGTCGTTACCCTGGTGGCCAAAAACGTCGTAAGCCTCGCCGGTTTCTTCGTCACCATCCCGCATTTGTGCCAGCAAGGCTCGGCGGCCAGCCAGCTTTATCACTTTAATCCGCCGCGACCGCATCTGGTCTTTTTTGGCAATCATAAGAATGCCGTGCGCGTCGGGACGGTCATCAGAGATCTCTTGGCGGACGTGGCGAACGGCGTAGCCCATCCGGCGGAACTCTGCTACTGCCACCGGTAAATCACCAGGATCAGACGCCGGATAGGCTTCGGTAAAGACCGCTACCGCTGGCTGTTCCATCGCCACCCAATCTAGCAGTTCTAGGCTTCGGTCGGCGTTCGCCAAGGCATCCTTGACATTACAGGAGGCTATTTGGATCTCTTGCGAAGGGTTTTGCTCGGCCATATGATATCTGAGAGATTTTAGAATCGTTTTATCGCTTTGTCAATTGTCCGACCTCTGTTATAATAGAATCAATGAGTAAAAAACTACCAATTATCGCCATCGTAGGACGCGCCAACGTGGGCAAGTCCAGCCTGTTCAACGCGATTTTAGAGCGCCGCGAGGCGATTGTCGCCCGCGAACCCGGCACCACGCGCGATAGCATCACCGCCAAAGCCAGCTGGAACGGCCAGGACTTTTGGTTGGTTGATACGGCCGGCATGAAAGACGCCGAGGACGAATTCGAATTCACTATTCAGGAGCAGATTCTGCAGGCCGCCGATAGCGCCGATGTCATTTGGGTTGTGGTGGAAGCCGATGTGCCCATTATGGAAGAAGACCGCAAAGTCGCTAAATTGGCGCTCAGAAGCCGCAAGCCGGTGTTCTTGGTAGTCAACAAGGTAGACAAGGCCCGGGGGCACAATCTAGACATTTTTCAGCGCCTGGGCATCAAGCCCATTATCCATACCAGTACCACGCAGCACCGCGGCATCGGCGAACTACTCGACACGCTAATAGAACAGATTCCCCACGCCACGCTCACCGAGAACGACGACCGCCTGCGAGTAGCTCTCTTGGGCCGCCCAAACGTCGGTAAAAGCGCGCTGTTTAACGCCCTAGCCAAAAAACAGCAGGCCATCGTGGCCGACAGGGCAGGGACCACCCGTGACATCAACCGCGCCCAGGTACGCTACGAGGGCCAAGACCTCGAGATTATGGACACCGCCGGCATCCGCCGCAGTGGCAAGATCGGTACCGGCATCGAGCATTTTAGCGTGGTGCGCACCCTGAGCGCCATCGAGCAGGCCGATGTCTGCTTGCTACTGATGGATGTCAACGAGCTCAGCGTCGCACTGGACCAAAAAATCGCCGGACTAATCAAAGAAGCAGGCAAGGGGTTGGTGCTAGTGGTAAGCAAGTGGGATGACGAAGCCATTGCGCCACTGCAGGTCCGCACGGCCAAATCAGAAGCCAAAATCGCCGCCAAAGTAGAGGAGATTGAGGCCGAGAAAAAACTCAGCAAGTCCGAGAAAATCCGCCGCAGCCGCGCTATCAATTACAACCCTAAAGACGGATCAATTGAGCGCGACGCCTTTACGCGCGATACTCTGGCCGCCCGCATCACCGGTGAGTACGATTTTGTGCCCTGGGCACCGCTCATCTTTACTAGTGCTATTACCGGCCAAAATGTTACCAAAATCTTTGACCTCGTGCTGCAGATTGCCAGCAATCGCAAAACCCGTATCTCTACCCGGGCTCTCAACAATTGGCTAGGCGAGGTCACCGTCAAACACCCGCCAGCCGGCCTCAAAAACCGCGCCCCCAAGCTCAACTACATCGTCCAAGAAGACGACAACCCCACTCCGGCCTTCAAAATCTTTGGCGCCCACACCAAATTCGTGCACTGGAGCTACCGCCGCTATCTAGAGAAGGAGCTGCGCCATGCCTTCGACTTTGCCGGCACCGCCTTGCAGCTGTGGTTTATAGAAAAACACGTCACCCACAAACACGGCAATAGCCCCACCAAGGCCGACCGCTCTGAGGTCCAACGTGACATTCGGCGCAAAAAAGCCCCACGCACATAACATACTGTATGCATCATGGCTGTTATGTGCCATAAAGGCAGCCATAACAACTGTGGAATACCTGCAAAGACACTTGCATAAGCGCTTTGAGCACGCTATAGTGCTAGTCACGAGTACTAAAAAGAAACGTTAAGCAAGAAAGGTCAAAAATGATTTCGCTTAAAAATCAATCCGGGTTCTCGCATATTCTAGCAATTGTGGCAGCAGTCGTGGTTGTTGGTGGTATAGGCGCCTACACGGTAACCCGTATTCACGCCAGCAACATTGACTGTACAGAGCACGTCTATCGCAGGGGCTCCAATAGCTCACAATGTGTTGGCGGCCTTCAGAAGATGCTCAACTTGGTAGATAAGGCCGGCATGCCAGTAGATGGTAGCTTTGGCCCCATTACCGAGAAGGGTGTAAAAACCTACCAAAAGACTCACGACGCTCTAGCTGTGGACGGTGTAGTAGGCAAGCACACCTGGGCTTCACTGTGTCGGCAGAACCCGCACGCCTCTCCCACCATCGCTATGGAGTGGCGCGATGCCAAAGTTCAGGTGCACTGTCACCCCAGCGGCGTATATTAGACCATTCTTTTAATAGCCGTAAACCAACCCCTCTCGTAGGGGGTGAGTTATTTATAGGGTATAATCGCTGCTAGGGCCTTATTTCAAAAACGTCCGCAAGTCACCAACCCCCTT
>DATIIP010000037.1:0-18752 GCA_035479475.1 Saccharimonadales bacterium (SeqCode) | reverse complement strand
GTGACGCGGTGTATGACGGCTTGATGCGCGAACTAAAAAGTCTTGAAGCCGAGCACCCCGAACTCGTTACGCCCGACAGCCCAACCCAGCGCGTTGGCAATGTACCGCTCGATAAGTTCACCAAAGTCACCCACAGCCGCCCCATGATTAGCCTGAACGACGTCTTTGACCGCGCCGAGGTAGAAGCCTGGGTGCAGCGCATGGACAAGCTGCTGCCTGGCCGCACACATGAATTCTTTTGTGATATCAAAAAAGACGGCCTGGCCTGTGCGCTAGTCTACCAAGACGGGGTGTTAGTGCAGGCCGTTACCCGCGGCGATGGCTACGTGGGCGAAGATGTGACCATGAATGTCCGCACCATCGTAAACGTGCCGCTGCGGCTGCGTGGCAGCAAAGCTTTCACAGGTTCTCACAAGGGGCGCACCGAGGTTCGTGGCGAGATTGTGATGTACAAAAAAGACTTCGAAGCACTGAACCATGCGCGGGAAGCAGCAGATCTGCCTATCTTCAAAAACCCGCGCAATCTGGCCGCCGGGACTATTCGCCAGCTGGACCCCAAGCTGGTAGCGGAACGGCCGCTGCGATTTGTGGGTTACGATGTACTGCGCGATGACCCGAGCGAGGTGCCGACCAACGCCGCCGCTTACGAAGCCCTGAGCGAACTCGGCATCTACCGCAGCCCCGAGGCCAGCGTCTTTACCAGCCTGGACGACGTGATGCACTTTGTGGCCGAGTGGGACGAAAAGCGCCACGCCCTGCCCTATAACACCGACGGTTTGGTGGTAAAAGTGAATGATCGGGCGCAGTATGATGCGCTCGGCAGTGTTGGCAAAAACCCGCGCGGCGCCATTGCCTACAAGTACGCCGCCGAACAAGCCACCACCGTGGTGAAGGACATTGTGATCAGCATTGGCCGCACTGGGGCTGCTACACCGGTGGCAGTGTTCAACCCCGTGCAAGTCGCCGGTACCACCGTGCAGCACGCCAGCCTGCACAACGCCGACGAAATCGCTCGCAAAGATGTGCGCGTGGGCGACACGGTAGTGATTTATAAAGCTGGCGACATCATTCCGCAGGTGGAAAGCGTGGTCACGGAGCTGCGGCCAAAGGGTGCCAAGGCGTTCAATTACGAAACCGCACTCGCGCAACAGTATCCTGAGCTCGAATTCGACCGGCCCGAGGGCGAGGCCGTCTACCGCGTCAAGGGCGCCAGCGGCACGCTGCTGCTCAAACAGGCCTTGGAACACTTTGCCAGCAAGGGCGCGCTCGACATTGATACGCTCGGTGAAAAGAACGTGGTAGCGCTGGTGGACGCCGAGCTAGCACAAGATTTAGCCGACATTTACACCATTACTAAAGATCAGCTGTTGCAGCTGGACCGTTTTGCCGAGATTTCCGCCGGGAAGCTAGTCGATGCCATTGCGGCGGCCAAAACGCCGCCGCTCGAACGGTTTGTCTATGGCTTGGGCATTCGGCACGTGGGCGTGCAAACGGCTATCGACCTAGTGAACCACTTTGGTTCGATGGAGGCGCTGCAGCATGCCACCATTGAACAGCTCGAGGCGGTTGATGGCGTGGGCACCGTGGTGGCCGAAAGCATTGCCGCCTGGTTTGCCGACGAAGATAATATTGCCCTGCTCCGCAAATTTACCGACCTGGGCGTACATCCCCATTTTGAACGCAAAACCGGCAAACTCAGCGGCCAGAATTTTGTCGTTACTGGCACGCTGCAAAGCATGGGTCGTGATGAAGCCGCCGAGAAAATCCGTGCCCTTGGCGGTACGTTTCAATCCGCTGTTGCCAAAGACACCACCTACCTAGTGGCTGGGGGTAAAGTGGGCGGCAGCAAGCTCAAAAAAGCCACCGAATACGGTACCAAAATCATTGATGAGTCAGCTTTGTTAGAGCTGTTGGGAGACTAAATGAACGACCCTACCTTTATAACCGGCAACCAAAACAAGGCAGATTTCTTGGCCAAGCACTTGGGTGTGCCCGTGGCACATCACAAGCTGGATCTGGATGAAATCCAGTCGCTTGACCCGCACGTAGTAGTAGAGCACAAAGTCCGCCAAGCCTACGAGGCCTTGCATACGCCCGTGCTAGTAGAAGATGCCGGGCTGATCTTTACCGCCATGGGGCAACTGCCCGGCACGTTCATCAAGTGGTTTATAGAAGAGATTGGTTATGATGGCTTGCTGCGATTGGCACACAGCCTGCCCGATCAGACTGCCGTGGGTCGAGTGTGCTACGGCCTCTACGACGGCACCAACATGCATTTTTTTGACGGTGAAATGCGTGGTCGGATTGCCGATGAAGCACGCGACGAGGGTCGCGGCTTTGGCTTTGACCCCATCTTTATCAACGACGGCTTTACCAAAACCCGAGCCCAAATGACCGAAGAAGAATATGACATAACGTCATACCGCACTGATGCGATTAGTAAGCTGCGCGAATATCTGCAAAACGCGGCTGCAGCTTAGACTTGACGAACCATCAACTTACGCTTATGCTTAAAGTAATTCGTGCGTCGCATGGCGGCGCTTGAAACAAACATTCAAGACAAAATTGATTGCCACTCACCCGTCGCCGGGTGGGCACGCACGAACAAAGACCGGCCCCCGTGGCCGGTTTTTATATTTAGTCTCGTTTACGCTATAATAGCTCGTGTTCTTAGGGGAGTAGCTCAGTTGGTAGAGCACCGGTCTCCAAAACCGGGTGTCGCAGGTTCAAGTCCTGTCTCCCCTGCCATGAAATTATCACTCTGTCAAGTCGCGTCTTCGGGTGCGATTTTGCTCCTTGATATAATAAAACGATGCAGATCACCATTCCTAATGAAATAATTGAGAAAATTAAAGCTCTACCCAAGCCCGCTTTGATCGCTATCGGTGGCTTTGGGGGTTCGGGTAAATCAAGTTTAGCCGCAGCACTCCAAAAGTTCCTCCCTTCAGCAGCAGCAGCAGCAGTAGTAGTACCGATAGATGATTTTATCGTTAAAGAGAAGATTCTTGATCCATGGGACAAGGGCGCCTTTGACCGCACCCGACTTGAAGAACAAGTACTAAAGCCACTCAGTGAAGGCAGGCAGGCAAAATACCAAGCGCTGATTTGGGAAACCAACACCTTAAGCGACTTCATGGAGCTGCCTAAAGCGGATGTCGTTATCGTGGAAGGTATTTCTTCGTACCACCCTGACATAGCGCATTACTATGATTTGAAAATCTGGGTTGAAACTCCAATTGCGATAGCAAAAGAGCGCGGACGAGCACGGGCAGGCGAAAGTGAAAATGCCAAGCACTGGGGTCTTTGGGCAAGGAATGATCTGGCATATAAAGAACAATTTCATCCTGAGCAAATTGCGGACATCACTTTTGTAAATGGATAACTTAACCATCCTGCAAATCCTTGTCTAGTAAGACTCTGATTTCTTCAACATCAAAATCCCATTCTTTTTCGTCCGCATCTACACCAAAAGTTCCATTAACGTACTGGAACCCCTGCCATGAAAAATGCACCGACCTTTGGCCGATGCATTTTTCATGCCGGGCGAATCAGATTTGAACCTGCGACAGAGATTTCGCCACAGGCAAAAGACCGTACAAGTAGGGTCTTGGAGGCTTGCCGCCCGCAGAAGCTGGCTTTTGTTACAATATAAACTATGCTGCTCAGACTGAAGCGAGTGCATTATTTTATTGCCGGCACACTACTGATAGTACTAGCGGCGTTTACCGGTGCATACTTCTTATACCAAAACCTGCTAGGCGCAGGCGCGCTGGTAAAATAAGAGCCGATCACCCCAGGAACAATTCAGATTGACTTTAAAGCCAAGCACGACACCAAAGCCGAAAAGTATTACAACGCTCGGGCTGAACAACTACTTAACACCGAAAACGCACAGTTGGGCCCCCTATTCACTCTCTTGCATGCTACCCCGCAAGGTGATTCAGGCAATTGGTGCGAGTTTAGGGATGATCCGGACGCTCATGAAGGACTCCATGGCTGCGACATAGGCAAATTCGGGTATATTCCATTCGATACTGCGGCCCAAAAGCAACAATTTTATGATGCGGCTCAAAAGCTAGAACCCCTGCTAAAACAACATGGCTGGAAAACGTATACTGAATATGTGATTGGTGCCAAGAGTGATACCGTCACCGATATAGACCTCATTCCGTTTGCCACCTATATAAGAACTCACACCTCGCCCATTCACAAAAATGGCATGGCATATTGGCCACGCACCACGTACTACAAGGATGGCTACTATCCGCAGATCAATCACGAAGCTATCTGCTCCATCTACCTGACCGTTAAAGAGAACGATTTGTCTGGTGGCTTACAACTCTGGCTGGATTGCACCTTTGGTTTTTTATGAACCACAATAATCTGTCGCCGCCACGGGATATAAAACATGGTGTGGTTACACCAAACTACTCAATACACGAGAACTATGCTTTCTAGGTTCCCCCAAGGGCGTAGCGTTATTAAAAAGTTCGATTCCATTCACTGGTCACTCTCCTTTGTTATAGTTAAGCTATGAAATTGCTAAGGAAAATTCCAGAAGCTGCGATGGTGGCCGCCTTTTTGAAAGCAGAGCTTGCTTCGACACGATTTAGTGATGAGCTAAAGAAAGCCGCGAACAAGCTAGGTGTACCTGTAAAAGTCATCAGTGACCCCGATGTTGAAAGTGAAGCCGAAAATGAATCGCGCGCCCGCGTGTTGGGTGAATACCGCGGATATAAGCAGAATCACAAAATCTTTAAAGGTTTTCCTGATGATCTGACGTGGTACGACGCTGAGCTGGTCCGTGGGGAGATTGGGGCTTTGCATTACATCGACTACAGTTATTGGAACGAGTTGACCAACCGTACCCACCGGGTAAAGGATGCTGTTGCCAACATTCAAAAAGGCAAGATTGTTTTTAATGTAAGTCATGATCGATTCTGGGCGGTTACAGAAGACATCCGACAGGGCAAGCACGATTTTGAGTCGATAATAGCATGGGGCGATAGCAAAGACTCGATTCTTACGATTCTGGAAGGACATCTGCGTGCAACCGCATTTGGTCTGGCTGGCGACAAGACGCCGGAGACCATAAAAGTTATCATTGGCCTACGGCAGCCCGCCGTCCTCTAGCTTTGTTTCCCGGTCGAGTAAATCGCGAATTTCTAGGACATCAATCTTTGCTAACTCATCATCAAAAGTTCCGTTAACGTACTGTATGTACTGCCAAGAACTCCCATGAAACCTACAGATGAACCTGTAGGTTTTATTAGTGTCGTCCGAAATTAAAGCGAATTAGAATATCATAGTGCGAACTACCGCCCAGCGATTCCTCGCGGGGCGGTAGTTGTGTTGACTTGGCGTAATCAGTCAAGAATCGGCACGTTCGGCTTAGCCGTGCAGCCAGCTGGCGGAGAAAAATACATGTCCAGCCGGTATCCCGAGTTGTTTGGTACGCCCGATTCAACAGTTTTTGGCACCGAGTCACCGTAATTGGCGAACACTGGATTAGGGAAGGTGGCCGACTGGATACCAAAGTAATTATGCCCAGCCGGGTTCCACTTTTGGTAGTAGAATCCAGCTCCGAAGCCGCAGTTCGCATTTACATCCCATACTTTGATGGCACCACCACATGTGCTACCGGTGAATAGGAGCGGTGAGGGATACAGTGTATATGTGGCACCGCTCGGTGACGTATACTGGAACGGTGTTCCCCATTGAGTGTCGTTTATATTATTGGAACTGCAGTTGGCCGCGAATGCGGTGCCAGACGTGAGCGGCGTCAAAACGAGCGTGAATACTATAGCGAGCACACCCATCAGTGTGGCGACCGACTGTTGGATGCGGTGTCCTATCTTATGAAATGTTTTCATAATACCCCCTTGCTTATGCTTACACAGTAATGTTAGTCATGTGGTAGGGAAAAGTGCAGTAAAAAAACTCACGATTTATCTTGTCAGGATATGCTTCATGCTATGCTACCTGTATGAAACGTCGATGGCTGCGAATCGTAGTTATCAGTGTCCTGGGCACGATACTGCTCACAGCCGGCAGCTATCTTGTACATACGGGCAAGAGCGGTACCGACTGTCCGCAGCGACTAGACTTTATTTGTCTGCAAACAGGGTGCAGAATCTGTAGTGGCGTTTTCCCAGTGCCAATTTCTCATGGCTATCCGTATTCGTATGCCGATGCATGGTCTACCTCCCAGGGAACAACGCCGTCGTCATTCACCGACATAACGGTGTATAAGCCACTCTATGCAGCGTTTGACCTGGGTGCTTGGTTTACGGCTTGTTTGGCCCTGGTGGGACTCGCTGAGCGCGCTACTAATAACCTGAAATAGCCCGCCGGGCGCTTAAACCGCTTCGCGTCCTGCGATATACTGGCAATGTGGCATTCTTTATAGGCACTGGCATTGTCCTTAAACAAGCCGGTAAATACATCCTGATTCAAGAAGTTCGGCATGAAAAGGCGGGCTTCTTTAATTTGCCCGCCGGTACGCTGGAAGTAAATGAAGATCTTGTGCAGTGCATCCAGCGCGAAGCAAAGGAAGAAACCGGCGCAGATGTAGAGCTTCAGCGCTTCCTGGGTGTATACCAAACGGTAATCGCGACCGGCAGCAATGTGGTGTTTCTGGTCTTTGCTGGCAACACCGCCGACGACACAGTTTTTGCTTCTGATGAGCACACCGTAATCACGACGTTTACCTACGACGAGATTCTAAAGCTTGACGAGGCAGGAAAGCTGCGGTCGCCTATTGTCCTAAAAGCCATACAGGATGACCGTGATGGCCAGACCTTTCCGCTTGAAGCGGTGCAGGCATGGCATGTCGATGCTCTCTCTTCGATTACGGTTGAAAAAGATCATTAGCTCACACCCGGCCGCAAGCTGGCCATTGTCCGCAGCAATTACCAAACCTGCTTAGGAACTTGCCTGGTAATTCTTAAGCGTCATGCCTCGGAATTGGATGAGTTGACTAAGGAAGAAGACGAGTCCTTCATCAAAATTCGAAACCAGCTCATTCAGGCACAGCGAGCGGCCTTTAGACCAGTGACGTTTAATGTCGCATGTTTAAAGAACAATGCTTTTAGCAAAGATCCTGACACTACTCCGTCTACGATGGGCCATGTGCACTGGCACTTCAAGCCTCGCTACGGCACCAAGGCGATCAACTTTGCCGGTAGCACATTTACCGACCCGGACCCGGGTCGCTACGACAGGCAGCTCGAACATCGAACAGTTGACATAGAGCTCGCCAGTAAGATCGCTGATGCGATTAAAGCAAGGCTGCGCTAGCCCAAAGCCAATCCCGGTGTCTTACTCTGCTATGATGAACGTATGCCTAAATTTAAGTTTGCTAAGTTGGTCCGAGACAAGATCGTTGAACATCAGCTAGCGTCTGGGGCAAGACCTAGCTTTCGCCAGCTTAATCCAGATGAGCATAAGCGCGAATTGGTCAATAAGGTCATCGAAGAGGCCAAGGAGATAACCCAAGCAAGCCCACAAGAAGTTGCAGCCGAAATAGCCGATGTACAGCAGGCGCTCGACGATCTGCGAAAGCTCTATGGCCTAAAACGCCAGGAGATTGCCAAAGAGCAGGCCAACAAGAGCAAGAAGAATGGAGATTTTGCAATGGGTCTCTATGTCGATTATGTCGAGGTAGACGATGACAACTCCTGGATTGACTACTATCACGAGAACGCTGATCGCTATCCAGAAATACAGTAGTAGCTATTTAGGGTAAGTGCAGTTCGTATCGAGCTTTATTTTTATCGACGACTGTTTTTATTGTATAGTTAGCGCATTATAAATTGGTGTCTATGGCCGAAGCTAGAGAGCAGTTTACTGATAGACCTGGTATCGCTCCCGCCAACCTGGCTGGAGCGGCTAGCTTTGCCGCACATACACTCCGGGAACTTGGTAAAGTCGGCACGCTTAGCCAAGCGCTCGACGCAGTAAGCTTATTAGAAGTCAGTGGTTGCGCCGTTGCCGCTTTGGGTTTAGAGCCTACAGTGACCGCGGTTAAGGCAATAGCCGCAGACCGGGCAGCAATGTTGGAGTGCAGTAGCTCCGCGAAGCTCCCCGATAGTTCTGCCGAGAGTCTTCCCAATCAACTAGAGGGCGAGGAGCCACCACACCGGGTTCCGGCTGCCGACCTCAGGAGGCTACAGCGCCTACGGGTAGATCTTCCACCCGACATCAGTAGAGAGCCTCGGCGATGGTGGCGCCGGCAACCACGAACAGTTATTGTGACTGCCGGAGATACTCTCACGAGTACGCCCTCTGACAGCGCAGTCCAACTGCCTGACCGAACGGTCGTACTCGGCCATTCTGACATAGATCTATTTAGCTCCCTTGCGATCCAAGGCAGAGGCAGCCGTCGCCTCACCAGAGTCTACCCTCCACTACCTACGGATGCAGCGAAGGACCTCAGAGATTGGGGTATTGTAAGAAGACGCCCCCAGTGGCCCAGACGCCTGGCGCGGTTGCTGTTGGGACCTGGCTTTACACCGGAAGTCACTGCAAATATTGCACCTGAAGTGGATTGGGAGCTGCATCCGGCGCTAACTATAGCAGACGAACGTGAAGAACGAATGCAGGCAGACCGTGAAAGATGGGAAGCGCTCGCTCAGCAAGGAATAGAAGCAGTCATGGAAGCTGCCCGTGCTGAATTAGAAGAAAAAAACTGGGTGTTTATGCCCGATGACAGCGTATTGGGTTTTGGCGAGCCGTTTACCAAAGAACTTACCCGCTTGTTCAATTCCGGGGCAGTACAAAGAGTGAAGCATGACACACCGAGAGGACGCAAACGAGCACGACGGGTCGAATATGCTCACCTTCTCGAAGGCGGTGGTGAAGATGACATTTTTATAGTAGGTGCCGATTCAACCAGCGTTCACCGGTCAACCGATAGCAATATTGCCGTGCGTCCCCACGACTACCCTACCTTCCCTATAGAACCATATCCCCTCTTGCGGCTTTTTCAACGTCGGATGATCTTGTTGACCGCGCCCCGACACCACGGAATTGTACAGGCAGTAACGGCCGAGGTTGGCACCAATATGTTTGATGTCACCGGTCTTGCGGCGACCACTAAGATTCATCGCGACGGTGAACCGTTTGGCTTCATCCGCGTAGAGAGCCGGGATGCGCGCTGGGGTCGCACGCAGATCTACACCAACTCCAAGGTCGGTCATGCCGGAAGGCGTGCCACTGTATCGGCGGAAATACCCGTCGGCGGACTGTTGATCTTTAGAGGCAATCCCGAACATGCAGTCACTACATTGTTGCCACCCAATATGATGGGGCACCCTCGGGTTCCTCACCGTCGGACAATGGTTATGACCATTGCCCACTATCCTCGAGCGTTCGGCTCGGGAACTTAGCGCAAGTGAAAGCGACAGTTAATTGCCCATATTATGAGTATCGAGGCTAATAAAGATAAGTGATGTCATATAGGGAAAGAGTAGAGGACGCACGGTTCGGTTGGATATGTTAGAGACAAGCTGAAAGCTCATCAATCTCTCCTTCCGGACCGTGCGCCTCTGCTCTGCGGCTGATTCCTGGCTTGTGAACCTTACTTGGTGCAGTCGTTGTGGAGCGGTTTGTCAATCGCCCGATTTGTCACCCCACTTCCTTGGTACACCGCGATGGTGGTGAACTCGAAGTGCACTGTGGCTGTGATGATCGCAGTGACCGACTTGCGAGCGATCGGGCTCTGTTGGCCATCAAAACCATTAACATTCAGACGGTACGTATGGCCTCTGTCGTGGTCGCGATTGGTAATCGTGACTTTGAACTGGGTCAACTTATCCGCCCTACAGATTCGAGCCACCGTCACGGTGAGGTCCGAGCTTCGGCCCTCCCACGTGTTCACGACCCTTGCAGGCCCAGTAGGTGTTGTGGACGCTGGTGTCGTACTTGGCGGGGAACTCTGCTTTGCGTTGCCGAACGCGATGAGAGCTACAATAGCCCCACCCACGACGACAATCACTACTACAGCAGCTCCAAGCCTTCTAAAGAAGTCCTTGATCATTTCTTGATCCCCATTCCGGAATCAGTCGCACGCTTATTATACAACTGTTAGCGAAATATTACCAGCTCACCCCCTATTAAGACAGAATAGCGTCTCCGCCAAATCACACAATGCTATACTACCTACATATGCAGTTCTTGAGGGAAGATGCGGGGAAAGCTGTGCTGGCAATTGCCAAACGAATTGGCGATGAGCTAACGGCTGGCAAGCGGGTACTGTGGCTGACCAGTGGTGGCGGTAATGTAGGCCTCCAGGTAGCGGTCATGCAACAATTGCATGAGCGCTGCAAAAATAGGCTGGACGGCCTGGCTATTATGCCGATGGACGAGCGCTACGGCCCCCAAGGCCACAAAGACAGCAACACGCAGCAGCTCCGTGAGGCTGGGTTTGATCCAGGCAAAGCGACGTGGGTAGATGTGCTGCTGCACAATGTGCCGTTCGACCAGACCATCGATTTTTACAATGACGTAGCCGCTACGGCCCTGGCTAATGCCAGTGTCATCGTGGGACAGTTCGGCATGGGCGCCGACGCGCACGTGGCCGGGATTTTGCCGGGCTCCCCAGCTGTCGAAGTCGACGACGCAACGGTAACTGGCTACGAATGGGACGATTACACGCGCATGACGCTGACCCCCAAAGTTCTTACTGGCGTCACCGTAGCCTATGTGCCGGTCTATGGCGACAATAAAAAGACCGCTTTAGAACGCTTGCTCAAAAACAAAGCGCCCCTGTCTGGCCTGCCAGCCAAGCTACTTTACGAGATTCCAGAAGTGTACGTTTATAATGACCAGCTAGAAACCACAGAAAGCGAGGGCTAACAGATGAAAATAGCAATTCAAGGATTGGGCCGGATGGGCATGCAAATGGCCCGCAAATTGGCGGAAAGCGGCGAGCACACCGTCATCGCGCACAACCGCAGCCATGAACCCATCGAGGAAGCAGCCCAGTTTGGCGCTGTTAAGGCCTACGAAAAGGCCGATGTCTTGCGCGAGTTTGGTAACGACCGAGTAGTGATCTGGATCATGCTGCCCGACACGGTAGTAGAAGAGCAGCTATACGAATGGCTCACCATGATTCCCCAGGGGTCTGTCTTGATTAACGGCGCCAATTCCAACTTTACCGTTACCCAAAAGCTGAACCAAAAAGTCACGGCTGCCGGCATGCACCTAATTGATGTCGGCGTCAGCGGCGGTGTGTGGGGCTACCAGAACGGTTTTTGTATGATGGCCGGCGGTGGTACGCCCGAGATATTTGCGCAACTGGAACCGGCTCTTAAGACCCTGGCGCTCCCCGAAGGCGCCTATGATTACTTTGGCGAAAGCGGCAGCGGTAATTTTGTAAAAATGGTCCACAATGCGATTGAATACGGCATGATGCAGGCCCTAGCCGAAGGCTATCATATGCTTAAGGAAGGTCCGTACAAAGGGATTGATCTGGCAGCCGCCGGAGAAGTCTGGCAGCACCACAGCGTTATTACCTCGTGGTTGAACGAACTGGCCCGCGATGCCCTCAAAGAGAACCCCGAGCTCGATGGCATCACCGGCTATGTGGCCGAGAACGGCGAAGCCCGCTACACCCTGGACGCCGCTAAGGAATTTGGAATCAAGATGCCAGTTACACAAGACTCGCTCGACGTCCGGCTGGCCTCCCAGAAGGGCGAAGTAAGCTTTGCTACCAAGCTTTTAGCCGCAGTCCGCAACAAGTTCGGTGGCCATGCTTTGAACGGTGAAGGTGCCGAGCCTGGCATCCGTGAACAAGTGGCCAACGAGCCGAAGGCAACTGAATCAAAGGAAAACAGTTAGCCGTGAACTACGAGCGCCTACAGCAACCGCTGATGCTGGTCATCTTCGGCATCACCGGAGATTTGGCGCAACGCAAGCTATTGCCGGCGCTGTTCCAACTGGCTAAAGCCAACGAGCTGCCAGAGCAGCTGCAGATCATGGGCATCAGCCGCCGCGATGTTAGTAAGGACGAGGTTTACCAGCAACTAGAAACGTATGTCGGCAACGACTACGACCCCTTGGTCGAGCAGCACCTCAAAGATCACACCGAAATGCGCCAGATGGACCTAGTAGACAAACAAGCCTACCAAGCGCTGTTGGCTCGGCTGCAAGAGATTGAGCAACAACTCGGTGAGGGGGGTTGCCGTCTATACTATCTGTCTATCCCGTCGCAAGCCTTTACGCCCATCATCAAGCTACTGGGAGAAACCGGCCACAATGCGCCACTGGCAGGTGGCAGTGATGCTCCGCGCCTGCTGATCGAGAAGCCCTTTGGTTACGATCTGCCATCGGCCCGTGAGCTGGTGGCGGTGTTAGGTGAGCACTTTGGCGAAGGCCAAATTTACCGTATTGACCACTACGTGGCTAAAGAAACCGTGCAGAACATCTTGGTGTTCCGGTTTCGCAATCCTTTGTTCGACAGTATCTGGAACAACCGGCACATCGACCGCATCACCGTCGTTGCCCACGAAAAGATCGATATCGAAGGCCGTGCCAACTTTTACGAGCAGACTGGTGCGCTGCGTGATTTCATTCAGAATCATCTGTTACAGCTGCTGGCGATTACCACGATGGCCCGGCCAGCCAAGCTCGAAAGTGATGATATTCATGCCGAGAAGCTCACGCTGCTGGAGGCTATTCAACCAATCCACCCTAACCTAGTAGCCGAGCAAACTCTACGCGGCCAGTACGAGGGCTACCGCGATGAGGTTGGTAACCCCGATTCACTCGCCGAGACATTTGCCCGCGTTAAGCTTTGGATTGATAACGAACAATGGACCGGCATCCCTGTTACGCTCGAAACCGGCAAAGCGCTCAACGAAAAGTGTACCGAGATCACCATTTGCTTCCGCCAGCCCGACTCAACTACCGAAGAGCAAAACCACTTGGTGTTTCGCATTCAGCCATCCGAGGGTATTACGCTGCGACTTCAAACCAAGCAGCCGGGCATCAAGAACATCACCGCCAGCGCCGATATGGACCTTGATTATGGGCGTTCGTTCAACCAGCGGCCGGCCGAAGCGTACGAGCGGGTCATTGTGGACGCCATTCGCGGCGACCAGACATTGTTCGCCACATCGGCCGAGGTGATCCGGTCTTGGGAAATAGTTGAAAATGTGCTCGAGCAATGGTCGCACAGTGCTGAAGGCCTAGTACCCTACGCCAAGGGGTCAGCCGGACCTGTGGAAAGTAGCGGCGAAGATCACACCTAATCTGATTGTGCTTGTGGTGGTTTTTACTTATACTAAGCAACAGAAGGCTGCCCTTAGTGGTGGTATAGAATTTACAAATAGTAGAGGGTAATGAAAATACTGATGCTTGGGTGGGAATTACCACCCCATAATAGCGGAGGCCTGGGGGTAGCGTGCCTCCAGCTCTGCAAAGCCCTCGCCAAACGCAACGTCGACATTGAATTCATCCTGCCATACCAAGCCGACCATGGTATCGATTTTATGGCTGTTACGGCAGCCACGCCGCAAGGCGTGGCCAGCGTCATTCGCTCTGGCATAGCGTATGACAGCTACAAATACATCAAAGATGATGGCAGCGAAGAGTGGCTGAACATTTTTGACCAGCAGGAGCTGTACGAGCATTCAGTGGCAAAACTCGTCGACGGGCGTGAATTCGACATCGTGCATGCTCACGACTGGTTGACCGCGCGAGCTGCCATGCGTATCAAAGAAAAACGCGGCTGCCCCATTATCTTGCACTTACACTCGGTGGAATCCGACCGAGCTGGTGGCCAAGGCGGCAACCCTTTGGTGCGTGAGATCGAAGAACAGGCGGTGTATCTGGCGGACCGTGTCATTGCCGTAAGCCAACACACCAAAAACTGCATTGTCCGCGACTATGGCGTCCCTGCTGACAAAATCGAAGTCGTGCACAACAGCATCGAGCCGTCCGACATTGCACCCATTGACCCCGACAACACCTATAAATACCTGGCCGCCATGCGCGCGCAGGGTTACCGCGTGGTTGTGGCCGTGTCTCGGCTAACCGTACAGAAGGGCTTGCCTCAGCTGCTCAAGGCCGCCAAAGAAGTAGTCTACCGCGCGCCCAAGACATTGTTTCTTATCGTAGGAAGCGGCGAGCAGTATTACGAGCTTATTACCATGGCTGCCGATCTGGGCATTGGTGCCAATGTATTGTTTACCGATTTCCAACGCGGCAAGCGGCTGCGTGACGCCTACTCAATTGGTGACCTGTTCGTGATGCCGTCAGTATCAGAGCCGTTTGGGCTTACACCGCTGGAAGCGATTGGCTATGGCCACACACCGGCGCTGGTCAGCAAGCAGTCAGGCGTCAGTGAAGTGCTGCGCAACTGCCTGAAAGTAGACTATTGGGACATCGACGAAATGACCAACCAAATTACGGCTGTAGTGCAAAACGACCCGCTGCGCGATACCCTCATCGATAACGCACGCCGTGAGTATGACCGCATGTCTTGGGACGGGGCAAGCGACAAGATCGTTCAACTGTACCACCAACACCTAGCCGGAGCCTCTGCATGAACCCGATGCTAGTAAAATTAGAAAAGTTCACCTTTTTCCCACGATTTCTTAGTACAATAGAGCTAATGCTTGGGCAGGTAGTTCAAAGTGATGTTGAGAATGGTGCCGTGCGTGCGCGGAGGGTTAACTGTGGCTGATAAAAAAGCGATCGTGCTGTATATGCACGTGCATCAGCCATTTCGTATCCGTCACTACACCGTCTTCGACGCCGGTGTAAGCCATGATTATTTCAACGCACCCTACGGCGATCGTGCCAGCAACGAACAGATTGCCCACAAGGTTGCCGAGAAGTCTTACTTGCCAACAAACGCCCGCTTACTACAGCTGTTGCACGACAACCCCGAGTTTAAGCTGAGCCTTTCCATTACCGGCACCGTTATCGAACAGCTAGAACGCTGGGCTCCCGAGGCACTGCGATCGTTCCAAAAGCTTACCGACACCGGCCGGGTGGAGATCGTAGCCGAAACCTATCACCACAGCCTAGCGTTTTTTTATAACCGCGAAGAGTTCGAGACCCAGGTGCGGATGCACGCCGACAAGGTCAAGGAAATCTTCGGTCAAACACCCAAAGTCTTCCGCAATACCGAGCTCTGTTACAACAACGACCTCGCCTATTGGGCCGACAAAGCTGGCTACAAAGCGGTGCTGGCTGAAGGCTGGGACCCGGTGCTCGGTTGGCGCAGTCCCAACTTTGTCTACCGCCCCAGTTATACCGAAAACATCCGGTTACTCATGAAGAACTACAAGCTTAGCGACGACATTGCTTTCCGCTTTGGCGACCGCGCCTGGAGCGAGTGGCCGCTCACCGCCGACAAGTTCACCCGTTGGCTGGCCGATAACCAAGACGCCACCAATTTTGACCTGTTTATGGACTACGAAACATTTGGCGAGCACCAGTGGGAATCAACCGGTATCTTTGAATTTCTGGCCCACCTGCCTAAAGAGTGGCTCACTAACCCCCATCACACCTTTATGACAGTCAGCGAAGCTGCCGACGCGTTCGAGCCGGTTGATTACATCGATGCCCCTAACACCATTACTTGGGCCGACACCGAACGCGACCTGAGCGCCTGGTTGGGCAACAGCATGCAGACTAATTCCATTCAAGCACTGTATTCGTTGCGTGATAAAATCCTTAACACCACCGACCTTCGGCTCATAGAAGACTGGCGCCGCCTGACCACCAGCGACCATTTTTACTACATGTGTACCAAATACTTTAACGACGGTGATATTCACGCCTATTTTAGCCCCTACGAAACCCCCTACGAGGCCTACATGAACTTTATGAACGCCTATCACGACCTTCAGTTCCGTTTGGCTGAAAAAGGAGTAACAGCGTAATGATTATACGGGTGGGGGTGCACTAGCTATGGGCCGACCAGTGATTCTGGGAAATGGCAGCCTGACCGTTGGCCTCAACGAGGCCGGGTTGGTTCACGATTTTTATTACCCCTACGTGGGTCTCGATAACCTCACCACCGCCCGCAGCCTGCCGCACAAAGTTGGCGTATGGGTAGAAGGCCAGTTCTCTTGGGTAGATAGTGGTGACTGGCAAACAACGGTCGATTTTGAAACCGACGCGCTCATCAGCACTATACATATGCAAAACGACAAGCTAGGAATAAGCTTGGACTTCCGCGATTTTGTCGATCACGAGTTTAATGCTTTCTGCCGCCGCGTGACCATCCAAAACCAAGCCAAAACCGACCGTGAGGTCCGATTGTTTTTTCATCAGGTGTTTCAGATTTCCCGGGCTGGACGCGGCGACACGGCTTTGTACGTACCCGAAAGCAACTACCTACTCGACTACAAGGGGCGCTGCAGCCTGCTAATCTACGCCCAGCGGGCAGCTGGCGGCAGCATGGATCAGTTCTCGGTGGGCAACTACGGCATTGAGGGCAAAGAAGGCACTTGGCGGGACGCCGAAGATGGCGAGCTCTCCGACAACGCTGTTGAGCACGGCGGCGTTGACTCTACCCTCCGGTGCTCGCTAAACATACGATCGCAATCGAAAGAAGTGGTCGATTACTGGGTGATCGCCGCTGACGCCCAATACACTGCCGAAAAGATCCACATGCAACTGCTGACTTCGGGCCTCAGCGACCGGCTTGAGAAAATGAAGCAGCACTGGCAAGAATGGTTGGCCACCGCGGCACCACACCTGAAAGGCATGGAAACGCCGCACCAAAACGTCATCAAAAAATCACTCATGGTCATCAAGGCACACACCGACAAGCGCGGCGGCATCATCGCCAGCTGCGATTCCAGCATTTATAACTACGGTCGTGATTACTACAGCTATGTTTGGCCGCGCGACGGCGCGTATGCCATGTGGCCGCTCATTCGCCTCGGCTACACCGAAGAACCTCGCCGCTTCTTTAGCTTTTGCCGTGATATCATTCACCCCGACGGCTACCTGATGCACAAATACCAGCCCGACCGCGCCATTGGCAGTACTTGGCACCCGCTTTTGCATGGCAAGCGCAGCGAACTAGCTATCCAGGAGGACGAAACAGCTATTGTCGTCTACATGCTCGGGGAGTATTACGAAACCAGCAAAGACGAAGAATTTGTGGTAAGCATGTACACCACTTTCGTTCAGCCGGCCGCCAATTTTATGGCTGATTTTCGTGACGAGGCTACCAAGTTGCCTCATGCCAGCTATGATCTCTGGGAGGAGAAGTTTAGCACTAGTACGTATACTACCGCGATTACGTACCGGGCATTACTCACCGCTGCCGACCTGGCGGACAAATTTGAATTCCCCGACGACGCCGTGCGGTGGCGTGACGCAGCCACCGAGATTGCCAAGAATTGCCACGTTTTGTTCGACGAGCAACGTGGGGCCCTGCGCAAAGGCTATCTACTCCAAGATGACGGCTCCTTGCAGTTCGATGGCACGCTGGACGTTTCTAGTAGCTATGGAGCCCTGATGTTCGCCGCGCCCGCTTTTGGCAGTAAAACCATTCGTAGCACTTTTAAGGTAATCGAGAGCGACCTGCTCAACAAATCACCGTCCGGTGGCGTTCCACGCTACGAAAATGATACCTATTTTGTCAGTGATCCGCCGTATGTAGGCAACCCCTGGTTCGTTACCACGCTGTGGCTGGCGCAGTATTATCTGCAAGTCGCCCGTAACCCTGACGCATTGCCGCTTGTTGAGTGGACGTTGCAGCATGCCCTGCCCTCCGGCGTGTTAAGCGAACAGGTTAACCCCTCCGACGGTTCACCGCTTTCGGTTACGCCACTGGTCTGGAGCCACGCCGAAGTCATCAACACGCTGTTAGATCTACAGGTTTAAATTAAGCAATTGTATAAAATAAAAGCAAACCAGTCTGTCCGGCTGGTTTGCTTTTAGCAAGAGTAGCGCCTTAATGCTTGCGCGGCTTGACTTCGTTGCGACCCAAGTTCTTCTTGGTCTCAACAAATAGCACGTGCTTGCGCAGTTTGCGGCTATACTTACGCAAAGACAGCTTTTCGGGCGTGTTTTGCGTGTTCTTGCTAGTGTAATAAATGCGCTCGCCAGATTCCTCGCTTACGAGGCCAATGAGCTTGCGTTTTTCACTCTTTTTTGCCATAACCTTGGTAGTTTAACAGATATACAAGCCTTTGTAAACGTACAAAAATACCGGTTGATCAGACCGGTATTTTTGTACTTCCTCTTGCAAGATAGAAATGAGAGCTTTAAGCGTATTTCTTTTGGATCTACACTCTATTCGCCATAGTATAGCGCTTATGCTAGGCTGTCAAGTACTTTTTTTGCCCATACAAAAACTCCAGCGCCAGGCTGGAGTTTATGCGGCAATTGGAGCCACGACTGAGACTTGAACTCAGGACCCCTTCCTTACCATGGAAGTGCTCTACCACTGAGCTATCGCGGCTTTTGGTGCAGGGTGAGGGATTCGAACCCCCGAACCCGAAGGGAGCTGATTTACAGTCAGCCGTGTTTGACCGCTTCACTAACCCTGCACGTTTTTGCTAGCAAAAACAATTATCAAGTATCAATTTACAATTAGCAATGATGTACTGCTTCGCTAAAATTCTTAACTCAAAAGCGTCGCTTTTGTACGCCATTGAAAATTCATAATTGTGAATTGAAAATTGCTTGCTTTAGCAAGCTTGGAGCCGACAGAGGGATTCGAACCCACGACCCGCTGTTTACAAAACAGCCGCTCTAGCCACTGAGCTATGTCGGCA
>DATIIP010000036.1:0-2181 GCA_035479475.1 Saccharimonadales bacterium (SeqCode) | reverse complement strand
ACTTTAGTACTATAATTTGGTCATTATCTTGAAAAAGATAGCAGTTTTGAAGACTACGACACACTGAGCTAACGAGCCGGGTGTCGTTTTTTGCTTCTTAAAGGAGCTGTAAGAACACTATGATAGCAGAACCAAGTCCGGCAGCAGAAATGCTTGTATTACCCTTGCCCCCTGGGGAGTCCCTCGGATCTGTTCAGACCGTAGAGGTTAACCTAGACCAGCGTAAAGAAAGAGAAGACCGCCGCCACCTATTTGATGCCATTGGCCTTAGTGTCGTCGCTGCTGGTTGTATCGCCGCCGACATAGTAGCTCAGCGCTACACGGGTGATAAGTTTAGCCACTCGCTGCCGTTCCTTAAAGATGTACAAGAAGGCATTACCGAGGTGGACGCTGTGCTGGCCCCGGTGGGAATGTATGGCATTCCCGCTACTATTGCCTTTATTGCTGCCGTAAAGGCTCGTGCGCCCTTTAATAGACGTGCTGCCTTTGCCGACGAGTTCTCGTCTAGAGAGCCGAGCGCTGACGGCGGCAGACGTCATCGCTTAGGCGGGCTCAACCGCAGAGTTGGGATGGCTGTGGCCGGCGCTGCCTTGGCGACTTTTACTGCCGGTATCGCTACTGAAGTAAGCGAGGGACCGAACCGGGCCATAGACGCTTTTAATTCCCAGGTGGCCGGCGACACCTTGGTCGTGCAATACAAACAGGCCATGACTATGGTAGAAAGCGGCGTGCAGACCGATTTGCAGGCTAAAATACGCGCTATTGCCGAGAGTCGGGGCATTGCGACACACTCTTTTAGTCTTAACTTAGGTGTGTATGAATATAATGGCAGCTCTTATACTGACCTGTTTGGTGGTATCGAAGCACCGGTTGATTCGCCCCTGCACTGGGGCGGTGGCGCCTGTGAGGACATTCCTGCGCTTGTTGACACATCTTCGAATGCGCCGGTGGGCACGCATTTGCTAGTTAACGGGATAGATGTGCGCGTTATGGGTACTACTGACCATGCTTCATCTATGAACCGAGTCAGCGGCCTTATGGATCAAGAGGCTCTAAAATCCTGCTTGGCCCAAGATCCCGAAAAGCCCAGCTTTGGCTTTTCGGTAGTGGCCGATACCAACACTACTCAGTCGATCGTAGATGAGGCTCGGGAAGACATCGGTTCCAAAGCTCCAGCGGCAGTTATCACCAAAGAGCAATACAAGGCTAACAGCGAAATCTTCTGGGATGAAAATGTTAAGCCGATTACCAGTGTGCTGTCGCTGGCAGCCATGGGCGTGTCGATGATGGCCATGGCCAGCTCTATGGGCAGCCGTTTGCTGCGCAACCGCGCCGAGCTGGGCGCCCGCCTGGCCGCCGGCGCTAAAGTGAGCACGCTGCGCTTTGCCGAAATGGTACGTGCGGCTAAAGACGGCGTTGTGGCCGGTGTTGGCGGTGCGCTGGTGGGTATTCCGCTGGCAATTGTGCCCAATGCTATTCAGCAAGGCTTTGATGCTGGCGCTGGCGCACACGAATTGGCCGTTGGTGCGGCTGTGGGTCTTCTCGGCTCACTAGGCGGTGCGGCGATTAAGCTAATCGGTCTTAAAAAAGTTGCCAACCCGGCAGAAACGACAAGGATATAACCATGAGACGATATAACTCGGTCGAACCGGTAGCCGAACTTCGCGACGTACACTTTATAGGCGAAGGTAAGCAGGAGCTATTACACGGTGTTTCATTATCTGTTATGCCTCGCGAACGTCTGTTGATTGCCGGCCCGAACGGTTCCGGCAAGTCGACCATTTTGCGCATTATGGAAAACATTGTACAACCCAGTGAAGGCGAAGTACATTTGTTTGGAAACAACATGAACAATCTCAGCCAAGATGCGCGTCAGCAGATCATCCGCGAGCGCGTAGGGGTTGGCTTCCAGGCTGCCATGCTTGACGAAGGCCGTACCGTAGCCGAGAACATCTCTAGTTTGCATGATACCACCCGTGAGGGCCGCCCTAACAGGCGGCATGCAGCCGAGCTGCTGGTAACTCTGGGTTTGCGAGGCATGCTCGACCGGCGTGCCAACACGTTGTCGGGCGGCGAGAAACAGCGTGTCGCCATGGCGCGTTTATTGCTGCCTGCACCGGAACTTATCTTGATGGACGAACCCACAGCTTCGCTCGACTCTGGCGGCGCTTACGGCAAGAA
>DATIIP010000035.1:0-16667 GCA_035479475.1 Saccharimonadales bacterium (SeqCode) | reverse complement strand
GCGGACTTTGCCGATCCGGGCTGGTAGCTGGAGCTTGTCGCGCGTAAATTCGGCCAGCCCTGGCAGTGCGGACGAGCCGCCCACAATCACCACACCGCCCGGCAGTTTGCGTGAGCGGTGAATGCGCTGGAGTTCTTTTTCGACGTATTCCAGCAGCTCCTCGACACGGGCTTCGACGATCATGTTCACTTCCCCGCCCGAAAAATTGTGCGGTGCGTCATCTATAACGATACGTATCGGTTTGTCGGTTTCATCGCCCAAGCGAGCATGCTTAAGCTTAACCGCTTCGGCTACTTCCAGATCTGTTTTGAGACCGATCGCCAGGTCGTTGGTCATGTGGGTGCCACCCATGGGGATAACGGCGACGTGCTGAATCTCGCCGTCTTCAATCACCGTTAGATTGGTAGTGCCGGCGCCGATATCAAGCACGCAGGTACCGGCTTCTTTTTGCTTGCGGTCCAGCACCGCTTCGGCGGCCGCCAAAGCAGAAACGGTGTGGTGCTGCGGCTGCACCTGAGCTTTTTCGAGTGATAAATCTAGGTTGCGCAGGTTTGGGCTGGCGGCAGTAACGATGTGACAATCTACCTCCAAACGCACACCATGCATTCCTACTGGATCTTTCAGGTTATCCTGGCCATCCAGCCGGTAGTTTTTGGCAAAGACCTGAACGATTTCACGGTTCGGCGGCAGCTTGACGATGGTGGCCGCTTCTTCGACGCGTTCGCGGTCGTCCACCGAAATCTCGCGGTCCGGGCTGCTAATGGCAATCACGCCGCGGCTGTTCAGGCCAGTAACATGGCTGCCGTTAACGTTCACGGTAGCCCGATGAATCTGTATACCACTAATGCGTTCGGCCTCGGTCACTGCTTGCACAATTGCCTCAGCGGCATCGTCGATGTGGGTTACTACACCTTTGCGCATACCTTGGTTGACGGCCGCGCCGTGGCCAATCACCGAAATCACACTCGGGTCTTGAGCGTCGCGTGTACCAACCACGCAGCGAACCATCGACGTACCAATATCAAGGCCGACGTAAGTTTGAGCGGCAGAGCCTTCGCGCATAATCCGAGTATACCGCTTACCTTTCAGATTACGCAACTTGACATTACAGATTACTCCTTGTAGATTTCATACCATGTCGAGAAATAGAGACGAAATAGTATATCCCGACCCTATAACCGGTGCGGCCGCTGAGTCTATGTTTCAGTGGCGTAGGGCCGCGCGGGTTTCTGCTGCTCAGCTCGCAGGCCTCTGTACGCTGGCAGCGCAGCAACATCAGCCTCCGCTCCCCAATACCTTGAATGATCACTCTACCATTTCAAAAGTAGAGGCAGGCGGCCGCAAGCTAACCGCACTCGAACTCTATATATTGAGCCAAGTCATGCAACTACCGATGGAAGAAGTGATCGGACAAGCAGCCGGACCAAACTCATTAGATGTCGTAAGGACAGAACATGATAATAGAGAGCTCAGAGAAAGGCTGGCCCGGCTCAGCGAAGGCCTTGCAGCCCTCGGAGCAATTGCGGCTGGGCCGGCTCCCGCTGGGGTTGTTGAGACACTGCCCGAAGCTACAGTTGAGTAAGAATCTCGGCACCGGCTTTGGTCACCAGCACCGTATGCTCAAATTGAGCGCTGCGACTACCGTCTACGGTCATCAGTGTCCAGCCGTCTTTGGTTTGGAAAATACGGTGATCACCCAAGGTGGTGATGGGCTCGATGGCAATGGTTTGGCCAGCTTTTAGGATTGGGCCGGTGCCTTTCACGCCGTAGTTGGGGATCTCTGGTTCTTCGTGCAGTTCGTTGCCCACGCCGTGGCCGACTAGCTCGCGGACAATGCCCAAATCGTACGACTGCAAAATGGCCTGAACAGCCGCCGAAATATCTCCCACCCGCGCACCATCATGCACCTGTTCAATCCCCGCATATAGTGCCCGTTCAGTGCCCTCTAACAGCCGCCTGCCGGCTTTATCAGCCTTATCTGGCCCGCCAATCGAAACACTAATGCCGCCGTCGGTGATCATGCCCTGGTACGTCACACCAAAATCAAAGTTTACGATGTCACCGTCCACGAACGGGCGGTCATTGGGGATGCTATGCTGGACCTCGTTGTTGGTGGAGATGCAGATGATATCGGGATAGCGCATCACGCCCGGACCACCATCGACGCCTTTAAAGGCCGGTTTACCACCGAGCCGTTCCAGTTCCCGGGCCGCCAGGGCAGACATGTCCTTGGGGGTCATGCCAGCCTCTACCCGGCTGCGAATCAGCTCCAGCACGGTCGCCAGCATGCGCCCGCTTTCGCGCATAGCAACGATTTCGTCTGGAGTTTTGATGGTTGCCATGTGGTTTAGGCTGTTTTGAATTCAGGATTCTTGGCCAGCAAATGACCGAGGGCCCGCAAGATGTCGCGGTGTACGGCCTGAGGGTCGCGGCCGGCATCGACGTGGTTTACCTCGATGCCTTTGTCCTGCATGTACTGCAGCAGCGGCTCCGTGACGCTCTGATGTAACTGAAACCGGTGCGAAATTGATTCGTCGGTGTCATCCAGCCGACCTCGTTTTTGCAGGCGCTCGCGAATAACGTCTTCGCTAATGTCTAGGTTAATAACCACCGGCAGTTTAAACCGCCCGGCATTGTGCTGCTCGAGCAGCCAATCTACCTGGGGCTTGGTGCGTGGAAAGCCATCCAAAATAAACTGTTCGTTGGTATCGATCAGCTCCAAAACCTTATCGACTACTTTGATAACTTCTTCGTCGCTCAGCAATTTGCCTTCCAGCATTTCGTTGCGGCGCTTGCCGGTAATAAGTACACGGAAAATCTCACCGGTAGAAATGTAAGCGTAGCCATATTGGTCGGCCAATTGGTGGCCCTGCATACTTTTACCTGCGCCGGCGGCACCCATTAGTAAGATCATGTACTAGTTCAGCCTTTCTTTGACGATGCGGGCAATCACACTGCCATCGGCGGTGTTGCCAACTTTAGCTTTAACGGCACCAATCACCTTGCCCATGGCTTGCATGCCTTCGGCCCCCTGCTCGGCGATAATTGCATCGACAAGCTGAGTTAGATCGGCCTCGCTCATTTGCGTGGGTAGGTAACTTTCGATGATAGCTTTTTCGGCCAGTTCCTTATCGGCCCGTTCCTGTGAACCGCCCTGGACGTACAAATCGGCACTCTCCTGGCGCTTTTTGGCCTCCTTGGCTAATAGCGCCAGAACTTCGTCATCAGAAATGCCGCCGCTATCGCGCTTTTTGGCTGCGACATCGGCATACAAAATGACGCTTTTGAGGCCACGCAGCGTATCAACTCGCAGCGAATCACCACCTAACATGGCGGCTTTGACATCTTCGTCAAGCTGCTGGCGTACCCCCACGTGTATCTACCTTTGGCCGAGCTTAATTTTCTTGAGCTTAAGCGCTTTGCGCTGGGTCCGAATAATAGCCTTAGCACGACGATCACGCTTGCTGATCGGCTTTTCGAAATATTGGCCTTGCTTTACGGTAATGACCAAACCAGATTGCTGAACGCGGCGGTTAAACCGGCGAACCAAGTTCTCGGTGGACTCTTTGCTGTCTTTGCGGGTTACTTCTATCATTTCGGGTCTGATTATAGCCTAACAGAGGCGGCTACGCAATAAGAAAGTATCTTTTCATTTAAACTAATCTGACTCTTCAGAGATATAGCTTCACACTAAAATTGACTTTTTATGTACAAAATGCTAATGTTTATATATGGGCACCAGCCTTGTACCTTATACAGAATATCGCCACCAAGCTGAAGTGCTTGAGGGCATACCAAATCTTTATCACGATAGTCTGCTCTCTCCCGAAGACGCCAGGAATATCAACTCCTCCATCAATATTGTAGGCTATGCAGCTGAT
Organism: Saccharimonadales bacterium (SeqCode); assembly: GCA_035479475.1. Lineage (GTDB taxonomy): Bacteria > Patescibacteriota > Saccharimonadia > Saccharimonadales > UBA4665 > JAJZCD01. The sequence goes on along the minus strand of DATIIP010000035.1, from coordinate 12,786 downwards.
CACGGAGTGGCCGGCCTTTACAAGACCAGCCAGAGAGAATTTCAAGCTGCCTTCAACCTTGTCTCTAGCCTGGACCCAGAACGCGGAGACAAATTATTTATTGAGGAGTCCGGCCATGAAGGCACACCTGTTGCCCAGGAAGATCTTGAGCGGTATGCCGGAAATCCCGAGCTATATAGCCGGCTAGTAGAGGAGTTCCGCCAAAAAGGCAGCATTGATATGGGCAATTATGCCGCCATTTTGGCGGCGATTCGAGGTATTCCAGTGGTCTACGCTGATATGGATGTGACTCAGAAACAATCACTCGAGCATGTCATGGACAAAACTGAGCTGTCTCTTCTACTCAAAAAGCCCAAACACTGGCAAGCATTAGCCTTTAGGCGCCTGCGGGAGCAGCAAGCTGCTAATACCGTGAAAGACCACGCCCTTGCCGCCCTGCCAAGCATTGATCCAGAACACAAGCCTACCTATGCATTACTGTTTGGTAGACATCACTACGATCAACAGGAGCCTTCAAATATTCCCAAAGTCTTCAGCGATTTAGGTCTCAACATACAAGTAGTAGAACTATCTAGAACCAGCCGATCAAGAATTGCACTTGATGCAGCCAAAATGGTCCTAAGGGCAATAGTGCATCGGAAATCACTGTCCGGCATTGTAGAACACAGTTATAAGTCTTAAGCGACGTGGCGCTTGGTTTGGGTGCGCTGGCTTTTGAGCACAATGCTCTGCAGCTCTTTAAAGATGGCGAACTGCTTGTTGGTGTAATAAATCTTGGTGTTGCCCTGCTTTTCGCTGATCAGAAAGCCAGCCTTTTCCAGTCGTTTGAGCTCACGCTGAATGTTGCCGGCGTCTTCTTTGATGAGCTTAGCTAGCCCACGAACGTGAGTTTTAAAATCGGGATACTTAGCGTAGATCACAATAATCTTACGGCGTACTCGGCTGGTAATAAAAACGTCTAGCATTGTATGTTCCCTGTTTTCCCTATCTCCACTTTCGCCGTATTGTGCTTACGACAACGTACGTTTTAGTATAGCGGGCGTTGGTCTGCATTTCAAGGCCATGTGATTGGAAGTTGTCAAAATTATGAAATTACACCATCTGTTGCTGTTTACAGATTTAATGCAAAATGCTGACCTAACACCTATGGCATAAAAACCGCTACACTATAGACATGCACTACTACGAAGTTTTGGTAGGAGCCCTGGCGTACCATGGCAGCGAGGCATTGACCTATAGTAGTGACCGGCTGTTAACACGTGGTCAGCTGGTACGCGTAGCGCTGCGCGACCGTAGTACGCTGGGTGTTGTACTGCGTAGCGTTGGCAAGCCCGGCTTCGCGGTAAAGCCTATATCGGCCGTAGCGCCCTACCCACCATTGACGCAGCCAAGCTTACAGCTCATGGAGTGGCTCCGCGCCTACTACCCGGCGCCGCTTGGTGCGGTAGTACGGCAATTTGTGCCGCCGACCGAAATCTTTCCGCAGCCAACAGCTACGAGCACCGACATTGTCACCAGCGAGACATGGAGCGCCCAGCCGCTACCGCCGCTGGGCGCTGATCAGGCCGCGGCTTTGCAGGCCATCCAGGGCCCCGGCAGCTTTTTGCTGCACGGCATTACCGGCAGCGGCAAGTCACGCGTCTATGTGGAGCTGGCTGAGCGGGCGCTGAGCGCTGGCACATCGGCTATGGTTTTAACACCGGAAATCGGCCTGACGGCGCAGCTAACTGATACGTTTCGTCATACTTTCGGCTCTCGGGTCTACGTGCTGCATTCGCAGCTGACGGCCGCCGAACGGCGCAACATTTGGTACGAGCTGTTGGCCCAAACCCAGCCGGTGATTGTGATCGGCCCGCGCTCGGCACTGTTTTCACCGGTCCACTCGCTGGGGCTCATCGTGCTCGACGAAGCCCACGATAACGCCTACAAAAACGAATCCGCCCCTCACTACCAAGCCGGCCGCGTGGCCGCTAAGCTGGCTCAGCTACACAAAGCAACCTTTGTGCTTGGGTCGGCCACTCCGGCGGTGGAAGATTACTATTTAGCAACCCAAAAACAGCGGCCAATCGTAGCCATGCAGCGCTTGGCCAAAACTACCGGTCCCCACGTAGCCACAGCCATTGAGATGGTCGATATGAAACAGCGCGAGCTGTTTAGCCGAAGCCCGCTACTGAGCGATCGGCTGCTCGCCCACATTGCCGATGCTATGAAACGCGGCGAGCAATCGTTGTTGTTCTTGAACCGCCGCGGCACCGCCAACGTGGTGCTGTGCAATCAGTGCGGCTGGCAATCGGTCTGTCCCAACTGCGATTTAAGCCTGACCTATCACGGTGATGAGCATCTGCTGCGCTGCCATGTCTGTGGTTTTAGCGCCAGCTTGCCCAGCAGCTGCCCTACCTGCGGCAATACCGACATTTTGTTTAAAAGCATTGGCACCAAGGCCGTGGTAGCAGCGCTCCAAAAGCTGTTCCCAGCGGCACGACTGCAACGGTTCGATACTGACGCCAAGAAATCGGAGCGGCTGGAACAACACTTGACCGCTTTGGCGGCGGGCAGTGCCGACATCATCGTCGGCACACAAATGATCGGCAAGGGCCTGGACTTGCCCCAGCTGTCGGTAGTAGGCATAGTCAATGCCGACTCTTCGCTGCTTATCCCCGATTACACCGCAGCCGAGCAGACTTATCAGCTCATCAGCCAAGTAGTCGGCCGGGTGGGACGCGGCCACCGCGCCGGCACGGTTGTGGTCCAGACCTACGACCCCGAAAATACTACCCTGCTAGCGGCCGTGCATCATCGTTGGCAGCAGTTTTACGAGGCCGAGCTGCAAGAACGCAGGCTGTTTCATTTTCCACCTTTTGTTTATCTCTTAAAACTGCGTGTTTTACGGGCTAGCAGCAAAACGGCGGAACAAGCAGCCGTTCAATTTGCTACGCAGCTTAAGCACGATTTCCCTGCAGCCACGATAGAGGGGCCGGCCCCCTCGTTTCATCCGCGGGAGCGCGGTAAATACAGCTGGCAGCTGCTCGTCAAGGCTTCATCGCGCCAAACTCTGATAGACATCATCGCCAGTCTGCCATCTGGCTGGAGCTACGATATCGACCCGGTTAATCTGTTGTAGACGCATAGACTAGACAGCACGGCGATAAAAAATTGTTTCAATCCCTCTAGCCGCTGGCGTGGGCCTCGGTTATACTAAAATCGTATGACAAAAAATGATCTCATCACCCTCCCCAACCCCCACCTGCGCGCACCATCCAAAAAAGTAGGCTTTATAGACGAACGAATTTTGGCCCTGGTGGAACGCATGAAAACTATTACCCTGGACTGGGAAGCCGAGCGGGAGCACGAAGTAGGTGTCGCATTGGCCGCCATTCAAATCGATGAGCCGCTCCGCGTTATTGTCGTTCGTAATGATTTTGACAACAAGTCGGACACCAATTTCCGCGCCTTTATAAACCCGGTCATCACCAAATATGAGGGCGACATCGTCGAAGATTTCGAAGGTTGCCTGAGCGTTAAGGATCTATACGGCAAGGTGCCGCGCTATAACAAAGTCCGCGTCAAAGCCCTGGATGTATCAGGGAAAGAAGTACGAATTAGCGCCGAAGGCTTCCTGGCACGTGTCTTTCAGCACGAGATCGATCACACCAACGGCAAGGTCTTTTTAGACCATATCAAAGACTCGCCGCTGGCCTTTTACACGTTGAACGAAGAGGGAAATTTACAACAGCTGGACTACGAAAAAGACGTTAAAGGCAGCAAGCTGCTTTGGAGTGATTAGTGGAAACACCCCCAATTAGCATCGTCTTCTTTGGTGCCGGCGAGGTGGCTGCGCGGTCACTGCGGCTCCTGGTCGAAGACTTTGCGATTGAAGCGGTTGTAACCAAACCGCGGCCGCCTCACCATCATGGCCCGTGGCATGTTTCTGAAACGGCCGAACAGCTCGGATTGCAGATCATCGAGGCAGAGAACAAAAAAGCGCTCACCGAGGCCGTAGTCACTGCCAAGTTTGCATCAAAAGTCGGTGTGCTAATAGATTTTGGCATTATCGTTGAACAAAAAGCTATCGACGCTTTTCCGCTGGGCATCGTAAACAGCCATTTCAGCTTACTGCCGCAGTGGCGCGGCGCCGACCCCATCACCTTTAGCATACTGAGCGGCCAGAAGAAAACCGGTGTTAGTTTGATGCTGCTGGTCCAGGCAATGGACGAGGGGCCTCTGCTAGCTGTCGGCGAAGCCGATGTAGATATGAGCCAGGTAACTACTCCGGAGCTTACCAGCAACCTGATTGGCCTTAGTTACGTGCTCATCAAGGACATTTTGCCCAAATATCTAGCTGGCGATATTAAAACTGCGTCACAGGAAAAGGTCGCCGGTATCGTTGGCTACAGTGCCACGCCCAGCTATAGCCGCAAGCTCACCAAAGAAGATGGAATTCTAGATTGGCACAAGCCCGCTGTACAACTGGAACGGGAGATCCGCGCCTTTGCAGACTGGCCCAAAAGCCGTTGCATCGTGGGCGGACACGCCGTCGTTATTACCCAGGCCCACGCTGAAGCCGGCGATGGCGAGCCGGGCAAGCTCTGGCAAAAAGACAAATCGCTCGGCATGTACTGCGCCAAAGGCGTACTGATGATCGATCGGCTGAAGCCCGCCGGCAAAGCCGACATGACTGCCGAAGCTTTTTTAAACGGCTACGGCAAAGACCTGTGACCCTCAGCCCAGCCAAGTGTGACACTCTATCAGGTCAACCAGGTCCTGGCCGACTTCTTTGCTGGTCGTGTAGCCAATAGAAAAGCACCGAGCCAGCTCGGTGCTTTTCGTGGTGGAGTATGGGGGACTCGAACCCCCGACCTCGGCAATGCGAATGCCGCGCTCTAGCCAAACTGAGCTAATACCCCACGCGGGTATCCGCTGGCTATTGAGCTGGCGGGTACTGTGGCGGCGGGTACTGTGGCGGCGGGTACCCAGGCCCTGCGGGTGGTTGCTGCATAGGGTACGGCGAACCGCTTGGACTCTGTGGGTCTGCGACAGATCCAGCTAATGGATCTGGTTGAGTAGCTGTGGCTGGCATGGCCATCGGGTCCGGCTGATAGGTGGTCTGCGGCATTGGCTGTGGGCTACCATAGGTCGGTTGCATCGGTGGTTGTTGGTAGCCGCCCGGGCCTACCGGTGCTGGGCCAGGAAACGCGGCCGGCCCCATAGGCGCTGGCGCCGGGCCAGGCATGGGCGCTGGTTGATACGGATTAGCCTGAACTGGCTGCGGGCCGGGGGACATAGGACCTGCCGGTGTCACCGGTGGGACATAGGGCTGAGCCATTTGAGGGGCAGCCGGAGCAGACCCGCCAGCCGGAACGCTCGATGCCATAATCTGCGGTGCCATATTCCTGATTTCAGCCTTTAGCTCCTCAAACACACGGTTCACCACTTCTTTATAGTGCGGCAAATTGGCTTCCAGCCACTGTAAGGCTTGTGCCTGATTGGCATCACCACCTTCGTCGATAAACTTTTCGAACTCTTCGAGCTGCTGATCGGTCATCTGGTTGGCCAGATCGGTGCCGACACGCAGCTCCAACGTCTCGTAAATATGCTGGAGCATGCCCCGCTTTTGATCTTCGGGTAGCCCCCCAAGACCTAGTTCATCGAGTAGATTGTTGTCGAGTTTTAACATAGTTGTATTGTACCTCTCTTACAGCGTACGCTCTACGGTTTCGCGAGTAAAGAATTCGATGCGATCACCAATCTCCAGCTGCAGCCGGGCTGTGGTGCCTAGCTGAATGCCGCCCAGCTCGCCAGTTGCCAGATCTTTGGCGTCATTGGGACCACGCTTGAGCCCGGTGAGTGTGGCCTCGCCGATCTGCTCTTTGCCACGAAAGATGCGTGCAAATGCCGGGCTCTTCAACGTACCGCTTCTAACTTCACCACCGGCAATGATGTCCGTTTTAGTGGTCTTAAATACACCCTTCACTTCGAGCTCACCTATGGCCTTTTCAACAATTTCATCGGCCAGCAGCTTACTGAGCTCGGTTTTTACATCATCAATTAGCTCATATATGACGTTATAGAGTCGGATGCTAACCTGATCACGACTCGCCAAACGCCGGATATTTGTAGCAGCTGTGATATTGAATCCATAAATAATTGCACCAGCGCTGTGCGCCATGTGGATGTCGTTTTCACTAACCGTACCGACACCACTGGCCACAATTCGCACCGCCACTTCGTCGGTTTCGACGCTCTTGAGGCTATCGGCCACACTTGTTAGCGAGCCCTGCACGTCTGCCTTAATGATAATCGGCAATTCTTGCAACTGATCGGACCGGCTAATGATACGCAGCAACTCCGAACTAGACATATCGCTACGGGCACCGCCGTTTGCGCGCTCGGACGCTACACCTTCGGCCTTAGCGCGGGCTTCTTTTTCGTTTGCCACCACCATAAACGGATCGCCAAATTCGGGAAGCGTTTTAAAGCCGCTAATCACCACCGGCGTCGATGGTCCGGCCGATTTGACGGCCCGACCATTGGTGTCTTCTAGGTTGCGGACCTTGGCGTAGGTGCCGCCACTCAGCACGAACTGTCCCGGTGCCAGCGTGCCCTCTTCGATGAGCGCGTGGGCGATCGGCCCGCGGCCGGTTTCGACGTGTGCTTCAATGATCAAACCACGAGCTGGCACGGTCGCATCAGCCTTCAATTCTTCCACATCGGTCACCAGCAAAATCATATCCAGCAGTTGTGGGATTCCCTGGCCTGTCTTGGCCGAAACCGGCACGGCCACGATGTCACCGCCCCACTCTTCGACCAGCAGGTTTTGTTCGGCCAGTTGCTGCTTTACGTGCGCCTCATTGGCACCTTCTTTGTCGATTTTATTGATAGCCACCACAATGCGCGTGCCGGCATTGCGGGCAAAGCGAATCGCCTCGATGGTCTGCGGTTTTACGCCATCGTCAGCTGCCACCACGATGATGACAATATCGGTCAGATGTGCGCCGTGTTCGCGAATGGCCGCGAAGGCCTCATGCCCCGGGGTGTCCAAAAACGTGATCATCCGTTTATTGTGCTCAATTTGATAGGCGCTAATGTGCTGGGTGATGCCGCCGGCCTCACCTTTGGCTACCTGCGCCCCGCGGATCGCATCAAGCAAGGAGGTCTTGCCGTGGTCGACATGCCCCATCACCGCCACCACCGGCGGCCGATCCGTGGCATTGGCGCTCTCCACTCGCTTTTCGCGCTTCACCGGCTCTGCTGCCACCTTTTTGTGCTCTAGCTCAATGTCTAGGCCTAGCTCACCCACAATAATTTGGGCGGTGTCAAAATCGACCCGCTCGTTAATGGTGGCCATAATGCCGTTTTTCATCAGCTCACCAATCAGACGGGTTACGGGGAGCTTAAGCTGTTCGGCCAGAGCGCCAACAGTAATGCTGTCTTCGATCTGGATAGTTGTAGCCATTTGTAGCTCCTTTCTTCGCCCTGCCGGGCCGCCGTTCTTAAGCGGCGACTCTAGCCCTGACGGTTAGCTGATGTTAACGGAATTATTTCCGCTTTAGGCTCAATGAAATCTTGCGAGCATCGGTGTCGATTTCGAGCACCTTAAACTCTTTCTTTTCGTTGAGCTGGAAGATTTTTTCGGGGTCGATGTTGTCATCGTCGCCCATTTCGCTGACGTGCACCAGTGCTTCGACTGATGGACTTAGCTGCACAAAGGCGCCAAACGGGGTGATGCGGGTAATTTTGCCTTCCACCACGTCGCCCTTGTTAAACTGCTTGACCTCTTTCAGCCAGGGGTCTTCGCTCATTTGCTTGAGGCTAAGGCTCAGGCGGTCTTTGTCGATGGCGATGATCTTGGCTTTCACCGTCTCGCCAACCTTGACGTAGTCACGTGGGTTTTCCACACGCTCCCATGAGATTTCCGAGATGTGAATCAGGCCTTCGATGCCATCTACATTCACAAACGCGCCGAAGTCGATCACACCGGTGACGATGCCTTCTACCACGTCGCCGACCTTCAGCTCGGCAAAGCGAGCCTGCATGTCGTCCTTGACCGCCTCCTTTTCAGAGAAGATCAGTTTGTTGTCTTTGCGGCTGACATCCAAGATGCGCACGCGGATCGGCTTGCCTGTCAGCTGGTTCAGCTTTTGCAAGATCTCGTCCTTGTCGGCACCACTAACCCGTGGGTAGTGCCCCGCAGCTAGTTGGCTGACGGGCAAGAAGCCACGAATGCCTTCCAGCTCCACCAACAGACCACCACGGTTGGCGTCGTATGGGCTAACTTCCACAATCTCGCTAGCTTCAAAGACACGCTGCAGTTCGTCCCAACCCCGATCTTTGGCGGCCCGGCGCATGCTGAGCAGCGCATAGCCCTCTTCCATTTCTGGGTCGATGACGCTGACGGTAACGGTTGCGCCCTCTTCCAATGCTTGGCCGTGGCCAACTTCGCGGCGCATAACCACGCCGACACCCTGAGGGCCTAGGTCGATCCACACCTGGTGCTTACGCACTCCGGCGATGGTTCCCTCGATAACGTCACCCGCCTCGAGATGTTTGACGTCACTGCCCGCAAGCAGCTCGTCCATTGTTACTGATGATTTTGGCATTGTTCATGCCTCCTTTTCCTGCCGGTTCTTCAGGCCGACAATAGTGTATTTCCTGCGGTGCGCTGTGCCTGCGCCCCTAAAATGGTGATTTTAGCGACACTAAGACACTCACCCCGTAAGATTACCTTTAATTATACCTTAGGAACCGAGATAAGGCAAAGCTTGCTTTAGGTTATTTCATATCTGGCAGTATGCTACAACCATATTTGCCAGAGCGCTCTTACAAGCATTTCTGCCACCCCTGTTTCATATCTTGCCAATAGCTAGGCTTTATGCTATAACATGCATGTTCACGAGTTGGATTCCACGGGGGTCTCCTCCGCTCAACACGTCGAACGTTAACAACCCCTTTCGATTGGAGATGCGCACGATGTTCCTTAGTGACAAGCTCTGGCGCCGGTTCCTTCTGGTAGCCATGTGCATCTTTAACGCCCTGGTAGTATGGGTTGCCTTGACGCTGCTGGCGCCGGTACCGGCTCTGGCCCTGTTCGGCATCTACACCTGCCTCGGCTACGTCGTGGCGAGCTACCTCCGCAAGACGCGGCGGCTTTCGCTGGCGCAGCTGGTGGTCACGGCCTTCTGGCTCGGCTACCTGCTGGCGCTCGTGTTCGTGTTCTTTACGGACATCAAGCCCCACATGCGTTTTAGGTATTTCATTACCACAAGGCCGTTGCCGCTGCTCTGACGAGCCGGGTACGACCACAATCGTAACAAGGGGCTCCAGGATTGGAGGAATCGGTGTGGTAGAGATGCCTAAAAAGTTTGAGTGCTTCGGCATTCGCTTTTATCTCTCCCATATTCCTTCTCCTTCATCCTGGCACCCACCTAGAAACAGTACCCGGTACCGTTTCTGAGCAGGTGTCGGGATCAAACCCAGCTAGCAATTGTAAGCTGGCACCATGGTGTGCCATACTAACCACATGTACATGGGGATAGACATTGGGGGCACAAAAACGCTGGTTGCGGCATTGACGAACGAGGGCGTAATTCACGAGTCGCTCAAATTTCCTACTCCGCCCGAGTACGAAGATTTCTTGACTGAGCTCCGTGCTGCCGTTGCAAAGCTTACAACAAAAGATTTCCGGGCCGGTGCGGTGGCCGCTCCAGGGGTGGTCGATCGCAAACGTGGCGTATTTAAGGTAGGCGGCAACCTTGCATGGCACGGCGAGCGCATTCAGCACGATGTGGAGCGCATCGTGGGTTGCCCCATGCTGCTCGAAAACGACGCCAACCTGGCGGGACTCAGCGAAGCCATGCTGCTCAAAGACAAACACGCTACGGTGCTCTATCTTACTATTAGCACCGGCATTGGCGGTGGTTTTATTGTTGATCAAAAGCTCAGCCCGGGTATGGAAGATATTGAGCCCGGCCAGATGATGCTGCAGCGTGGCGACAAAGTCGTTAAATGGGAAAGCTTCGCCAGTGGTAAGGCAATTTACGAGAAATACCAGCAAAAGGCCTCCGACATCGAAGATCCGGCTATCTGGAAAGCAGTAGTCAAAGACTGGGCGATTGGCTTTATCGATCTCATGGCGGTCACCCAGCCCGACGCCATTGTGCTAGGCGGCGGCGTCGGTCACTATCTGCCCAAATACCACGACTTCTTGATCGAGGAACTAAAGAAGTACGCCACGCCGCTAGTACCCGTTCCACCTATCATTCAGGCCCAGCGGCCCGAAGAAGCCGTTGTCTACGGCTGTTATGACCTGGCCCGGAGTGTCTATGCCTAAAACGCTCGTGAAGCCCCATCTGGAGGGCCTGTTGGAGCAAATCGCGGTCGATTACCCTGACTTATCCTTCATTGAAAGTGCCCATTTTGGCTGGCACGCCGGCAAAAAGCATGTCTCGTACAAGAAGTCAGCCAAGAATGCCGAGCATGCTATGTTTGCGCTACTTCACGAGCTTGGTCATGCCATTTTGGGCCACATAAATTACAAGCATGATATAGAGCTGTTACAACTAGAGGTGGCTGCCTGGGATAAAGCCCGCGAACTGGCGGAACGCTACAGCATTGCTCTAGAGGAAGATTATGTGCAAGATTGTCTCGACACCTACCGCGATTGGCTGCACCTCCGCGCTACCTGCCCAGCTTGTTTTTCGCGCTCGCTACAGACTTCGGTCAGCCGCTACCACTGTTTTAACTGCCAAAGCGAATGGCAAGTCAGCCGAAGCCGCCTTTGCCGGCCTTACCGCTTACAAAAAGTCTAGTTTGGCCCGCTGCCATACCAAAAACGCACCGCTAGAGGGGTGCGTTTTTGGTAACAACCAGAAGAAACTACTTGTTCTTCTTGGTGCGGCGGCTTACGCGGCCACCGATACGGCCGTAGACACGAGCGCGTTCACGACCCTCTTCACCAGCAGCAAAACCGCCGGTCTTACCGTTGTGACCGCCTTTGGCGCCAATACGAGCGTAAAAATCAGCACCGTATTTCTTCTTGTTGGTTGCGGCAGCAGCTTGGCCGCCAGCTTTAGTTCCAGCCATTGTAAAACACCTCCCTAAGGTGTTAATTTGATGCTTTGGTTCGTAAAAAAAGAGAGCCGCCCAGTCCCTGTTCAGAACGAGCAAACCCTCTTATTCTTAACGAATTGTGCTTATGATAGCATCATATATTGCTTATGTCAACAACTTTCTCTGTTTTATAACGCTCTTTTAATAATCTATAAACCACTACATCTATTTAGCCGGTTCTGCGCTAGAATATCGAGAATGACAAAGGAGGTGTATGTAGGGCCCGAGGCCATGCCACTGTCTTCACTGCACATCCGAGAGGTTGAGGAGATTGATGGCCCTGGCGCATTGCTGGACCGCTTCTACCTCGAGGTAGACAGATTGGCCTTTGCTGATCCAGACGCCAAGCGAGACATCGACGACGCAGCGCAGCAGGCCATGGCTGCCCATGACGGCATACTGCGCGACGGGCAGCCTTATTTTAGCCACGTGCTTCGAATGTCACTGCGACTGATCTGCCACTTAGAAATAACCGATCGGGACATGATTATTGCCGCCCTGTTTCACGACACCGTCGAAGACGCACCCCACCGGCTACTGGGCATCCCCCACGACGAGGTTGGCCCAGGCTCTAGGCCAGCCTTTCGGGCACCCGCACTGGCCTATTTGAAGGCCCGATTTGGTTCTGGTGTCGCAGGATTAGTTGGGGCCGTCACCAATCCGCAGTTTAGCGACAAAGATAAAGACGGTGAATACCAGGAACACGTCAGGCGGTTATTGGCCTCACAAATAGTAGTTTCCACCAGCAACGGACCAAAAATACTGCGGCCCGGCTTGCTCAAGCTGGCGGATTTTATTGATAACAGCAGTGGACTAATGTGGGCGACCGATACCGGCAAGAAAGAGCATCTTCCGCATAAATATTTACCGTTGTTCGACGATATGCGAACGTTTACACAGTCTGGTGTCTTGAGCGAACGAGCCCTGAGTTATGTTTTGATGCAGTTAGACCGCGCCGAACGCCGCTGCCGGGCCTTAGCAATGCCCCAGCAACAACTCGGTGAAATTGCTTTGGCGCCCGACCTAATATAACTATTTAGCCGATGTGGTATTTTACGCCACCATACAAAAACCACCCGTTGAAGGGTGGTCTTTTGTATAATACGGCACCGTGCTATTTTCCCAGGGGTGAACCCCAAGTATTGTAACCGCTGAGAGGCTTAACTGCTGTGTTCGGTATGGGAACAGGTGTTTCCCTCTCGCTATGGGCACCGATATGCGTGCTTCGCCTCATGGGACACCCGATTCTCGGGTTTCCCATCGCGCCGGCAAAATGGTTTACATTTTGTCGGGCTGCGCTTCCCAACCAACCATAGGTTGAGAGCCAAGCGTCGCTCTATCGATGTCCATACAAGTGCGTATGGTTGGTCACGTCTTCGAGCAAAAGCTGACAAACGTCTAGTGTGCGATGTGTTGATACACACCAATAACTAGTCAATGCACTTCTTAAGACCCGCTTGCCAACATATGCGCAAACAGATCTTAAGAACGTAAAAAGTCAATGTCCCTATTAGTACGCTTCGACTGCACATGTTGCCATGCTTCCATCTTGCGCCTATCAACCAGATAGTCTTTCTGGGGGATCATAGGGAAATCTAATCTTGAGGCTAGTTTCGCGCTTAATATGCTTTCAGCGCTTATCTATTCCGCACGATAGCTACTCAGCAATGCCCTTGGTAG
>DATIIP010000034.1:0-24007 GCA_035479475.1 Saccharimonadales bacterium (SeqCode) | reverse complement strand
GGCTCATAGCTTTGTCGGTGCGGTGTATACATCCCATCCAGCAGCAAGGCCGCCGCACACCCTCGGTCAGCTCTGAGACGGTTCGCTCAATATGATTTTTTCTCGTGGCGGCGGTTTTGACCGTGATGGTCCAGCAGATCCACTCATTGCGGGCGAGTGGTGTGATGTTCTCCCACGCAGCCAGCGCCTTGGCGCTAGAAAGAAGAGCTTTTCGTAAATCTGTCGGCAGCTGGTGTGCTACACCGCCGGCAATTTTTTCTTTGGCCATACCTCTATAGTACCTCACGTCACTTTTTTCCATCAAGCAGCCGGCGGGTGTGGCCTAATTCACCGTCACGTTGTCTAAATTAGCCTTGGCGCCCTTTAGCAGGGCATAGGTTATTTTATCGGTCGTGGCACCATCAAAGCTGGCGTGTTTGACCTCGCTATGATGAAAGGTTACGTCGCGCAACACGGCACCTTTAAACGATGTGCCTTTTAAGCTGCAGCCATCAAAAATGGTACCAGCCAGCGTTAAACCTTCAAACGAGACATCCTTCAAGTCGGAGTAGCCAAAATTCGTACCATCAAGCGTGGCGCCCGCAAAAGTAGTGTGGTACAACGCACAGGCGCGCAGCTTCGTATTGGTCAGGTTGGCCTTGTCGAAATTCGCTCCCTGTAAATCGCTCCCAGCGAGCGTAGAGGCAGAAAGGTTTGCATCCTGAAACGATGCGCCTCTGAGGGCTGCCGCCCTAAACTTGGCTTCGCTCAGATTGGCACGCTCAAAGCTAGCACCTTCCAGCGAGCTAAAGCTAAAGTCGGCTCCCGATAGGTCCGTGTCGCTCAAGTCACTTTCCCGTAGCTCGGTATAGGCAAACTTAGAACGGCTCTGCTTGGCTGCGCGAAATGCCTCTTTTAGGCTCTTTTTTAATGAGCCCATGGTGTCAACTTCCTGCTCTTTTTTGGGTGCAGGTCCAACTTGGCTCATAATCTCGCTGACATCACCGAATGAATCGACCGTGGCCCGATAGGCCTCTTCGTCGGTCTTGCCTTCGGCCTTCAGGTCGTTATACTTTTCGGTCAGATTGGCCAGTAGCTCCTGCTCGACGTCTTTCCGGGCAGGGAAATCTCCATATGGCTTAAAGGCGTCGTCTAGGAACTGCTGCAATTTATTGTTGGTTGATTTGTTGCTCATACGTTCTCCTTTACAGTAGCTTTTCTAAAATTTGCTTGGCGTAGTTCCAGTTACGTTTGTTGCTTTCATACTGTTCCCGGCCGCTGGTAGTGATGTGATAGTATCTTCGTCGGCCGCCCTGTGTTTCATCGCCCCAATACGAACTAATGTGGCCATCATGTTCCAGACGTTTCAGGCTGGAATACATGGTTGCTTCTTTGAGCTCATAGGCACGACCGGAGAGCTCTACGACCAATTTTGTGATTTCGTAGCCATATTTATCGCCTGTGGTCAGGAAGTTGAGAATGATGGTGTCGGTGTGTCCGCGTAGCAAGTCCGACGTTAGCTTGTTGTCGATCATGAGTATAGTGTACGTCAGAGTACTATGACTGTCAAGGTAATTGAGAATTTAGAGCGTTTTCCCGAAAAGGGCTGCCGTGAGTCTGAATAGGCGGTGTATGTTGTGATCTGCTTGTAAAGATGTTATTATAAACACCAGAAATAAGGAGATCGGTCCTCGCCGGCCGATTTTTTGGTTTTAGAACAATGGCTATTAACTTATCTGCGGCCGAACGTGTCCTGCCGGATGACGCTATAGCAGTCAGCATCACTAGTTTGGAAGACGGCCCTATTGCGCCTAATGCACGAGAGGTGCAGATATTGGGGTGTGCCAAAGATTATGGCGGTTCCCGGGCAGCGTTGGTGGTGGCGCGGGAACTACTGGCTATGGGTAGAACGGCCGATGCTACGGTGAATCCCGTTCTGACATTCGTGTTGGCGGGTAACGGGAAAAGGATCTTTCATGAAGAGTGTGCAGAGTATGGCTTAAGCGTGGGGCCGGCCTCGGCCGATATCCTGAACGGTACGGGCATACGGCCGGATGTGAAGCTCATTACCCCATCGCAAACCGGCGGGCTGGAAGGCTGGATGCTGGAGCAGTTTCCGGACGCCAAAGCAGCCGCTTTGGATGACTATCCCGAGGCTACCCGGCGGGCTATTCGCCACGCGCTAGCGCTGGAGCAACCAATCCCCTTGATTCTGGCGATTCATAAAATCGCCCGAGCCCGCTATGCCCTGCGCTTTCCTGGCAGACAGATACGAGTTGTTGATCTGGAGAACTCACCTGTTTTTGATAAATATGCCGACCAGGACACCAGGGCTATCCGGCTTAAAAGACAGGGTGAGCTGGGGGTTCCTGATGAGGAGTCCCTGGCGGTGATTGCGCTCCCGGTGCTGGAAGAAGGAGGGCTGGAGGTAGCCACCACTATCAAAGCGGAGCTTGCGAAGCTAGAACAGCCGCTCTGGTATGCGATACGCTGGCACCCGGACGACACCGACGCGGCTGAGTATGAACGTATGTTCCGAGGTGGCCGTTATCTTGACACCAGTCGCTATCCGATTGGCTATGTTATACCGGCCGCTACCGTAATGGGCGGCCCGCGATCGACTGAGGTCTGGTCGGCGGCTGCCCAAGGCATCGATAACTTTACGATTCTTAACGGCATACCGGAAGATTTCTCGGCTCCCTTAGTTGATATTGGCGCGAGCTGGGGAGTATACGCCGATGAACTATCGGTAGCCATCCCAGTGCTGATTAGTGGAACTAGTATGCGGTTTAGACAGCTCAGAGAGGGCATTGAGCGCTGCCGACCTAAAGGGGATGCGGGAAGGCGGGCGGCAGCTGCAATTCTTAGTCTTGCGCAGTTATAGCTAGGCGAGGGACTTTACTTTGGTGTGACCAACCTACCTTTCTGACTGCCGCTTATCCGGTTGTGGCGCTGCTGGGAAATGCACTGCTAGCGGCTGTAATACACTGGCGGGGCAGGGTGCTAGCGGCTGTACCGAGCTAATCTGCCGGCAAAAAGTGGTACACTACTACGGATGAAAAAAACGGGAGTTTTACTACACGTCTACCATTTGGGTACGCTGGGCTGGGAGGAACTGGTTTGGGGCGATCCGGCCGAAGACCGGCTGG
The DNA here is from genome assembly GCA_035479475.1 of Saccharimonadales bacterium (SeqCode). Lineage (GTDB taxonomy): Bacteria > Patescibacteriota > Saccharimonadia > Saccharimonadales > UBA4665 > JAJZCD01. The sequence continues at coordinate 20,879 of DATIIP010000034.1, read as the reverse complement.
GCACGCTGACCAAGTTTGCCGATTGCCTGCTGGGTATACCGGCGGCCGATGAAGTTGATGCCATTATTTACAGCGGGCCATCGGAAAAAGATGGGCTATCGGAGGGCGCCTATGCCCGGCAGTTCTTGGTTGATCATATTGACGGACTGAGCGATTTTCCGCGGCTAAAGCGCAAACTAGACGCGCTTTCTTGGGCTGAGCGAGCTGTCTTTACCGAAAGAATTAACGGGCTGGTGGCCGGGCCGCAGCTTACCACGGCTGGTACGACCGAAGCAGAGATACGGGCGGCAGCAAAACGATTTGCTAAAGCAGGCGTGTCGCGAGTGCTAGAGATTGCCTGTGTTAGCCACGCACCACGCTGCGCTAGAAGCCAGGCGTTGGTACGCAGCGAAGGGCTGATACCGCAAGAGCAAGCCTGGTTTTTGGTAATAAGCGAAACCTGCTGGAACCATGGAGAACCCCTAGATGTTACCATCCTGGAGCCACCGCACCGGGCCGACGACCCGGTGTATGGACTGCACCCGAGCCTACCACAGTCGTTACGCACATATCAGTACGAACTCGACCATGAGCACCGGCGCGAAGTAGTACTCAAAGTCGCGCAGCTGATAGCCAATGAATTGGCCGATCAGGCTGTCGGCTCGTCCGAAAGCAAATAGTTAGATCTTATCTGGTTTATTGGTATAATTGAGCAAGTTCACCCCTTAGAGCATGGCGCCTTGGCGGAGTGGTTACGCAGCGGTCTGCAAAACCGCGTACACCGGTTCAATTCCGGTAGGTGCCTCCAGATTGAAAAACAGGCAGAAAAAAGAAACGGCATACATAGTTCGAGCGTTATAGCTGGTGTACGCCAAAACGACGTTCATGGACCGATGCTCAGCTTTCGGCGGCTGTCGCCTCAATTTCAGGCAGGCCTTAAACGACCGCAATGTGAACTTTGCGGATGGGCTACTATGAGTGCTGATGGACGCATTCCTGTAGAACCGGACCACATTAATGGCGATCGTCACGACAACCGAATTGAGAGTCTAAGGGTGCTTTGTCCGAATTGCCATGGCCTTCAGCCCACGCATCGTGGTAAAAATAAGAAGGTAATTTTACGCGCGGGTGTTGTAACTGGTAGCCAAGACTGACTTAAAATCAGTTGCCTGAAAATGGCGTGCGGGTTCGATTCCCGCCCCGCGCACCACTAAGACTATTCTTATCTGTAGTTCGGGCCTAAATCCTCGTGGGCGCGCCATTGATTGCTTATCTCTAAAATTGTTATTCTGCTTGTTTCATATTAAGTTTATAAAGCTAAACTGATTAACAGCGTGCATAGTGCTTGGGCTGTGGTAAATATTAAATCTTTTTGTAATGCCCTGTTCCGCTGTGTTACTGTAAAAATATACGTAAGCGCTAAGGGGGTTACCATATGAGGACGTCTACTAACCTAATGAGCCGGGCCAGCCGCGTGCTGATGAGCATGTCGCTCGTGGTGTCGATGCTGAGCGGCTTTGGCTTTGGCGCGGTGGCATCTGCCAGTACAGCAAACAGCCTGTATAGCTATACGCTGACTGGTTCGTCGAGCACCGTTAGTAATGCGGCGGCTAGCAATACGGGTGCCAACCTGAGCTTGGTAGGCGACTGGAACCAGTCGAGCTACGGCGTGCACTTTGCTGGCGACCTGGTAAGCAAGCAGTCGGGCGGCGACTACAAGCCGGCCAGCGGCAACACCATTAACGTACCATCCACTAGTTCGGTGGGTGCGGCGGTACGCTTTAAATACCAAGCACCAGCTAGCGGTAATTGTTTTAACGACTCGTCGAACATTACGCAGGTTGGCCGTTTTGCCGCAAACACAGCCCAGGTCAAAATTCAGTACAGCAATTGTGGCAACGACAGCAGCCATGTATTTGTAGAGTGCCGAATGGCTGGTGCCAGCACGCCTAGCAGCGTACTGCCAGTGCGCAACGCCCTAGCGCTTGTGAATGGTAATGATTATATTGCGAAATGCTACAAGACTCCCGATCCTAGTTCGGGCAACGCTACGGTGACCTTGCGGGTTGTTAAGGTTGACACGCTCTATGGCAACACGGTTGAAAACGACAACTTCTCTGTTGCGCCAACGGGCGCTATTACTTCAGCCGCTTATCTAAGCGTAGCTAACAAATTTGCGCTACCGGCTCAGGCTGATAACACCGACCAATTCGTGGGCGACGTCAAAAAGCTCTCCTATTGTCAGGCCACAACCACCACGGCTGTTAGCACTTGCTTGGGTACAGAGGTGCCCGAGCCCGCTCTAGCTCCATCGGTTATCAACACCAGTGTCAGCGGCCCTAGCAGCTTACAGATTGGCCAGCAAGGTACTTACACGGTTACAACTACCACGAGCGCCAGCACACCTGGCTCCAATGGCGTCACTTCTACGCTAACAGTTCCATCCACGATGTCGATCGTCAGTGCCGCGGGCGCTACCATTAGCGGCCAAACGGCTACGTGGAGCCTGGGCAATTTGGGTATTGGTACAACGGTTAATAAAACCGCCACTGTTGCCCTTAATAGCGGCACCGTAGGTAATACAGCCACCGTTTCGGCGGCCACCATTACCACCAACGGGGCCTGCAGTACTAGCGGCAGCACCTGTAGTGCCAGCAAGGGCACCACCATTGCTGCTGGCAGCGTGCCAGTCGTGCAAACTAGCTTTGGCGGCACACCTACCACCCTAGAGCCCGGCCAGAGTGGCAACTACCAGGTGGTGGTCAACCTTTCTCAGGCTTCGTCAACCGGCGTGGTAGCTACACTCACCGTGCCTTCCAATGTCACCATCTTGCATGCCGCGGGCGCTACCATCAGCGGCCAAACGGCCACTTGGAACTACGGTGATATTACTCCCAGAAACACCACCACCAACGTTGATCTGCAGCTGAACAGCGGCACGGTTGGTGCCACCATCCCGGTAAGTCTTGCGGTAACCACTACCGATGGCGCATGCACGGATGTGGGCAGTGTTTGTAGTGCCAGTACGAACGCCACTACCGTTAGCAATACCAGTAACGTCACACTGAACACGAGCATGAGTGGTCCCAGCAGCTTGCAGGTGGGCCAACAGGGCGATTACACCACTGCCGTCACCAACACCACCACCAACGAAACCAGCAATGGCGTATCGGTGACAGCAACGGTACCCAGCAATATGTCGATTGTCAGTGCGCACGGCGGTACGGTTAGCGGCCAAACGGCTACCTGGTTGGATTCGGAATTGACTCCCGGTAGTTTTGCTCCACGGCTAACGGTGCAGCTCAACAGCGGTACTACGGGTGATACGGCAACCGTCTCGGCGGCCGTCACTACGGCAGACGACGCCTGCAGCATTAGCGGCAGCACTTGTAGCGCCAGCTATGGCACTACCGTTGCCCCCGGCAACGCCAAGCTGCAGTTAGGCTTTAACCAAGTTCCGGTTACACTCGAACCCGGCCAAGAAGGTACCTACCAGCTCGATACACTTCTAACTCAAGCGAGCGCATTTGGTGTGACCACTACCCTAACAGTGCCTGCCAACATGACCATCGTCAGTGCCACCGGCGCCACTATCAGCGGCCAAACGGCTACCTGGAACCGCGGTGACATCAACCCGGTGCATTACATCGATAACGTCACCTTGCGCCTGGATAGCGGCACCGTGGGCGACAGCATTCCCGTTAGCTTTGCTGCTACCACTGTCGATAGCACCTGTGCCAACACCGGAAGTGTTTGTAGCGCCAGCACTAGCTCGACCACGATTAGCAATAGCAGCAACGCGCCGCTCACTACCGGGATCACCGGCCCCAACAGCTTGCATGTGGGCGATCAGGGTACTTACACGACCACAGTTCAAAATACCGGCACCAACGAAACAGCCATGGGCACCACGGTAGTCGTGACCGTCCCGACCAACATGACCATCGTGAGCGCTTCGGGCGCCACTATCAGCGGCCAAACGGCCACCTGGAATCTGGGCAGCTTTAGCCCTGGTACTGCCACACTGTCGGTAGTTGCTCAGCTCAATAGCGGCACACCTGGTGACACCGCAACCGTTGCGGCCGCTACTACCACCGCAGATGACGCCTGTAGCCTATCCGGCAGCATTTGCGGTGCGAGCGTGGGCACTACCGTGGCCGGTACGATTGCACCGGTGGTAAACACCACGGTGAGTGGCCCCAGTAGCCTGCAGCCTGGCCAACAAGGCACCTATACGGCAACGACTCAAAATACTGCCACCGGCAGCACAGCCACCGGTATCTCCACTAGCGTCACAGTACCCAGCAACATGTCGATTGTGAGCGCCACCGGTGCGACTATTGTTGGCAACACTGCCACCTGGAATAATGGCGACATTGCGGGCGGCAGCTCGGTCACGAACACGCTCGTTGCCCAGCTCAACACCGGTAATGGCGGCGACACCGCTACCGTTTCGGCGGCCACCACTACCACCGATAGCTCCTGCACGAACACCGGCAGCTCTTGTACGAGCAGCACCAACACCACTGTGAACCAAATCATTACCAACTCTGGGGTAGAGACCAACACAACTGGCTGGGGTGGTTACTACGGCAGCAGCTCACTAGTCAGCAATACGCAAAGTTGTGGCTACGGCGCTCACACCGGCAACTGTGACATCTTGGTCACGGCGCTGGCTGGCGCCAGTAACGCCTCGCTTGGCTTCAATGACAGCCCGCGTTGGGTCACCAACACTGATCACACCAAGACCTACAGCGGTTCGGTGTGGGTCCGCGCCAGCTTCGTCGGCCAGGTGATTCACTTCCGCTTGCGCGAGTGGCACGGCAGCACGCTGGTGACCGATAACAATGTAACCTGGACTGCCAACACGCTTGGTTGGCACCAGATCACCAATAGCATCACACCCGCGGCCGACGGCAATCAACTAGCGTTCATTGTGCACGGCAGCGGCATGAATGCCGGCGACTCGTTTGATGTCGACGATATGGTATTAACCTCTAACTAATCTTTACGAGCGTTGGAGTAACCGGCCTTCCGATCTGTTCGGAAGGCCGGTTCGTTTGTTCAAATCATCTAGTAAAATGCAGCTGCTGTAGCAGCTCGTAACCGGTGTTACGATCGGCTTTGGCGGCGCGCATCGAGCCCTCAACCCGGTCAAACAGACCGTTTAGATGGCTCCCGGTGAACGCCGCTTGATCGACTACCGGCAGTTGCCGGGCGGCTATGACATGCGCGATGGCGTAGTCGCATATCGCGGGCAAAACTTCCTGCCAGAAGAGCTGCCGGGCGTAGGGCAATAATTCGGCTACGGTGTAACTGCCAGGCGTGACACCCAAATGCCGTAACAGCGCCACCACTACGTAACTAGCTTGGCCGGCCTGCAGGTCTGCCACCCAATCATGCACATCGTCGTTGAGTTGCCGGGCAATTAAATAGTGGCGGAAGGCTTCTAATGTTGCTTGCCAGGTCGGACTATTCACCGGTTCGCCGCCTGCTGCCAGGACGCCCATCGGGCCAGTAATATGAAATAATGCGCGGTCGGCTAGCAAAGCTGCCTCACCATAATCGGGCAATTCGCCAATCGTGATGGTGCCGCCGGCGATGGTGAATCGCAATGAGCTTGTTTCGCGCGTGTTGGCGGCATCGATGGTCGTAAGTGTCTGCTCAACAAACGATTGAAAATCTGGCAGAGCCGGCAGGGCGGTACCATACATTCGTACCATTGCCCGCAGCAGATGGTTGCCGGTGGCGAGTAGGGTTGGGTCTCCCTCGTCGTCCAGAAAATCATCGTAAATTGTGTATGCTCCCCACGCATAGACATTGGCGATGCCAAGCTGGCTCAGTAGTTTGGCAGAAATAGAGCTCGACTGCCGCGGCTGGACAGCAGCATACATGGCGGCTAAGCCGGCTATTTCGTGGTTGCTATCAACAGCGGCGACGAGTTCAAGCATGGCACGCGTTTTGGTGGTAAAAGGCTCAGCGCGAGTCACCAATGCTTCGGACGCGAGGGTGTGCACGGTGCTGGCGAACGGCTCTAGCGCCAAACCCGAAGGTTCGGACAGGGCTTTATCGGCTGTGGCTACCACCCCAGCCATCAGGGCTGCAATTAGCAGCTCGCTATGTTGACGAACCTGCTGCACTAGGAAGGGTAGGCCGGTAGCAGTACTAGCTTGTAGGCAAATGAGTACTGTCCGCTCGGCTTTGGTTATGGAGGCAGGTTGGCCAAACGGCTCAAAATCGGCCAAAAAGCGGCTGACACCAGGCAGCGGTTGCGCCAACCAACGTAAACATTGGTCAATGCACGCGTTGGTCGATGCTTGCAGTGAACCATCGCTGTCGTAGTAGGGGCCGCCAGCGGCCGACTCTGCTGCCAGTAGTCGCTCAATTATCATAGCCATATCACTCCCGGTTACCAGGCTTGAGTCATAGGCGTGCATCCCATCGAGTGCCGCACAAACCGCTGCGAGCTCAGTGGTTTGCAACCAATCGGGCTTTAACCGTTCCCGCAAGCTTCGGGCCAGGTCGGCACGTAGCCTGGCGAGTGGTTGGGTGGCTGGCAGCAAGCTGCTGAGCAGCCCGCAGACACTGATTGGCAGACTCTCAACCTGCAACGAGTGTAGGTTGAGAGCGACATGGTGACGTAAGATGGCAAGCTCAATATCCCAATCAGTGATCATCGGTGATAGGCAGGGTCACGATAAACTCGGTTCGATCAGTCGCATCAGATAGTTTAAGGGTGCCCGAGAACTCAGTGATAACCATTTGGCTCGCCAAGTACAGCCCTAGGCCCATGCCTGAACCCTTCTGTTTGGTCTTGGTAGTGTAGGCCGGCCGAAAGATTTTGGAGCGCATATCGGCCGGGATGCCAACGCCCCAGTCGGTGACCGAAACGCGAATGTGTTTGCCGACCTTTTTGACACCAACTGCTATTCGCATTCGCGGTGGACGGCCAGAGGCAGCCGGTTCTTTTGCGTAGGCGTCAAAGGCGTTGCGCAGCAGTATGGTAATGACCTGGCTGCATTTGAGCGGGTCGCCGACTAGCTCGAACATGGTAATGTCGGCCGGAGGTGTCCAATCGACTTCGACATCCGACTGAGGGTAATTGTGCGTGCAGCGTTCGATGGCATCGCTAATAACCGCAATGAGGTTGTAGCGTTTGTCAGCTTTGTGGCCAGCCAAACGGTCGCGGACTTCGTCGAGCATAGTATCCAGCTGCGTCACAATGGCGCGGCTGCGGCTAAGGGCTTCGGTGTGTTGTTTGCCGCGGATGCCATCGATCTCGATGTTTAAAACCGTCAGGTGGTTTGCCAGGTCATGCAACAGAGCAGTGCTGAGCTGGCCAATCTCGGCAAACTGGTACAGCTGGCGCATCTCGTCCATCTGCGCTTTTTGCAGGCGCAAGCCGTACTTGTGTAGGCGTACTTCCAGGAGCTGCTTTTCGCGCTCTAGGGCTCGTTCGGCCTTTTCGGTGTCGAGCAGGGATGTCTCCATGCGGCCGCCAAACAGCCACGAAATGATAGCCAGCATGGCAAATACTACCGAATAGCCCACGGCGTCGCCAATGCTAGGTACAGCGCTGCCTATGGGCTGCAGATGGATCCAGCCCGCCTCTACGTCCAGCTGGACGCCAATCATAATAACCGCGCTCAACGCTGCCGCGTACAAGGCGTGCCGAGAACTGAGTAAGGTACTGGCCAGAATAATAGTGAGGCTCAGTAGTAGGATGCCAAAGGTGTTGCCAATGCCCCACGAAGCTACACTGCCAGCCGCAAATAATATATAAAATCCAGTTAACGAATAGGCGGCCGCATAGTACGACCGCCGAGATAACCACAGTAAAAAGCCAGTAAAAGCCACACCAGCCGCCGCAACCACCACCCGACTCACCACTTGGGTATTGCCGACCACAAACAGACTTATCAGGAGAAGCACAAACAACGTTGCCATGAGCAACCCGGTGCCCACCAAGACAACATTCAATACAATCTCGCGGTTACGGAGATTCTGAACAGACTGTCTCGGCCTGATGAGCGAAGTGTACAGCCGGTTTCCGAAGCGACGGTGAGTGGGTGATGATGCGGTCAAAGCTGGTACTCTTTTTCTTTTTAGCTACCCCAGTCGTGCACTATGGTTCTGGTGAATTCCACCACGGAAAGCCAGCGCTGAATTCAGAACTCAGCTTGGCAGCGACTTGGTCAGTCTTCCGCGCGCTTGCGTCGGAAAGAATGGCTGCAATCGTTTTTTGCATAGTTGGTGCCCTCCCCTTAGTTTACTATTATCCGGTCTCATCGACCATATAGCCAACTCCATATGCTGTTTTGATAAGTTTTTTGCCGAAAGGCCGATCGACCTTATCGCGCAGGTGTTTGATGTGAACGTCAATAGTATTGTTCCAGCCCTCTTTGCCCGATTCCCAGACATGGCTGAAGATCATTTCCCGTGTAATAGCGTGGCCCTGATTCTGAACCAGGTACTGCAGAATATCGAATTCCTTGCGGCGCAGCGGAATAGGGCTACCAGCGCGGCGAACGATGCGGCGGGTGGTGTCGACTACAAGGTCGTCCACGCGGATCTCGGCGGCTTGCAAGGAGCGTGAGGTACGGCGAATGAGCGCTAAAATGCGGGCCCGTAGTTCTTGGCTATCGAATGGTTTTGTAACGTAGTCGTCGGCACCGGATTCCAGCAATTTGACACGGCTAAATGTATCGCGCGCACCAGACAGCACTAAAATAGGTGTGTTTACCTGTGAGGCGCGCAACTGCTTGCAGACATCCTCGCCATTGATGTCGGGCAGGCTAAGGTCTAAGATAACGACCGCGTAATCATTGGTAGAGGCTAGTTCGACACCCTCGCGGCCGGTATGAACCACATCAACGGTATATTGTTTACTGAGCAGACTTTTGACACTGCTGGCAAGGAGACGACTGTCTTCTATGATCAATATTTTCACAGGTAAAACTCTTTCCACCCCAATTATACAGCTCAATTATTAAACGATTCTTAACTGTTTCTGAATTCTAGTAATTGCGCTTGCGCTTTTAGCAACTTTGCGCTATTAAGTGGTAAAACGCTGAACACGAAGCTACCCCATCTTTTCCCCAGTTTGGTCTAAGTTTTGCTACACTTACAGTATGGCGAAACCTATTTGCTCGTTCTGTAATCCAAATGACCGCGTACTTCAAGAAAATGAGCATGCGATTCTGATTCTGAGTAATCCCCGTAAGGTTCCGGGGCATGTCTTGGTGCTGCCCAAACGGCATATCGAGGAGCCCTGGCAACTGACGGCCGATGAGCTGGCCGATGTTTTTCAGCTGATTTTCTTTGCGGAGCAGCGTGTCTTGGGCGAGCTGGGTACCGGCGTGGACATCCGTCAGAATTACCGGCCGTTCAAAAAAGAGGATGAGCTCAAAAAGAACCACGTGCTGTTTCACGTAATTCCCCGGTCTAAGGATGATTATCTCTACACCGTCTCTGAGAAATTCGAGCAAGACCTGTTTGCCGATTTGGACGACCTCGAACGGGGAGAAGTTGAAAAGCTGTTGCAGTAGCTATGGCCCAAAAACAGAGCGCTGGAATTTTGCTGTATCGGCGCCGTGGGCAAACGGTGGAAGTGTTTTTGGTGCACCCAGGCGGACCGTTCTGGTCCAAGAAAGACACTGGTGCGTGGTCGATTCCCAAGGGTGAGACTGAGCCTAACGAAGAGCTACTAGCCGCCGCCAAGCGCGAATTTACCGAAGAAGTTGGCTTGCCTACGCCCGCCGGTGACTTTATCGATCTTGGCGGTTTCAAGCGCAAAGACGGCAAGCAGATCTTTGCCTGGGCGGTTGAAGGCGACCTGGACGCCGCCAAGGTGGTCAGTAACAGCTTTGAAATGGAATGGCCACCTCGTTCGGGCCAGCAGCAGAGCTTTCCCGAGATTGATAAAGCCGCTTGGTTCAACCTAACCACCTGTGCGCCCAAATTGCACAAGGGACAAGCGCTGTTTATGGAGCGGCTGGCCGAAAAACTGCAGTTGCAAGTGCAGGCTCCTCCAGAGCAGCAATCTCTGTTATAATATGTCGGCAATGAAAAGCTCTGTGCTGCCAACTACGACGATAATGGCTATGCCAATGTGCCACATGATGCCCTAGCGGGGCATAGCTTTTCTCTTCTCATTTTTCTTCTATCACGTCTAAACAGGTACAATAACCCTATGAGTAACTTCTATGTAACCACTGCCATTCCCTACGTTAACGCGCCGCCGCACATTGGCTTCGGCATGGAGCTGGTGGCGGCCGATGTCTTGGCCCGCTACGCCCGCCAGCAGGGTCACCAGGTTATCTTTTGCACTGGCACCGATGAACACGGCGGCAAGATTGCCGAAAAGGCGGCCGAGCTCAAACTGACGCCGCAAGCTTTTGCCGACAAAATCAGCGAAAACTTTCGTGAGCTGACCAAATCGCTCAACATCAGCAACGATCGCTTTATTCGCACCACCGATAAGGGACATGTGCAGCGCTCTCAGCTAGTCTGGAAAGCACTTGCCAAAGACATCTACAAAAACAAGTACGTGGGCTGGTACTGCACCGGCGACGAAGAGTTCTTTACCGAAACACAGGTTAAAGAAAACAACGGTGTCTGCCCCGACCACAACCGGCCGTACGAAAAGGTAGAAGAAGAAAACTACTTTTTTAAACTCAGCGCTTACAACGAGCAGATTCTAAAAGCCATCGAGTCAGATGAGCTGGCAGTTGTGCCCGAAACGCGCAAGAACGAAATTGTCAGCCTGCTGCGCGAAGGCCTGGAAGACATTAGCATCTCTCGCCCCAAAGATAAAATTGACTGGGGCATCCCGGTGCCGGGCGATAAAAACCAGGTGATGTACGTCTGGTTCGAGGCCTTGCTCAACTACATCACAGTGCTCGGCTACCCGGAACACGACGATTTCAAGAACTTCTGGCCCGCCAATGTGCAGGTGGTGGGCAAAGGAATCTTGCGCTTTCATGCCGCCATTTGGCCAGGGATTCTGCTGGGCTTGGGCCTGCCGCTGCAAAAACAGCTCTACGTGCACGGCTATGTAACCGTGGATAACAAAAAAATGAGCAAGAGCCTGGGCAATACGGTGGCGCCCAGCGAAATCATCAAAAAATACGGCGCCGACGCCTTCCGCTACTATTTTCTTCGCCACGTACCGTCGTATGGCGACGGCGATTTTAGTTGGGAATCGTTTGAAAACGCCTACAACAACGAGTTGGCCAACGAGCTCGGCAACGCGGTACAGCGCACGCTCGCCATGGTCCAAAAGTACCAAGGTGGTCTGATCGGTGACATCCCGGCCAGCGAACACGACACCGGTGCCTACGAAGAATCGCTCACCGCCTGCCACTTCGACCGCGCCCTCGACGAGGTCTGGCAGCAGGTCCGCGGCCTCAACCAGTTCATCGACACCGAAAAGCCGTGGGAAATTGCCAAAACGGGCGACGAAGACCACTTGCGTGAAGTCCTGGCCAACCAAGTCAGCGACCTGCTGGAGATTGCCGACCTGCTGGAACCATTTTTGCCCGACACCGCTGGCAAAATCAAAGCCATCTTTGCAACCGGCATCGTCAAACCACCCAAAACCACCTTGTTCCCCAAGCTAGAAACAGTATAAGCGCACTAAACTTCCATCACAGGTAGCCAGTGAAGGAACTCATTCCAACTAGGGAAATTCAAGGGCAGCTTGTCGCCGAACGCAGCACATAACCCTGAATAGAACTGCTCCATTTGGCCCCAGTCTGTCAAATGCTCGCGCGCGCCGTTCAGGTGGGTTGCAATGTCACGAACAAGTTCTTGTGTGGACGCGTCGCCAAGGTCAAGCTGAGCCAACCCTTGGCAGGCCAAGATCTTCAATTCGGTGATGCACGGTTCAAGAGAGTGAGGCTGAGTAACAGTAGTATCTGTATTGGACATTTTGTCTAAAACGGCCCATGCCGCCAATGCAGCGCGGGATTCGTGACGTGCTCGGAACACTCGGGCTGCGGCCAAACCTTCGGCCAGTAGTGTATCGCCCGCCTCGCGGTGTTCATTGTTTAGCAGGGTGACCTCTCCTTGTGGGTCAAGTCCATGGTTAAATGCTCGGCGCCTCAGGGCATCACCGTGTGCCGCCTCAGCCACCACAACGGCCCGCTCAGACTCGGCCATCCTTGTTACGGTGTCTCCAAATGCGCTCAGCCATAAACTACTTGGGTCGGGGTCGTGCTGCAGCGCTCCTAATACAAGACCCCTCGGGGAGAGTGTAACCTTATAAGCGCCGCTAGCAGGCTCTTTATCGACCGCAAAACCAAGCTCCTCTGGGCGGTCAATCAGCCAGTCCAGGAGGTCGGCATCCTCAGAGTCTGGCTGTATATCTGCTCTAGTTATGTGCCAATCTTTACGGAACATTAGACTGCTACCATCCGGCGCTTGCTCTACCCAGCGGGTTACCTGCTCTAGCTGATCGGTTAGACGTCGACGTTGCACACGATTGGTAATTGCATGGATTGCCACATACGCTACAGGCGCTGTCAGCATATCAAGCGCCGAGCCTTCTGCGGCAGACAGTATCCCAAGGGGTGTGAGAATACCAGCGAGCTCTGCCAAGTGTCGTCGTACTACGCCGGATCGCGCTTCTCCCTGTGCAAGGTTTAGCATGGGGTATGTTATTTCCTGCTTCTTATAATGCTGCTGTTGCTCTATAAGATCACCTGGTGGTCGGAAGCCCTGCTGTCCGGCTGTCGTGCCGTTAACCCATAAGACTGGCCCATCAGTAGTTTGACTTTCGTTTACCAAAACTCCACCAAAACTTATAGGGCTGTTGTTGTAAGCGGCCACGAGCAGATTCCGGCGGTGTGTAGACGGAACCCCTAAGGTAAATCTATCGACAGCAGCGTAGACATCCCCGGGCTGTATGGGCTCAGAGGGAGGCATGATAGCTTCTGGTTCGGCAGGACGACGAGATAACATTCTTATCATTATACAATTTAGTTGTAATATATGCAATTGCAAATTATAAGCTCATATGCTGGGCAAAAATACCCACAACGTACACAGCATGTGGGGTTAAGCCGAAACCCTGAGCTCTACTACAGCTAGCCGAATTAGGATAAGATGGGCTTATGCTACCTTTCTCGCTCTTTGACACCCACTGCCATACGCACGAAATGGTGCGACGGACTACGCCTGTTTACGATAAGTGGTATAGCGACGGTGCTCAGCGCACGCCGGCCTCGGTTTTGGCCGAAGCACGGGAAGCTGGCGTAAACCGCATGCTGTGCATCGGCACTACCTTGGCTGACAGCGAGCAGGCCATAGAATTTGTGGCGCGTCGCCAGGGGTTGTGGGCCAGCATTGGCATTCACCCGCACGAGGCCGCCGAGGCGCTCCAAAACGGCCATCTAGACACATTTGCAGGGCTTGTGGGCCGTCCGAAGGTGGTAGCAGTGGGTGAGTGCGGTTTGGACTATTACTACAATCACTCGCCGAGAGCCGATCAGATCAAAGTGCTGCGATTCCAGATTGAGCTGGCGCTGGAGCATGACTTGCCGCTGAGTTTTCATGTGCGTGAGGCGTTCGATGATTTTTGGCAGATTCTTGAGAGCTACCGGGGGTCAGGCCTGCGCGGTGTGCTGCACAGCTACACCGATAACATGGCAAATTTGGAACGAGCTATCGAGCATGGTTTGCATATAGGCGTAAACGGTATTGTGACGTTTGCAAAAGACGAGGAACGTTATGTGATATATCGCACAATTCCGGAGAATCTACTACTGTTGGAAACTGACGCACCATTCTTGACGCCTGTGCCGTTCCGTGGTACAATTTGCACGTCCAAACACGTATGTGTGACGGCTGCATTTTTGGCCGACCTGCGAGGTGAAACACTCGAAGATTTGGCTAGCAGCACCACCCGGAACGCCCGTGCGTTGTTCAAGGTATAAGCCATGATAAAAAATAATCTTTTCAGCCCTGGCCCAGATGGCCGTTCTTATGACCGAGCTAAGGCAGCTAAGGTAAGTATTGAAGTAATCGCAGCCCAGACGGCTCGGGGCTATGTAACAACGGTACTTCGCTCGGCGCATGCGCTTGACGCGCAGGTAAAGCGAGCTGATGCTCAATTGGCCGCCCAGCCTAACCGAGTTCGAACATTCATTGATGTTGCTGGCAAACCGATTACTCTGGCCGAAGTTGAATTTGCACCACCGCTCCAGCAGCCGGAAGTGGCGGTAGCACCATCGGTAGATATGGCAGCCCGCCAACAAATGGAGGCTGCGGCCGGAGCGCTGGCTGCATCTCCGGACACTGCCGTCTTGTTGGCCAATGATGATCCCCGTGCGGGGCTAGACGATGCAGCTCGTCTGAGGGCCGCCTACGAGAATCTCAGTGCCGTACAAACGGAAGCAGCAGGGTTAGCCGATGCTGCGTAAACTCCTAAGCATTATCTTACCGGCCGACCAACAGGAACGGGTTGCGCAGATTCACCGCGACATTATTCGCGACGCTGCCCGGATGGGCGGTACGCTATTTGGCGACATCCCCAAAGGTACTCGCCGCGAATTCTTTTGCCTGGATGAGCGTACCTGGGTTTGGCACGAAGAATGGACCGACGATAACGGCATGCGCCACACCCGTACCACGCGCTACGACATTCGTCCGCATGGCGTTTTTAAAGCCCAAGACGGCATGCCCTACCAGCCGTTGAGCAACGAAGAACTCCACCGCTTATATGCTGCGGTTTATCAGTATCAGCACAACCTGCGCGCTCACTACGAGCCCATTTTGGCTGCTGCCGGCGTGTAAGAAGGCTACAATAGGGTCATGATCTATCTCGACCATGCCGCCGCTACACCTATGGACGAGCAGGTGCTTATGGCTATGCAACCGTTCTATATGGCCGCATTCTACAATCCGTCGGCTACCTATACGGCGGCCCAGGATGTACGCGGCGCACTGGAACGGGCCCGCCGCGACGTGGCGGCTTGTCTGGGGGCGCGCGCCAGCGAAGTTATCTTTACGGCCGGTGGAACAGAGGCTGATAATTTAGCCATCGCGGGCATCATGCAGCAGTATCCTGATGCCAATCTGGTAGTTAGTGCCATTGAGCACGATGCAGTATTGGCACCGGCGCAGCAGTTTGATTACAAACCGGCGGCTGTAACCGGGCAAGGGGTTGTCGACCTGGCTGATCTAGAATCAAAAATCGACGATAAAACCGCGCTGGTAAGCGTGATGTACGCCAATAACGAGGTCGGCACGATCCAGCCGATCCGTCAGATTGCCCAGTTGGTTGAGCGGGTGCAGGCCACGCGGCGGCAAGCGGGCAACAAACTGCCGATTTACCTGCACACCGACGCTTGCCAAGCGGCCAACTACCTCGACCTGCACGTCTCGCGGCTGGGCGTAGATATGATGACCCTGAACGGTGGCAAAATCTATGGTCCTAAGCAGAGCGGCATGCTGTTTGTTTCGAGTAAAGTAGCGTTACAGCCGATCATCCGCGGGGGTGGTCAGGAGCGCGACCTACGCAGCGGTACCGAGAATGTGGGTGCTTGTGTGGGCTTTGCCAAGGCATTGGAACTGGTCCAGGCCAAGCGGCACGACGAGACAGAACGCCTCGGCGGCATGCAAAAGCTGGCCTTCAAACTGATTGCCCAAAAGCTGCCTAACGCAGTGATAAATGGCTCTACCAAACATCGTTTGCCCAACAACATACACCTGACACTGCCCGGCCAGGACAATGAACGCCTGCTGGTAGAACTGGACGAACGCGGCATTATGGCCGCTGCCGGTTCGGCCTGCAGTGCCAGCGACGACGAGCCTAGCCACGTGCTGCGGGCTCTGGGCCTTAGCGACACCGACGCTCAAGCCAGTTTACGGATAACTATGGGCCAGGGCACCACCGAAGGCCACATCCAAACGCTCATCGACACGCTTGCCGCACTCATCTAGCAAGTCGTTGTAAATTAGGGAGGTCCGTCCTCCCAAATCCTCCCAAACCGGGCAGAGGCCAAATTGGCGCCGATGCAAGACGAAACCGCAACATAATAATCAGACCAAAGGTTGAAGCAGTGCTATTCTACCAGGTGACAGCGTCAGGGATGGTGCGGTATACTAGCCACAGGATAAGCACTAGCGTTTACGCGCTAATCAAAAGCGACATACAGCATGAAAATCGGCCGATTTATTTCTTGTTTGAGCCTGAGCGTGCTCTTGCTCATGCCATTTACGGTCATGGTGGCATCGGCAGCAACAAGTGGTTCAAGCAAAACCAGTAGCTCGAGCAGTAAAACAGATGGCAGCGCAACGGCAGCTGGCGGTGGCAGCGTCCAAGGCTACGCCGCGAACAGCACGCTGCAGATTGGCACCATTGTCCAGCTGTTGGCCAGCAGCAATGGGGCGGCTAAAGTAGCCGCGGCCAGCAGTAAAAACCTGAACCAAATGTACGGCGTGGTGGTGGATCCGCACGAACAGTCGCTGACTATCTCTAATTCCAACTTGTCCAATGAGACTTACGTGGCCACTTCGGGCACCTATGCGGTGCTAGTGAGTACGCAAGGCGGCCCGATTGCAGCCGGCGATTATATAACCCAATCCGCCATCGACGGGGTAGGCATGAAGGCTGGCACCGACGAGCCAACTGTCTTTGGCCGCGCTGTAACGACGTTTACCGGCAAAAACGGCTTAGGTAATATCTCGCTGAAAGACAGCGCTGGCAACAGTAAAACGGTGACGCTCGGCCTGGCCCAGGTTTCCATCAACATCCAACGTAATCCCAACAAAAAAAGCACCAAGGCCGATTTGCCCAAGGTATTGCAGCGCTTAGGTCAGGCGATTGCCGAAAAGCCCATTGGTCCAATGCGTATTTATCTGAGTATCGCCATCACCGGCCTGAGCATTATTGTGGCGCTAGTGACGCTCTACGCTGGCATCCGCAACGCCATCATCGCCATCGGCCGTAATCCGCTCAGCAAAAAGTCCATTTTTCGGGGACTGCTGGAGATCATTCTAACCAGTTTTCTGATTTTAATAATCGGCCTGTTTGCGGTATATTTACTACTGAAGCTTTAGCGTAATGAAGGGGATGGGCGAATCGGCATGACAACTGGGTGGCTTGCACTGATACTGGGCACCTTGGCGGCTGTTTGTGCTGGTTTTGTGTGGGTAGCCATAACCTTGAGCCGCCTGCAAGGCGGCGGCCCGCGCGGCAAGAAGTCGGTGGCAGATCTGAACAAAGCCTATACCGACATTGCCGAAGAAGACGCCAACCACCTCTTTAATAAAGAATTCCGCGAAGAATTGCGTAACCGCGGTCGATTGCGCTTTGAACAGATCATCGACGAAAACGCCATGTTTTTAAAGCAAGATCTGGACATGACCATTTCGCAGATCAATGATTACATGAAGCAGCAGATTTCGGCCAAGCTGGATAGCGAATTTGCTGCCTATGCCAAAGCCATGAAAGAGGCCCAGGAGCTAGCGCTGGCCTCGTTGCAGCGGACCGCCGCCGATATCGAAGCGCAGCATAATGCGCTGGCTCAGGCTATGCAGCAAGAGGTGACCGAGCGTGAAGCTGCTCTACTCAAAGTTTACGAGGAGAATATGGCCAAGGTGGTGGAGCACTATGTGTTGCAGGCTTTGGGCGATCAGCTGGACCTGAAGAGCCAGTTGCCGTACATTGTGGCGCAAATGGAAGCCAACAAGCAGGCCATCGCGGAGGATATGCGCTTGTGAGTGAGGCCCCGCAGACCGATTTTGCTTTGCCGCCAGCCCTTATCACAAGGGCTGATTTGGCGCGTTTGATCCGTGAGGTAGAGAGCCTGGACAACGAGCTGGAGGCGCAAAAAGCGCGCAACCAAGCTACCGGCAAAACCGGCTACAAAATGTCCAATATCAGCCGGGGGCTGAGCGATTTTGTGGAGCTCAACAAGCTGGACCTGAGTAGTGATCATACTCGTATGCACCTTAGGGAACAAATGAAAGCCCTAAAGGACCACGCGCCAATTGTGCACATGACCTTCTCGATAGAAGCCGACCCGGCCTCGCTGCAGTATCTGGTGGCCTACATGCGGACCGAGCTGCATCCACAAACGCTGCTCAGTGTAGGGCTACAACCATCGATTGTCGGCGGAGTCTACATGCGGACGCCCAACCACGTGCATGATTTTACGGTGCGGGCGCGCATGGCCGCTAGTCGTGGCGTCATTGCGGCCGATATCGAGCAGCTGGCTAACACGATTACGGTAGTAGAAGCACCCACTGCAGTAGAAGCGGCGGAGGCGTCATAATGCAGCAAGATAAGATGTTTCAGGAGCTGGTGGACAAGGGGAGCCCGGTCGGCGAGATCATCGGCATCGATAGCTTCTTGGTCAAGGTCCGAGGTCTGCAGCCCTGCAATGTCCATGCGCTCATCCGGTTTCAAGACGGTTCCAAGGGCTATGTTCACCATGTCTACGAAGATTACGTGGTGGTGATGCGGTTGGGTACAACCGTCTTGAGCATTGGTATGATTTGCGCCATTCAGCACACCGAACTGCTGACAAAAGTCGGTAAGAACTACGTTGGCCGGGTAGTGAACATCTTTGGTGAGCCGATCGATGGCAAGGGGCCGATTGAACCGGACGCGGTCTGGGAAGTGTTCCACAATGCACCCATGCTGTACGAGCGCAAATTGCTGGACCACCAGCTGGAAACCGGTATTACGCTGCTCGATATCAACTTTAGCCTGGTGCGCGGCCAGCGTATGGCTGTGCTCGGCGACGGCAAGTCGGGTAAGACCGCCATGACGACGCAGATTGCCATCAATCAAAAGAACACTGACATTACCGTGATTTACGTCTTGATCGCCAAGCGACAGCGCGATGTGGCGCAGCTGGTGGACCGGCTGGAAAAGAACGAGGCGCTCGGCAAAGCCATTATCATTGTCACGAACATGTTTGAATCGCTGGTGTCAACATACCTGGCGCCGTACATTGGTGCGGCTCACGGCGAGTACTTTTGGCAGCAGCTGGCCATGGACACGCTGGTGATTTATGATGACCTGACTAGCCACGCTCAGGCTTACCGCGAGATCTCGCTGATTGCCGGGGTATCACCAGGACGTGATAGCTACCCAGGCGACATGTTCTACACTCACTCCAGCCTTGTGGAGCGAGCTGGGCGCCTGGATCGCAACAGTGCCAGCCAAACCATTCTGCCTATCATTTACGCTCCAGCCGGCGACATCACGGCCTACCTGCCTACCAACGTCATGTCCATGACGGACGGCCAGTGGATCCTCGACATGGCAATCTTTAAAGACACCATGCGTCCGGCCATTAGCACGGGCCTGAGTGTGACCCGCGTGGGTGGCGTCGGCCAAAACAAACGCCAAAAGGGTCTGGCGGCACAGCTCAACAAAACGTTGGCTGGCTACCGCGTAGCCGAAGAATACGCTCACTTCGGTACCGAACTGAGCCCCGAAGCCCAGGCCGATTACGATAAAGGTAAAGCGCTGTTTCAGCTGATGAACCAAGATATCGGCGAAGGTTACAACCTAACCGAACAGCAGTTCTTGCTTGATCTAGTGTTGGGCGCTAAGGAATACGAAAAAATCGACATCAAAAAGATGAAAAGCCTTGTAAAAGAAGTGGCTGCCCAATTGCAAGAAGATAAAGACCTAAAGGGCAACTTTGACAGCTTGCGCGATGGTTTGAAAGCGCAGGTAGTGATCGTCGACGAAAAACTGAAAGCTCAGCGTGAGGCCGAGGCCAAGGCTGCCGCCGAAAAGGCAGCAGCGGCTGTAGAAGAGGCTCCGGCCGAAGGCGTTGCTGCCGAGGGTGATAAAAAGGATGGCAAAGACGGCGACAAAAAAGACGAAAAAGACAAGGACGATAAAAAGCCTGACGATAAAGACGAAAAGAGAGATGGCAAAGAAGACAAAAAAGATGACAAACCTGCCGAGGTAAAATCCGAAGAGAAGCCTGCCGAAGCCGACAAGACCAAAGACAAACCTGCCGAGGCCCCCAAAGAGGCTGAAAAAGATGACGCCAAAGAACCAGCGGAGGCCAAGAAATGAGGCGGCCACTAGAAATCAAGGGTGAAGAGGCCAGTATGCGTACCATCGTGTCGCTCACCAGCGCGTTCGAAAGCCTGTCCAGTATGCAGATCACCAAAACCAAGGGCAAGGTGCTGATATCCAATCAGTTTTTCAATGAAGTCTGGAACATCTACAAGCAGATTCGGATGGACGTGATGTTTAACTTTGGCCGTGCTGTTGATGAAAAACCGATCGACAAAGAGCTGCTCATCCTAATTACTGCGCAGGGTGGGCTGAGTGGCGATATCGACCAACGGCTGATTAAGAAATTCAAGCAGTACTACAACGAGGATAAACACGACATTATTGTCATTGGCCACCACGGTGCCGGACAGCTGGAACAGGCCCGCATCCAATTCAAGCAGTATTTCGATATGCCCAAAAAAGATTACATCAACGTTGACCCGATCATGAAAGAAATTAAAAGGTACGATAAGGCTCGTATTTTTTACCAGGATTATATTTCGCTGACCCAACAGGACATTAAAGACTTGGACCTCAGCGAGGTAGTGAGCCGGATGGGTAAGATTGCCGACCTGGATACCGTAGACGACGAGAAGATCACCGAAAAGACCTACATTTTTGAGCCAAACGCCTATACGGTGGCAATGCATCTAGAAACATCCATTTTGCGCCTGACACTAACACAGTTTATTTATGACAGCCGCTTGGCACAGCTAGCCAGCCGGTTTAAAGCCATGACGGCCGCCAAAGAACGCTCTATTGAAACCGCCAACAACCTGCATACGCAGTACTCGAGGGCAAAACGCGCTATGGTGGATGTTCGCCTTAAGGAGTCACTGGCCGGGCTCAAGAAGATACGTGCTGG
>DATIIP010000033.1:0-76854 GCA_035479475.1 Saccharimonadales bacterium (SeqCode) | reverse complement strand
GGTGGCTGACCGGGGCGTGCCGGTATTGTTGGATTTAAAGATCAGAAAGCCGGCACCCACAATGACTACGGCTAGGCAGATTATGATTATGTTCCGTTTACGACGATCGGTATCTGGTGTCATATAGCGTTCCTCTATTGTTTAGTGAGTCCCCAGGCGTCTCGCAGATAGGCCATCACGTGGTCGGTGGTGTAGGGTTTGCTGCTGTCGAAGCCGGCCGAGTTGCCCGTCATCCATTCGCCGTTTGATGTTAGGGCGCGGATGACAATGAAGTGCCCACCGACCGTAAAGGGGTCCGGCGCATCTCTACCGGTCGCCAGCACCAGGCCGCCTGCTTGCAACACGGTATTTATATTGGTAACGCTGCGGCCCAGCTCTTTGCTCTTGAGTCCCCAATGGCTGCCTACCACGTCGGCAATGTTCCATAGGCTGCCGCTATCAGGCAATGCCTCTTGGGTACCATGAGCCGCCCCATAGGCGGCTGTTACATCGGGTGTTATGCGCTGCCCGGTCAGGTTGGTGATGATCATAGCCATAGACGACGGACCACAGCCAGCAGCGCAGACCGTGCTGTGCCCATATGGCTTGCCAGCCCATTGTGCTGACTCCTGCTGAACGGCTTTGGAGAACTGTCGATAGACGCACTGTTTATATTCTATAAATCCATCTGTTGAAACGTCGGCTGCGGCACAGCTGCTACCGGTGGTGTCGGTCGCTGCTGCGGCGGCCGTGGGAGTACTCCCGATATTTGCTTTATAAATGTCTTCGGCATTCTTGCGGCGAACGTCTTCGTGGGCTGCGGAAGCTAAGGGGTTCTCAAAACCGCCCGAACGGTCGGCGCCGGTAATGTTTGGTCCCATCCACTGGGTTGCAGCATCACCTGGTGTGGCGGCGGCTTTAACATGCTGCAAGACAGTACTATAGCTGTTGTTTGCCTCTTGCCATAAAAACTCCAGTTGTACGGTAAGGTTACCGGGTACGCCCGATGGGTCGCCTAACTGGACGCCGTTCTTTTGGGCGTACTCAATCAGATTCTTTTGCCGCCCATAGCTGGTCCATTGGGCAATTCCATAGCCGCCACTGTCATAAATACTAGGCGGAATGGTCGCTGAGTCTTTGCCGCCCTGTACGCTAGTGGGATCAACTTGTGACTCTTCCTTCAGGTTGCCCACAATGCCGGCGGCGGCAATCGGGCTTAGGCCCTGGCTGATGAAAAAGTTAAAAGCCTTTTGCTCATTACTGTTGCCCTGGAGGGTGCTAGTGCCCAAGTCTCCACAGCTGCCGCTGCCGTTGTCGGGTACCCAATCCACCCAGTTGCCGATCAATGAACTACAATCGAGGGCTGACATGTTTTTAGGACAGTCACTACCACCAGTAGCGGCGTAGACACCCCCAGAGCCAAACAGGATAGTTACTAACGATGTCAGTACAAAGCTGATCCGTTGCCAGTGGTTGCGACGCTTGGCAGGCTTGGCTGGTAGAGTGGCTAATCGGTTCACACTAGCTGCCCCTCACATCCATGTGTAAGTGGTCGCAGGTGTCAGTGTTGAACTGGACACCAGTTACCGGACTTGGTGGGCTGACAGCGTTAAAGCATTCAATCTGTCCCAGCGCTCCCCCGCCATTGGCGGCCAGCACGTTAGCGGCATCGATGTAGAACTTTTTGACCAGCGGCTGTTCGCTGCTCGCCCAGTGGATGTGGTTGCCGGTGGTTTTGCCATCAGCCAGATCGGTGATGCCATTGAGGTCCACGGCCATGCCTTTTGGATGGTAGCCATTATTGCAGGCATGACCGTCGTCGAATACGCCGAGTACTAGTTTGTAACGCTCCGACAAATTGAGGATGACACCGAGCAGTTTTGGTGAAATAGCCACTCCTCCACAGGACGTCTGTCGCCCGGTGTCAATAATCTGCTGGAAGTAACTCTTGTCTTGATCGGTCTGGAAGCTAATGTTCGCGCTGCTGGCGATTTGCTTGGCCAGTTCCTGGGCTGTCCCGGCGGGGAGGCTGGTGCTGCCCGTTCCAGAGCCAGTACTAGTAGGGGTGGTAGTAGTGTCGCTGGTGCTTGAGCCAACGTCACTGTTAGTTGAGCCGGCCGGCAAGACGCTGGGGTCTAGGAACCCGCCCAGGCTTTGTAAGCCGGTTAGAATCCGGGGGCATGGGTTAACGGCATCGGTCACGGGCAGCTCGGTGTTGGGGTCCTGGGTAGTGTGAGCATCTTGCCAGGTGGGGTCGATCGCGACGGTGTTGGTGGTGTCGTCATAGGTAGCGAGTGGTCCGTTCATGCAGTTTGCGTTAAAGAATGCTTCGTGGTCGAGACCAATGTTGGCCTCGTCGGTGTCGCTGTAACCGTACTGCAGCGTAAACGGGTCATTGAACGGTGTAGCAGGAGCTGCAAAGGCGCGGTTGCTTGCGAATAAACTCGAGAAGACCGAGCCGAGCCGCGTTAAAGGACTAGATAGCATGCTCGACAGTCCGGTTACACTGACTCCCGAGACGCTAGTCGGCATATCGACTGCCAGCTGTGAAATAAATGAGTAGGGTGTGGCGGTGCTAAACATACGCGCAAACAACGGCTGGCTGTCGAACTCCTGTTTTTGTTCGGTTAACTGCTCGCTGCGTATGGTGGCCACCTCCTTGTTAGTAAGGTGGCGGCAGCCCATCTCGATCTGGCAGCTAGTGTTCTCGGCCACATCATCACCGGCAAATGCCAGGTCATAGAGTCGGCCGCCATTGATGTGTCCCATGATATTAGGAATAAAGTTCATGGCCAGGAAGCTCATAAAGTTTCCAAATAGGTCAGAAACCTTAGTAAGTCCTGCCCCGCAGGGCGGGATGGCCTTGCAAACGGCAATCCCGGCGCTTCCTATCAGGCCGCTCAGATCGCCCACTAGGTGGCCGATTGAGAAGAGGACGCTGAGAATTGGTCCGGTAGCGGCGTTATATGCGGCGGCGCCTGGTATCTCTGCCGGCAAGTGGAGACCGCCGGACATAATGGTTTCGCCGTGGTCGAGGAAGTAGCCGAGGCTCCGTGTCCAGATGCCAGGGTCAAAGAAGTTCTCCTCGGGACAAACCGTAGCGTTCTGGGCTAGTGGCTTGTTGTCGTTACAGGTATAGGGGGCAAGCTGGCCGCTGCCACCAGCCACACTCGCGCCAAACAAGCTGCCAAAGATCGATGCATCAGCACCCACCAGCGCCCCAGAATCTTGGGCCACATGTCCGTAGAGCGGCGTAGCGGTCGCATCGACCCCATTCAGACTGGTAAGGCCATCGAACCCGCCAACAATAGTTGAATCTAGCCCCCCGCCGGCATGGATCTCGCTGACGATCGACCAAAACATCTCATTGGTTTGGATGGCCGCTGCCGCCCTGGACGCATAGGCGATTGCCTTACTGACCTCGGGTATTTTCTGCTCGTCCTCCAATACATTTATTAGCGCTAGAAATTGTCCGGCTATCGGAACGCTGTCCTTGACTGCCTGGCCTGCCGCAATCTTGGCAGCGTCGCCGCCGACAGCTTCAGCAAGTTTCTCTGTCACCAGTTTCAGGGCATAGCCACCTACCCCAAGCTGTCTAAGGTCGCCGGCCCGTTCAACAAGGTCGGCTAGTTTCTCGGAGCCGTGTTCGGCGATGTAGGCGTCAAGCGCTGTTTCGAGCTTTGAGTTGAGGTCCGAATTCTCACGGCCACCTTCTGGATCGGGGTGGAGTTTGGTGTCGCACTGGTCCGGGCTAATCACACATTGCATGAGCAGCCCGTAGTTACCGGCAAAAGGACCAACCACTCGCTGTGCTAAAAAGAGCTTGGCGGCGGCCTGCTTGACCTGGATAGTGTCGGCAAGCTTGTCCTTTCCCTGTTGCCACCAAGCAGTACACAGCATGATGCAGCGCTTTACGCCATACTTTTTTTCCAGCAATTTGCCGAACTTGAAGCGGTAATAGACGCGCTTCCAGCGCGTGACACCGCTAAGGGCGCTCTCGAGTTGACGCCGAATAGCTTGCCGGCTGGCTCGCTGTTTGCCGCCGACATCAAAAAACGATCGTCTGCCCGCCTCCACTTCTCGTAGTTCTCGGTTCATGGTTTCCGGGTCGGAGTAGTCCACGCCATTGACCTTCATGTACAGCAAACCGCCCTTTATGCCGACCAGAAAGCCATTGTCCAGGCCGGCCAGTTTCTGCTCGGCGTGGCTTTGTTTGAAGGCGGCTAGAAACTTAGTGAACGGCGAACTGCCGGCTGGTACAGAAACACAGCTGATGTCGACAGTACTCCGGCAGGCACCTCTACCCAGGTTTGGCAATATATGCTTGGCCATAATGGTGCTGTATTCACTTTCAACCTCATGCTCTAGGGCGCTGGTTGTTGTGGCGCCAACGTCGTTGCGGATGCTTTGCAGCAATGTCTCAATCTTTAGGGGCAACATCAGCAAGAACAACAGTGCCGCTATCGCCGCACTGCCGCCAGCCGCCGCGGCGGCAATGGCGAACTTCTTTTTGAGCATTGACTTGCTGTTAAATAGATTGGAAAGTCCTTTTGACTTAGTTGAGCCTTTGCCGGTATAGCCGTGGCCCAAGCGTTCTCGTATGTCATCGAGGGCACTATTACCCGACCGGTCCGGGCCTTCCTCTTTTTCCTTGAGCTTACTGGCATTAACCGGTCCACCGTCTTTGCTGAAGGCATCTGCCCCTCCGGATTTGCTGCCGGGTGCCGCCTGATTGCTGGGGGTGGAGTTTGAACCACTACCGTTGAGCGCCTTTTTAATGTAGTCGGCATTAGTGACGGCGCCTGGCTTGGGTAGGCGGCTGGCCGTTTGATCGTCATCTATCGGGTTAGAGTTGTCGTAGGGATTCTCAGCCATAGCTATAGGTTATTGGTGCTTCCCGGCATCAACTGGTTCTGCAGGTCTATGGTGCCCTGCGGTTGGTTGAGGGTGCCCTGCTGCATAGCCTGGACCTGCGCAGGGTTGGTGGTTATAAGCCCGGTTTCGGTAGGGCTGGCCACAACTTGAATGTGAACATGGTTTTGGCCTGCAAAGAACAGCCCCTGCCCCACCGGGAACTGGCTGAGGCGCTTTTTTTCCTCGGCCGTCAGCTTAAAGACGTCGCTCAGGATATCGACGGCCGATGGTGACTGTTTCAGTAAGATCTGCATGCTGGCATTGGCCACAATCGCCCGGCCCATACGGCTGCCCATAAAGTCTTCCACGTCCTGGGTGATGGTGGTAATGCCTAGGTTGTACTTGCGGGCCCGCTTGGCCAGGCTAAACAAGAAGTTGGCGCTGTCCTCGTATTTCATCAGCTGCCAGGCTTCGTCTACTACCAGGATGCGCTTCTTCTGGTCGCTCTTGGTCTTGTTCCAGATGTAGTTCAGCACGATGTACATCGCAACCGGTCGCAGCTCGTCTTCTAGGTCGCGGATGTTGAACACCACTAGCGGGTTGTTGATGTCGATATTGCTCGGCTGGGAAAAGATACCGGCGAATGTACCGCTGGTGTATTTGCGCAAACGCTGGGCCAATTGCGGACCGGTGCCACCCATGTGTAGTAGGGTGTCGTATAAATCGGCAATCGTCGGCGGCGGCGAGGTGTGGGTTAGTGGGTCGTTGGTGATGCCCGCCTTGGCGTAGGTTTCGATAAGCGCGGCGTCCAGGTCGGCTTCTTCGCTGGGGGCCAGTGCGGGTGTCAGTACCGAAGCGCCGCCTAGCATCTGGGCCTGGGCGCCGCCCATCATCAGGCGTAGTAGCCCGTGCAGCGTAATCAGGTTGGAGCGCAAGGCGTTATCGGCCTCTTCGGTGTCGACCACGCGCGGCAGGTCAAATGGGTTGATGCGTGTGGCGCTGTTCAGGCTGAGGCGCACATAGGCCCCGGCTACGGCGTCACACATGCGCTCGTATTCGTTCTCGGGGTCGATGATGAACACTTCGGTGCCGAACATCATGCTGCGCAAGGCCTCGAGCTTCACGGTAAACGACTTACCGGCACCAGATTTGGCAAATACTACCGAATTACCATTTTCCAAACTAAAGCGGTCGAAGATGACTAAGCCGGAGTTGTGCATGTTGATGCCGTACAGAATGCCATTGTCCTGGCTAAGATCAGCTGAAGTAAACGGAAAACTAGTGCTGATGGCACCGGTGCTCATGTTGCGGCGAATCTGCAACTGATCGGCCATTTGCGGCACGACGCTGTTTAAGCCCTGCTCTTGCTGGCTGGTGGCAGCCTTGCTGTAGACTAGCTGCTGACCGAGCATGCTTTCCACTTTGTGACTGATAAACTCCAACTCCTCGTGGCTCGAAGCGTAGATGGTAAAGTACAAGCCAAAGCGGAAGAAGCGCTCCTCGCCCACTTGCAGTTTGTCGCGCATTTCTTCGGCGTCCAAGATGGCGGCTTGTTTCTGCGGGTCGCGCACCCGGCCCTTTTCGCTGTCGATCTGAATGCCGGCCTCCAGCTGGGTAACTTTTTTGCGCAGGTTGTCCAGTACCACCTCGCTCTCTACCGGGTAGATGTAGATGGCGATATCAATCACCTCGTCGAGGTTGACGAGGCCGCTCAGCCAGCCGGTGTAGATTTGCCGGGGATAGCCGTAGACATAGTAGGTGCGGGCATAGCGCGTGCCTATCTGGAAGTAGGTGCCCTGAAATTCGATGGAGCTCGGTGCGATAAAGTCGCGTAGCGCCGTAATGCCCTTCTGGAAGGCGGCGGCGACCTCGGCTTGTTCACGAGCCTGTTGGGCTTGGGCAATGGCGACGGGGTCGAGTTGTTTCTTGGCCATTATTGGAGCTCCCGTTGCAAGTGTGCTTGTGGTGCCGGGCCATCACCTCTTGTGACGATATCGGCGGTCAGGTCATTGAAATTCTTGAGTTGCTGACGGGTGGCGGTATCGGGGTTGTAGGTGTCGTAGTACAGCTCAATGAGCTCCTGGGTGTCGAGCGGCAGGCCCTGAATGCCCGATTGCTGCAGCCCGGCCAAGACGGCCTGCACTCGGTTGCGCAGCTCGGCCTTGGCTTTCTCTAGGTCGGCCTCATTAATAACGACCCGATTTTCTCGATTGTTGAACAGCTCGGTTAAGCCGCTAAAGAAGTTTTTGCTCTGTGTGAGCGCCTTTTGGGTGGGGATGACCGGGAAGAACGGAATTACTACATAGAACCGCTTGTCCATGATGTTGGTGCGCATGGCCAGCTGGTCGATGTAGTCGATGTAGTCGTCCATCAGGAGCGCCAGTAGCATGTTGTCGTGCTCGGTGCGGATCTTATCGAGTTTTTCGATGTAAGGCTGCAAATCGACCTTTTGCGAGCGGACAAAGATCTGAATCGGGAAATACAGCGAGTTCAGGAAGCCTTGGTAGGAATATTCTACCGCTTCTTGCTCCTGCGGACTCATCAGGTCAAAGTTGATACTCTTGACCATAACTACGCTGCGGAAAGAACCGTCGTTCATGATGACGACGCCATCGCGGATCTCAGCGATCTGCAAGGTGTTTTGCGTGCTGTTGGGATTGGTTTTGGGCGGCAGGGCCGGGCCCGGAGGCGTAGCCGCACCGCCTACCGAAACGGTTGGGCCGGGTTGGTTTGCTGGAGGGGCCGCTGGTAGTGGCGGCAACGACGGTGGGGCTGCAGCAGGATAGACCGTAGCGGGCTGAACGGCTGCATAGGGGTTCGGCGTAGGGGCAGACGGAGCAACGGACGGTGCTGGCAACGGATACGGCTGCCCCATCCCAGCGTTTTGTATTTGCGGTTGTTGATTTGGATCCATAGCCTTCGATGCCCACACTACTCTTCGGATGGATCAGAGCGAGCGGCTTGCTTTAATGGAGCGAAATCACCACTTCATTAGTATCTTCGGCTTGCTTGTTAGCTTGCCGGGCGATTGCAGCCACACTCAGATCATCATTGTTTGACAGATTTATTATATCAGCCTGTTCTTCGGGTGTCACGGTTGGTTTTGCCCGGGCGGCGGCCTGCGCCTGAGCCGCTTCGGCAGCCAGTTGTTCGGGGGTCTTGACTGTTTTGAGGTGACCATAGGCTACAGTTTGGCTGGAGTTCTCTTGCTTGAACTTGGCCACCAAGGCTTCTTCTTCGGGGGTGGGGTTGGCAGCTGGCACGGGCGCGAGCGGCGGTACCGAAGATAGTGGCATGCCGCTGAATGCATCAACTACCGGCGTTGGCACGGGTGTAGCGCTGGGCTGCTGAGTAAACCAATAGTTGGGCTGTGAGACAGGTGCGCTTGGTGCAGGCTGCGGCGGTCGCGCCACAGGCGTGGGGGTAGCCAACTGCGCCATAATCTGCTGGCGATGGGCGCTGGCCGAGGCGTTGATCATGCTATCGAACTGCCGTGCAATAGGGTTGGCCGATTCATCCAGGATGTCATCGGAAGCGCGCACATCTATGCTAGTTACCTCTTGGGGTATGTTCGATGCATTGACCAGGCGGTCAGAATTATATCCACCTGCCTGCTCTTGTCCGGTATTTAGGTTAACATTCACGTTCTTGATGGCCCAACCCCGGCTGTCGATGGTATTGGCCAGGGCGTTCAGCCGGCTGCGGACTTCATCTTGGTTCAAGCCGTTCGTATAGCGGTGTTCGATTCTCTTTGGTACGGTAATGGTCACTAACTCCTTGGTGCCGCTTTGGTCCCAGATGCGTCGCCGGGGCTTCAAAAAAAAGCGAATCTTGGCCAGTGCCCAAATCTCGGTTGGCTGGTCTTGTCCCCAGGGAAAGGCGAAAAAGCCCGTCACACCGGCAACTGGTAAGAAGATCGCCAGCATAAACTGGGCGTGCTTAGTCAGGCTCAAGAATCCCAGGTACAGGCAGGTAGCAGCAATACAGGCGTAAATGAACTGCCGGAGTGTTAATGGTCCGACTAGCTTGTCTTCTGCTTCAACATCTTGGATGACTTTGTAGGTTGCCATATGTAGTTCTTAGTATAGCAGCGGGCTTAAAAGAGCGGGTCCATGGGACCCCCCATCCCGGGTGGTGGCGGCAGAACTGGGGGTATTGGTCCACCACCGGCTTGAGCTTGTTGCGCGCGTAGGGCCTGCTGGTAAGCTGCGACATGCGCCTCATTGGCATCAAGTTGCTGCGCACCTCTTTCTTGGATATCTTGGAATTGTTTAACCATCTGCTGGAAGGCTGGGCTTGAGCGGCGGCGACCGGCGATGTGCTCGCCGAGCTTTTGCGTTACGCCGCCAATAGTTACCACCCTATCGAGCTGTTCGGCAATAACGCGCTGGTTTTCTGGTGCAACACCGGCGGCGGCGGCATAGCGGCCTTCGATCGAAGCCAGCTCTTGGTCAACTAGCCGTTCCCACTGCGCAACCGCTGCCGGGTCGCCCATATTCTGAGGCTGGCCTTGCACCACTACGTCCATTAGCTTATCAACCATTTCAGGAGCAAAGAATTCGACTGCACCCTTGCGTGCTCCAGCCACATAGCCACCACCCTGGCCTTCCAGTGATTGGCGAACGATGGTCTTTGTTCCCTGTTCTGCAGTGATGGTTCCCGTGTACTGGTCCTGTACTACTTTCATTTGGGCGCCAAAGCCGCCACCGGCTAGGTCGAAACGTCGAGCCTGGGCTGCCCCCTGCCGCATGGATACCAACATACGGGCCGCCATGGAACGGTCGCTGCCGGCGACCTCGTTGATGAAGTCGTGCATCTCGCCGGCTCCACCGATCATGAAGGACACTTGCTTGACTTCGTCGTCGGTCAGCTCCCGGTTGCTGCCATCAACCGCATGATATTTATTGGTTTCTGCATTCCTGGTAGCGACGACTTGCCCCTCCCTGCTGAGTAGATCGCCTCTCTCATTCTTGCGGGCGCGTCGCGCGAAGGCCGTACCGGTAGCTGGCAGTGCCATAGCGGCTGCCGCTTCAAATACTTCGTTGTTCATCGAGCGGCGGGCCGCCTGGATGTCGGCAACGTGCTGGCCAATGGTTGCGTTATCGTATATCTGGTTCCCCTTATCGTCCCGTAGGTTCCGCAGGTAGGCGGCTGCTTTCTTATCGTCACCCTTGGAATGAAGAGCGGCCTGCAGCACATCATCGTTGCCAATAAAGGAACGCAGGGCCTCGTTCTTCTCGGCAGCTTCGGCAGCGGCGGTCAGTGTACGTCGTGATTTAGCGGCCTTGACCTCGCTGCGCCACCTATTGGGCTTAGTAAGACGCAGGTCGGCACTGGGTATGCTGGCAATGGTCTCGGTTAGGTTGTTGAACCCTTTGGCAATCTTACCGTTACCTTTCATCTTTTGGCCGTGCGCCATGTCGTGGAAGCTCTTGCGCAGCGCATTGCCACGGATATTACGCAGGCCGTCCTGCATGCCCTTGACCATGCCGCCCATCTTGCCGGCCACATTACGCAGGGCACCGGTGGTGAAGTTCCAAGCAATCGGTATGAGCCCAGGTTTTACAATCTGAAAGCCAATGGCGGTGCCGCTGGCAACCAAACCACCCGTGTTATTAGCAAAACTGTGTAGCACCAGGTGAAAACGATGTGCCGAAAAGTGAGTTAGTAGGCCACCAACCTGCCCCATCAGCATGGCCGTAGAAGTACCACCATGGCTCAATGCCACGGCTGTAAACACATCGCAGGCTGCCATCAGAGCCGATATGATCGGGAACAGCAGCAGCATACCCAAGAAGTTTTCGTGCCACATACGCCACGCCCGCTGAGTGTTCGGCAAAATGTAACAGGCAATCCCAATCGGTGCCAAGATAACCAGCACAATAATGACAACCTGGCGGGCTACCAGCGTCACAAAGCCAATAAACATAGCCAGGGCGATGCTCAGTGCAAAGGTTAACGATGCCCAGCCCAGCAGCCACACAGCCGCAAAAGTGCCAACCATAGACCATAGACCGACGCTGATCGAAAAGTGGCTATTCAACCCTTTGAACGGATGATATATAAGCGCCCGAACATCAAACCCAAGCGCGTCGAACAGGTTGACGCAGTAGCGCATCAGCGGCCAGGAAAGCGAAATGCCAATAATAGCTACAATCAGGCGCGGCAGGGTTTTTCGTATGGTGTAGGCGTCGAGAAACTCAAAGCCCAGAGCCTGTGAGGCAACCATTATCAGACCGGCTACTATCAGCAGAGCGATGGCAATTACCCGGAAGGAGTTCCAGGCGGTGTAGTAGGTGTTGCTATCGACGTTATCGAAAATGGGCTTAACGTCAATATCCAGGGTGTTCATGATGAAGTTATCGAGCTTTTCGACCGTACCCAGGGCGGCCTCAATTACTCTACAGACAATCCAGTTCAGTGTACCCGTACCGCAGTCAATGGCGACATCAGTATCACCGGTACAGTTGCCGTTGGCATCGGTACCGGCGGCACAGGTGCCATTGAGTGCAGGAGGAATGGCATCCACCGGCTCCAATAGAATCGTGACAGGTATGGCCTCTTCACCACAGGGGGCGTTATTAGTTTGAATATACCATGTAGCGGTAAGCGTGTGGCTGCCATCTTCCTCTCCAGCAGTTGGGTTGTGTGACAGCACAAACCGCGGTTTCTCACTACTGCCACAGGAATACCCACCGTTTGCATAGGTAAACGTCGTAGAAGTAGCGTCAGACCGGCTGTAAACACCGTAGAATCTACCCTCGTTAGTGCCGGCTCCATTAGTGAACACTAATTGGATAGAGTCGCTACTGGGGTCGGAGCTGTTGGAATAATAGTTTGCCACCTGGTTGATGCTGGTGTTGCCCGTCCCGGCATCCACCGGAACGGTGCCGCTATTCCCAATAATGTCGTACTCGACGCTCGCTCTGTAACCGCCGCCTAGGGTTTTGCGCAGGTCTGCCAGGTCGCTAATCTTGCTGGGGTCATCGATGTTCAGGTCGGTATCGGTATGATTTGTTTTTACATCGAACTTGGCGCCCAGGTTCGTAAGGGTGGGGTCGTTTTCGGCAGTGTAATAAATGTCATTACCACCCCAACTGCTCGCTACATAACTTACGTTATCAAATGATATGTGTGCCGTATCGACAAAGCGTGCTGTCTTACCTTTTAAACACTGTGAAATATCATTGTGCTGATTAACTGATAAACAAGTTGCCACAGTTTGTGAGGTGCCGCCACTGGCGCCATTGCTAAAATACTGGCTATTCGCAAAGTCGCCATCAGGGTCGGCCACGTTGATGGTGGCTGTAGTGGTCGCCCCATTGTTGCCCCCCGGCCAGCTAAACGTCATAGTTTTGGCACTCGGATTGATGGTGGCAGTCACCAGCTTGTACGTTAACCCGCCGCCCGAAGGGCACAGCGTGCTACCGGTAGCGCCCGGTGGAACACACCGCCATACCCCATAGAATGTATTCTGGTCCGATGTTACAACCTTACGGAAAAACGTAATTGAATTGTTGCAGGCCACGTAGTTGTTGGCGCCGCCGCCGGCGTCGGCAAAGCCAAGGTTTAACACACCCTGCTTGTTGTAAACGTCTTTAAATGTGGCTATAGCACCGGCACTCTCACCAGAAATGCCCTGGGTCAGGTTATATAGCTCACTGGCCGGATCCCCAACACCGGTTCCTAAAACCGTTTTGGCTTGCGTATCGCCAGGGTTAAGTAAGGCCAATGAGGCACCGCAAGAGGTAGTGTTGTCACCATAAATTGTGTGAGCACCGGTTGCCGCCGCCGACAAAATGGCTGGCATAAACAAGCTAACCATACTAGTTAGAGTGGTGGTCAAGAAAAGCAGCAGAATTGCTAAATAACCCCACCGCTTAACACTGCTTTTTGGTTTCACCTTAAGTATCGGCCTTCTTGCTACGTTCACCATAAGTGTATCAGGTCTCAATAAAATTTTGAAGGCACCCCGACGCCTCCCAATCCCCTCCTCTCAGCAACTTGATTACCGAGAGGAACGGCTGTATAGTTAGTCTCAAATGTCACAAAAACTAAAACTGACGTTTGCTTGCCTGGCCCTAATTGTTTCCATCTTAGCGCCCACGCTGGTGGTAAGCCAATTCAAGGTAGCCGCTGCTGCCGCTCCAACTTGCACCGACCCCACTACCCATAAGCCTGTGGCTTGTGTAACCTGCCCCGATGGCACCACCAAGGTGGCAAACCTAAGCCAATGTAGTGCCGTTGGCTCGGGCACAAATGGAGGAAACTGTGCGGATATTTCCCAGTGTGACCTGTTCAAGAATTACCTGAACCCCTTTATTGATTTCTTGGCTGCCTTGGTTGGAGTGGCGGTGGTAATATCCATCGTCTATGGCGGCATCCAGTACGGTAGCTCAGGGGGCGATCCGCAGAAAGTCACGGCCGCCAAGAATCGCATTCGCAATGCCCTTATTGCTCTAGTTACCTTTATATTTCTGTTCAGCCTGCTCAAGTTCTTAGTGCCGGGGGGCAATCTGTTCTAATGAAAGGAGTAGAATAAAATAATGCTCT
The DNA here is from genome assembly GCA_035479475.1 of Saccharimonadales bacterium (SeqCode). GTDB lineage: Bacteria > Patescibacteriota > Saccharimonadia > Saccharimonadales > UBA4665 > JAJZCD01. Next base: position 63,468 of record DATIIP010000033.1, on the reverse strand, counting down.
CACTACTACTGCCCTATCTCAATACTTTTGCATTAACCTGCGCCAAGCCCAGGTTTTTGGGCCTGGCACCTTGGGATGAGTATCTAACACTGCGTGACGAGGGCGGCTCCTGTCGTATTGTTAACTTTGACCCGGTCAGCGACGGTACACAACCAGGTATATTCAGCGCACACAGTGCGATTCTGCTAATTGTCTTAGCCATCTTGAACGATCTAATCATAGTAGCCGCCTATGTAGCGGTAGGGTATGTGATTGCCGGTGGTGTTCAGTACACGACCAGTCAGGGTGCCCCAGACGCTACCAAGAAGGCTCAGCAGACCATCATCAATGCCTTGATCGGCCTGGCTATAGCACTAATAGCTGCCTCGGTAGTTGCATTCATCGGCCATAAACTAGGAACGAGCTGAGGATAAAGTATGCTCATACCACGATTATTTGCAGCTGCTGGCGAGTGTGGCGCGAACAGTGCACCCATCGATACCAGCTGTCTGCCGCAGACCACCACCACTAACACCATCCCCACTGCTCTTGGTATCATCTTTGCCTTCACGGCGTCTATCAGCGTACTCATTATAGTAATCGCTGGCTTTCGCTACATCCTGGCTCACGGCGATCCCAACGGTACCGCACAGGCCAAGAGCACCATTGTGTACGCACTTGTCGGTCTGGTAGTTACCATGGCCGCTTATTCTATCGTGACATTTGTAGTGAAAGGAATTGGATAAATGAGGCGACTTCTGTATGGCTTACTGCTGGTTTTACTGCTTGCCATAAGCGGGCCACTGGCGACCGTTAGCGCGGCACCGGCGGGGCAGATCTGTAACGTTACGAGTAACCCCTTAGCCTGCGCCTGTACCACGGGTAATGGTTCCAGTGATTCAACAGCCTGTTCTGCCGGCACCGGAGACCCTATTTCCGGGTCGAACGGTATTCTTAAAAAAGCTTCCCTGGTAATTGCCACCCTGGCCGGCATTGCGGCTGTAATTATCATCATTGTTGGTGGTTTTCAGTTTGTCACTTCAAACGGAGATGCCAACAAAGCAGCCGGTGCTCGCAAGGCGGTGATTGGTGCAACGGTAGGCCTAGTGATTATCGCGGTGGCCGAGGGCGCAGTAATACTGATAGTAAGTAAATTATGAGGAAGATTATGAAGCGAATTGGGATCATACTAACTACGCTGCTGCTAGGGCTGGGTATTGGTGGCTTGTTAGCGCCCATGTCAGTCGCGGCGGCAACGCCGAAATCAACCGTCTGTACGGCGCTTGGCAGTAATGCGGACTGTTCTCAGCAGCCAAGTAACGGCATTTCTATAGACCACGTTATAACTGTCATCATCAACTTACTGAGTGTCGTCGTCGCCATTGCGTCCGTTATCATGATCATTGTGGCGGGTTTTAAATATGTAACTTCTCGTGGTGAGAGTAGTGCGATTGCGAGCGCCAAGAACACCATGATCTATGCTATTGTTGGGCTCGTTATTGTGGCGCTCGCCCAAGTCATCGTTCAGTTTGTACTCGGCAAGGTCAATGCACCGGATTGCCCGAGTGGCCAGACCCTGAACGACAAGAATAAATGTGTTAAAGTTGGCGCCAATTTGGTACGCATTAATGAATTCGCTGTCATTGATCAGCGCTATATCTTGAAATCCCCATTAAGTTAATGGTATAAATCAAGTAAGTACTAGCAAAAAAGGAAGGAACCTACGCTATATGCTTAAGAATCTTAAGAACTTCGTTGTTGGCCTAGTGAGCGCCGTATCGCTTATCGCTGTGCCAATAGCGGTCCCTGCTCTTGTGTCAGCTGCTCCCAGCATTCAAGATAACCTTTGTCAGGGAGCTAATTTGAGTGTTAGTGACACTTCTGGTTGTTCCACAACCTCAAATGGTACCGACAAAATCAACAGCATCATTACTACCGTCATCAACATCTTCTCGCTTGTCGTTGGTGTCGTATCGGTTATCATGATCATTGTCGGTGGTTTCCGCTACATTACCTCAGGTGGCGAAAGCAGCAATATATCAAGTGCCAAAAACACTATCATCTACGCCCTCATTGGCCTGGTGGTAGTCGCGCTGGCACAGTTTATTGTTCAGTTCGTTCTAAACCGTGTAACCCAGAGTCCTTAGTACAAGATCGCAATCTGCTTGACTGCAAAAAGCCCTTCGCAAAGAAGGGCTTTTTGTTGCATAAAAATCACCCTACTAACCTGTAGGGTGATTGTAGCCAGTTCTTGCCAAGAGGCTAAATGACCTGGATCTTCTTAACGGTGTCTTGTTTGACCTTGGTAAAGCTGATGGTCAGTACGCCGTCCTTCAGCACAGCTTCAATGTCCTCTTCCTTGACGGGGACCGGCAAAGCAATGCTGCGGCTAAACTCGCCCCAGTAGCACTCTTGCACAAAGTAATTCTCAACCGCGTCATCGGTGCCAGCAGAAAGCGTACCGTGAATACTGAGCGTATTATCGGCAATGCTAACGTCTAGGTCGCCCTTATTAACACCTGCGGTGCGGGCTTTGACGACTAGCTTTTCCTTGGTCTCATAAACGTCAACAGCTAGTTGGCCGGGTAGTACCGTTTCGTCTTCATCCCACTCGTCGGTGCCAGTTATAGTGGCCGGCTGTGTGGCAGTCGGGTCGTCGCTCGCTGCAGCTACTACGCCATCATCGTCACCCAAAAATGCTGCAGTCAGCTCGTCTTCTTCCAGTAGTAGGTCATCGTCGCGGTTACGTCGCGCCATATCAAATATACCTGTTGTTACCCTCCGCCCTGCTCTTTTGATGCGGGGCTTAACGTTGCTTCTTGCCTTTTTGTGTTAAAGTCAGTATAGCTGAAATTTATAACACCGTGCAAGCCCACGATATACATATTTACAACGGATTAAATACAACATGAGCATTTTAGAGAGGCTGGTCCGCTTGATTGCACCCCATATCTGTTTGGGATGTGGCAGCGAAGATGACCGATTACTTTGCGCAAATTGCTTGCAGTTGCTTCAGCCTGTTCCCTCTCGGTGCTATCGGTGTAGAACCGCGACTAATGATGGTGCAGTTTGCGCCGATTGTCGAAAGGACACCCCCCTACATCAGGTTATGGCGTGTGTCCAATATCGTGGCTTGGCTAAAGAGCTGATTCACCGCATGAAATATGAGCGGGCGCAGGCGGGCGTCGCTGAAATAGCACTTTTGCTTGCCAGACAACTGGCTGGCTTTTCGGGCGACGCGGTGCTAGTACCCGTTCCAACCGCTACGTCCCGAGTTCGTGCGCGCGGTTACGATCACGCGGCCTTGCTCGCCCGTGAGGTTTCACGGTTGACGAATACACCTCGCCGCATAGTGCTCCGCCGCGTCGGTCAAGCGCATCAGGTGGGATCGCGCCGCAGTCAGCGGCTCGAACAGCTGCAAGCAGCTTTTCGGCCTGTGCAAGTCAACGAAATTCGCGGTCGCCACATTATATTGATCGATGACGTCCTCACCACCGGTGCCACGCTGGAGGCTGCTGCCCGCGTGTTGCGGCGTGCCGGCGCTGCTCGCGTTGATGCCATTGTCTTTGCCCAGGCCTAGGCTTTTTTGGGGCTGGCTGCTATAATCACCTCTGTTCTAAGCGCCTAGCTATGCGTGGAGAGATGACCGAGCGGTTGAAGGTAACGGTCTTGAAAACCGTCGTGCCCGCAAGGGTACCGTGGGTTCGAATCCCACTCTCTCCGCCAAAAAACCGTTTTAACAGAGAAAACTATCTGTTAAAATAGTTTCCATTGCTTAAGGAAACGGCTTACCACTGGCCGGGAAGAGCAGCCGGAGACCTTGGCTTTGCCAAGGCCCCGCGCATTGAGAAGCCCATGAAATGGGTGTCTCAAGTTTAAGGAGAGGTACCCAAGTGGCTGAAGGGGACGGTTTGCTAAATCGTTAGAGGGGCGCGAGTCCCTGCGAGGGTTCGAATCCCTCTCTCTCCGCCAAAATAAAACAGTCTGTCTTATGGCAGGCTGTTTTATTTTTGGGTTTTTTGTGTTCACGACCATCACGTTTGATATGTAGTACAATACGCTTATGAACAATGATCAGCCTGACTCGCTTGTCGTTTCGCGTAGCGAGACCCCCAAGCCGCCTGCTGGTGGTATTCCCGAGCCTGAGCGGCCAGTGCCGACCGAAAATCCCGAAACTACACCTGCTCCTTTGGCGGCACCCGAAACCAACACCGCTCTCCAGCAACCGGCTGCTGTAGAGACTGAGGTTGCAGTTTCCACGACGTCTGATGAAACGCCTGTGGCCGGCTGGGCGTACCACACCGATTCAGTGGAAGCGCTAGGGGCAACTGGCGACCCGGTACAGCAGTCGGATATCAGCTGGACTGCGGCTGAATTCGTGGAGCACCACAAGACCGTGGGTTGGTATGTAGCTCTGGCGTTCGGTGGATCTATGTTTGCCGCACTCATCTACCTTCTAACAAAAGATAAGTTCTCGGTTGTCGTGATACTTTTGGTAACCTTTGGTTTGGGGCTCTATGCCACGCGGCGGCCAAAGACGCAGGAGTATCGAGTTTCTCGCAACGGCATACAAATCGGCAGCAAGCGGTACGATTTTCGAGATTTTAAGACATTCTCGATTGCCCAGGAAGACACCATAGTGAGCATCGTCTTTATGCCGCTCAAACGCTTTATGCCGCCACTCACCGTTTACGTGGTACCTGATGTTCAAGAGCCGGTTATCAACTTTTTGAGCAGCTTCCTGCCATTTGAGCATCTCAAATTTAATGCAACCGACAGCCTGATGCGCCGGTTGCATTTTTAAGCTAAAACCATGCCCTTCTTTCGCGATAAGCATCACGACCGTGACCCAATATGGCATGTAGAGTGTATTGTCCTGGCAGCGGTGGTGTTGCAATTTGCGCTACCCGATCGGTTTGTGCTCGGGGTGCACTGGCTGCTACCGGCGCTTGAGATACTTCTAGCGGCACTCCTAGCCGCCACTACGCCCAAACAGCGGGTTTTTCAGTCGCTTAAGCGCCGTATCAACGTCGTGTTGCTGCTGGCAGCCGTTGGCTTGGGCAACCTGTATGCCCTTACACAGGTGGTCCACCAGCTTTTGCAGCAAGGCCGCGTTCAGAATGGTCGTGAGCTTATCCTGACGGCTATCAACCTCTATCTTACCAATGTCATTGTCTTTGCCCTGCTCTACTGGGAGATGGATGGCGGCGGGCCAGGCAGCCGGCGTGCGGCACGCGATGTTGAGCGTGACTTCCTGTTCCCACAAAGCAGCCTGACGGCGCTCAAACAGTGGCACCCAACTTCGCTCGACTATCTATATGTCTCCAGCACCAATGCTACCGCTTTTAGTCCCACTGATACCCTACCGCTCAGTCGTCGCGCCAAAATGCTGATGCTTGTGCAGTCGATCATCTCGCTGGTGGTAGTAGCGTTAGTGGCGGCGCGAGCGGTCAATATCCTCAATTAGTAAAGTATTTTGCTCAGTCTCCAAGAAAGCGGTACTATAATAATAGTAGATTGGAGGAGTACGTCAGCGATGTTTGCACCAACTGAAACCCCACGGTACCGCCAAATACTACCAGTCGTCATATGGCTGGTGGCGGCCGTATTGCTAATCTGGCTTTTATTGTCGCTCGTCTTCTTTAGGTCACATTCTCCTAAGGCCGTTGGTCCTGTCTCCAAGCAGACGCAGCACCACGAGTCTGCATCACCAGCTACGAATGGCAATCCAGGCCCTACCAATCCAACCCCATCTCCCGCGAATGGCACACCTTCCACTCCCTCGCGGCTGGCCAATACCGGGGCTGGCGATGTAGTTGTACCCGTCGTGGTGGCTGTCGGTGGGGGTATCACGCTCTATCAAGTTCGCCTTCGCCGGAAATATACTACCTGAAACTCGGCCATGGGTGCGTTATACTGGAAGTTGAACAGATAGCTCTACTACCGCGGTTGCCGGTAGAACTAGAGCGTCAATACGTAATCAAGAAATAAATCCGCGTGCTACAGCTTACCCAATTACTCAAACGACCCGGCTACCGCTATCTTATTATTGGCGGTAGCGTGTATTTGTTTGAGCTGGCTGTCATTGTAGTGGCACAGCGATTAGGGGCAAGTGCCGTCTGGGCGGTGGCTATCAGTTTCTGCTTGGGTACGTTGGTGTCATTCTTTTTGCAGAAACTGGTGACGTTTGGGGATAAGCGAATGCACCACCGTATTCTGATCCCGCAAATGGTCGCCACTGCCCTGTTGATTGTATGGAACCTAACCTTTTCGGTACTGCTAACCAAGCTGCTCCAACAGCACTTGCCAGCGGTGATTACCCGTACTTTAGCGCTTGGCATCACCACTGTCTGGAACTTTTATCTATATAAAACGCATATCTTTAAACAGAGCGAAGCGCTCGTGGCCATAGACTAGCCGTGGAAGAACTAAGTCCCTTAAATGCATTTTGTCTCAAGCTGTGGCACCGGTTGGTGGCGCTGTTGGGTGGTCTTGCTAGGCCACCCCGTCTTCCGGCAGTCTACGCCGGTATAGCCACTGTACTATTGTTCGCAAGCGTCGTTTTTTGGGCGGTGCTCGGTGCCCGGCTGCAAATTCACAATGCCGATCAGTTATCAGATCCATATCTTTTCACCAACTGGCAAACGTTTCAGGGGGCTACCTTTCCCGGCGCCCATAGCCTACTGCTTAAGTGGCCTATCTTTTGGTGGCTCGGCCTGGCTGGAGTTACAAGCGCACACCTTCTAATTGCTACGGTGAGTGTCAGTGTGCTGACGGTGGCCGCCCTGGCATTTCTACTCCACAAGATTGAACGCCGTCCACTGGTACTCGGTACATTGTATCTGGCCCTCGCACTGATGCTTCTTCTTGTACCGGCGCAGCCATACGCCGGTGGTATTCTGCCGGTCAATATGGCTATGCTCACAACGCGTAACCTAGAATATATCGTCTACTTGGCGTGCTTGCTGCTCTTTATTCGTGGTCGGAGGCTGCGCAGCCCGTTGTTCCTGTTTGGTGTGATTCTGCTGGGCATTCTTATTGCCAGTGACCGCCTGTTTCTAGGTCTCAGCCTGGGTGGAGCGGCGGTGGCGCTGGTGTTGTACGCTCTGTTTACCAATCTGGCTATGGTCGCTTTTGCCGTACGCTGGCTGATTGCTAGCATTGGTGCCGGTATCATCTGTCTATTGATCACACTGCTCGTAACAGGGCTGCATTTTACCCATTTGACCGGCGGCAGCGTTAGTCCTTATGGTACCGGTATTGGCGGCAAAGACTTACTGCTCAGCGTCGCCTATAGCCTGCTGGGCTTTCTTACTAATGCCGGTGCCAACCCCGTTTACGACAATCGGGTAATCGCCCAATTACCGCATGCGCTCGCGGCCAGCCTGACTCATCCAAGCGGGGCACTCTATCTTGTCGCGGTCGTTCTGGTGCTACTAGGACTATGGCTCATTTGGCGGCTAGTTCGAGGCTCACTCCATCACTTCGATAGCCACACTGCTCTGCCGGTTGCCACCCAGCTGTCACTCACGCTATTTTGTTCTACTGCCGCCGCGTTCGGGCTGTTTGTAGTAAGTAAGCATTACTATGCGGTCGATGCCCGCTATCTTACCATCGGCTTCTTTGCGTTGATGATTGGTGCCACTACGGTGCTTCGTGGCCATGTGGTACGTCAGCCAAAATGGCTACTACTTATCGGTTTGGGATTAATGCTCAGCAGCCTTGCCGCTAGCGTGACTGCACGTACGGTTGCCAGTACACAAACGGCCGCTTTGAACGATGTTTCGTACCGCAACAAACTCGTGACGCAGGCGCTTGAACATCATCACGTTGATGTGTTGGTGGGTGATTATTGGCGTGTACTTCCCATAAAATTAGCTGCTCACGGCAAGCTCAATGTTATGCCGCTCTATAGCTGTACGACACCGCTGACTGCCCTCAGCAGCACGACCTGGCAGCCAGATCTCAGGCGGCACAGCTTTGCCTATCTCATCACATTCGATGGCAGCCTAACCAACTATCCAAGTTGTACGCTCCAACAGGTCACCGCTGCCTACGGCGTGCCCAATGCCACTCAAATCATTGCCGGCACCCTCACACACCCTAAAGGTGCGCTGCTTTTTTACGACGCCGGTAGCCACCCTAGGTCTGCGGCGGACATTCTAGCTCACGTTACTCTCGCCCCGGTGGCACCCGATCAGCTGCTCAAAACCAACTGCACCCAGCCCACTGTCATGAACTTTGTTGCCCACGAAGACGATGACCTACTCTTCTTAAGCCCTGACTTGCTCCATACCCTACAGGCTGGCTACTGTGTGCGTACGGTATTTCTGACCGCCGGTGACGATGGCCAAGATAAGTTTTATTGGCTGGGCCGCCAGCTTGGCGCAGAGGCTGCCTATAGTGCCATGCTGCACATCAAAAACGTCTGGGATCATCAAACGGTACAAGTTGCTCCAGGCGAGTATCTCACGGTTGCTACCCCGCGGGATAGCAACCAAGTTTCGCTTGTCTTTCTGAACCTGCCAGACGGCAACTTGCAAGGCCAGGGCTTTCCAGGCTCCGATTACCAGAGCATGGCCAAGTTGCAGGCCGGTGTTATTGAACGGCTTCGGAGTGTCGATAACCAGTCCAGCTATACGCGCCAGCAGTTAGTGGCCGCACTTGTCCTTCTTATGGATATCTACGAACCGGCCGAAATCCACACCCAGGCGGATGCTGTCCCCACGCCCTACCCCGATCATAGCGACCATATCAATACCAGCCGGCTTACCCAAGAGGCTGCCGACCAGTACGATTTCCAGCATTTTGGCGGCGCCGTCACCATTCCGGTTAAGCACTACATCGGCTATCCCATCCATGGCTACGCTCCAAATGTCACTGGCGATGAACTAAATCAAAAAATAGCCGCTTTCTTTGCCTATGGCCAGCATGATAGCGGCACGTGCCATTCTATGCTGCAGTGTCAAGCTACCACCTATAGCTTCTACTTATCTCGTGAATACCAACAGGGCGTCCCGCTCTAGTCGGGCAGCCTCAAAGCTGCCTGCCGATATAGCAATACCACGCTGCTATTGTCGGTGTGCGCCAGCCTGATGGGTGCGCCGAATTCTGAGCTGATACTGCTCGTCGTACAGACATTCGGGCTGTTTTGGATGCTCGTACCGTCCAAGACGATTGCCGCTACGGCACCTGGCGTTCGACTACTATCAGCAAAGGCGCGGTCCATCGAATAGTGAGTGCGTACTAGTTTTCCATCCAGACATCCTACCGGGAGGCTGCGTTGTGCTGGTAGGTTGTGCAGATAAAGCACTGCCATGGCCGTATCAATGCTGGTATAAACATGCAGCTTCGGATGCGCCTGCGCATATCGATAGACGCTGGCCTGCTGCGCGTCAGCCGGAAAGCTACCGTCCCAGTGACGCAGCAGGCTACTACCCAGTGCTCCTACATTCAGAGCCAGGCCTGCTACCATCACCGTTACCGCCAATTTAATACTCCAGGGGTGTCGTGGCCAACGCATCATCCCCAGGCCCACTAGAGCCGCCGGGGCCAGCATGATGAGGTAGCGTGAGGTAGCCGCACCGTGCACGGCTTGTCCACTAGCGGCATACACTGCCAGATCGACCGCGACCCAGCATGCCAAGAATGCAATCAGCCGCCTCGGCACCAACCGTTTTACCGCGTTATACACCAGGGCGGCAAGGCCTAACCCCAACAGGCCAATATTGGCAAGCTCGCGCGCCCTGCCAGCGTCGGCTCCTCCGGCGAACAGGCTTAGAACTGCTTTTGCCACTCCAGCCACACTTTGTACCAGCCAACTCGCTGACCATGAGTGTGAGGCTAGGCCACCGGTATCAGTAAAGCTCAGTTGCAACCAGTGACCCATCGCTATCGCCAGCAAGTGGGCTAATCCCCAAGCTGCCAGGCTTAGACCCAGCAGTTTACCGGCTGCTCGTATTGAGTACTGCCCTGCCGCTGCTAGCGCCACGCCGTACACCAAAAGCGGCAGTGCCGTCATATAAAACTGCAAAGGGTCGTCGAAAAACAGCAAACCGCCCAAGATCACCAAGCTTATCGCCAGCCGCCAGCTTTGCCGCCATATATAACGCAGCCCCAAGTACATCCACAAGACGCCGCCGACCACCTCTAAATTGCGGGAATTGGCAAAGCCAATCCAAAACACCGACCCGGCAATGGCACTCAACCCTACCAGCGCTGCATACAGCACACTGCGTACCCGTCCACCAAATTCGCGCAGCAGCCGTTCCAGCACCACGCCAAGCAATACAAACGTTGCAATATTAATTGCCAGCGTTATTGCTATCAGCTTGAGGCGCGGCGAGCCGGGCAGTAGATCGAGCGGTACGTACAAAACCAGCATCTTCAGCACGTAGGCCGTTTGTCCCATGTGTGCTGGCGTCATAGCGCCCTGCAGCCACTGATGCACAATTACCTGTTGGCTCACCAGGTCGAACGTGGTGCGAGTGGTGAAAAATCGCAGCAGTGTCCACGTGCTCACCAGCAATGTCCCGCATCCATAGGCGAGTAATCGCTGCTGTGCCCAAAACCATTGCCATCGCTCCCCTGTCCGCATGTTCCAATTATAAACGATGCGTTTCGCTAGGCATCGGCAAGACTAGCCTACTGCTCGTTGATACTCAAATCGTCGTTTGCAAACACCTCTTCGATGTTTGGGACTCGCTTGGTTCTATTCGCCATATGTAGCCTCCTATGACAAGCCCATCGTAGCAACATATCGCCGCCTTTGTCTGTAAGATTTCAGTCAGGTACACCCCTGCTTTAAGGGGCTTCTATTACAGAGCGCTCTGCACCATAGTCAGAAAGTTGGTGGGCACCCCTATCTTGTAGATCAAGAAGATTAGTAGTATAGCCATGAGTGATTGCAGTATCCAGTAGTGCATTTTGTATGTCCGGCTGGTCTCTACATCTATCCCTGCCCTCGAAAGAATATGGACGGGCACGTTCAGAATAACAGATAGCCAATAGACAGGATTGATGATATTCCAGAGCCCCTTTAGACGCTCTCGTTGGTACACCCCAATAGCTCGATATACCGTAGTGCGGGTAGTGTTGTATTGGATATGCCGTTCGGATTCCGGAACATTAAAGAAGTCCAGAAAGATATTTATACCTACCTCTTTCTCTCCCTCTCCCCTGCGATATCGCACTTGGACGCCGGCGCGTTTGGCAGACTTGTTGACTGCGTCAGAAAGCTTACAGAGCTCTCGTCGCAGCAGATTCCGGCGTTTTTTCTCGTCGTAGTTTTTAATAAGCTTTCCAATCGGTGGTGCGGTGTCTAGGGATGTATCGTCCAAAAAGCGCTCCATATACAGGGTAACGAGCGCCATATACCTTTCTAACTGCCGGACCGCCACATGGGCCTGTAGGAGGCCGATGGGCATTTTGAATGTACCATTAGCCGGTTTCTCGGGAGTGTAGCCTGTAGAGTCCTTCTCAGCCATACCTCCATAGTAAACCGCTCGCTGCGTATAACCATGAGCGACAAGCGCACCACCAAATAAAGAGGCCAAACAAAAACAGAGGCCGCGAATGGCCTCTGTTTAGAGCTTGAATAGTATCAATTGGTACACCCGACAGGATTCGAACCTACGACCTTTGGCTCCGCAAGCCAACGCTCTATCCAGCTGAGCTACGGGTGCACATCTGGCGCGATACAATACGTGCAACAGGGGTAATTCTAGCACAGACAGTCCAAAAAAGCTAGCCTGCCCTATTCGCGGCCTAATCTGTTAAAATAGGCGGGTATGGAGAGGTGGCCGAGTGGTTGAAGGCGCACGACTCGAAATCGTGTGTAGGGTCAAACCTATCGAGGGTTCGAATCCCTCCCTCTCCGCCAAATCGCACCGCTACAAACAGAGGCATTCATGCCTCTGTTTTGCTATGCTATGGCTATGACAGAAATGGTTGATCTTGTAGACGCCGAAGGTAACGTCGTTGAGCGCGACGTACCGCGCGATGATGCGGCCCATCACGAGGGTCGCTACATGCAAATAGTAATCGTAGTAGTTCGCAACAGCGCGGGCCAAGTGCTGGTGCACGAACGATCTGCCCAAAAGCGGGTCAATCCTGGCGATGTTGATCTGGTATGTGGCGGCATGGTGGCTGGCGAAACGCCAATGGACGCCGCCGTGCGTGAAGCTCAGGAAGAAACGGGGCTCACCCCAAAGGGCCTACGCATCGTTCGGCAGGGGCTTAATTCTTATAAGCGGTACTGCCATCTTTTGGTGGGCGAATCAGATGAAGTGCCTGGCACTCACCTGGACCCAACAGAAGTAGCCTGGGCTGGCTGGCGATCGCCAGCTGAGCTCAAAGCCGCCCAGCAGCACCGCGAACTAACGTTTGTCGATGGCTTCTTTGAGGATCTTGATCTGGCGCTACAAGCTGCCGGTAAGTAGACAGAGCTGTCTGTCCAGCGTGGTATCATAAAAGTATGCTTCGACTAGGGGTTGGGTTCGGTTCTCTTATTGCACTAGTGCTGCTACTGGTGCTCGCCTTCGAGATCTGGATGTTTGTGGAGGCCGTTAAAAATCCGCGCCTGACCGACACCGAGCGCCTCCTCTGGTGCTTGGGTATGCTCGTCATCCACCCCGTTGTTGCTATCGTCTATTACTTTATCGAATATCAAAAGGTGTAGCCCTCATGGAAGATTCCATTTTTACTAGAATTATTAAAGGTGAGATTCCCTGCGACAAGATTTACGAAGATACCAAGACCATTGCCTTCCTCGATATTAAGCCGTTCTTCCCGGGTCACACGCTAGTGGTTCCCAAGATACAGGTAGACCAATTCGATGATCTGCCTTCCGAAGACTACCGGGCACTCTTTCAGACGGTGCAAAAAGTTGCTAAACACCTCAGGAGTACGCTCGGTACCAAGCGAGTCATCGTACAGATCTTTGGCTTTGATGTCCCTCATGCTCACGTTCACATCATGCCAGCCAATGAAAGCAAACAGTTCTTTCAGGCGGCCGCCAATCACCTCAAGAATGAGCCCTACCCTTACCAGCCCACTAGACAGGAGCAGGCCGCCCTAGCTGCCAAGCTTCGGCTGGAGGATAATCTGTGAGTTCCCTACTGCTGGCTTTCTTAGTGTCCTTGGGCGCTAGCACCTGGGTTTTTACCAAGTTGCAAAACCGCACCGGCGCAGGCAATAACGGCAGCGCCATCAAAGCCACAGTCGTGGTCTTTATCGTTGCCTTTATTCTGGTCTTCACCATCGCCCACAGCCTCCTCCACAAATAGCCAAAAGTAACCATTTCCGGCTACAAATGCTAGCGTAAGCGCTCTCAGGCTGGTACAATACGGCCATGGACACGGGTGGAGTGCTCACCGAGGAAATGCGCCTGGGGCGCGTATTGCAGCTCGCCCGCAAGCGGGCCGGGCTAACACAGCAAGGGTTGTGTCAAAAATCCGGCCTTAGTTATTCCACGCTCGCCAAAATCGAGCGGGGTGCCATTCGTGCACCGTCAGTTTTTACCATCAAACACCTGGCAGCTACCCTTGGCGTCAGCCTCGACGAGCTGCTACGGGACGTCATCACCGGCAAACCATTGCCACTAGCTGCCGAATCGCACACCCCGGTAGAACCAAGCAAGAAAGTCTCCAAAAATGGCGTCCGTTTTGTCTACTTCGATATGAACGGCTGCCTGGTCCGTGGCGCCACCACCCGCGCCTTTACCCTACTGTCCGAAGAAAGCGGCGTACCCTTCGAGACCGTCGAAACACTCTACTGGCAGCATAACAACGCCGTCTGCCGCGGTGATGTCAGCATTGACCAGCTCAACACCGTGTTGGCCGAGCGCCTCAACATGATGGTCGATTGGAACAAGTACTATCTCCAAGCCATCGAACAGACGCCCGGCATGGACGAGCTAGTGGAATGGGTGGCCGAAAACTACGAAATCGGGATCCTCACCAATGCCATGCCCGGCCAAGCCAGCGCCATGCTGGAGCGCGGCATTTTGCCTCAGGTGCACTATAACGCCATTGTCGACTCATCAGAGGTCCACGCCCTCAAGCCCGAAAACCGGATGTACGAAATCGCCGCCGAACGTGCTGGCGTATCACCAAGCGAGCTGCTGTTAGTAGATGACGATAAGGTAAACCTAGGTGGCGCTGCCGCCCTGGGATGGCACACTATGAGCTTCGATGCCTACCACCCCGAGGAATCAATCGTGGCCGTCAGCACGGCTCTGCAGCCCGCCGATTAAAGATTAAATCTCAAGGCCCCTCAGCTTAGTTCTGGTGGCCCACGCTGCCCATACTTACCCGCCCCACCGCACGAGGCCTATCAAGGTCAGACATACGTTCATAACCCCCCGGGGTTTGTGACGGTAGCTGTCTACCTAATTCTTCTGGGCGGCGAACGGGAACAACAGCCGCCCTACCAATAATCCGTGCCGGTGCAGCATCTGGGGTGGCGGCTGCGGATTCCAAATTCGCGTTCGGTCCCTCCTGAGCGGTAGGATTGGCGACGCGAACGTCGGCCTCAGCTAGCTCCGGGGCAGACATGTCCTCCACCGGGAAGTCCAGTACGAGTATAACGACATCATCCTCAAACTCTGCGACCGTATATTCCTGGCCTTGTGCGTTCCTGTACTGCCTCTGCAAGCTTGCACAGTTACGCAGCCTGCCGGCTGCCACCCCGGGATCGGGTTCGAGAAAGGCTTGCCGCTGGGCTTCTAGTGCCTGAGACTGAGCTGCCAATTCCGCTTCCTCGCCACCTTTGGCATGGAAGGCTGCGCTGCGTAAAGCCTGCTTCCAGCCTTTACGACCGCCATCGCTGGAAAGCACCAGCCGCCTAACCCTTCGACCATCTGCCAAGGTAACAGGCTCGGGTGATATGGACTTTACGTCATCTTCAATAAGATGCTTGCGTTCTGCCCATGATTCGCTATCTCGCCACTGGTCGTTGTTCTCGGCCATGGAGTTAGTGAGCATGCCTCCATGTACCTCTTGATGTGGTGCTAGTTCTTTGCGGTCCCCGCCCTCTTGTATCTCCAGGATGTCTCCGTCACCGACCTGAGCTTCGGCAAACTCGAATACACCACCTGGCTCCAGCCTAAAACAGACTGCCGACAGCGTGGAGTCACCATAAGCGGGGCCTAAGACTTTCCTTTGCTTTCTTGAATCGAAATACGGGACAGCGGGGTTGTTGTGATTAGCGGTTTGCAGATCTTGGCGGGCAGCCGCTAAGGCGCCGCGAGTAGCCTGCAGCAAGTCGCTGCCAGGGGCATCCAATTGCTCGGCAAGCCTGCTAGGAAAGCTCGTAACTACTAAGTTGCTGCCGTAATGGCTGGTGGGGTACATACCTACGCCGTCGGCGATGACTACACAGTTGGGGCCGAAGCCATAAGCATCTTGTGTGGGGGTGCCTGCGCGGATGTGGCGAAGGCCGGTTCCGGTGGCAACTCCAAATCTCACACCTCCTGGCAATTCGTGAGAAGTAGTTGTCTCTGACGGCCCGGCTGGCAATTCGGCTGCGGGTTCCGCCATTGGTGGTAGTTCTGCTGGTGTTGGCCGAGCGCGGCGGAAGAGGGGCATAGTTACTATACATTAGCACATTATTGCGCTTAGCGCAATCACTGTAGCCAGGTATACTGTCTTCTTTGGAGCGCCCGGATACCACTAGTGCTCGGCAAATCGCGCCTGCTCGGCTTGCAATCGTTCCAGCCCTGCCTCCACCTCAGCCAGTTGTTCTTTTGTCTGGTTTACAATTGCTTTTGGTGCATTCTGCACGTAATTCTTATTATCCAACCGACCCTTAAACTGCGCCACCAGTCGCTCAGCGTCGGCGATTTGCGCCGCCAACTTATCGGTGTAGGCTTTAATCTCATCACTCTCCACCTCCAACCAGCAGGTGTAGGAAATGCTGGTCAGTTGCAGCCCTGTGCCGCCTGTCACCTCTTTTACTTCACCGAGCCCGGCTAAACGCGCCAGCAGCGCTCCATTCTCGCCAAGGAATGGCACGTTCGTGTAGTACAGCCCCGGCTTGCTGAGACCCAGAGCTTTCACCAGTGCTCGGGCCTCTGTCACCATGGCCTGAATCTCTTCAAACTGTTTGACTTGCTTAGCGTCGGCCTTGGCCACCTTTGGCCACTCGGCAGCAATCAACAAACTATCGGTGTTCGCGTACAACGTCTGCCAAATCGTTTCGGTCACAAACGGTGCAAACGGATGCGCTAGCTTCAGCACGTTCTCCAGCACATAGCCCAGCACTTCCCTGCTCTCTTGGCTTTTACTGGCCTCAATGTACCAGTCGGCCACGTCATCCCACACAAAGTGATACAGCACCTCGTAGGCTTCACTAAATCGATAGGCATCCAGATGTTTGCCAATCTTGTCCGCTGCCTGTTGTAGCTTTCGCAGCGCCCAGTGGTCAGCCATGGTTTGCGGCTCGGCCACCGTGCCCGGCACGTACCCCTCGCCCAGAACGCCCTCGCAGTAACGGGCAATGTTCCAAAGCTTGTTACAGAAGTTGCGGTTGGCTTCAATCTTGCCCTGAGCCCAGTTCTGATCGTTACCTGGCGTTACACCCATAATCAGCGCCATGCGTAGCGCGTCAGTCCCGTATTTAGACAAGACTGTCACCGGGTCGATGATGCTTTCCGGCCGGCTCTTACTCATCTTTTTGCCGTCGGCTGCCCGGACCATGCCGTGCAAGTACACGGTCTTAAACGGAATCTGCCCGGTAGCATACGTGGTCGAAAGAATCATCCGCGCCACCCAAAAGAACAAGATGTCCCAGCCGGTTTCCATCAGCGTGGTGGGGTGGTAGGCCTGATAATCCGGGCTCATCCGCAGTAGGTCATCGAGGTTCAACGAGTAGTCTTCCGCCAGCGCCGGATCAATCAGCGTACTCCACGTCCAGAGCGCGCTGCTAAACCACGTATCGAGCGTATCCGGGTCCTGTTCCCAAGCGTTCCAGCCTTCACTCTCATCATCCACTGGCGGCTGCACGCCCACATATGTCTCTACTGTCCCATCAGTGTGCGTCCGGTACCACGCCGGAATCCGGTGCCCCCACCAAATCTGCCGGCTGACGCACCAGTCGCGCAAGTTGTCGATCCAGTGAAAGTAAATCTTCTCGAACCGCTTCGGCATCAGCTCAATATCGCCGTCACGGATCACGCTCTGCAGTACCTCTTTTAGGCTGCGCTTCTTGCCTTGCCACTCTACCACCGGCTTGTTGACGTCAATAAACCACTGCAACCGGATCTGTGGCTCAATCACCCCCTTCCCGCGCTCGTTCCGAGCCAGGTTGTGCACGTAGTTGTCGTCGATCTTTACCAGCAGTCCCTTAGCTTTCAGCTTCTCCACCATCTTGTCTCGGGCCTCGGCGATGCCCATACCGGCAAACTCACCCGCAATCGGCAAAAGTTTCCCGTGAAAATCAATCACCTGCTCTTTGTCTAAACCATGCCGCTCAGCAATCTCAAAGTCCACCATGCTGTGCCATGGCGTAATCGTCATCACGCCGGTGCCAAATTTGGGGTCAACCACCTTGTCTTTAATCACCGTCGCCGTAATCGGCCCGTTGATCCACTCCGCCGTGAAGGTATCACCATGCTTGTACTTCTTGTAGCGTTTGTCGTCTGGGTGCATCACCACATATTTATCGCCAAATTTCGTCTCCGGCCGCGACGTACCAATCTCAAACGGGCCATACTTAAAGGTGTAAAACTTGGTTGTCTCTTCCTCATATTCCACCTCGTCGTCGCTAATGTTGGTCTGCAGGTTCGGATCCCAGTTTACAATCCGGCTACCTCTGTAAATCAGCCCGTCGTGGTACATTTTGGTAAAGACTTCGGCCACTGTTCGGCTTAATGACGGATCAAGCGTGTAACGCAGACGCGACCAGTCGCAGCTCGCTCCCATCGCCCGCATCTGCCCCAGCATAGTTCCCCTGCTCTCGGCCACAAACTCCCGCGTCCGGCGTAAGAACTCGTCGCGGCCGATAGCATGCTTATCAGTGCCCTCGTCGGCCAGCTTTTTTTCGATGATGGCATTCACTGGCAGCGCGGCGTGATCGGTCCCCGGCAGCCACAGCACATCTTTCCCTTTCAAGCGGTTGTAACGCGCCGCAATGTCCTGCAGTGTCAAAAACAGCGCATGGCCAAGGCTCAAAGTGCCCGTTTCATTCGGTGGCGGCATGGCTATAGAAAAGCGTTCTTTATTGCTCGACGGATCGGCCGTAAATGCCCCGCTCTTCTCCCACAGAGCGTAAATATCTGCTTCGTAATTCCCGGGTTCATATGTTTTGGGTAATTGCATGATCAGTATCCTTAGTTAACGGTAGTAAAAGTGCAGGTAAAGAGAAATTATAGTCCCCTAGGGACACCATCTTTCACTGTTCCACCTCCGGCGCTGCGTACCGAACCAATAACCACTAAAACGCGCATAATTACCAATCAGTATACCACCTCTGTTAGGCGGGCGCTATAGCTCGACAACTTTCACGTGAACCATGCCTACATCGACAGGTTCGGTGCAATATCCAAACCGTACGGATCAGCCGCCAGCCGGCCATGCATCGCTGTAAAACAGCCAAGCGTGGCAATCATCGCGCCATTATCGGTACAGAGCTTGATATCGGTGTAGGCAATCGGAGCAGGCAAGCGTTCCGCCATCTGCCGCCGCAGCTCGCTGTTGGCCGCCACACCGCCGGCAATCACCACACTCTTCGGCCCAAACTCCTCGAACGCCGTCAGAGCCTTATCCACCACCGTTTCAACCGCTATCCGCTGAAAGCTGGCCGCAATATCGGCTTTCTGAGTCTCACTGAGCCGCTCTGGCAGGCCTTTGCTCGAAAAAGTGAAGTCCTCTCCAATAATCTCTTGTGCCGTGCGCAAAACAGCCGTTTTGAGCCCGCTAAAGCTAAAGTCGTACTTATCGGTCATACGCGCCTTGGGAAAGGTAAACGCCTGCGCATTACCCTCAAGCGCTTTCTTGCTGACACTCGGCCCGCCAGGGTAGGGAAGCCCGATGATTTTAGCCACCTTGTCAAAGGCCTCGCCAATCGCATCATCCTGAGTCTGCCCGAGCAGGGTGTAATCAAAATGGTCACGAAACAGCACCAACTGCGAGTGTCCACCAGATACAATCAACGCCAGCAGCGGGAACTCCGGCTGCGCAGCCGGCAAAACAAAGCCGGGCAGGGAAGTGCTCGTCAAAAAGTTGGCATACACATGCCCCTCCACATGGTTGATGGCGTACAGCGGCTTGCCCTTGGTAATCGCCAGCGTCCGGGCCGCCAAAACGCCGATAAGCAAGGAGCCGCCCAGGCCTGCGCCATAGGTGACCGCAATGGCGTCAATATCGTCCCACGTCATCTGTGCCTGCGTCAGAGTGCTCGATATAACAGGGGTGATAGACTCAATATGGCTGCGCGCCGCGATCTCCGGCACCACGCCGCCATAGGTCGCGTGCAAATCCATACTGCTCGCTACTACGTTGCCGTGCAGCTTATAACCGTCTTCCACCACGGCCGCCGCCGTCTCATCACAACTACTTTCAATGCCCAAAACAATCATTTACACCTATTGTATCAAACCCTATGGTACATTTATTTGACATAACCGCCATAAAGCATAAAAGTAATTGACAAAACACTGCTTTTTTGCTACTATATGCACGATCAAACAAAAAAATTAAAACTTATCCAAGGAAAGATATAGGTAGTAATCAATCATGAGTGAACGAATCGTACAAGCAATGGACCAGGCACGCGCGGCTCAAGACGAGGCGGACAGGGCTGCTCGCGTAGCTGGTGTTCCAGTGAACCGAGACCGCAACGAATTCCTGCTTAATCGCAACGTACAAACCGCAATTGCCGAAAACATGGTTGCTCCTATAGCGGCCGATGTTTTGTCTGACGCTGCTCGCCCTGGTACAGAAGGTGAGCAAAGCATGCGCCGCTTGCAGGGAGTACTAGCAATGACTCCCGATCAGATAACCGAGCGGATGGGTTTGATTGAAAGTGCCATCGGTCACTATCGTGCAACCGGCCCGGTACATGCCCGCGTAGGAGTTGCTGGGGGTGGCCCTCACACTGGTGTAGACGTTGCCCGAGCTATCGCAGCTCTAGATCCCGAAGAGCGCTGGTTTTATAACAACTTTATGCGTGCCCAAGAGGGGCGCCCCCCAACCCTGCTAGATCGCCGTATTGAAGCCCGTGAAGACGCTATCGCCCGAGCCGAAGGAGTTACTGGCGTAGCACCTGGTGATCGCCGTACTCGTACACGTGACGAAGCCGTACCAGATGCCGGTGTTATTCCTGGTCTAACTTCAGACCAATGGGCGCTGGCCACTGGCTCCATCGACTTTACTCGTGGTACCATCGAAGCTCTGCGCGATGTCAATAACGGCGTCAACCGCAAGATGCAACTAGCCTTAAGGAACGTAGAGCTGTTCGGCGCTGATCCTGCAGACTTGTCTGATGCTGATCGAGCACGTCTGGAGCGGTTTATTGCAAACGCCAACATCAATGGCACAGAGCTGACTGCTATGCAGCAGGCTGCCCGTGCAGAATTGGCCCGCACTCGTGGACAAGGCGAGGCAGGTGACGAGCCTTCAATCAACGCTCGCCACGAAGCGCAGATTGCTACTCTAGAGAGCGACCTCGAGGCAGCACGCCGTCGAGGCGACGCCCTAGCCGTCACTGCTCTAGAAGCCCAGCTTGCTGATGCTCAGGCCCGTTTCGCCGCTGTCCGTGACCGTCACATGAACGGCCTTCGCACTGCGCTTACTGCTGCAGCTGTTCGTCGCTTGGTTGGTAATGATCCTAGCGCCCTCGCTCCAGCCGATGTGCCGGGTGTAACGCGCCCAGCCGATGCTCCCGCTGCACCTGCTGAAACTGGTGATCCAGAACCAGAGCCGACTCCACTGCGCACGCCTGAATTCGATACCTTCTCTGCAGATACCCAACGGGCTATCGTGGACCTGGCTCGTGCCAAGCACGCCTTGGAAAGCGGTGCCGGCGCAGGCAATCGTGCCGAGCTAGAACGCGATTACCTACTTGCCCGCCGAGCATTTGATGCTGCACTGGCCGCTGAGCCAGGTAGTGGTGGTCAAAGGATTCTCAACAAGCAAACTGCTTGGACTATGGTAGGCGAGCGTCAGCAGACCGAAGTGGCCGAAGAGAAGACACGTGGTCAACGCATTGCTGAAAGAGTCGGCCGCAACCGCTTCCTCCGCTTCCTGTCACGTCCCGCAGGGAAGGTCCTCCTATATGGTGCCATGACCGCTGCAGTAGGCGTAAGTTTCGCTGCCTCTGGTGGCTCAACGGCTGTATTGTGGGCTGCACTTATTGGTGCTGGCAAGGGTGCGGCTACTGGTGCCGTTGGTGGTGGCGTAATGGGTCGGTGGTTTGCCAACCTTTCCCGTGGCTCAGCCAACGCTCAGGGGTCTGACGTGCTCCGTACTCGTATTCAAGATCAGCTGGCTCGTATCGAGGAAGCTCGCGGCCGGTATGGTGATGATTACGATGGCTTCACTACTGAAGTGGCCCGAATTATGGACACGCATAGTGGTGATGTTTTCCAGGCTAACACCGAGGAACGCGCTAGGCGTACTGCACGTGGTATTGGCTTCGGTGCGCTTGGTGGCTTCTTTGGTGGTGCTGCAGCCGGTGGTCTTCATTCACTAGCTAGCGGACACGTTGAACATGCAGGTGCTAGCGTTACTCCTGATACGAGTGGTACGCACAATATTCCTGGTGTTGGCAATGTCGATACTTCGAATGCTGCTCACTGGGGCGATCTGTCTCATCAGGTGGCTGGTACCAACCCGCACCACACGCTCATTCAGCACATGCAGCACACTAATGCCGACGGTACTGGTTGGAACAATGCTCCACAAGGTACTGAGGTTCACGCACAACAGACTATTCTTGCTGGTGCCTCTAAGGCCCACGCCGCAGGCGCTCATGTTGATGTCACTCACGGCTTAGCCGTTGGTCACAATGGCCAAATTCACCCAACCAGTTCAACCTGGTATCTTGGCGACAAGGTTAACGGTCACAGCGGCCTGGAAGTTCCAGATGGTCACACTATGGCCGTCTATCATATTGATGGTTCAAATGTAGTTCACATCGACGAGACATTCCACGGTGTAATGGACAATGCCCAACAGACGCTGTACATGAAGCTGGCTGCCGGTAACAACGCCCACGTTGCTGTGGTGCCAAACAATGTAATTGACCAGTTCATCCACGGCACTACGCCAGCTGGCCACGAATCGGTAACCCACACGGCTTACCCAAGCGAGAGTAGCTTCTTCTACGATAACTATCCGTATCTGGGCGGTTTAGCCGGTATGGCTACTGTTGCCGCTGATGCTGCTGTGAGTGCAGACTTTAGGCACGGTGCCGGTGCCGCTGCTGCCATTCGCCGCGATAACCCGCTTTCGGTTACAGTTCCTGGCGTTCGTGGTGGTGCTCCGATTCCCGTCCCTGGCACCACCCCTCCAGCTCCCGGTACGCCTCCCGCTCCTGGTGACGCCCCAGCAGCCCCTGCACCAGTAGCAGAAACACCCGCTGAACGGACTGCTCGTATGGATGCTGAGCGTGCCGAGGCTACGACTGCCCGCACCCGGATGGTAGGCAGCTTTAGAACTGAGGTTCAAAGCCAGATCGACGCACTACCGGCTGCAGAGCGGACTCCAGATAACATCCTGAGGATCTTTGACGAACAGTTCAATGCTCTGAAGACCGATGCTACCAACCAGGCAGCTTGGAATTACATGAACACCGCTAGTGCCATTAGTGTGCGCGAAGGGATGATCGATGAGCTCACTCCGTTTGCTGAAGCGAATGGCCTCACTAGGGGTGAAGTGGTTGCGGGTGTTCTGCGCCCCCGCCGCTAGGCTTAGGGTATACTCTAGGTAGATAATTAAAACGTAAATAAAACAGAAAGAGAAGAAGACAATGGATTTTAGCAGATACATCAAAGAACTGGGTATCGATCAGCTGCCCGAGGCTGAGCAGCAGCAGATACTACAGGAAATGTTCAAGACACTGCAAGGGAGGATCGGCCTGCGGCTCTCACAAGAGTTGACCCCCGAGCAAATGAAAGAGGTTGAAGCCGCTTCGGCTCGGGGCGAACAAGAAGGAGTAGATACGCTCAACCGCGTCTACCCAAACTACGCTCAAATGTGCCAGGAAGAGCTTGATAAGCTCACTGACGACATGAAGTAGCTATACTCGCAGCTTAGGAACCGGCCACCAAGTAAGGTGGTCGGTTTTGTTTTGGCGGGGTAAGGTGCGCGGGTATACTGGAGGGTATGAGTGTGCGATCTATAGTGAAGGCGGTGGTGCCCCGGCGGTTGTTTACGGCGGTGGCACCGTATGGGCATCTGCTGGAAGCGGTGCTATATAACTGCGTGTACTGGTTTCCGGCACGGGGGATGAAGGTGGTGGGGGTGACGGGTACCAACGGCAAAACCACGACCTGTTTTATGATTCACCGGATGCTGCATGAGGCAGGCTACAAGGCTGGGCTGATGACCACTGTTGCGTGGGGGATCGGCGGCGACATCCACAGCCAAACGCAGCATATGACGAATGTGCCGGTGCCACTGCTGATGAAGCGGCTGGCACAGATGCGCAGGGCTGGCGTGGGGTGGCTGGTGCTGGAGACGACCAGCCATGCGCTGGCGCAGTACCGGACGTGGGGTGTGCCGTATAGCGTGGCGGTGCTGACGAACATTACCCATGAGCATTTGGATTATCACAAGACGTTTGAGCGGTATGTGGCGGCCAAGCAGCGGTTGTTTGCGCTGGCGCAGGCTAACACGCGGGGCCTGCAAATGGGGATTGCCAATGCCGACGACCAGAACGGGGCGAGCTTTGCCTCGGTGACACAAAATTCTATTTTGTATGGGCAGGAGGCGGGCGAGGTTCGGGCGCATAAGGTGGAGATGGACGCGGCTGGCATTCGCTACGACGCGGTCGCGCCGGACGAGACGTATCACATCACCAGCAAGTTGCCAGGGAGTTTTAACGTGTATAACAGCTTGGCGGCGGTCTGTGTGGGGCGGGCCGTGGGGCTGAGTAAGAAGCAGATTGAGCAGGGGATTGCGGCTCTGCAGGGCGTGGCTGGGCGGATGGAGCCGGTGGACGAGGGGCAGAAGTTTGCGGTGATTGTGGATTATGCGCACACGCCGGATGCGCTGGAAAACGTGCTGCGAGCCCTACAAGGATCAACGCGTGGGAAATTGGCCGTGGTGTTTGGGGCGACGGGAGACCGCGACAAGAGCAAGCGCGAGCCGATGGGCGAGGTGGCGGCGCGTTTGAGCGATGTGGTGTATTTGACCGACGACGAAACGTATACCGAAGATCCGCTGGCGATTCGCGAGGCGGTGTATCAGGGGATCGTGAACGGGGGTGGAGAAGGTAAGACGCAGGTGATTGCGGACCGGCTGGAGGCGATTCGCGCGGCGTTTCAGGCGGCGCGGCCGGGCGATACGGTGCTGTTGGCTGGGATTGGGCACCAAGATTATCGGGCGATGGGCGGTGAGAAACTGCCGTGGGACGAGCGGGAAGTGGCGCGGCAGGTACTGCGAGAACGTGTAAAGTAATCGGGGGTGTTGACGGAGAGTTAGCACTCGGCTATAGTGAGTGCTGATGCGTTGGCAGTCTCTGCCCGAGAATGCTAATGCTTGACTAGATTAATGGAGGAGAAAAGCATGAGTGTACCGATCACGCCCCTGGGCGATTACGTGGTGGCGCAAACTGAGGAAGTGGCTACTAAGACGGCCAGTGGCTTGTATTTGCCGGGCGGTGCGCAGGAAAAGCCTAAAGTTGCCAAGGTGGTAGCTGTGGGTAAAGAAGTGCGTGGGCTGAAGGTGGGCGACAAGATCATCTACAAGAGCTACTCACAAACTGAGGTCAAGGTGGACGCCACGGAATACTTGCTGGTTAAGGAAGAGGACGTCTTGGCGACGGTGGCCTAAGATGGGTAGTTTATTTGGGGTTTTAGGGTTTATTGTGGCGTTGGTGTGGGCGTTTCGGATTGAGATTAACACCGCAAGAACTGCCGAAACTTTGCAACGAATTGAGAAATTATTGGCAAGTGAGAAAGGGAGCAAGAAATAATGGCGAAGAAAGTTTTTTATGATGACGATGCGCGCCGCCGGGTCTTGGGCGGAGCAGAGATTTTATACAAAGCGGTAAAAACCACCATGGGGCCGAAGGGCCGCAATGTGGTGATCGGCAAGAGCTATGGTGGCCCGAGCGTGACGCATGATGGCGTGACGGTGGCCAAGGGCGTGGAGATCGCCGATGTGGACGACGAAACCTTGGGCTACAAGGTGGGCGCGGAGCTCATCAAGCAGGCTGCTAACAAGATGAACGATGTGGCTGGTGATGGCACCACCACGGTAACGGTACTGACGTACCACATCCTGAACGAAGCCAACAAGCTGATTGCGGCCGGTCACAACCCGATGGCGCTGCGCAAGGGGCTTGAGGCGGCGGCAGCCGAAGTGGAAGCACAACTCGATGCTCTAGCTGAAGACATTCAGGGCGACAAGAAGCGGGTGGCCGAAGTAGCCACGATCAGTGCTGGCGACGGGGCGATTGGCGACTTGATTGCTAATGTGATCGAAAAAGTCGGCCGCGAAGGCGTCGTGACGGTGGAAGAGGGCAAGGGCTTGACACTAGAAAGCGAAGTGGTGGAAGGCTTTACCTTCGACCGCGGCTTTGCCAGCCCATATATGGTGACCGATACGTCGCGGATGGAAGCGGTCTACGACAAGCCAGCCATTGTGATCACTGATAAGAAGATTTCTTCGGTCCAGGAGTTTCTGCCCATTCTGGAGAAGCTGGCGCAAGCTGGGAAAAAGGATCTAGTGCTGATTGCCGAGGATGTGGAAGGTGAGGCGCTGGGGACCTTGATTCTGAACCGGCTGAAGGGTGTGTTTAACACCGTGGCCGTGAAGGCACCGAGTTTTGGTGACCGCCGCAAGGACATTTTGAACGACATCGCCATTTTGACGGGCGCCGAGGTGATCACCGAAGACCGTGGCATGACGTTCGAGAACGTTGGCCTAGAAGTGGTAGGTACGGCCCGTAAGGTGATCGTGACCAAGGATGAGACGACGATCATCGAGGGTGCCGGTGCGGCTACCGAAGTAACTGCTCGCGTGCGGCAGATTGTGACGCAAACGCAGGCGGCGACCAGCGAGTACGACAAAGAGAACTTGGAAAAGCGCCGCGCGGCACTGGAAGGTAAAGTCGCCGTGATCAAGGTTGGTGGCGCCACTGAGACCGAAATCGAAGAGAAAAAATATCGGGTAGATGATGCCGTTGCTGCCGTGAAAGCGGCTCTGGCTGAGGGTGTGGTGCCTGGTGGTGGTGTGACGTTGGTGAACTTGGCTACGGCTGTTTCCACCGACGATGATGATGACTCGGTGAGTGCTGGCCGCACGGTGCTGGTGAAGGCGCTGGAGCAACCGTTTCGCATTTTGCTCGACAACTCTGGTCTAAATGCTGACGAGTGGCTACCTCAGGTTAAGAAGGCCAAGGCCGGGCAGGGTGTGAATGTGAACGATGCCAGCAAGCTGGTTGACATGAAGACTGCGGGCATCGTGGACCCAGTGGCTGTGACCAAGCAGGCGGTACAAAATGCAGTCAGCATTGCCGGAACCAGTATGACCATGGGTGCGCTGGTGGTGGATGTACCGGAGCCGAAGGCTGCGGCGGGCGGGGCACCTGACATGGGTGGCATGGGAATGATGTAAGACAGTAATGAGGGAACCGGGATAGGTTTCCTCATCGCGCCGGCAAAATGGAATGCATTTTGTCGGGCTGCTCCTTCCTGGGGCTGCGGGAAATGTAAAAAATAACCTTGGAGTAAATCCAAGGTTATTTTTAATCTAAATTCAAACTAGGGGCAGGAGTTTTGGCCGAACATAGGTTATTGCTCCCTATAACCGCCGTAGGGCAGGGCACCATAGCCGTGGCTGACGGCGTGACTGGTCCCCAAAGACTTGCCGGTGAGGAGCTTTACAACGGTGCCGAATCCGAAGATCGAGGCGGCGGCCAAGCCGGCCATGCCCAAAAACTCTTTTCGGGAGACTTCTTTCTCCATCAGCTCGGAGAGATGCTGTGTCATGTTGATTTCCTTTTTGTTTTTTATTTTGTACGATTTTTGGTTTGGATCGTTCTATGCGCGATTGTAATGCGCTCATGCACGTCTGTCAATAGTGATGAGCCGAGCTGGGTTATTGGATAAGTTGGCCGCGGAGCGGTACGTAGCTACGGCGAGTGGGATTGCCGGCGCGTGCGCCGTGGGTGCGAGGTGGAAGTGTGGTGAGGGAAATAGGGAGGGCAGCAGGGGCGGCGGCCTGGGTGGTGTCTGGCTCAAGTGGTGGTTGTGCGGTCTCGGCATCATCGGCCACTGCATACTCTGGTGTTAAGACAGCGGGGGCAAGGGGAATGAGCTGTCGGGCTGCCCGCTCGGCCTGGCGCTCGGCATCGGCCCGACGGAGCTGCTCGAGCCAGTTGGGCTGGTGGGTGCGGTTGACGAGCCATACGAGCAGAATGCCAAACTGGTAGGTCAGGATCATGGGCACGACCACGGTTAGCTGGCCGATGATATTCGGCGTGGGATTCATGATGAAGGCAATGATGAACGAACCGGCAATCAGGTGACGCTCGTACTTAAACAGCTTGCTGGGCTTGAGCGGCTTGATACGGTTTATAAACAGCAAAATCAGCGGCAGCTGGAACATCAAAGCGGAGCCGAACAAATAGAGCGCCACAAACTGCATGTACGACTGAATGGTGATGAGCGGCCGGATCTGCACGCTAGTAAACTGGTGCAGTAGAAAGTGCAGGGCGCTGGGCAGGCCCACAAAATAGCCAAAAATCACTCCGCCGATAGCCACTAGGCCAGTGGCGCCTGATGCAAGCAATAGAAACTTGCGCGTGGTGTCGCGCATCAGCGGCTGCATAAAGGCCAGGATTTGATAGATAATAATCGGTGTTGAAACGACGAGGCCCAAGTCTAAACAGACGCTAAAGAGAAAGTTCATGCCGCCAAGCGGCGAGGTGTAGATAAACTTTTGGCCGTGGCTGGGCCGCAACAAAACTGCTATGAGTTTTTGCTCTAACCCATAGGCAATCGCGCTTCCCACCGCAACAGAAGCGGCGACATAAAATAGTCGCCGCCGTAACTCATGTAGATGTTCGATTAATGGAAGCTTGTCGTGCTCGGACTTAGCTTTCGCTAGTCTTTGCGCTGGCTTCTTCTTTGCTCTTTGCTTCATCTCCACTCAAACCCTTGCGCAGTTCACGTGCTGAGCTACCTAGACCGCGTGCCAGTTCAGGCAGCTTCTTGGCGCCGAACAGGAGCAGTACGATAGCCAAGATGATGAGCAAATCTGGAGTCGAAAGATCCAGGAATGCAAATTGTGATACCATCTCGATAACCCTCGTTTCTTATTACTACTAGCCTCCACTATGGTATCATAAGCGGGATACGTCAACCAAGTCGAAATAAAAATGACAACCCTTTACTACGCACTTTTGGCCTCGGGCTACGGAAGAAACCCGTACGACACCGGCAATTACAACGGAACGAACGTGAGTTCTGGTGGCTTGAGCAACACCGGTATAGCCATTGGGTTGATTGTGGGCACAGCGGCACTTATTTTGCTGGTGGCGATGGTGGTGCGGATTATGAGGCGACCGAGCAAAAGGTCTGAGCGCGATGATAACCAGGGCAGCGCTAGCCAATAAACAGCTTACCGTTGCTGTAGTTGAGGTAAACTAGCAGGATAATGCTAGCGGCGAGCAGTCCCAGCAGTATCCAAAACTTGGTTTTCTCACTCATGATTTGTCTCCAATTTGGCTACGACTACTAGCCGGTTCACCGGATGCCAGAGTGGCGTGCAGGTGAACAGGGTGATTTGTGCAGCTGGCGTATTGTTTTCGATGTCGGTATCGGTGGGTGGTACCTCGGTGCTGCTGACAACTCTGTAGATGTAGGTTTTGTTGTTCCAGATGACGCCGATTTCATCGCCAATCTTGAGCTTATTTAGGTAGTAAAAGGCGCCGTGCGGGCCGGTGTAGGAAAAACGGTGGGCCAGAAAGACGGTGTTGCCGCCTTTGTCGGGCGTGCTGCTAGCCGGCCAGCGCCAAACACCTTGTTTGAGGAGGTTGAACCAGTTGCTTTCGGGGCCTTCGAGTGTGGGCTGATTGAGCAGCATGGCAGGAATGATGAGGCTATTGGGGCGAACGACTTGGGATTGAGCAACCGTAGTTCTATGAATAATCTGCGTGAGCTCGGCGCGCCGACCGGTGTGGTGGGCCTGCCACCAATAGGTAAGCTGTGGTACCAACGGCGCGGCAATAATATAAAGATTGATAGCTACAATTAGCCCAAACAGGACGTTGTTTGCCTGGCGTAGTGAAATTCGCGTGAAACGCATATGTTTAGGATACTATACGAGCGATTGTCTTTAGGATCCTGATTTTCGCTTGGAACGATCATTAGGCATGCCAGCTAGCATATTGCTCTGTCTGCCGGAGCGATAATACCAAACAGGCGGTTCGCCGGTAGCCCCACGAACCGCCTGACGAGAGAAGTATTGAAGCTGTCTACGACCAGACGTCTATATGTGGCGTGTGACCGGGAAGAGAGTTGTAGCAGAATATCCGATATTGTCCCCCGTCTGGGAAAAATGAATAGACGCTGACAAGGTCTGGGTCGTTGTGATTAACGCCCCACAAAGCATTAGAGAAAATCCAGTACGAGCCGTTCCAATATGATCCAGCGCAAAAGCCATTGTTATTAGAATTGTTGTATGCAAAATTGCTGACGTTCAGGTCGTGACACGCCGTGTCATAACCGGCCGGTTTGCTCTTTGACCACACTCCCGTTGCCGGACCGTAGTCAAGGATTTCAAACGTAAAGGTACCAGGGTACCAATCAGTTGAGTCGGCGTTAAACACATCATGTTTGCAGCTGTCGGCCAGTGCAGTGCCGGACATGAGCGGCGCCGCCACTAGGCCCAGTGCTAAAGCGATGCTCGCTGCTATAGTGCTGAGTGACCACTGCAGGTGTTGTTTAATCTTATACAATGCTCCCATAATCCCCCTTCGCTTACGTTTGTACCTTAATAGTAGCCCCAGAGCAGGGAGAGCTTTTGTAAGAAAACTTACAGTTTTTAATGAGATCTTAAGATTTCAGGCTTCGGGTTTTGGTTGGGTGAAGTAATTGATTTCGTTGATGACGTCGAGTAACGCCTGGGCGCGTGTTTTCTCGTCGACGATTTTCTGGGCAGCCTCGTAGGCTTTCTTGATGAGCATTTGGTTATCGGTGCTCTGAATCATCATCATGGTGGTGCGGAATTCTTCCTCGGGTGTCTGGTCCAGCTGGTCTACCAGGGGGCTTAATTGGGCCAGGGCTTGCTGTTTGAGCTCGATCAGGTCATCTGCCACAGGAGAAATAACCGGATCGGTGCCTGTAATAGGATCACTACTAACTATCGTAGAGTCATCAAGCGGCATAATGGGCTCGGTCGGGCTTGGGACAGGTGGCAATTCGGGAGCGGCTGCAGGTTCGGGTGATACCACCGTGCTGTCTACCGTGGGTGACGGTGGAGTGGGTAGCGGCGGAACGGGTGGTGTGGCGGGTTGGTTGAGAGCGCTTGGCTCTGGAGAGGCTATCTCGGTAGCCACTGGCAAGCTCACGCCTGTATCGGGGTCAACCGCCAGTGGATTTACAGTTGGCGCCGCCACTGCTACTGGATCTGGTGTCGGCTGAGTGGCGTCATCATTTTGGTGTCCGAAAAGCATCCCTACCCCCTGTTATTCAGTTGTGCGAGTATTTTACAAAGGTAGCCCACACAATTTACAATAAGTATAGTATCAAAGTTTGGGGATAAGCAATAGCAGAATGGAGGATGCATGCTCGACGATCTAAAACTGATTCACCAGAAGGACCCAAGCGATGCGCTCGGGGTAGTCGGCGATCAGTGGAAGCAGCTGCAACACGATTACGGCATTACTTTTACGCCGACAACAGAAATCCGCAACGTAGTGTTAGGCGGGATGGGTGGATCGGCCTGGTATGCTATGTTTTTGCAATCGTGGCCGGGTCTAGCGGTGCCGTTCGAGATTGTGCGCGATTACAACATCCCGCGCTACATTGATGAGCACACTCTATTTATTGCCTCGAGCTACTCGGGTAACACCGAGGAGTCGTTGTCGGCTCTAACCGAGGCCGAAGAGCGTAAGGCACAAATTTGCGTAGTAGCGGCAGGTGGCAAGCTGGTGGATAGGGCCAAAGAGGCAGGCTATCCGCTCTACCAGGTACCCGGAGGTATTCAACCGCGGATGTCGTCGTTCTATATGCTGACGGCCCTAGTGCAGCTTCTTGAGCCGCTTGGCTTGGTACCGGAGGGAAGCCTGCAGGAACTACGCGAAGCGGGTGATTGGCTGAGCGGCCAAACGGGTGCCTGGGCTGTGACGGTGCCGACGGGAAACAACCCAGCGAAGCAATTAGCGCAAGAGCTGATGGGCAAAAGTGTGGTGGTGTACGGCGGGCCAAAAATGTTCCCGGCAGCCAACAAGTTTCGGATTTGCCTAAATGAAAACGCTAAAAATGTGGCCTGGGGAAATCAGATACCAGAATTTAATCACAATGAATTCATCGGCTGGAGTAGTCATCCGGTCGATAAACCCTATGGCATCGTAGAGCTGCGCTCCACGCTGGAGCACCCGCGAGTCCAGAAACGGTTTGAAGTTAGTAACCGTTTGCTTTCGGGCTTGCGTCCGGCAGCGCATGTGATTAATGCTCAAGGCGATTCAGTGATCAAGCAACTGATCTGGGCATCGAACATGGGTGATTTTGTCAGTCTGTATCTGGCGTTTTTGAATGGCGTCGACCCAACCCCGGTGGACTTGGTAGAGAAGCTCAAGGCAGAACTCAACGCCTGAGCCAGGGACCGCATAGGGCAAACTGGTAGTGATACGGTTGATTATTTTCGACTGGGATGACGTGTTCATTATGGGGGCAATCCAGGGCCATTTTGCGTGTTATCGACAAGCTTTGGTCGATATCGGTATGGAGCCTGACCAGGCCGAGCTTGAGCGGACAGTGACCTATTTGTGGGGTCGGCCGCACCAAGTCATCTTCCAAGCATTGCTCGACTCAGAGCACAAAGCAGATTTGGCGGCCGCTGTCGGACGCTATCAAACCTATAAAGACAGCAAGGTTTTTCTAAGTAAGCTGCAGTTTGTGTCGGGCGGCCAAGAATTTTTGCGGAACCTAGCCCAACACTACACGCTGGCGCTTGCTACCTCTCAACAGCGCAAACTGCTTGTGCAGCGCATCTTTCCTCTGTTTCAAGTACCTGATGTGTTCAGCACAATTATGTCATCCCACGATTTTAATGACCCAGGTCAGGCAAAGCCGTCACCCTATATGGTTGAAGAAATAATGCGAACCCACGCTGCTAAGCAGGCGGAAACCATTGTGGTGGGCGACGCCAAGAATGATGTGCTGATGGCGCAAGCGGCAGGAGTCAAGCCGGTGGTGGTGTTAACGGGGCACCTTACCGAACAGCAGGCTAAAGAACTGGGAGTGCAGCATATCATTCCTGATGTTATACAGCTCGAAAGTGTTCTGCAGGCTTTAAGAACTGAGTAGGACAGCTTGCAGCAATCCTACAGCTTGATCCGGCAAACTATAGGTACGTTTGAAAGGAAGCTGCTATGAAGATATTGGTAGTAGAAGACGAACCGAAGATTGCCGCCAGCCTGCAACGTGGCTTGCAGGCCGAAGGCTATGTGGTTGATGTCGCCGTGGACGGTGATATGGCAGAGACGCTCACCGGCGCCGGTGATTACGATTTGGTGTTGCTAGACTGGATGATTCCGGGCAAGCACGATGGCCCCGGGCTGATCAAACTGTGGCACGATCAGAAACATTTTATGCCTATTTTGATGCTGACGGCTCGCGGCAGCATCGGCGATCGGGTGCATGGCCTGGATGCCGGGGCGGATGATTATCTACCCAAGCCCTTTAGTTTTGATGAGTTGTTGGCGCGCATTCGGGCGCTGCTGCGGAGGCCGACAGCCGGTGAGGGTACTAGCTATACGCTCGGTGATGTGGTTATCAACAGCATCAACAAATCGGTTACCAAGGCAGGCAAAGAAGTGCATCTGACCGCCAAGGAGTTTCAGCTACTAGAGTATCTGGCCGCCCGGCGCGGGGAAGTGCTCAGCAAAGACCAGTTGCTGGACCATGTCTGGGCCGATGATTCTCGGGTGCAGCACAACACGGTGGAAACATTTGTGGCCAATTTACGCAAGAAGATCGATAAACCGGGTGGTGAGAACATCGTGAAAACGGTGCGCGGATTTGGCTATACTGCCGTGTAGAATAGGGTGAACAGCCAATGGACATTTTTCACTCGGCCCGGCTCAAACTCACTGCTTTCTACTTTGCGGTGTTGGTGGCGTTTTGTTTGCTGCTGACGGTGGGTGTGCATGCCTTTACCAATTACGAACTGGGGCGGGGCGACGACGCCCAGCGCAGTGCGGCCTACCGCCTGTTCCAAAAATATTACGATGCACTCGAAGGTCCGACTGACGTTATTACACCGCATGGCGAAGTTCGCTATTTTGCCAATGCTCAGGAGCAGCAAGCGGCAGTAACGCGGGCGCGTTTGAATCGCGATTTCGTGTACACCGACATCGTGTTGCTGATAGCCGGTGCGTTTTTGAGCTATTGGTATGCCGGCCGGACGTTACGCCCCATCGAGGAGGCCCATGCTCAACAAAAACGCTTTACGGCCGACGCCAGCCACGAACTGCGGACGCCGCTGGCCAGTATGCGCCTGGAAAACGAAGTGTTTTTGCGGCAAAAGCACTTCGACGAGGGCGCGGCGCGCGAACAAATTACCAGCAATTTGGAAGAAGTGGAACGGCTGGAGCGATTAGCTGCCAACCTGCTGGCGCTGAATCAATACGAGCAAGCCGGTGTTACCAAAAAACAGGTTGCTGTACGAGAGATAGTGGACGAAGCCGTGGAACGCAGCCAACGCCGCTTGCCGAAAGATGTCCGGCCGCGCTTTACGCTCAAAGTC
Organism: Saccharimonadales bacterium (SeqCode); assembly: GCA_035479475.1. Taxonomy (GTDB): domain Bacteria; phylum Patescibacteriota; class Saccharimonadia; order Saccharimonadales; family UBA4665; genus JAJZCD01. The sequence continues at coordinate 29,347 of DATIIP010000033.1, read as the reverse complement.
GCCCCGGCCAAGGTGCTAGCCGACCGCGAAAGCCTAACCGAGCTCCTCACTATCTTACTGGATAATGCAGCCAAGTACGGACCGGCCGACGGTGAGATTGTGGTAGGCGGGGAAAAGCGCAGCAATGGCTACATTCTGGCAGTGCGTGACCAAGGGCCGGGGATCACGGCCCAGGATATGCCGCATATTTTCGAACGTATGTACCGCGGTGATAAAGCTCGCTCTGCCAAGGTGAGCGGCCATGGTATTGGCCTCAGCCTGGCAAAACAAATTGCGGATGTGCATGGTGCAGAGCTGGAAGCGATGAATCACCCTGACGGCGGGGCGCTGTTTACATTGCTACTGCCGTAGCAAATAACGCAGTACGCTATACTAAAGACATGCGAAAGCGGAGGCAACTGAGCCCACGCGAGCGGGTGGTGGCAAGCCTTGGGGGGTTAACCGTGGTGAGCGGCTGCCTGTTTGTGGTTGGAGCGCTAACCAACCATAGTTTGCAGTTTAACTATCTAGTGCAGAATCTGTTTTTAGCCTGGTTGCCACTGGTGTTCGCCGGCTTGCTCCTGCGTAGTCTGCCCGTGCAACGTTGGTCGGACTGGTGGCCGCTCTCGCTGACATTGCTGTGGCTTATCTTTTTGCCCAACAGTTTTTACATGGTCAGCGATTTTGTGCATATCCAGGACGTGCCGCGTCACAATCTGCTGTATGACGTGGTGATGTTCACCTCGTTTATCTTTACGGCCGCGCTGGTTGGCTTCTGCAGCCTGTATTTGGTGCACACCGAGCTGCGTAAACGACTCAGCCTGCGTAGCTCTAGCTTGCTGATCGCTGCAGTTCTGCTGTTGTGCAGCTTTGCGATTTACCTGGGGCGGGATTTGCGCTGGAACAGCTGGGATGTGTTGGTGAACCCGGCCGGCATTTTGTTTGATGTCTCCGACCATCTACTGCATCCGTTGCAGCACTTTGCCATGTTTAGCATGACGCTCAGCTTTTTTGTGCTGCTCGGCAGTCTGTACGTGGTGGGCTGGCAACTAGGCGAGGCTATGCATGACGGAGCAGATCACTACAGACTTGCAGAGTGAACTTATTTATAGTATTGTTACCGCTATGCACACAACATATGCAATTATTTCTGTTCGCCGCCGCAGCTCACGTACCACCGGGAGTTGTCCTTGTAATTGCTAAAAACTAATAACTAGGCTCCAGACAGCTCCCGCAAACAACCCGGGAGCTTTTTAATTGGAGAATAATCATGTCTACTATAGAAAACGGAATTTGTGAAGTTGTTGGCGCGGCTTATCCGGGCGCGACTGTTGAGAATTCAGAAAAAGTTGGTTTTGACCCGTTGCACCTACTCGTTACCTTTGGGCCTGTGTACCAAAAGGCTACCTGGGAGGATCCAGGGCTATCTAAACTGGTGACCGTAGAGTCTGCCGCTGACCTAGATGCGGCTTTGGGTAACAAATGGGGAGCGCTGCAGCAGGTGCTCGGCGCCACGGTGTTGCATGCTGCAGACCAGGCTGCTCCGGTACAGGTGACGGCGGTGTTTGCCGACAAAGGAGTGTTACTAAGCGGGTACAACGGCGGTAATGCAGGGCACGATAAGCATGCTACGCAGCTAGCACAGCATGAGGACGCCTATCGGCAAGTGTTTGCAGACTTTTGTGCGAGCCATGGCGTTGCTTCACAATTCGTAACATACGGCGATCTGGCGGTGCCGCTGCCCTCATTTGTGAACCCAGATATAGCCATACCGGGGAAGTACATCGATGAGGATCACTCACTGGGCTGCCAAACCGCCGACGTCATCGAGGCGCTGAACACTGCCTGTCAAGGACTAGGGATAGCAACCGAGCTTAATGAGAGTAACAAGCCGACGAAAAAAATAATTCGGCAATTGGTGAGCGCTTTTGGCCACGAAAAGGCATATTGGCTAGCTTTGAGCTATCTGGCATTCGACTGTAAGATACCTGAGCTGGTGGGCGAGCATGGTCTGCCCGTGTACACTGAACGGTTTGCCGCGTTGCGAGCGATTGGTAAGCTCACGCCGAGTGTAGCGGCTATGGGTCGAGTCGGGATTCCTGCATAAGTAAGTTTTGCCAGTAACGTGGCCTAAGAAAGGATGTATAATTGTTCCAGATGAAAACAGAGTTGGAACAGGCGATTACCGCCTCGGTTAAGGAATTGTTCGGGCTGGACGTGTCAGTGGAGCTGACACGTCCCGAAGAACAATTCGGTGATTACGCTACGAATGTGGCGCTGCAGTTAAGCAAACAGGCGGGTAAGAATCCACGTGAGGTAGCTGAAGGCCTGGCGGTGAGAATCCGTGACAGCTTGGCCGAGAAAGTGGCGAGTGTATCTGTTGCGGGGCCCGGCTTTCTGAATCTGACGCTCACGGAGTCGGCGTTGCTGGCTGCTGCAAAGGCTGATTTGCCCAAACCGCTGACCGGCCAAAAATGGGTACTGGAATATTCCGATCCAAATCCGTTCAAGCCGCTCCATGCCGGGCATCTCTACACCACGCTAGTTGGCGATACTATCTCGCGCCTAGTGGAGCGCGCTGGTGCTGAAACCATTCGTATTAACTACGGCGGTGATGTAGGGCTGCATGTGGGCCGGAGTATGTGGGGTATCGTCAATAATCTTGGTGGGGAATTGCCCGAAAAACTAGCTAATATCCCGGAAGCTGAACGGCCGTCCTGGATGGGTGCACGCTATGTAGAGGGTACGACTGCCGATGAAGACGGCAGAACAACGCATGATGAAGTGATAGCCATGAACAAGCGGGTTTATCAAGTGCACGCCGATAATGACCACGAATCACCCTTTGCACAAATCTACTGGACTTGTCGGCAATGGAGTTATGACTACTTTCCGGAGCTCTATAAGCAGCTAAAAGTAAAGCAATTTGATCGATACATTCCAGAGAGCGAAATTACGCCGCCGGGTATCCAAGCTGTTACTGAGCAGCTTGCCAAGGGTGTCTACGAAGAAAGCGATGGAGCGGTGGTTTTTAAAGGCGAGCCCTATGGTCTGCATACCCGAGTCTTTATTAACGGCCACGGGCTACCCACTTACGAAGCTAAGGAAGTGGGGTTGATCCTTACAAAATGGCGCGATTATCAGTTTGATCGTTCGATCATTATTACGGCCAACGAAATCGAGCAGTATATGGCGGTTGTCTACAAAAGTATTGAGCAGTTTGAGCCAGAACTGGTGAACCGCAGTGCCCACCTTGTTCACGGTTTGGTTAAGCTACAGGGCGGAATCAAGATGAGCTCCAGAAAGGGCAATATAATCACCGCCCTGGATATTTTGCAGGCTGCCCGCGACGCCGGAGCAGAAACGGGCACTAACCCATCCGAAGAGACCATCTTGGCGGCCGTAAAATATGCTTTTGCAAAGAACCGGATTGGCGGTGACATCGCCTATGACCCCAAGGAATCGGTTGCCCTGGAAGGCAACAGTGGGCCGTATCTGCAATATGCCCATGCCCGGGCGCGAAGCATTTTGGCCAAGGCCGGCGAGCAGGCGGGAGCAGAACTAACTGGCCTGGAGCCCGACGAACGCAGCTTACTGCGCAAGGTCACCGAATATACCGAGGTGGTAGAGCGGGCCACCAACGAGCTCATGCCGCACCACATCTGCACCTATCTGTATGAATTGGCGCAGAAGTTCAACCAGTTTTACGAGCATAATCGGGTGATCGGCTCGGGCGAACGCGAGGCCCCGCGGCTAACGCTGGTGCGCCACTATGCAGACACGCTGCGGAATGGCCTAGAACTGCTCGGCATCGCCGCCCCCGAACGGATGTAGATGAACGCAGTTCTCCAAGTACAGCATGCGCTGCGCCAGTATATCGACCACGAGCCGCGTGTCTTCAAAGCCGGGCCGGGCGAGTATGCCGAATACGACAAATTCCTAGGTGTCACGGTGCCAAAAACTCGTCTAGTCTCCAAGCTATTCCGTGATTTACCGCTACGTGACCTGGAGCAGCTGATGACCAGCGAGTGGCACGATGAGCGCCTCTGTGCGTTATTCATTTTGGTACTGCAATATCCGCGCGCCAGCGCAGCACAGCAAAAAGCAATTTATGATTTTTATATAACGCACACGGCACACATCAATAACTGGGACCTGGTAGATGCTAGTGCCGAATACATCGTTGGGCCATATCTAGAAAACCGGCCCGAGAAGATGCTGGTGTTGCAAAAACTGGCGGCTTCGACCAACCTGTGGGAACGGCGTATCGCCATGCTGGCCACATTCGATTACATTCGTACTAAGCATCGTGCTGACGAGGCACTGGTCATTGCCGAGCGATTGCTGCACGACCAACACGACCTCATCCAAAAGGCGGTCGGTTGGATGCTGCGCGAGATCGGCAAGCGAGTGGATCGCAAGCTGTTACTGCAGTTTTTGGATAAACACGCGGCCACCATGCCGCGCACCACCTTGCGCTATGCCATTGAGCATTTCAGTCCGCAACAGCGTACATATTATATGGGGCTAAAAGGAGTAAAATAAGCATATGGCAGATACACCCAAAGAGACTCCTAAACCTCAGGCCCAAACTAAAGTCACCGAAACCGCTGATGGCAGCGTCAAAATCACCCAGCCAAAGGGGCACAAACACCATGGTGTTACTATCTTATTGGAGCCGGATGAGCTGGTGCGCGAGCAGGTGGGCGGCTTTGCTAAGTTTTTGCGCGAATATGCGGTGATTGGACTAGCGATTGGTTTTATTGTGGGCCAGCAGGCCAATGCCGTGGTCAAACAGATTGTGGCCAGTTTTATTGAACCATGGATCGAGGTGCTGTTCGGTCAGAACCTGGCCTCCCGGGTTGCCTATTGGCATCATGGCAATGTGCCAGTCACTGTGCCATGGGGTGCGTTTGTGTACGCGGTCATCGAATTTGTATTCGTAGTGGTGATTATGTATCTGGCAGTAAAACTACTGCGGCTAGATAAGCTCAAAAAGAAAAAGGAGTCGCAGCAGTAGCTATGCAGCAGTTTGATGACAACGAGCTGCGTGCTCGTCTGACCCCTGAGCAGTTCCACGTGTTGCGTGAAAACGGCACCGAGGCACCGGGCACCGGCCAGCTGCTGTACAACGAGGAAAAAGGTGAGTACCGTTGCCCGGTCTGCGGCTCGCTGCTGTTTACAAGTGATACCAAATACGAGTCGACCGTACCGGGGCTGATCGGTTGGCCCAGCTTTAGCGAGGCTGCTACCAACGATGCGCTGGAACTTGTGGACGACACTACCTTTGGAATGCACCGCACGGCAGTCCGCTGCGCCACCTGTGGCAGTCACCTGGGCCACTATTTTGACGATCCCAGCTCGCCTAACGGCAAACATTACTGCATCAATTCAGCAGCATTGGAATTTAGGAAAGATTAAGAAAGACAGGTGAGCGCCGTAGCGCTAACAGCTGCTCATATCGTAATACTTATCGCCCCAGGCCGACATGGCTTTGAGCACGGGTACTAGGTCTTTGCCCTTTGCAGTCAAGGTGTATTCGATGCGGGGCGGAGTCTCGGCGTATGAGCGTTTGGTGACGATGGCGTGTTTTTCCAGATCGTCGAGCCGCTGTGAAAGCGTGCGGGGGTTGATGGCACCCACCGACTTTTCGAGCTCGCTAAAGCGTTTGGGGCCGTCGGCCAAATCACGCAAAATGAGCGCTGTCCACTTGCTGCCGATGATTTCCATGGCGCTGGCAATACAGCCCACTTTGGGCTCCAAGGCGAGAGTTGTATCTGTTATTTTCATGCTTTACTTTGTATAGTAATGGACTTATACTGGTTAGTATCAACTATAAAAAGTATAGCACACTGCGTAAAGGAGGGTGTATGACGAAAATTGCCGTAATTATTGGTTCCACCCGCGAGGGCCGTTCCACGGATAAGCTGGCCAAATGGGTAGCCGCCGAAGCTGCCAAGGAGAACGACGTAGAACTGTTGGATCTGCGCGACTACCCCATGCCGTTCTTGGATGAAGCGATCAGCCCGCGCTACAATCCCAATCGTACGCCGGCGCCAGAGGTACAAAAGTGGCTCGACAAAATTGCCGAATTTGACGGCTATGTGTTCGTAACGCCGGAGTACAACCGCAGTACCAGCGCCGTGCTCAAAAACGCCATCGATGTATTGGCGCACGAAATAGATGACAAGCCGGTGGCACTCGTAGGCCATGGCACGAGTGGTGGCGCACAGGCAATTGCCAGTTTGCGCATGGCACTCCCCGGCGTGGGCGCGGTCACGATTCCGCAGGCGCTGTTCTTTACCGACCGCGTGGGTGAGGCGATTGATGACGCCGGCATCCTGGCCGCTGAACTGGCCGAAAAACCGTACGGCCCGCAGACCAATCTGCAGACGCTGGCCAAAACACTGAAGTGGTACGCCGACGCTCTCGGGGTTGCTAGAAAGTAGCCAAATCTTTTGGTAAAGCGGGTATAATACTGCCCACATGGCTGAAATGGGTTACGGAGCTGTCGACAAACAGGGGACGGTTGAGATTGCTTTGCCAGATACCGACGGACTGCACATAAGTGGTCAGCTGTACGGCGCGCTTGACCCTGACCAGCCTATAGTAGTTATGATGCACGGCAGGCCGGGAGATCCCCTGGAGCCGCTGCAAATCAACGGAGCCAACTACTTGTACAATCAGCTGGGGTTGGCTAGCCTACGCCTCGCAATGTATAACAATTACGTTGATGAGCCAGGGACGCGTAGACTCGTGGACTGCACGCTAGAAACCCATGTTGATGATTTCGAGACGGTAGTTGGATACCTGCGAGGGGTGGTAGGTGTTTCACAAATCTTTGCTGTAGGTCACAGTTATGGCGGCCTTACCATCCTAAAGTCCACAGAAAGGCTGGCTGGAGCGGCACTGTGGGATCCGTCGCATGGATCGTTTTGGCGCGACCACCGAGTGGCGGAGTTGAATGGGTATTGGGTGGGCGATTTGTGGATCCCGTATGACGCTGAAGAGTGGATCCCCTATGACGCTGAAGATCTTCCGCTCGGAAGAGCTATGGTAGAGGCTGATTATGCACTCGGCGATACCTCTACACTAGCTGGAAAGCCGTATCCTTTGTTTATTGCTAGCGCCATAGGTCGAGATGCAAGCCTTTCTAAGTATAATAGGAGATATGCGGCTGCAGCCACAGCTGCCGGGACCTCAGTTAAGTTGGTGACAATAGATGCAGGGCACCAATTCGATGAGACCGAAGAAAAGCGTTGGGAATTATATAAGAAAACAGGAAAATGGCTACAGGAGCAGATAGATGCCTGAAATAGACAAGAAAGCACCAAGCACTAAGTTGCTCTGGATAGATTTGGAGATGACCGGGCTGGACCCGGAGCAACATGTGATCATTGAGGTGGCGGCCGAGGTAACCGATTGGTCGTTTAAAACGCTGGCCAGCTACGAGGCGGTCATCAAGCAACCGGACGATGTGCTGGAAAAGGGTAATCAGTGGGCCAAAGACCAGCACGCCAAGAGCGGATTGACCGAGCGAGTACGCACCGAAGGCCGGCCGGAGCAAGAGGTGATCCACGAGCTGGTGGGTTTTATACAGGCGCAGTTTGGTGACGAACCGGCGGTGCTAGCGGGGAATAGCATCCACAACGACCGTGTTTTTATCAAACAATGGTGGCCCGAAGTGGACCAGCTGCTGCACTACCGTATGCTCGATGTCAGCGCCTGGAAACTGGTGATGCAGGGCAAATACGGTGTGGCGTTCGATAAAAATGACATGCACCGGGCGTTCGACGACATTCAGGCCAGTATTGCCGAACTGCAATACTACCTGGAGTGGTTCCGCGACCATGAAGCTTAGGGTCGCGCCGACCACACCAGCTCAAACAGTGCCCGCTGCGAGGCGGCGATCTGCTCGTTTTCGGTGATGACGCCAAAGATGCTTTTGCCGATGTCTAGCACCGCAACCTTGTTGCCGTAAATGTACGTTTCGCTGGTGAAGGATGTATCTGGCGGCAGGAGCTTGGTCTGGCGCAGGCAGGCGGCATCGGCGGCCACCAGCCGCTCTGCTTCGGAATTGTTCACGGCCAGTACTCGGATGGGGATTCTCTTGGACAAACGCTCGCGAATGAACAAATCGTGCGTGCCATCGCCGAAAACTTGGCGCTCAGACTCCTGGTTGGTCCACAGTAGAATCTCGTCTGTGGTGGTCATGATGTTTTTCCAGACGCCCAGTAGCCCGGCCTTGCCTTCGAACGTCCGCACGCGCGGCCGGGTCAGGGTAGTTTGATGAGCGGCCCTTAGCTCTGGCAGTGCTTCTTTAAAGGCCAGGCTGCTGCGGCCCACTTGGCGTTGCTTGGCTTCTAGCTTCTGCAGGATGACATCGGGCTCGGCGGCCGAGAACGATTCTTTGTAGGCTTTGTGATCGCCGATGATGAGCCCTTTTTCGATCAGCTCGGTGGCGATCAGGTAGGCAGTGGAGCGCTGCAGTCGTGCCTTTTTGGCAATCTCCATGAGGGTAGCCGCACCCAATTCTAAATTGGCCCGGTAAAAGCGGATGTGCTTTTCGCTGCAGCCGAGCTGCAGCAGGGCGTTCGCCAGGGCTCTGTCCATAGGCTCTCAACTATAGCATGGAATTGCTAAAGATGTCTAATCTGATTGGACAACAATTATCTTACAGATTATGAACAGATTAGGCAATCTATCACAATTTCCAAAAAGTTCAGAAGTATGTTGCATTAGGGTACGATAGGAGCATGAAACAGACCAATTCCAAACCTGCTAAACTACGCATCGGCATCATTTGCGGCGGCCAGTCGGCCGAGCACGAGGTGTCGATGCGGTCAGCCAAAAACGTCCTAGACGCGCTTGATACTGCTAAGTTTGAGCCGGTGCTGATCGGCATTGACCGCCGTGGTGGCTGGCACGAACTGCAACAGCTGGGCACAGAGGTGGCGGCTGGCAGCGACCAGGCCAATAAAGACCAGCTGCTCAAGCGGGTTGATGTGGTGTTCCCGGTGTTGCACGGACCGTTTGGCGAAGACGGCAGCATGCAAGGGCTCTTGGAGTTGGCGGGCGTGCCGTATGTGGGCTGTGGCATTTTGGCGTCGGCGGCTGGCATGGACAAAGAGGTTACCAAACGGCTGCTGCGCGAGGTGGGGGTGACGGTGGCGGAGTTCATCGTGCTTACCGCGGCTGAACGCGCTGCGTGCGACCTGCCGGAGGTTATAAAAACCCTAGGAACACCGCTGTTTGTCAAACCGGCTAACATGGGCTCTTCGGTGGGGGTGAGTAAAGCCGTGGACCAAGCCAGCTTGGCGGCGGCGCTCGACCGGGCGTTCCAATATGACCGCAAAGTTCTGATCGAAAAGGCGGTAGTGGGCGACGAAGTGGAGTGCGCGGTGCTGGGGAATGACCAGCCGCAGGTTTCAGTGCCCGGCCGGTTGATCGTGAAGGCCGATTTTTATACCTACGAAGCCAAATACATTGATGATACGACCGATCTGGAAATTCCGGCCAAGCTGACAGATGGGCTGACCAAACAGGTACAAGCTACGGCGCTTAAGACCTACCGGGCGCTGGGCTGCGAGGGCATGGCGCGGGTGGATATGTTTGTGACGCCCGTGAGTGAGGTGGTGGTGAACGAGGTCAACACCATTCCCGGCTTTACGAGCATTAGTATGTATCCGCAGTTGTGGGAGGCCAGCGGGCTGGGATATCGGGAGCTGATTACGCAGTTGATTGAGCTGGCGCTGGAGCGTTTTGGGGAGCGTCGAGGTTTGCTGACGACCCATTCCTGATGGTTAAGCGGTATTTGCTTGGAACGCTAACGGTTGTAAAAGCCGTGTGGTATGGCGCGGTTGGGCTGGGCTTGCCCAAGCGGTCTGTGCACAAGGGCGTGCCCTATTTTGCGCAGTGGGAATCGCGCGGGTTGGTGCGGCAGATTCTGGATGGCACGGTGCGGGCCGAGGATGACCCGGCGTGGAAGCACTCGGGTGCGGCGACACGGGCCGAATATGCCGAGTGGAGCTGGAACGCTTGCGGTATGGCCTGCCTGCGGATGGTGCTGGCGCATCGGGGCCAGATTGTGCCCCTGGTAACGCTTTGCAAGATGGCGGTGCGCTACGGGTGTTACGACATGCCGCTCGAAAGCTCGATTGGACTCAACTATGCACCATTCGTACCATTTGTGCGTGAGGAATTTGGGCTGATGGCACGAGCGGTGCCGGTTTTGCCACCGGTGCAGATTGTGTATGAACTGGCGCGGGGTAATTATGTGATTGCTTCGGTGAGCCCGGCGATTCGTGACCCTGAGTCTGTGCCCCAGGCCAAAGGCGGGCATCTAGTACTGGTGGTTGGGTACGATCGTGGGACAGCGGTGTTCTATATGCATAATCCGTCGGGCGGGTCGGTGGAATCACAAGCCTATGCGGCTGTGGGTGGGAAAGATTTTGCTCGGTTTTATAGCGGGCGCGGGATTGTTATTGCGGGCTAAGCCCTCTCTGTAAAACAGTGCAAAATAGCCCCGTTTGGCTAGCACTCGTTTGTGAAAATTTGTATACCGCTCATGCTCAGCCGCGCCTAAAATGGGCCTTACTAATTGAGCAAGGAGGGGTGCGTATGTTTAGTATTAGAAAAATTAATCCAATGGTTCGGGCTGTTGGAACTATGGGGGCTGTGGGAGCGTTAGTGGGCGGAATTACGTTTGCGGCGCTGACGTCGAACACGGTTGCATTGACTCAAAACACACTTACGTCAGCCACGGCAGCATTGCAAATCGGCCTGGGCAACGGTGGAAACTGTACAGATTTATCAAGCACATCAAAACCTGGCATGACCGTTAAGCTTACGCCAGGCGTGCCCTCGACTCAATATCTCTTCTGTCTAAAGAACACTGGTGACGTGTCACTTGATCTTACTACAGCTATTCCACAGGCAGCCTTAGTGGGCTCGCCGATTCCACCGGCAGATGTCACGTTAGACATGACTTGTGGCAGCAGTAACTCTAGCGGAACGCTCGATCAGTATACTGGTGGAACACCGTTGGGCACATTGGCCGCAGGGGCTACGGTAGACTGCAATGCTACGGCAGAGTTGTCATCGAGCTTTACCGGTCCCGGTACTACAGTGAATCCTTTCGACATTCAATTCGTAGGGACACAGTCCGCGAGTTAGTTTAGGACATAACGCATGAAGCTGCTGCGACGCACACTCATAACTTTGGGCATAGCGGGATTCTTGCTGTGCGCTGCCACTGTGCTGCTATTCAACAGGCAGACACTGGGCTGGCAGGCTTTGAGTGTGCCGACCGGCAGCATGCGTCCCACTATGTCGCCTGGATCGTTGGTGCTAGTGCACCGCGTCCCTTACTCATCGCTACGAGTTGGGGACGTCATCACTCACACCAATCCGCTCACGATGCACAGTACGCTGACGCACCGCATCATTAAAGTGTATAAACTACATGGCATACCGGCTTATATCACCAAAGGTGATGCCAACCCTAGCCCGGATTTGCCGGTGGTAGGCGGCTTGGTGCGGGGCAAGATGGTCTGGCATGTGCCGTATGTTGGAACATGGCTGATGTGGGCTAAAACCTGGCCGGGGATTACCCTACTGGTCTACTTGCCGGCGCTGCTGATCATGACTGAAGAAACGCGGCGTTTGGCAGCGTACTTGCGCAAGATTAAGCCATATCGATTGTGGGAGTTGGCGCGGCCGCACCGCAAGCCAAACGTTCGGCCTAAGCTTGCCATGGCGACCGGCGCGTTTGCCGTGCTGGTAATGGGCGTGGGCTGGAGCTCTGCCTCTGCGCTACTCGGTACCAGCAATACGGTAACACTTGGGCCGAACAATTTGTCGGTTGCCAGTACACCCACCGGTGGTGGAGGTGGCACCGGTAATTGCACCAGCAACACTAACGTCAATGTCAGCAATTCGTCAAGCCAAACTGGGCAGAGTGGTGGCGCAACATCATCGGGCAACACGGGCGGCGGATCTACTACTAGCGGCAGTGTTACGAATACGAACAACAGTAATATCTCGATTACCGTCAACGGCTGTTAAACAGGGGTAGACCTGTCTGCAAAAAAACCACCATGTCGGTGGTTTTTTTGCTGCGATCTAGAAAGCTTAAAAGCGTCTGAAATATACAAAAATGAACAAACTATTGTAAGAAAATTCACCAATGCTTTTGAGCGTAGCGTGGGAGTATGAGCTTGCTTAGGATTGACTGAAGGAGGCACTATGCGGCTTATAAAAACGTGGGGTAACAGAAGAAAACTCTATAGTATTCGGACCGGCACGGGGCCAGCCAAAAGGGTAAAAACACTGAGCTACCGAACGTTCAGTGTTTTTTCTTTGCTGGTGCTGCTGTTTGCTAGCGCGGGCCCGTCGGGGCTCTATAGCTACATCGAGCACTATTTGGCGAAACGTGGCCATACGCCGCAAGCGCTTACCAGCGATGCTGCCTTGCAGTACGCCCCGGCCGCTAGTGGCTCGGGCCTGGCTGCTGGCGCGCCGTTTTCTTCCAAACTCAGCGCACAGCTGGCTGCTCAGCAAGCCGCGGCCGCCAAGGGCAAGAGTGAAAACTTTACACACGTACAATTACTCAGTACTGGCCGGACGGCCAATAGCCGGGAATACCGCAACGCCGATGGCACAACATCGGTGGTGTATACCGCCCAGGCCACGAGCTATCAAGACGCTAATGGCAAGTGGCAAAATGTTGATTCATCGCTCGTAAAAGGCTCGGACGGTGTGTGGCGTACCCGGGCCAATGCCTGGCAAGCTAGCTTTGGCAATGCCAAAACCTATGGCGTGGCACTGGCCAAAGACGGCCAAACCTTTCGCATGCTGCCAGTAGACGCCAATGCTGTGAATCCAACTGTATCGGGCAGGGGCTCGGCCCAAACCGTTACCTACGCCAATTTGTGGAACGGCGTAGACCTGCGCTACAACGTCAGCGGTTCGCAGGTAAAGGAAAGCATCGTGCTGCACAACAAGAACGCTGTGCCGCAGTATGGTTTTGCGGTTTCCGGTGCTCATTTAACACCGGTCAGCGGGCAAGATGGCGCGTATGCGTTAGACGGTGCATTTAGCGGCTTTGTGCTGGCCGCGCCCACTGTGCGTACTGCTGCTGGCAGCATTGTGGCTAAAGATTCACCGGTTACGCAAAGCGCCTCGGGCAATGTGCTAAGCGTGGTGGTTGACCAGGATTGGCTGTCTGCACAGCCCAAAAAAGCCTTCCCGTTGGTAATCGACCCCACAGTGTTTACAGTGCCGGAGGGCAGCAATTATAACAATTTCGAGAGTGACTTTGGGCTATCGTGCGGGCCTGGGCAGGGCTGCGGCAACAGTGTGGGCCATGATGCCATCGCAGATGATTATTGGCGGTTTGTGTACCAGGCGGCTGTGCCAGCTTCACCTGGGCAATATCTGGTGAGTGCCAAGCTGCACCTGCAAATGCCCACGCCTGACGGCAACGATTACGGCACCACCGGCAACGAGACTATTACGGTGGACCACGCCAGCTGTACCAATGGGTTCAACTGCGTTGATCCGGCAGGTACCTATGGTGAAGCAAGTAGCGTTATTGCGACGAGTGGCGACATCGAAATGGCTTCGATGTACCGAGCGGCAGTAGCCGCTAGCGATACCAGCCCCTGGATGATTGTGAGAGGCGAAGAGACCTCGGCCGATACTTACAAATTCTTCGATAACACGCAAACTAGCGTCACCTTTACCTACGAGACACTGCCCGCACAGAGCACCATCTGCACAGCCTCTCCCTGCATTCCGGCACCGGTCGACGGTGGCAGCACAGCGTCGTTGCAGCCCACGCTGGGTTCTACCACGCCGAGCGACCCGGATGGTCCGGGGCCACTGCAATATCGCTATATCGTCGGCATGGGCAAAAACCTGCCGCAAAACGATCCGTTCCACATTCAACAAGGCGTCACCGGAGTGATTGCTGATTCTGGTTTGCTTAACCAGGCTCAATGGACGCTGCCGGCCAATGTCTTGCACGACGGTACCACCTACTACTGGCAGCCAGTGGTGTGGGATAGCTACAGCGGGGCGCCGCAGGTGTATGGGCCGGTCTATTCGTTCCGGGTGGATCTGCGCAATGGCCGCGACAGTACACAAAGCCTGGACAGCATGGGTCCGGTAGATGTTGATATGGCTACCGGTAATGTAACCACTAGCAATCAGACTAATTCGGTGGCTGCGCTGGGTGGCACGCTTGGGCTAGGGCTTGATTATAACTCGCCGCAGCGCTCGAGTGCCGGACTGATTGGCCAATATTGGAATGATCCGGGCGGGACATTGGTGTTTCCATCGAGTGCTCCGCTCATCACGCGCACCGATCCCAACGTCAGCTTTGATTGGGGTAGCGGCAGCCCGTATTCCGGAGTAGTGAATAATGATCACTTTTTGGCGCGCTACACCGGTTACTTTGTAGCACCGCAAAACGGCACCTACCAGTTTGGTACTACCAGTGACGATCGCTCGCGCATCTTTTTGAACGGTTCTGGCACGGCCTATGTGGACGGCTGGAGCGTCAACCCCACGGCTCAGTTTGGCACCGGGGTTATGCTTACGGCCGGCCAGGTTGAACAAATCACCTATGAATTCGCCGAGATCACCGGCAACGCTTCGGCACAGATGCTGGTAAAAACCACCGACGGCACCATTGCATCGCAGGCCATCCCAACCACCTGGCTGCAAACTGGCATTCAGCCCATCGCGACGGCGCACGGGCTGGCTGGCCACTATTACACCGACGACGGCTCACACAATTTTCCCACCGACGCGGCCGACCCAACGCGCGTCTTTTTGGTACGCACCGACCCCAGCTTAAACCTGAACTGGGGCGCGAATGCCCCAGCACCGGGCGCACCAGCCGACCATTTTATGGTGCGCTGGACCGGCTACTTTACCGCACCGATTGCCGATACTTACACCTTTGGGGCGGGCAGTGACGATGGCGTGCGCATTTACCTAAACGGCACCAAGATTGTGGACAGTTGGTCCGATCATGGTCCGAGCCCGCTGGTCTATGCCGCCAGCGGCACAACGCTGAGCGCCGGTCAAACCGTGCCCATCACCGTTGAATATTACGAGAACACGGGTAATGCCCAAATGGGGCTGTACGTGGAGCAGGGGAATCAGGGCAACGCCCAAGGTGTGCCGGTCAGCTCAACCTCATTGTCGCCCGGCACCCAAGTGTTGCCCGATGGCTGGAACTTGAGCTTGGACGCCGATGGCACCGCCAACTATGATTACGCAGTCATCAACCCATCGGCAGTCACGCTGTACGATTCTCAGGGTCAATCGCATGAATACACCTATGTGAACGGCGGTTTTACACCGCCAGCGGGTGAGGTCGGACAAATGATCCGGAATGGTGATGGCACGGTAACACTGCAAGATAGCGATGGCCAAACGTACGTCTTTAACACCGATGGCACCATCCGCTCGGTTACATCCGCCACCGACGACTTACACCCGGCTGCGTTGCAATACACCTACGGCACGTCCAATGGCTCACCGGTGCATTTAACGCAAATCAGCGACCCGGTCAGCGGTTCGCGCTGGCTTAAGGTGTACTACGGCAGCGATTCGCCCAATAGTTGTCCGACTGCGCCATCTGGCTTCTTGGCCGCTACGTCTACGCAGTACGTTTGTGCCGCCACTACTTCCGACGGCAACACCACTAGCTTCTTTTACAAGGCCGATGGCAATGGTAACCCCCGTTTGTCGCGCATCGTGGCGCCGGGTTCCGAAACTACCGATTACGGCTATGACACTGCCGGGCGCATTGTGCAGGTACGAGATAGTCTGGCCTACGATGCAGTTAGCGCCGGTGTTCGCGCGGATGATGCCACTACCTATACGGCTATATCCTACGACGCTCTGGGCCGAGCAGTTGGTGTAACGTTGCCAGCTGCCACCGCTGGCGCTACGCCGTTGGCACACACCTACACGTATTTGCCCAACAATACCGCGCTCATGCACGTTACCAACGCCACCGAGCCGAATGGCTTTACCCGCAAAGTAACGTACGATGGCACCTTCCGCACCCTGACTGATACCGACGTAGCCAACCTCACCACAACCACGGTGTGGGATGCCAAAAAAGACCTAACACTTTCAAGCACCGAGCCGACTGGCTTGGAAACCACGTACCTCTACGATTACGCCAGCCGCCTGACCGACACCTACGGCCCGGCTCCATCCACTTGGTTTGGCACCGACCGCAAACCGCTCACTACGCCCACCGACTACACGCCGCAGGTACCGCACGACCAGACTGGGTACGATCAAGGCATTAACGGCCTGGCCACCGCCTATTACAACGAAGTCAGCGCCACCAACGGCACCGGCGGCAGCACCGCTGTGTTGTTCGGCGCGCCTAAGAGTCATGCTACCGGCATCGGTCCGAGTAACGGCGATGTTCTGCAAACCTGGAACGGCACGCCGCCGTTCACGCCCGACAGCGGCGACGGCTGGGGCGCCAGCCTGACCGGCGATATTCACTTAACCACCACTGGTACGTACAACTTCCGTGTGTTCTCCAACGATGGCGTACGGCTGTGGATCGATGACAACCTGATCGTCAACGATTGGACCGACGGCGCGCAGCGTTCGCACCCCACCGGTACGTTTGCTGCTACCTACAACGCAGGCGACGACACCCAAAACTGGCATCGTGTGCGCCTAGATTACTACAACAAGCTGGGCGACACCAACGCCCGCCTGGAGCTCTACATGACGCCTCCCGGCGGCAGCGAAACCAGTTCGCTGGGCAGTTTGCTGACGCCGCTGTACGGTCTGGATACCACCGACACCACGTACGATTCCAGCGCCAGCGTGGGCAACCAAGTAACGACGCACAATTATGGTACTCACCCAGAACTAGGTTTAGTGCAATCCGATACGGTTGATCCGTCTGGCCTGGCACTAACCACGAGCTACACCTATGAAACGCAAGGGGCGACCGGTAGCTTCCTCAGACAACTCTCTAAGGCACTTCCAGGCGGGGTAACTACAAACTACAGCTATTACGGCGCCACCGAAACCCGACAAAACCCGTGCAATGTTAGCCAGACGTTCTCGCAGGCCGGCATGCTCAAGATTACAACCGGCCCTGACCCCGATGGTGCAGGTTCGCAGACTCCAGTTACAACAGAGAATGTCTATGATAACGCCGGCCGCATAGTTGCAGCTCGCATCAATACCGACCCCTGGAAATGTACGACCTACGATAGCCGGGGCAGAGTCACGCAGCAAACATATCCGGCGCTTGCAAATACCACTCACGTTACACGCTCTGCACGAACTATAACCTCCAACTATGCTTACCTCGGTAACCCGCTAGTGAACACAGTAGCTGACGGCAGCGGTACGCTAACAAGCACCAATGACCTGCTAGGGCGACTAACGGCTTACACCGATGAACAGATCATCGGTACAACCCATAATTTGTATGGCACTACCTATGTCTATGATAATCTTGGCAGACTAATTACTAAATCGGGCGTCGGTACAGAAAGCTATACATACGATAATTACAACCGACTGGCGACGCAAAAACTGGCAGGAATTACCATTGCCACGCCCACCTATGACGCCTACGGTAGACTTAGTGCGGTTGCATACAATGCCGCTGGTGTGCTGAAGCTGACTGTGTCGTATGACACCTTAGGTAGCCAGAGTGGTGTTACCTATACTAGAGGCACAAGCGCTCCTGGCACAACTATTGCCGATGCGGTGACGCTCAGCCAGTCCGGGCAAGTCGTATCAGGCACAGAAAATGCTATGGCTAAAACCTATACATACGACAAGGCCAGTAGGCTGACCTCGGCTAGGCTTGGTGCGACGACCTTTGGATACAACTATGGCACCCCGACAGGCTGCACAGGAACATACAACACCAATGCTGGCAAAGACGGCGACCGCACTTCACAGTCCATCAACGGCATCACGAGTACCACATACTGCTACGACTATGCAGATCGGCTCATCAAGTCCAACGACAGCGACTACACCACCGAGACCTATGATGCGCACGGGAACCTTTCCAAAGGCAGCAGCTCGCAAACTGGTATCGAATACGATTCGTCAGATCGCGCGGTCTACATGAGCGAATTCAGTACTAAGCAGACGTTTGATGCCATAAATCGTCAGACTTACAGCAGCAACGCGTCTGCCTATCGTGTGTATGCGGACTCTACTAGTACACCAATAGCTTCCTATTTCTCGGGCTCTAGCTTAACCGCACGATATGTTCAATTGCCAGGAAATGTCATTTTAACCATACAGGGCAGTCAGATTAGTAACCCGAGCAGCTTTAGTAACGTTTACTCGCTGCCTGATATGAACGGAGATATCTTTGCCGTTGCAAATGGGGACGGCAGTGCCGGTGCCTGGACATATGAGTACGATCCATTCGGCAACATCATAACCACACCCAACCCCTCCAATGCCGACGGTGACTTCTTCGGCTACAAGGGCTCCAGCGAAATGTTTACCTTTAGCAATACCGTAGACCACGGCTATATCCAAATGGGTAGTCGCTTGTACAGCTCTCATCTTGGATTATTCGCCCAGATAGACCCAGTAGAAGGCGGCAATACCAATGACTATGTATATCCCCAGGATCCAGTGAATGATAATGATTTGAGTGGGCAAAACAGTATAAGCTGGAAGAACCTCTTTAAGAACGTCCATTTCTTTACTGGCAAGCATACAACACCACGGCCACCCAGATATATTGATAAGGTCATAAAAAGAGGTGATACACTGAGGGTATATCCGACTAAATTGGGTAGAGTTACAGATGCCAGAAATGGTTTGGAAGCGTGGAATCAAGTTAAGTCGCTAGCGCCAACCGCCAACCGTAAAAACCTGCAGGATCAGTTTTTCTGTCACTGGGAATTTGTTAGACTTCGTGCACCGAACAAAGAGAGCTGGAACCTGGATAGCAGCCGACCGGACGTAGGCTACTGGTCAACCGTTGCAGCGCAGTGTAACCCGTGAGATAAGAAGGCCCCCCAAGAGAATGTAAGGAGGAATACGGTGGAAGGACTAAAAGCTAAGAAAATTGCATGGTTAGCATTGGCAGCGAGCATTATAGGCCTAAGTCTACTCACGTATGCCCTGAAAAGAATTACCGATTACGGAATCTACGCAGATAGGACACACTCCTCTGGGCTTATACCTTTGAGTGATGCTCTATTGGGCGGCATTGCAATTCTGCTAATTGGCTGTTCGATTGGTCTCTTGCTTTTGATAAGAAAAGTGAATAAGCGCTATGAATTAAAGGAGCCTGCACGCACACGTCTCAACGACTTTGCACTTTTTGGGGTGGTATTTGCCACGCTCTCCATCTTTGTCTACTGGTTCTCGCTCCCGGCTGTGGTTTTTGGTGTATCAACGATAGCATTAACCTATTACAAGGACAATCGAGAAGACACGAACCATGTATTTTACAGAATGTTTTCCGCATTTACAGTTGTAGCCTCCATAGTCAATGTCATTATAGTCTTTACGACACGCTAGAGACGTGATTTGAATGTAAGCTTATAACACTGCCCGGTAAGTTCTTTATAGAGTATGCCGACGGCAAATTTCTATCAGATGAAATGAAGCCCACTGTGGCTCGATTCCTAGGTGATTCTTATGAGAAGACCTATCTATTTCACGCGGGTCATCGGTTGCGTGGCATCCAATACGACAGGCGGTACGAAGCGCCCTACAACATCGCTGACACCTGGCGCAACGTGCATGTTATGGCAAAAGCTCTAGACAGAGCGTACAAACGTTGGCAGAAGCGTCAGGGGATTAATACGTCAGCAAAGCGACGATTTTGGCAGACGCTGAAACTCGGTCAATGGCGGCTGCCGAGTTAAGCCCTAGCTTCCACCTCTGTTCACCATCTGGTACAATCAAATCTATGATGGATCACAAAACGGTAGAAGAATATCTGCTGAGCATGCCGAACACCCGCCTCGATTACCCCTTTGGCGAAGACGTGGCGGTGTACAAGGTGGGCGACAAAATGTTCGCGCTTATCTCTGAAAAGAAAGAGCCAATCAATCTCAGCCTAAAATGCGACCCGCAGCTGAGCAATGTGCTGCGCGAAAAGTACGTGACAGTTATGCCGGGCTACCACCTGAACAAAAAGCACTGGAACACGCTGGTGCTGAGCGGCGAGCTACCATGGGACGAGGTGCAGACGCTGATCCGCCACAGTTACGATCTGGTTGTGGCTGGCTAGTGCATCAGGCCTGCTACATTAAATACAGGAGCGATGCGGTGTAACTAGCTGCTGGCAGGCGACAAGCTCTTGGCCTGGTCGAGCAAATCGTGCGCAGCGCTAAAATCGTTCTGCAGGAGCTTTTTGGTAGTGGGGCTAGCGGCTTGTTTAAAAGTGGTTTGCAGGAGCGAAAGGTAGGTGTTGAGCTGCGAGGTGAGGGCTTGGGTGACTGCCGAGTCGTAGTTATTGGCAGCAGCGGCGTTGGTGAGTAGCAGGTCGGTTTTGGGGTCTTGGTCTAGCGCCAACACTTTGGTGCCCAATTTGGTCCCGTGATCGCCTAGATAGGTAAGGATCTGCGTTTGGCTGCTGAGCATGGCCAGCTCGGTATTGATCACAAAGTTCTTGGTGGTGGAGCTGCTGGTTTTGTCGGCGCTAATGGTGGCAATGCGAATAATCTCCTGCTGGCGCTGAGCCAGGCTGATCAGCCCTGGCAAGCTGCTCTTGGGCCCCAGCGCCGAAATGACGACGGCCGCCACAATCAGCAGAACTGCCACGCCGCCCACTAACAATCCGATTTGTTTGGTAAACGACAACTTGCCCAAGAGTGGCCCGGAACGGCGTTTAGTGGTGTCTGGGTTGATGATGAACTCATAGGGGTTGTGGCCACTGGCGCTGCCGGTATTGCTGATAGGGGGGACAACCTCGTATTGGCCGTTCTCGTGCTGCTTTACATCATGCCGAAAATGACGCTGGCCGGGACCGGGCAAGAGCGGCCCGTGTTCCTCGGCCAAAACGGCCAGGGGGTCGGTGGTGTATTCCTGCCCTGGAACGGGAGGTTGTGAATTGGGCCCGAGGGGCGGAATTGGTTGCGGTTGGTTGGGCTGCATGCTTATGGTTAATAGTAGCAGATTTGGGGGGTAGAGATGAAGGCCGTACAATAGGTAACAGAGATGGACCCCAAAGAAGAGATCAAAAACCGCCTGAGCATCGAAGATGTGATCGGCGAGTACGTGCAGCTCAAACGGGCGGGGCGCAGCTGGAAGGGGCTGAGCCCGTTCAACCCGGAGCGGACGCCGAGCTTTGTGGTGAGCCCGGATAAGCAGATTTGGCACGATTTTTCTTCGGGCCGCGGTGGTGACATGTTCAGCTTTGTAATGGAAGTGGAAGGCCTGGATTTTCGCGCTGCGTTAGAGCTGCTAGCGCGGCGGGCCGGGATTGATCTGGACCAGTACAAACAGCCCGGAGCTGCACGCGGACCGAGCGGCAAAAGCAAAGAGCGCCTGTATGAGGCGCTGGAGCTGGCCACGCATTTTTATCAAACGCAATTTAGCAAGAACAAAACGGCGCTGGAGTACGCGCTCAAAAAACGGGCGTTTAGCAAGGCTACGGCGCTGGAATGGCGGCTGGGCTACAGCCCGAACACCGGTGGCGCACTGGTACAGTTTTTGCAGAACAAGGGTTTTACGACGCAGGAAATTAAGCTGGCAGGCCTAAGCGGCCAGCGGGGCGGTGATATGTTCCGTGGACGGCTGATGGTGCCGCTGTGCGATGCCAGCGGCCGGGTGGTGGGCTTTACGGCACGGCTGCTGGAAGACAACCCGGATGCACCCAAATACGTCAACACACCAGCCACGCCGCTCTACGATAAAAGCCGCCATGTGTTTGGTCTGCATTTGGCCAAAGACGCCATTCGCAAAAGCAAGTTTGTGGTGCTCACGGAAGGCCAGCTGGATGTGATTCAGAGTCACCAAGCCGGTGTACGCCAGGTGGTGGCTACCGCCGGGACGGCGCTGACCGAGCCGCACCTCAAAGCCATGTCCAGGCTCACCGGCGACATCCGCCTGAGCTTTGACGCCGACCGCGCCGGCATCGCTGCCACCGAGCGGGCTATTCCGCTGGCGGCCAAGGTGGGTGTGCAACTGAGCGTCATTACCATCCCCAGCGGCAAAGACCCCGATGAGCTCATCAAGCAGGATGTCAGAATTTGGCAAGATATCATTACCAAACCCCAATATGCGGTGGATTGGCTGATTGACCGCTACGTGCAGCAGCTAGATCTAGGAACTGCCCAGGGCAAAAAAGAACTGAGCGACGTGGTGCTGCGCGTGGTGCGCCAACTGCCCGATAGCGTGGAGCAAGACCACTACATTGGCAAACTGGCTGAACTGCTGAGCGTGAATAAAGCGGCCTTGAGTACAAAACTATCTGGCGTAGAGGACGAGACCCAGCCAGTGCGTCGCCGCAGCGTGCAGCAGCAAGCTCAAACCATGGATCGTGATCTGTTTGAACGGGGTCGTAATGAGGAGCATCTGATGGCTATCGCATTGCTCCAGCCCAAGCTCAGGCAGTATTTATATTCGCTAAACACCGACATGTTTGTGAACGACCAAGCCGAAAAAGTATTCAGCTTTTTGCAAGCCCACCCAGACTACGACGGCGGCGATAAAGAGATGCTGCAAAAGTTTGCAGACTATGCTAAAATATTGTCATTAGTCTACGAGACGCTCTATCAAGACAACGATCTTACAGAGCTTGGCTACGCAGCCGCTGAATTACAATTCAAAATTATCAAAAAATATGTAGATACGGAGAAAAGTCGACTATCTGCACTACAACAAACCGCCAATCCCGAAGAAGCTTATGCGCTACTCAAGCGCTCGGCCGAACTCGACAAACTATTACGCGATAATCTAAGAGGAGAACACTAGTGGCAGCCAAGAAGAACGACAAGAAGGATGATTCCGCAGATAAGAACGACAAGAAACAGCTTGACGCCTTAGTCCAAACCAAGGCCGATTTGCTTGAGCAGGCTAAAAAGGCTGGTAGCATTGATGCCAAAGACATCACTGCCAAGATTCCGGATAGCCCGGAAAACGTGGAGCTCCTGGATGCGCTGTATACCGAGCTGGCCGAACTGGGCATAGAAGTAAAAGCTGCCGAGGAGCCCGCTGCGGCCGATCTGAGTGACGAGTGGCTGATTGATGACGAAGAAGAGGTAGTACTGGAGGATCAGGCCTACCTAGACGACATTGCCGACGATAGTGTGCGCCTGTACCTGCGTGAGATCGGTAAGATTCCGCTGCTGAACGCCGAAGACGAGCTAGCGCTGGCTAAGCGTGTGGTAGCCGGCGAAAAAGAGGCCAAAGACCAGATGGCCGAGGCCAACCTGCGCTTGGTGGTTTCGATTGCTAAACGTTATGTGGGCCGCGGGCTCGACCTATTGGACCTGATCGAAGAAGGCAACACCGGCTTGCTGCGCGCCGTCGAAAAGTTCGACCCAGATAAGGGTTTCAAATTTAGTACCTACGCCACCTGGTGGATTCGCCAGGCTATTACCCGCGCCATCGCCGACCAGGCCCGCACCATCCGCATCCCCGTGCACATGGTCGAAACCATCAACAAGCTGCTGCGTACCCAGCGTCGCCTGACCCAAGAACTGAACCGTGAGCCCACCAATGCCGAGATCGCCAAAGAAATGGAGATCGACGAGACCAAGGTTGAGCACATTATGAAGATCAAGCAGGACATTTCCAGCCTGGATGCGAGCATCCGTGACGACGAAGAAGAATCAGTCCTGGCCGACTTCATCGAAGACGAAGACACCATTACGCCCGAAGAAAGTGCCACCAGTCAGCTGCTGAAAGAGCAGGTCAAAGACATGCTGGGCGCCCTGACCGAGCGCGAACAAAAGATCCTCAAACTGCGCTTTGGCCTGGAAGACGGCAAGCAGCACACGCTGGAAGAAGTCGGCCAAGAGTTTAGCGTCACCCGCGAACGTATCCGCCAAATCGAAGCCAAAGCGCTGGCCAAACTACGCAAGCACAAAGACGCGCGTAAGCTGCACGATTACATCAAGTAGCGCTCTATTAGGCTAAGAACTCGCCCAAGATACCATCGAGCTTGGTTAGCATGGTCTCAACTGTGCCATCGTTGACGATAGTGTAGTCGGCGTTGGCAATCGGACCGCCCTTTTCCAGCTTTTCGATTTCGGCGTAATCGCGGGCAGTGGCGTCGGCCTCGCTAAGGGGCCGCACTGGACGGCGCGCTAAACGCTCGTGGCGCAAGTGCCGCGGGGCAACGATGGCAATCATCACCGCATTGTCACCGTATTTTTCCTTGAAGGTCTTGTATTCGGTCCAGCCGTACAGGCCGTCGGCAATTACAACCTGCTGACCTTCGGCTACCAATGCATCAATTTTGGCAACGATGCGCACTGCATAGGCGCCGATGCCTTCTTTGGCGCGGATATCTTCGCGTACTAACTTCTCGTTGGCTTCGTTTACTTCCAGGCCGCGGGCTTTGACCTCGTCGATGGTAATGCCGCCGAAGTAGACCGATGGCCAGCCCTTTTGCTCCAAATGCGTCACACAGGAGCTTTTACCGGCGCCGGGCATGCCTAGCAGGCAGATTACTTTCACGTTTTGTCCACTCATTGGTGGGTATTGTACCGCACTCCGGCCATTTACCGAAGTGCAGCAGGAGGCCTTGTGATTGTATCAGGGAGGAAAAAGTTGTATAATATGATGCTTAGTATTGATTGATATACCGCGGAGAAGTTTTGATTTATGAGTGAGCAGGTTAATTGCAGTTGGGACGACTGGAAAACGGCTGTAGCCGTTGCGAACACTGAGCGTTTTATTGAAACCGGCGATTTCTACGCCCCCAATCACACTGCCTTGCGCGATATGTTTACCGCCATGGGCCGGGCTGATAGGTGGTCGGACGATCCAACTGATCCAGCGTTCTTGCAGTACCTGCGCCAGGGGCTGATTGGTGTGGAGCATGGCGACCGTGCGAAGAAAGACAAATTTACCCCCGAAGAATTTGCCGCCGCCTTGCCATACTTTCGACAATTTGGTTTGGTAGACGAAAAGCTGCCGCCGGATGGCGCGGTTTTCGACCACGCCTTTGTTGCCGGTGGCACCACAACAGCGCTGTACCGCAGGATTGGCACCGAGGAAACGGCTGTGCGAGAGCATGGTGTGCAGATTGGTGAAGTGAACATCGCTGTCGGCCAACGGCCGCGCGAGGAGCGTGATGGTACAGACGAGGAGCTGCTTTCGACAGGGGGGCGCCTTGCTGGCTTCGACATTACGGCTGACTCATGGGTACAGAAATCACAGAAAGACGGCAGGTGGGGCGAAGACAACCAATGGGGTTTGACTGAGACAGAACAAGCACGCATTGCATTGGGCAAGCGGGTCGCCGGTGCACTCCAGCCGCGCCGGATCAACCTGCAACTCACCGATCTACAGAATCCTCATGACACTTTGCAGCCTGTGTTCCCGGGTGTGCCATCCCGACTGGTAACGAGTTATGAATACACCACGCCCGACGGCAGGGCGTTTAAGATTATGAATGCGCCGGCAGTTGAACGTCGCCAAGGAGATGCGCGTCCGGATACCAAGAGCACGGCAGCAGAATGGCTGGCGACCTGCGATGTGCGGCCCGGCGCACGGGTGCTCTTTGTGACCAGCAACCCGCATGCCGATCGGATGACACGCGATTTCTTGCTGACGCTGCAGCAGTTGGGCCGGGGTGATATACAAGTTACGGTCGCTGCCACGAGTGCGTCAGAAACCGCCACCATGCAGCTCTACCTGGGTGAGATCGCCCGGATGATCGACAAAGACGTACGCACGAACTACAAAGCCGAGTTGGCTGCGCGGGAACAGTACGAGCGCGAGCTTGCAATTACTAGCCTAGAAGGTACGCTGGCCGGTCAGCTGTCGAGTATGCAGCACCTGTACGCCGATCGACGGCTGCGTGGGCCGGCTTACGATGACCTTTTGGCTCGGTACGAGAGTAATCGGGCAGAGTTGACCCGACTGCAGGAACTACAGCGGCCGCCCGAGGAACCACCTGTAATCCAGCAAGACGACCAGCCTACTGTGGAGGCGCCGCAGATACCGGCAGAGGGTAGGCGCAGGCGGCTCATTAGTGATTGGCTAGGACGTGTTTTAAGTGGCCGTGTGCGCCGCTCTTCTTAAGTAGTTCTTTCCGGCTGGTAGCCTTGGTGTGGCGGTGAAAGAGTCGGGCCAGCGTGTAGAGTGTGGCGGCAGCAATGGCGGTGAGCCAATCGGCAGGGCTCAGGCTGTGGGCGCCAAAATAAGGCTGTACCAGCGGGTTATAGACAATGTTCAGAATACAAAACAGCGAGATGGCAAAGGCGCTGAGCAATTTTTTGTTGCTCCACAGGTAGCTACTAAACAGCGGCTGGCCTTGAGAGCGCACCAGCAGCAGGTTCATAAACTGGCAAAGTACCAGCGTGACGTAGGTGAGGATGCTGGCTTGCAAATAGGGCGCGGCGTGAGTGGCAACGTGCAGTGGACTCAGGTGGTTGCGGGCAAAAAAGAGCAAGAAGTTGGCGTAGCTCAGGCAGGCCGCTAGCAGGCCAAAGCCCACGAATTCGAAGACGGTTTTGCGGTTGATGAGGTGGTCTGCCTGATTGCGCGGGTGTTCGCGCATCAGCCGTCCCACCGCTGGGTCCCAGCCGAGTGCGGTGATAGGGAACATTTCGGCCACGATGTCGACCGCCAGAATCTGGATGGCAGTGATGGCGGCCGGGATACCCCAGATGGCTGTAGCGGCCAAACTAATGAGTACGGTGATGAGTTCGCCAGCGTTATCGGTGAGGGCGCAGCGGGCGGCTTTTTTGATGTTTTGGAAGGTGAGGCGGCCTTGTTCGATGGCGGTGACGAGGGTGCTAAAGCTGTCATCCAACAGGACGATCTCGGCGGCTTGTTTGGCGACGTCGGTGCCGGTGCGGCCCATGGCGACGCCGATGTCGGCGCGTTTGAGGGCGGGCGCGTCATTGATGCCATCGCCCGTTACGGCCACCACGTGGTGACTGGCCTTGGCGAGTTCTACGATGCGGAGTTTGTCTTCGGGGCTAACGCGGCTAAAAACGGCGCCGCCGCGCAGCAACATCGTGAGTACCTGGGCGTCGGCTAGGTGCGGCAGCTCGTCGCCCATCACCACGCTGATGTCGCCGTCGTTCAGGCCCGCCTTGCGGGCAATGGCCTGGGCGGTGGTGGGGTAATCACCAGTGATGATTGAGACTTTGACGTGGGCGTTCTGGGCGGCCACCATGGCAGCCGGGACCTCATCGCGCAGCGGGTCGACCATACTGACCATACCGAGGAACGTCAGGTCTTGCTCGGCATCTTCCAGATGGTGCTTAAGCGGATTAAAACCTTTGGGAAGTACGCGGTAGGCGAATGCTAGGTTGCGCTCGGCGGCTGCAGCGTGCTGTTCGTTGTAGTTTAGGAAGAATTTGCGGTCGCGCTCGCTAAGCGGGCGAGTATGGCCGTGGTCCCATAGGTCGGTGCTGCATTCCAAAATACTCTCGGGTGCGCCCTTTACAAAAGCGTAGAGCTGGCCGTCGACTTCGCGTATGCTGGTCATGCGCTTGCGGGCGCTATCGAAGGCGTATTCTTTGCGCTCCGGAAAGCGTTCGTTCAGGTGGGTGGGCTCCAGGCCGGCTTTGCGCGCTAGGGTGATGAGGGCACCTTCGGTGGGGTCGCCTACCACGTACCACACGGCGTGTTCGTCGTCGGGCGGGTTGATCTCGGCGTTGCTGGCTAGAGCGCCGGTTTCGAAAAAGAGGTGCAGGTCTTGCAGGGTCTTGCCGCTGAGCGGCTTGTTTTTGGCGTCACACACGGCACCGTTCATTTCGTAGCCGGTGCCACTGATTCTGTACTGCGTTTTGCCGATCAGCGCCTGGGTAACGGTCATTTCGTTTTTGGTAAGGGTACCGGTTTTGTCGGTGGCAATGATGCTGGTGGCGCCCAGCGTTTCGACGGCACTGAGCTTTTTGACGAGAGCGCGAGCTTTGGCCATCCGGGCCGCTGTTTGGGCCAGGGTAATGTTGACCTCGGCCAACAGGCCGTTGGGGATCATGGCGGCGGCAATGCTGATAGCGAACAGCAGGGAAGTTTTAAGGCCAAGGTTCGACTGCAGCTCGATGACGGTCAGCACGGCGGCTAGCAGCAACGTGCCCTGGGTCAGGCGAATGCCCAGGTTGTTCATTTCGCGCTGCAAGGGAGAGGGGTCGGCGTGCGTTGTTTGGGTTAAACCAGCAATGCGGCCCAGCTCGGTATGCATGCCGGTGCCAATGACCACGGCGCGGCCATTACCCAAAGCGACGGTGGTACCCATAAAGATCATGTTGTGGCGGTTGCCCACAGGGACTTCGGCGCTAATGGGGTGCTTGAACTTGCGGGCCGGCTGACTTTCGCCGGTTAGGGCAAAATCGTTGGTGGCTAGTTCGTCCTCAACGAGCACGCGGGCGTCGGCGGGGACGCTGTCGCCAGCCTCTATGTAGATCACATCGCCTGGAACCAGCTCGCTGCTATCTATTTCTTGGACTTTGCCACGGCGCAGTACTTTGGCATGCGGCACCATGAGCCGCTCCAAGCTAGCTAGCAGGCTTTCGGCTTTGTGTTCCTGAAAAAAGCCGACAATGGCGTTCATTAGGGCGATGGCCAGCAAAATAGTGGCGGTTCTGCCATCACGCAGGTAGAACGAGAAACCGGCGCTAACCACCAGTATGAGCACTAGCAGGTTTTTAAACTGGCGGATAAAGATGACCCATGCTGGGGTGTGTTTGGCGCGCTCCAGCTGGTTCTTGCCAATGTGGCGCAGGCGATCGGCCGCTTCGGCTTTGCTTAGGCCGTCTTCTTGGCTGCGCAGGTCGTCCAGTGTTTCAGGACCCGAAAGTCGGTAATAGGGGAGTTTGTGCCCATCCATTTCCTTTAGTATACCGTAAGCGGTGTAACGCTACAGCCAGACAATTATTTTTATTCCAGGCACTGGTCCTGGGCTTCGGGCATGCTCTAAAGTAGCATGCCCTCGTGCGGAGGTGCCAAGGAAAGCATGACAAAATGTCTCTTCGGCTCGTCAAATTGTATACAAAAATACTATATCTAGCGTAAGCGTCGACTGCTACACTACTAGAACCATTAACAACTTGAGCTGGAATCTCGTGCAATTCGAGAACTATGCCGTAACTGTGAATTAGCTGTCGTTTCTAAAAGAATCGATCGTTAAAAGTCAGATCTAGCTTGCTAAAGTCTTCCGAGCAGAAGCACATGCCAATTATTT
>DATIIP010000032.1:0-62236 GCA_035479475.1 Saccharimonadales bacterium (SeqCode) | reverse complement strand
CCCGACTGTTCATGAAGTTAGCCGGTTGTAGAGTGGCGTGTACCGTATATGAGTCGAGTGCGGGGGATCAAAACCTTGGGCCGCATCGAGATGACTGGTACGGAGCAATTGTGCAACAACTGGGTGCAAAGGCTTGGCTCTTGGGAGAAGGCGCCGATAAACCCGATGCCACACCCACTTTAATCCTAAATCCGGGCGACGTCTTGTTGCTCCCACGCGGTGTACTGCACGATGTAAAGACACCGGACTACTCAGTGCATATAGGCATCGCCTTTATTACCGATGAGAAACTAGCTACCTAAATTTTAATGCAGTGCACTGGCACGCCCCTTTAGGTTGCACTACGCTTGTGGTTATTGCTACAATGACGGCAAGATGGAAAAACCTCAAAGACAACACATCGTAGTCGTGGGCGGCGGCTTCGGTGGCGTCAAAACAGCCCTGGAACTCGCCAAGTACCCCTCTAGGTTCGAAGTCACACTCGTATCTGAACGACCTGACTTTTGGTATTTTCCCACGCTGTACCACACCGCCACCGGCGGCACACGGGCGCAGAGTAGTATCCCTATCAAACACCTGCTCCAGCACACCGATGTCAAATTTGTAGAAGGCAAGGCCATGGCTGTAGACCGCGCCACCAAAACCTTAACGCTGGATAACAAAACCAGCGTCAACTACGACAAGCTGGTGCTGGCGCTGGGCGTGGTTACTAACTACTTTGGCATTCCCGGGCTGCCCGAATTCAGCTTCGGTGTCAAATCTATCGGCGAGGCCGAGGAACTCAAGCGGCACCTGCACGAACAGATCACGGCCGACCACAAACCCGACCTCAACTACGTTATCGTCGGCGGCGGCCCCACCGGTATCGAGCTAGCTGGTGCGCTAGGCCAGTATCTACATTTCATTATGAAACATCATGGCGTTACCGACCGGCCGGTGCACATCGACCTCGTGGAAGGCAACAAGCACCTGATGCCGCGCATGCCCAAGAGCGTTGGCAAAGCCATCGAGCGCCGTTTGCGCCGCCTGGGCGTCACACTGTATTTGGGCGAGGCCGTGCAGGGCGAAACCGCCGACGAACTAACCGTCGGTGGCAAGCCCATCCGTAGTCACACCGTAGTGTGGACCGCCGGGCAGGCCAACAACCCGTTCTTTGACGCCAACAGCTTTGTGCTGAGCCCCCGTAAAAAGGTAGTGGTAGATGAGTTCTTGCGCGCCGAGAAAGATATTTACGTGATCGGCGACAACGCCGAAACCATGTACAGCGGCATGGCCCAAACCGCCGTCTACGACGCCGAATTCATCGCCCACAACTTCGTAAAAGAAGCCGAAAACGAGCCGAAATTGGCTTATCGCCCCAAGAAGCCCGTCTACGTCACACCGGCTGGCCCGCGCTGGGCAGCCGTGGAGTGGGGCAACGTGCACATGTACGGCAAGCTAGGTTGGTTCCTGCGCGAAGCTGGCGATTTTGTAGCCTTTACCGACATCGAACCACTGCCCGACGCCGCGCTGCAGTGGGCCCATGCGCTGCAAGATCAGCACTTGTGTGATACTTGCGGCTCAGTGGCTTAGTCTACGATTGCTGAGATATACTAGCTGAGGCAGCCCCTCGCTCGAAACTTATCTCATCTATTGCTACAACCAGGGCGTCCTGTAAAGCTTTTCGATGGTCGTCGGATTCACCGTCGCCTATGTGGTCACGAATATCTGGCCACCCCAACGTCACAGCAGTGGGTATGTTTCGCAGTCGTGTTACAAAGAACTCATCGCCGAAGTTCCCGGGCAGATTTACGGGCACTGCGGTTTGGTCCGGCTTTTTTATGCCCGGTCCTACCTCTGTTCTGATACCTCCACCCCCATAGCTATGTCCCGTAATGTCCACGTACGGACTCAGCAAACGCAGATGCCTAAACTTGGCAATCAAACCAAGCTGACTACCTGCCGACCGGTTCTGCCCAGGCGGCTGTTCAAGTACGGCGATGTCCCAGGCGTGTTGTGGATTCAGAAGGCCTACCGCAACACCTCCAAGCGTTTTGATCGCTACTGGATTCCATTCTGCCCGATACAAACAGTCCATTGCGGTCTGTATCCCAAGATCACTGCCTTCCTGTAGTGCAAAAAGGTCCCTGATTCGATTACTCACCGAGGCGTCAGATGCTAACGCCACGTCTCGAACAGCATGTCTGTAGCTCGTTAGTGTCTCTTGTGCCGCTTCGAGCGGCGGTTTGGTGAGTCCGTTAGACATGTTGTAACCCTCCGTGTTTACTACACATACTTATACCATTTGTTGCGACTCGCGCAAAGGCAAGTTTTAGCTAGTGGTCTTTTTGCGGAACATGTAGCTAGATAGGGGAATGCCGACCGCCAGGATGCCTAGGCACCACACCACAGAAAGCCACACCGTGTTGCCTACGGGTAGGCCATTCATGAGCGAGCGCACGGCGTTTACCACCTGGGTAATGGGCTGGTTTTCAGCAAATATCTTGAGCCCTTTGGCCATACCGGCCGTGGGCACAAACGCGCTACTAGCGAACGTCAGCGGGAACACCAGCACAAAGCCCAGCCACTGTACGCCCTCCACGCTTTTAGCGATCAGCCCCATAATGGCGCTCAGCCAAGAAAAGGCCAGGGTAAAGAGCAGCAAGATGCCGGTTATCAGCAGCCAGTCGGTAAAACTGGCGTGCGGGCGAAAACCAATTGCCAGGCCCACCAGAATCATCACCGTGCTAGAGATCATGGTACGGAACAGGTCCGACACCACGTGGCCGGTCAACACCGCCAAGTTAAACATCGGCAGGCTGCGGAACCGGTCCATAATACCTTTTTGCAGGTCAGTGGTCACCCCCAGCGCCGTGGTGGTAGACCCAAATGCCGCCGTTTGCACGATAATCCCGGCCAGCAAAAAGTTGATGTAGCTACCAGTGGAGGTGTGAATAGCCCCACCAAAGACATAGACAAACAGCACTAGGAACATGATGGGCTGAAAGAACGTGCCGAGCAGCTGGTCGCGGTTGCGGATGATGTGGCGGCTGGAGCGGGCAATCATGAGTAGTGAATCTTGCAACGCCAGCACCAGCTTGGGTTTGTGCTCGAATTGTAGTTCGGCCGCCATGTTATGCCTCCTCCGTTTGCGTGCTGGTTTTGGTTTGTTTGCCCGTTAAGCTCAGGAACACGTCGTCGAGCGTGGGTTTGTGCACGTTCAGGCTGGCCACCGCCACTTTGGCCCGGTCTAGCTTTTCTAGCACATCTTTCACGTCTTTGTTGGTGTCGGTGATCATGGTGGTCAGGCTGTTTTCTTTTTCGTCGGTGTCCACCACCGCTTTACCGAGCAGCTCCGTGGCTTTTTGCAAGGTTTTAGCACTGGTGAATGTTAGCTCCAGTCGGTCTTTACCCACTTTGGCCTTGAGGTCTTTGGGCGTGCCTTCGGCAATCACTTTGCCGCCATCTATCACCACAATGTTATCCGCCAGCTGATCGGCCTCTTCCAGATACTGCGTGGTCAGCAAAATGGTTGTGCCGCTGGCCAACAGGTTTTTGATAATGCCCCACATGCCCTGGCGACTGCGCGGATCCAGCCCGGTAGTCGGTTCATCCAGAAAAATAATGGGCGGAGTAGCAATGAGGCTGACGGCCAGGTCCAGGCGCCGGCGCATACCACCGGAGTAGGTTTTGAGCGTGCGATCGCCCGCCTCTACCAGATCGAAATCCTGCAGCAGTTCTTCCGCCCGCGCTGTGGCACTGGCCTTGGTCAGGCGATACAAGCGGCCCATCATCACCAAGTTTTCGCGGCC
This sequence comes from Saccharimonadales bacterium (SeqCode), assembly GCA_035479475.1. Classification (GTDB taxonomy): domain Bacteria; phylum Patescibacteriota; class Saccharimonadia; order Saccharimonadales; family UBA4665; genus JAJZCD01. The sequence goes on along the minus strand of DATIIP010000032.1, from coordinate 58,445 downwards.
CGTAAGCATTTCATCCACCGCGGCTGACTGGCCCGTCAGGCCAATCACGCTGCGCACCGCTTGCGCCTCTTTCAGCACATCGTGACCTTCGATGGTCACCGTGCCCGCATCGGCCTTCAGCAGAGTACTGAGGATGCGCACCGTGGTAGTTTTGCCCGCGCCATTCGGCCCCAGCAGCGCCAGCATGGTGCCACGCTGCACGCTAAAGTTCACGCCCTTGAGCACTTCGGTTTTGCCGTAGGACTTCTTTAGGCCTTTTACGCTTATTACTGTGTTGGGTTGTTGCATATCTGTTTAGTTTAACAGATGTACTATGAGTGTTGACAGCATTAACAGGCCTTGAGTACAAAAAACTATGGAAGTGTTATAGGATGTAGTATATGGTGAAGTATCTGACGTGGCTGATATTGGTTGTCGTATTATTCATTTCCATCCTGTCCGATTCAATCAGTCTGTCAAACGGCGAGGTGACAATAGCTGCAATGCTACTGCTCCTCTCGATTTTTCCCGATCTACAGGATTTTAACTTTTGGGGTCTGAGAGGCAGGAAAGGCGAAGAAAAACTAAAGAATCTTGAGGGTGAAACCGCCCTGACCGATCAACAGGTACAAATCAGCCCTAAGAAACTTGATGAAGCAGAAAAGGCAGCAGCGCCTATACAGCTAATGGACACTGCTCAGGGTAACTTTTTGGCACTCGCCTTTGAAGTGGAGCGACTCCTGAGAATGTTCGCCACTGTCGGCTTAGCAAAAGATATTCCGGCCAACACCAGCATTACAAAACTTACCAAAGACCTCAGAGGCGCAGACTTATTGACCGAGATAGGGGTAAAACAGATTGAGGCAATCCACTGGGTACGCAACATATTAGTTCACGGCAGGCAGAGTGAGATTAACAAAGCAACTTTGGATACAGGAATTGAGATTGCCCACAGCCTGTATGTTGAACTATATAAGCAACTTTACGGCGAGGAACCAAACATCGCATGACGATTACCGACGCAGAGATTGCATTGTTAGGCGTCGGTGCCTCATTGGCAGGGGGCGGTTTTGTCGGTTATTTTATAAAACACTATCTGGATAAGAAGCAAGAGTTCTTTAGCAAAAATGCCGAACACAAACGAAGCGCCTATTCTGAAGTTATCTCTCTACTCCTCACGGTATTATCACAGGAGAAGCTGGGCACCTTGCCAGAAAAGGAGATGGTAAAAAGACTCAACAGTGCCTACGAGCAATGTATCTTGTATGCATCGCCTAACGTTATAAACGCTTTCGGTGACTTTATGCAGTACTTATTTAGAGCTAACGAGAAGAACCCTGCCGACAGTAAAACAACTCTTGTAAACATGACCCGGGTCTTTAAATGCATGCGGGAAGATATACAGCTTTCTAATGACGGATTGGGGGATAATGCAGAGCGCCTCATGCGTGTAAAGCTAAATGACTATTCTACTAGCATCGCAGATCTCAATCGATCTCAAGCGTGAGATAATACTAGTACATGGAGGAGTTCGACAAAGTCTACGCCGCGCTGAACGCGGCGCAAAAGCAGGCTGTCAATGCGATTGACGGGCCGGTGCTGGTGGTGGCCGGGCCGGGCACGGGCAAAACGCAGTTGCTGAGCGCGCGGGTGGCACACATTTTGCGCGAAACGGACACGCTGCCGCAGAACATTTTGTGCCTCACATTCACAGAAAGTGGGGCGCAGAATATGCGCGACCGTCTAACCCGCTTCATCGGCAAAAGCGCCTACGATGTGCAGATTAGCACCTATCACGCCTTCGGTGGCGACCTGATTCGCCGCTATCCGGAATATTTCATCGATACGCGCCTGGAGCGGCCAGTGGACGAGCTGGGCCGGCGGCAAATCTTGTCCACCATCGTGGACAACCTCAGCTATCGCAGCCCGCTCAAGCAGCTGCGTCACCACATTGGCGACCTGATGAGCACCATCAGCGAGGTCAAACGCGGCTTGCTGACGCCGAAAGACCTGCGCGACATCGCGGCCAGCAACCTGGCGGTGATCGAATCCGCCAGCAAAATCATCACCGACTCACTGGCTGATTACACCAAGCGCCTGCCCAGCAAACTGGCAACGGCCGAGCCGCTGTTTGGTGAGATCTATGGGGAACTGGCGCAGATGGCCGAGCAAACGAGCATCAAAGCACCGTTCGAAAACCTGGCGCAATTGGCTGCCCAGCAGCTCGAAAAAGCCCTGACCGAAGCCGCCGAAACCGGCAAAACCAAGCCGCTCACGGCCTGGAAAAACGATTGGCTGGCCAAAAATGCCGACAATCAATACGTGCTGGCCGGCGCGCTCGAAGCGGCCCGCATGGCCGAGCTGGCCAACGTGCTGGAAGCCTACACGCAGGCGCTCGAAGACCGCGGTCTGTACGATTTTGACGACATGATTTTGCGCGCCATTCACGTGCTGGAAACCAATAAAGACCTGCGGTACACGCTGCAGGAACGCTACCAATATCTGTTGCTCGATGAGTTCCAAGACACCAACCAAGCCCAGCTGCGGCTGGTGGAACTGCTCACCGACAACCCGGCCGTTGAGCGCAAACCGAACGTCTTGGCGGTGGGCGACGACGATCAAGCCATCTACGCCTTTCAGGGCGCGCAGTACAGCAACATGCTCGACTTTTTCCGGATGTTCCGCGATGTGCTGGTGATTAACCTGAGTGAAAATTACCGCTCGCGGGCCGAGATTTTGGAGACAGCCAAAAACATTTCAGCCCAGATTGCCGACAACCTGACTGCTAGTCTGCCAGGGCTCGAAAAGGCGCTGGTGGCGGCTAATGGCAACCTGCCAAAATGCACGCTGGCCCGCACCGAATACAGCAGCGAGATTGCCGAACGGGTCGGCATTGCAGAGCACATCAAGCAGCTGCTCGCTGGCGGCGTCAACCCGAGCGAAATTGCCGTGCTGGCACCGAAGCACCGCTACTTGGAGCCACTGGTGCCGTATTTGAGCGGCGTGCCGCTGCGCTACGAGCGGCGCGAAAACATTCTGGACGCGCCGGTGATCCGCCAGCTTCTCACCATGAGCCGCTTGGTGCTGGCGCTGCACGACCGCAACCAGCGGTTGGCCGATAGCTTGTGGCCGGAGATGCTGAGCTACAGTTTTTGGGAGTTTCCGGTGAGCAGCATTTGGCGACTGAGCTGGCAAGCGGCAGATGTCCGCAAACCGTGGAGCGGGCTGCTGCTCGATCACGAGCAATTCCGCCCCGTGGCGCTGCTCTTTTTGAGTTTAGCCACCCAGGTAGAAACCGAAACGCTGGAGGTCATGCTCGACCGCCTGATCGGCACCGAAGAAGTCCGCACCGGCGAAGCCGATCTGCCAAGCATGCGTTCAAAACTGCGAAGCGCCTTAGAGCACGAAAACGAGAGCGTACTCTACCAAACCGCCACCGAACTGACTGTGCTGCGAGCGCGCCTGCATGAACACCAACTACAGCAGGAAAGTGCGCTAGGTCTGCGCGACCTTCTGGAGTTTGTGGCCGAATACGAAGCTGCTGGCGAGCAGATGGTAAACACCAGCCCCTACAACGAAGCCGCCGATGCCGTGCAGCTGATGACCGTTTTTAAGGCCAAAGGGCTCGAGTTTGCCCACGTCTTTTTGCTGTGCTGCCAGGACGACGTGTGGGGCAGCGGCGCCCGCGGCAATGGCAACAAGCTGACACTACCGGCCAACCTGGCACCAATTCGACATGCCGGAACCACCGAAGATGAACGCCTGCGCATCTTTTTTGTGGCCCTCACTCGCGCTAAGCACGGACTGTATTTGACCAGTCATGCCAGCACGCATGCTGGTAAAAAACCACCGCGCCTGAAGTACCTGAGCGAGGCCGAACAAGAAGATGGCAACGTGGTGAGCGCAGCGCTGCCTGCACCGTTCGCCACGCTCCAGCAAGATAGCACCGACGCGTTGCCGTTGGAGGCATTGGAGCTCAATTGGCGCACGCCGCACACCCAGCTCACGCCACCACTACGCGAGCTGTTGCGTGAACGCCTCGAACGCTACCGCCTGAGCCCCACGCATCTCACCAAATTCATCGATTTGGAACACGGCGGCCCGCAGGCATTTCTGCTCGACACGCTGTTGCATTTTCCGGTCGCGCCTAGCCTGGACCTCGCGTTCGGCAACGCCATGCACGAAACGCTGGAATGGCTGCAACTGCAAACCAATCAGCAGGGCAAAACGCCGCCGCTCAAAGCCGCCAATGAATACGCAGCCGATCGGCTCAGCCGGCAAACGCTTACCGCAGAGCAAATCGCCCTGCAGCAGGCCAGAGCAGAGAACGCCCTGGAAGCGTTCCTAAAAACACACACTTTTACCCCCGGCAACCGGCCGGAATATAACTTTCGCGACGAAGGCGTCGTGCTGCCCGGCGGGGTGCGTTTGGGCGGCAAGATTGACTTGCTCGAAGTAGACAAAGACCGCAAAACCATCACGATAGTCGATTACAAAACCGGCGCCCTCGGCGCCGACCCCGCCAAACGCCACCGCTACGAGCTCCAGCTCTATTGCTACAAGCTGCTGCTGCAAAACTCGCACACGTTCAAGGATTACACAGTAGAGCAGGGTGTGTTGGTGTTCGTAGAGCCCGATAGTAACAGCGGCAAGATCACCCGCCACACCGTAACGTTCAAAGATGACGAACTCACACGCGTTGCCAAGCTCCTCACCGCTCTGTGGCACCGCATCCAAGCGCTCAACCTGCCCGACGTTAGCAAATACAGCACCAGTTTGGCGGATATCAGGCAATTCGAACAAGACCTGCTGGATTACATGCCGCCTGATCTAAGTCAGGCAGGGGACCAAACAAGCTTACTATAGTAAAATCGCCGGTGGTGTACCGGCGATTTTTTAACGAACTGATTACACTAACTACGCAGCGTTCAGGTTGCGGCGAGCTGGCTTCTTTTTGGCAGAAGACCTTTTGGCAGCACCAACGCGGCTCTTTACGGCACCAGTCTTAGCGCGAGCAGCACCGGTCCGCCTGAGCGCACCAACCTCGGTAGCTACTTCTGATTGGGTCAGGGTAGCATTGAGTTCGCTGGTCTTCGACTTCTCATCCTTGGATTCAGCAACTTCGGCTAGTTCAGTTTCTACGAACAGTAGGTTGTAGAGATTGAAACCGATCACAGCACCCAAGACCGGGCCAAGCACATACGTGCCCCAGCCGAATTGGCGCAAGCCCAAAGCCACAGCAGGGTTTAGCAGGCCAGCTGAGCCAAGCGATGCAATCAGCGCACCAGCAGTCAGACCACCGCCGATGGTAGCAGCCTTGGCAAACAGGTTAAAGCGCTGGTAGATGGCCGAAGCCCAAACAAAGGCAAACACGAACGTACCCACCACCTCGGCAACCAGCACACGAGCACTGTAGGTGCCACTGTTGTGTACACCAGTGAGCTTGGTGAAGTAGACGAACAACCACCAGGCTACGGCACCACCGGCAACCTGCACGATGATGTAGCTCAGTGCCTGCAAGGTGCGCAGCTTGCGTACCGTCCACAGACCAATCGTCATGGCCGGGTTAAAGACTGCTCCCGAAATGCCGGCAAGTGCCAACGTCATCAGTAGCACTGTTAAACCAGCGGCCGTTGCTACGAAGTAGCTAAGGCTGAGCTGCGAATGGCTGATGGCCAACACCGTCATCGTCAATGACGCCGTGCCCAAAAACTCACTCACGAGCATCGCGAGCTTATTTTTACGAAACATAGATTTCCTCCACTTTGTTGGTAATAACCCTAGCGTACCGCGGCCTTAGCTGTTTGTAAAGGGGTGGCCCCTAGTGGACAGGGCTGCAGTAGGCACTTATTAAGGCTTTCGGACAAGGAAATGCCGCGCGACGCCGATCAGATTCTGGACAGAAGTAGCGGCTAACCGGCCTCAGACCCCGTGCTTGTCCCCAGAGATTAAATATATTTAGACTCCGCCAGGCTGTTTTATGGCGCTGAGCTTATACCACACTTCTCCTAAAATAACAGTGACTTTGCGCTTGATATTTACCAGCATAAGAGTAATATTAATGTGTTATGAAGAACCTCGTGGAGGACGGCTCCAAGAATGTAGCCGTCTTTATTAACGATTTCTTTCCTGAGCTGCCCCCGGCACTCGAGAAGTTATCTAAAAAGCTAGGACGCCCCATCCAGGGGGTTATGCTAGTCGATAAAACGGCTCATAGTCGTGGAAAATATCACCGCGACAAAAATCAGTTATTTGAAACTATTGTCTGCGATTTCTCAGACCCAGCCGAACTACGCCGTACGATCAAGGGACTTGAAGAAAAACTGTTGCTAATTGACGCCACTAGCGAGCGTAGTCAACCTTACTTTAAATTAGTAGTACCTCATGTTCCTTATCTTCCTACTCCTACCGAGAGCTCTCTGGAGTGGGCTACCCACAAAGGTCAAATGCGTGCCCTAGTGGGAGCTTATAGGCCCGCTCTTGTGCCCCAGGTACAAGTTGTCCGGGATGATTCCGAAGACACCATTGCTACTCTGCTTAATGGTCTCAGGCTTCCGTATATCGTTAAGCCGACAGGCCTAGCCGCGTCTATTTTGGTAAATAAAGTGTCCACGGAAACCGAACTACGCGAGACCCTTCAACACAGTTTCGAGGTTATCCATGACATTTACGCACGCAACGCTGGCCGTTGGGAGCCTGAAATGATCGTCGAAGAGTTCATAGAGGGTGACATGTATTCAATCGATGCCTATGTCAACGACATTGGTAAAGTCTGGGGACTGCCGCCCATTCGCAGTAAGACCGCTCACTCGCTCGGTATGGAGGGATTTTACACGTATCAGAACGAGAGTTACCTCGAGATCGACGATACTACTGTTGCTGCCGGGCAGGCTGCAGCCAGAGACGCTATACACGCACTGGGACTTCGGTCATGTGTCGCTCATGTTGAGCTCTTTCACACCGCTTCGGGTTGGAAGATTATTGAACTCGGTCCGCGTCCGGGCGGCTATCGCCAGTTTATGTACGCTGCCGCCTATGGTATTGACCATGCTTACAACGAACTTCTACTAAAAATCGGTTTGGAGCCAGAGATTCCTACCAAAGCTATCAGTTATAGCCTTATCACTAACACCTACGCAGAAGAAGAAGGGACGGTTGAGGCAATCGAGGGCGTCGAAACAGCCCGCGCCCTCGGCTCAGTCTCTAATCTTTGGGTACACGCCAAGCCGGGTGATCTGGCATCGCCCAGCGGCAAAGGCGGCGATCTGATTGTAGATAGCGAAATGAGCAATACGAGTCAGGAGCAGCTATTGGCTGATGCCGATAAGCTCCGGGAGCTTATTAAAATCCGCACAAAACAGCCGGCAAAGAACCTGATAGGCAGCCGTTCCTAGACCTCTTTAGGTGCTCGGCAGCGTTTCATACAGGGAGACTTCGTTATCGATAACCTTAACCTTGATAAGCTCTCTCAGCCTGGCGGCGTCCGCCAGCAGCTTCTCTGGATCTGTGTTGCTCAAAATTGCTTCCACAAACGGCTCGCCACCATTACCAGCAAGTACGGCCCTGTCGCCAACTTTTACCTCTAGCCCTGATTTCACAATACTCGGCAGCTGCAGAGCTTCTTCCACGCCATCGATTTCTGTTATGATGCCCTCTTCGGTTGCCGAAACAGTAACAGCAGCGACATGCTTAAGTACCGCCATTGGCATTTCTGGTTCGAGACCAAGGCGCACTAATAGATCATTATAGTGGTGGTCCACGCCATAAACTTCGCGGTACATATCTTCGCGGCAACCTCCAATGCGCGGTCCCAGCTCAATAATCTTCCAGCCCGACTCGGTAAGAAACATTTCGATATGAGCAGTGGTAGAGCGTAAATTGAGCGCCCGAACTGCGGCATGGGCTGCTTCGTATGCCGCCGCCAGCTGTTCTTCACTCAGACCCGAAGGAAGAGTAGATAGATATCCGGCAAAACCTGGAAGCCCCATGGCGTGTGATGTGATAACATGCACCGGCGGCAAGCAATAGAATGCGCCGGTTGGGCCCAAGTAAGCGTCAACTGAATACATGTCGCCTTGCATCATTTCTTCAACAAGTACACTGGGTGCGCCCGTACCATCGCTTTGGCTATATACCTCATCAATGACTTCGAGGGTCCGCTCTAAGCACGCTTCGAGTTCCTGCCGGTCATTGCAACGAGTAACCAGCATTGAGGCATACAGTCCATTCGGCTTAACAATGACGGGGAACTCAAAATCTTCAAGATCTGTTGAGAGTGATGTTGGATCGTAAGAAGCTAGGCTTTTGTATTTAGGAACAAGTTTAGAGTCATAGGCCCACATTTTATCGCGCATTAACCGCTTTTGCGTACACCACGTGAGGGACGCTTCACTTGAGGTACTGATATAGGGCAAGTAGCACATCGCCCGACGAAAGTCCTTAATGGCTTCTTCTAGGCGGCAAGTTGCCACTAGCGCAGTGTCTATGTACGGCTTTAGGACCTGTTGCAGCTCTACCGCATCGTCAAAATCGCAGATGATTTCTTTAAAGAGACCTGTTTCATCTTTAATACGATATTTGTTATTAATTGCCTTTTTATCTACTAGATCGATACCAATGAGAGATCGCCCCAGTCGCTGCTCTAATTTCTTTACTGCCGTGACCAAGCCGGGCTCCACACCACGAACAGAAACCACCACATTTCGCGCCGGATCAAGCCAGGCGTCTTCTTTTGCCATAATTAATACTCTCTTAACCTCTTAACTGGAATGAGTTAAAAACTTGCTAACTTTACTGGTGAGATTCTGCACTTGGATTCAGTTGTTGTCAATAACTTTTTGTGATATTAGTCACAACCTAACAGATACAACAGCACGAGGAGCCTTACCGTTTTTGGTGGCGCCGCTTGAGTCCGGCCACCTGCAAGCGGACGGCGTGGCGGTCAACCAGCTGTTGGGCGTGTTCCAGGCTGACCTCGTCTTTGGCCTCAGACTTGAGCTTTTTGGCCCGTTCCATGGCCGCTTCGGCCTCGGCCTCGTTGATTTCGTCGGCGTGGTCGGCTTCGTCTACCAATACGCGCAGTTTATTATCGCTGATTTCGATGACACCGCCGCTGATGGCGTAGAAGTCGCGTGCGGCGTCGCTGTCTTTGGAGTCTTTTCGCACGGCAATGACGCCGGTAGTCGCTACGCTCACCAGCGGCATGTGGTCTTGCAATACACCAATCTCGCCGTCCAGCGTAGGCAGCGTGATCTCGTAGGCGTCGCCATCAAATTTGGTGCCACTGAGGGCTACCAGCTGAAAGTGAATCACGGCTATTTGGCGGCTCCGGCCGCTTTAACAACATCTTCGATGGTGCCTTTGAGGTTGAAGGCGGTTTCGGGGATGTCATCGTGTTTGCCGTCTAAGATTTCTTGGAAGCCCTTGATGGTGTCAGCTAGTTTTACATAGGCACCAGGGATGCCAGTAAACTGTTCGGCCACAAAGAACGGCTGGCTGAGGAAGCGCTGGATACGGCGAGCCCGGTTCACCAGCTGCTTGTCTTCTTCGGATAGCTCTTCCATACCTAGGATGGCAATAATGTCTTGCAGGTCCTTGTAGCGCTGTAGTACGCGCTGAACTTCGCGGGCCACTTTGTAGTGCTCTTCGCCAACCAGTTCGGGGTCAAGCAAGGTGCTTGAACTGTCCAGGGGGTCCACCGCGGGATAGATACCAATCTCGGTCAGGGCACGGTTCAACACGATGGTTGAGTCGAGGTGAGCAAAGGTGGTAGCTGGAGCCGGGTCGGTGAGGTCGTCGGCTGGCACGTACACGGCCTGCACTGAGGTAATCGAGCCTTGGCGAGTTGAGGTAATGCGCTCCTGCAGCAAGCCCATCTCCTCGGCCAGGTTTGGCTGGTAGCCCACGGCAGACGGCAGACGGCCGAGCAGGGCAGACACCTCGGCACCAGCCTGGGTGTAGCGGAAGATGTTGTCGATGAACAGCAGCACGTCGGAGCCTTTATCACGGAAACCTTCGGCAATGGTCAGGCCGCTCAGCGCCACCCGCAAACGGGCGCCTGGCGGTTCGTTCATTTGTCCAAACACCAGGCTGGTGTTCTTGATCACGCCACTTTCTTCCATTTCGTGGTACAGGTCGTTACCTTCGCGGGTGCGCTCACCCACACCTGCGAACACACTGTAACCACTGTGGAACTTGGCGATGTTGTTGATCAGCTCCTGAATGAGTACGGTCTTACCCACGCCAGCACCACCAAAGAGGCCGGCCTTACCGCCCTTAGTCATCGGGCAGATCAGGTCAATGACCTTAATACCGGTTTCCAACATTTCCACCGAACCAGATTGGTCGATGAGGGCAGGGGGAGCGCGGTGAATGGGAGCGCGCTTTTTAAAGTCGCCGCCTTTGCCGTCGATGGGCTGACCAGTGACGCTAAACATGCGCCCCAGCGTTTCTTCGCCGATGGGCACGCTAATGGGCTTGCCGGTGTCGGTGACCTCCGCGCCACGCTTCAGGCCATCGGTGCTGCCCAGGCTAATGGCGCGAACGCTTGATTCACTCAGGTGCTGCGCTACCTCGAGCGTCAGCTCGTGATCGCCATTTTGCACTTTGAGCGCGTTATAAATTGCCGGCAAGCTATCGGTGCTGAATTCAATATCAATCACCACACCCACAATCTGGGTGATTTTGCCGGTTTTAGTTCTTTCCTTTGTCGCTGTCGCCACTATTTCTCTCCTTAATATTCTGTCATTGCTACTGTACTTAATGCTGCTTCCCGCCTGGCATAGGCGTCAGCTCTCGGTCGCGTCGGTATAGTCTCATCAACCACCTGATGGATCTGCTGGAGCAGAGCATCTGGATCAAAATCGCCACATCGGGTCATCGCTGCAATTATAATTCTAGCAGTGTGCATCGCCGTCCGGTCACCGATGACGTCCGATGCCGCGGCGCCTTCTTCAATACGAACCGACCATGCACCTTGTGCGGCAGCATCGGCCAGCCTACCGTAGATATCATGATCAAAACCGGCAATTTCCTTACTCATCCGTTGAGCGCCTCCGCTCCACCGGTTATTTCTGCTAATTCTTGGGTGATGGCCGCCTGGCGGGCGGTGTTCAGCTCCAGGGTATAATCATCGATCAGATCTTTGGCGTTATCGGTGGCGTTTTTCATGGCTACCATGCGCATGGCGTGCTCACTGGCAATGGATTCGAGCAGGGCCTGCCAGACTTGTGCTTCAATCAGCCGGGTCGCCACTTGGTCAATCACGGTTTCCACATCGGGTTCGAAGTTGCTGATGGTCTGCACGGTTTGGGTCTGTGCGGGCGCCACGGCCGGCAAGAGCTGCAAGCTTTCGGCCTTTTGGGTCACCGTGGAGATGAAACGGGTGTAGATAACTACCACTTCATCCATTTCCTCGGCTTTATATTGCTCTACCAGGGTGTTGAGCACCGGCCGCAGATCGTTGGCAGTGGGTTCGTTGCCAAAGCCAGGGTAGGCGGCCTCGAGGTCGATATCACTGACCCGGCGGACAAATTGCGCACCCTTGTTGCCCACAGCAATCACATGGCTGCGTACCTTGGCGTCTTGATCTGCTTTAACCGCGGTGGTTAGCAGTTTGAGCACATTGGCGTTGTAGGCGCCAGCCAGACCAGTGTTGCTGGTGATGAGGATGTACAACTTGTTCTTGACGGCTCGCTTTTCGAACAGCGGCTGCTGGCTGACTTCGGTGATGCCGCTCAATCGGGTCAGCAGTTCGTTGGCCAGTTCGGCGTAATCACGGCTCCGCTGAGCGTATTCCTGAGCACGGCGCAACTTACTGGCCGCAACTAGCTGTTGAGCCTGGGTAATCTGGCGCGTGTTTTTGATGGATTTGATCCGCCTGCGGAGGGTGATGGTACTAGCCATTATTAGCCTCCAGCCACTGTTTTAGTTCATCCAAATTGGCGAATACTTTTTCAAACATACAGTACAACGATTCGGTTTTTTCTAGTTGACCGACACCCAAACATCGCTTACCCATGCCATAGGCAGCCCCTAGTTCCATATGCGCCGATAGGCCGGCCGGTAAGACTAAGAGGAAGAGTTCGCTGTCCCGCAAGGCCTGCATATCCTCTTCAAAGATACGGCGAACTAATGGATCGTCTTGCGTCGGCTCCTCGGCACTGCCGCTCGTTAAGGCTGCCTCATCCCGGTCATGAGGGTGCTCTGTAAAACAATGGGCCGACTTTCCAGCACCACGCACAACAGCCAGCACCTCTTCGATACTTTGCTTATTGCGCCAGCGGCCCGCTATAAAAAAGTCGTATTTTGCCACTGTTTATTTCACTGCTTTCTTAGCTACTTCGTAGGTTTTAGCTACGTCTTTAGCCACTTTCATGACCTGCTCGTTCTGCTCGTCGGTGGGCTTGTCGCCGGTATTAATGGCCTCAACCAGCTTGGCGTGCTTGCTCTTGAGTTCACGGTGCAAGGCCTCGCGGGCAGCTTCGATCTTTTCGAGTGGCACAGTGTCGAACGCGCCATTGTTGGCGGCGTAGAGCACACTGTACATCTCCCAAATGGCGTACGGGCTGTACTGGGGCTGTTTGAGCAGCTCGGTTAGGCGCTGGCCACGTTCGATGGTGTGGCGAGTGTCGGCGTCCAAGTCCGTCGAGAACTGGCTAAAAGCGGCTAGTTCGCGGAACTGAGCCAGCGATAGCTTCATACCACCGCCGGCGGCCTTGATGGCCTTGGTTTGGGCATCACCACCCACACGGGACACCGACAGACCAACCGAGATAGCCGGGCGAATACCCTGGTAGAACAGGGATGTTTCCAGAAAGATCTGGCCGTCGGTAATGGAGATGACGTTCGTTGGAATGTAGGCCGAGATGTCACCAGCCTGGGTTTCAATAATTGGCAGTGCAGTCAAAGAACCGGCGCCGAGGTCGTCGGACAGCTTGGCAGCGCGCTCCAGCAGGCGGGAGTGCAGGTAAAACACATCACCAGGGTAGGCTTCGCGGCCCGGCGGGCGGCGCAGCAGCAGCGACATCTGGCGGTAGGCCTGAGCGTGCTTGGTGAGGTCGTCGTAAATGATCAGCGCGTGCTGCTTGTTATCACGGAAATATTCGCCCATGGCGGCGCCAGCATATGGTGCCAGGTAGAGCATGGCAGCTGGGTCGGACGGGGAAGTGGCCACGATGATGGTCTGGTCCATCACACCTTCGCGCTTGAGGCGCTCCTGCAGAGCAGCAATCTTGGACAGCTTCTGACCAATGGCCACATAGACGTTGACGACGCCAGTCTTCTGACGGGCCTGGTTGACCATGGTATCGACCGCGATGGCCGTCTTACCGGTCTGGCGGTCACCGATGATCAGTTCGCGCTGGCCACGGCCAATTGGCACCATGGCGTCAATGGCCACCAGGCCGGTCATGAGCGGTTCATGAACGTGCTTGCGGGCCAACACACCGGGTGCTTGGCGTTCTACCGGGCTAGTGAGCTTGGTTTTGAGCGGTTCACCGCCGTCTAGCACGTTACCCAATGGGTCAACCACACGACCAACTAGCTCCGGTCCAACCGGCACTTCCAGGATGCGGCCGCTCAGGCGCACCGTGGCACCGGCGCGCACATTGGCGCCATCACCCAAAATCACGGCGCCGATTTCGTCTTCGGCTAGGTTGAAGGCAAAAGCAGTCACTTTCTGGCCGTCCAGACCATCGATGTCGAGCATTTCGTTATAGCCGGCCTTGGTCAGGCCGTAAATCCAGGCAATGCCGTCACCTACACGGGTTACGACACCTACGTCTTCAATCTCTGGTCGGGCCTTGAGTTCGGCGATGGCGGCACGAATGTCACTCGAAAGGCCGGTAATTGATAAATCTGTCACGCTTATTATTCCTTTCCGGCTGCGGTCAGCTGTTTAAACTTGTTCAATTTTGCATCGACTGACATATCCAGCTGCTGGTTCGGTAGAACCAGGCGCACGCCACCGACAACGCTCGGATCAGCAACTTCGCTCACCTTGACCTGCTTGGCGGCAGGAAAGTGTGAGCCGACGAGTTGACTGATGGCCGTCTTTTCGGTTTCGGTAAGCGCGTGAGCGCTACGTGCCAGCACCTCGACATATCCGTTTTCGGCCCAATCGGCCTGGATATCACGAAGTAGGGAGTCGACCTCGCCCACCCGGCGCTCGCTCAGTAGGTACGCCGCAATTTCACGGGCGTATTCTTTGGAGGCGCCTTGGACCAGGGTTTTATCGGCAATGGTTTGGGCGATTTTACTTCGTGATGTTTTCATTAGGCTTTTTGCTCCTGCAGGGCGCGGTCAATCAGCTGCGCGTCTTTGGTGGCATCGACCTTTTCGCCGATGATGGCTTCGGTGGCGTCAGAAATCAGGCTGACCAGTTCGCCCTCAAGCTGCTTGCGGGCGCGCTTGGTTTCGCTGGCAATTCGCTCTTCAGCTTCCTTGATGACGCCCTCGGCCTTGGCGCGGGCTTTGTCTTCGGCCTCGCGAACCATCTGGCGCGAGGTTTCGTTGGCTCCAGCGATGATGCCATCGGCTTCTTTGCGAGCCTCGGCCAGTTGTTCGGCCACTTTAGCATCCAGCGCAGCTTTGTCTTTCTTCATCTGCTCGCCCAGCTCCACACCTTGCTCGATCAACTTGCGGCGCTCAGCCATCAGCTTGATAATCGGCCCAAAGGCATAACGCTTGAGCACCCAAAAGGCCACCAGGAACGTCACCAGCTGAATCGCCAGCGCTTCGCCGTTGAGGCCTAATGCGCCAATCCCCGACGTACTATCTCCAAATTGTGTTGGTAATGATGTAATCAACGTCTGGTTCCTAATTATTTAACAAAGAAGGTGCTGGCGAAGGCGAGCAACCCGTAGACCTCGATCAGACCCACGAATACTAGGGCTTGGCCCAGGAACTTTGCGGCTTCGGGGTTCCGGCCAACGGCCTGCAAGTAGTTGGCACCCACCAAACCGATACCGATGGTTGGGCCGATAAAGCCGCCGCCGATCATGATGCCGTGGGCGAGTGATTGCATTGGTGTAATGGAACTGGCGATTAATCCTACCATTTAAGTGTTTCTCCTTTAATTGCTTCTTTAGTGATGCCTTTGCTGCCATCACGGTCGAAGTCGAGATATCTTCTAGGAGAAGATGGCTCTGTCCGACCGCGATGCGGTGCTATTGTTATATGCTTATCCTCTGGCTCCTCGAGGCGCCGCCTCTATTGTTTCAACTACCTCCGGCTCGGTCAAGTGATCATCGTGTGAATGCGCACTGTTGACCGTGATGGCTAAGTAGTTGACACCAAGGATAACGAAGATGTAAGCCTGCAGGGCACCGACGCCCAGCTCCAACAGGGTAAACGGCACAGCCGTGACGGGCGACAGCAGGCTATGCGGCAACAGCATTCCGCCCAAGAACGCAAACACGGCAATCACAATCTCGCCGATGGTAACGTTCAGGAACAACCGCAGTGCTAGGCTAAGCGCCCGGGTAATATCAGTCAGCATTTCGATCAGGCCAATCACCAGATACAGCGGGTTGAGCGGGCTGCCGATGAAGAAGTGACGGATGTATTTGCGAACACCGCCGACTTCGCGGACAGAAGCGATGTACACCACCACCATAGTCACCAGGCCCATACTGAGCGTGGCGTTGAGGTCGGCTGTCATGGGGCGGAGTAGCGGGTGGCCATGGATGGTCAGCGCTTCGCCCACGCCCGGCACCAGACCCGACCAGTTGTTGAGTAGCACAATAAAGAACAGCGTTACAAAAAACGGCACGTATTTACGGCCCGTCTGCTTGTCGCCAAAGGCGTTTTCCACCAGATCGGTCACAAAGCCAACGCCGGCTTCCAGATATTGCAGCGCGCCACCTTTGGGTCGGAGGGTAATTTTGCGAGCTCCCCAAATCAGCAGAGCACTGACGGCAATCAGCACCAGCCAGCCATAGAACATCGAGTTGGTGATGTGCAGACCACCGATGGTAAAGTTGGTAGCCGGCGCTACGTGGACAGCGGGACCGTCATCGGCAAAATGGCTTAGTAAACCAGAAAACATCAGTCGTCATCCTCCTCGTAGCTTTTTTGCACCTTGCGGCGCTCGGCAGGTGTCAGTTTGGGCACCGGCATACGGTTGGCGACCTGCATAGTTCGCCACATCACGACCCCAGAACCAATTAAGGCTACACCCAAACCAATGTACGTATACACGGCGGTCCCAAAGTGCTTATCCAACGTTACACCGCCGATTACCGGCAGCAGCACCACAATGGCCAGTTGCCAGCTCATATTCAGCGCGGCCACTAAAAACACCTGACGAGCGCTAGCTGATTTGTCGGGAGTTGAACTAGAGGCGGATTGCACACCCCTCACAGAAGTCGGCGCGGACGCTGGCTTAGAAGTAGTCATTCGTGAGTTCAGTATAGCATTACGGCCGCCTCTGTTGCAACAGCATAGTCTTCATGGAATCTGGAGCTTTTGCGGGCAAAAACTATATGCTATACTATGTATAGTAAAGAAGGAACTTACCCCATGAGCGACACAACCAAGCCAGTCATCATCTACGGAGCCGAGTGGTGTGCCTTTTGCCATGTGGCCATGGACTATCTGGACAAAAAGGGCGTCAAATACGAATATCGCGATGTTGACACCAAGCACGAATGGCTGGAAGAATGCGTCAAAAAGTCCGGCCAAACCGGCATCCCGGTGCTCGATTTTGACGGCACAATTGTAGTGGGTTTTGACCGCCCGGGCATCGACGCTGCACTGGGTGCAGCCGCCTAATCGCGTATTCGGTAATCTTTTTTACTCCATCTTTCAGTTTTTGGAGCTATAGTGGCAGCGAGGTAGCCACATGTCCGAAGTTATATCCCCAGCCCCAGCAGATGCAGGCCTGGATCCCGTCCCCCATCCGCTCGACCCTGTCTTGCTAAGAAACATGCCGTTCGATGATTTTCTAGCTGCCCGGTTAGTTGCCATAACACGGGATCAGGCACTGGCCAGTGGCGCGTGGTATGGATTTATAGATGCACACATGGGAGCAGGCTTACGCCCCGAGCAAATAGTTCCTGATACTGAACCGCTGTTTGCAGAAGCACTCCACCGCTTAGTGGCCCGCTATGTTTCATTAGATGTTAATGGGCAACCCCATGCCCTCATCGATAACCGGCCCGAAGCCGCCACAACGGTAGCAGAGAGGATAAGGATGTATTACAGTTTATTGCCGGCACGCCGACCAAAGCCTGCAGATGCAGCTCAAGAAAAGCTACGGACTTCGTACGATGCCACCCTTATCCTGCCGGCGCATTATCGACACCGGGAAACGTTCTTGGAGATTGGCGTAGTATGCGGCATACGGCGAGCTTGTTTTGAAGCAGACCGGCAAAACGGTGCCAGAGACCATCTCTATGCCGTCCGTGCCACCCACGCCATCTTAACGGCCCAGGCAGGTGCTCTCTTTCTGAGAAAGCCTGCGGAAATACCCACCAAAACGGCCTTATAGGGGCTATACTTAGTAGGTAATGGCCTTTGAGGACTATGACACCAAAGCGTCGGTAGTGGTGGTGTACACCGGTGAGGGCAAGGGCAAAACCAGCGCAGGGCTGGGGCTACTAACGCGTGCCCTGGGCAATCGCTGGAATGTAGCGTTTATCCAATTTATAAAGTACTGGGGCGTGGGCGAGCACGTCTTTATCCGCGACATCATGCCGCTGTTCAAGGATCAACTGCTGTTTTATAAGGGTGGCAAAGGCTTTTATGACGCCGGCGAACTGAGCGCCAATCAAGTCACGCCCAAACAACACAAACAGGCGGCAGTAGAGACGTATAAAAAAGCGTTGGAGTGCGCCCAAAGCGGTCACTATCAGTTAGTGATTTGCGACGAGATCAACAACGCTGTGCACGATGGCTTACTCACCAACAAGCAGCTGGAAACACTCATCACCACCCGCGCCAAAGGCACCAGCCTGTGCCTAACCGGCCGCGACTTCCCAGCCAGCTTGCAGAAGCACGCCGACATTGTCACCAACATGACCAAGGTTAAGCACCACTTTGATGATAAGTTTCTAGCCAACAAAGGAGTTGATTTCTGATGTCGAACCACGAGCTAGTAGTGATAACCCCTCCAGAGCGTACTGCGGACCAGCGGATCGCCCGCGCGCGCGGAGCAGTAGCCCTTTTAGATGACATCGCTTATTTTGCAGCCTTGCGGGCCAGCACCCCCGAAGCCGATATCTTGACACTCGGTGGAGCCAGAATTACAACCTGCAATCCCTATACAACTTCTCAGGCAGCCGCACAGTGGACCGAACACATCAACCAAAGGATCATTGCCAATCAGGGTATCGATGTGGCCAAGGGAGACCAGACCATAACCATTTGGGAATGGGGCGGCTTTAGCGACACCATTCCAAACAGTGACCCGCAGGTCCACCACTGGCTCGGCTGGGCTCAACCCTATAACTTCAGGGAGCCAGCACAAGATATTACGCTGCACTTTGAAACCTTCCGCACCGGGCTACTAGAGTTAATCAACAGCGCCGAAGCATTATCGACCCCTCACGAGGCCCAAGGGAACGTTGGCTGTTATCTGTAAGCACTCAGAGAACTGTAAGAATTCTTACAATTTTTGTGATACTACCATCTGATATACTGGCCGTACATGCGCTGGAGGATGCAACGTCGACATAAACTGCGTCTAGCGGGACTGCTGCTGGTTCTGCTTATCGCTATTGGACAACAACAAGGCTGGTGGAATTCGACCAACCAAGGTATGGTGAAAGACCAGCCTGGACTCTACACCATCAACCATTACGTCGACGGCGACACCATCGCCGTGAATATGAACGGTGCCACCGAAACCGTACGCTTCATCGGCATCGATACACCCGAAACACACAAGCCCAACACGCCGGTACAGTGCTATGGTCCGGCCGCGGCGGCCTACACGCAAAATCGCATCAAAAACGCGGGCGGCAAGGTACGACTGGTGGCCGACAGCCTGGATACCAACCGTGATCGCTACAATCGGCTGTTGCGATATGTATACCTAACCGACGGCACCAATCTCGATCAAGAATTGGTCGCCAAGGGCTACGCCTTTGCCTATGTTTCGTTCCCGTTCACCAAAGCCGACGCCTTTAGCGCGGCCCAAGCAAGCGCCCAAAAACAGCAGCTGGGGTTGTGGGGCAACTGCCAACCCTACCAAGAAAGCAATGGCCGCTGGCAAAGCAACAACGCCGCGTAGTGTTTAGACACACAGTAAGTCTAGGTGTTAAGCGGTCTGCGCCCAAACAGCCGGGCAATGCGCTCGGTAATCCCAAAGAATGGCGTCACCGCAAACAGCAACAGATTGGCCGCCCATGGAATAACCCAGGTGCGTAAACCATGCACCTGCAGCGTCCGCGGCCACATTTGCAAATACTCCCAGAGCTTGCGCGGGCCAACATAAGCCGGCCGCAGTTCCACCCGCACTTTGGTGTGTGTATCGTACACAATGGTGCAGCTCTGCCGGTGCAGGTGAATGGATAGGTCTAGGTCTTCGTGCAGGTCGGCCCGGTCGCACAGCTGATCGCGCACTCGCAGCCACTCCTGGCGCGGCACTACCATGCTCGAACCCCACAGGCTAGCATGCCCTACCAGCAACTGGTTACATTGAAACCCCACCCAGGCGTAGATAGCGCCCACCAGCCGGGGGAAACGCACATTGTAGAAAAGCGCGGTGCCGGTCCAGGCAGTTTGCATGGCACCGGGTTTTTCAAAATAGGCAGCCACGCGGGTTGTCCAATCAGGCGCAAACACCGCATCAGCGTCAGTCCGTGCCAGCAGCTCACCGTGGGCCGCATTAAAGCCGGCAGCTTGGGCGTGGGCACGGCCTTGCTTTGTTTCGTGTAACACTCTTACAAACGAATAGCTCTGGGCAACCTCCACCGTTTTGTCGGTAGAATTATTATCTACCACGATCACTTCGTAGGGTTTAACGGTTTGCGCGGCAATCGAATCCAGACAGCGCCCAAGATAGCGCTCTTCGTTGTAAGCGGGTATGATAATACTAATGCGTTTTGCTAGCGTCACTAACCGTATATTGTATGGTACAAACTAAAAAACCGCTGAAAATTAGGCCAGATCTGCTACTGTGGCCGTGGCGTTGGTTGGTGCGCTATTGGCGAGCGGGCTGGTGGCACAAAACTGTCACCATCGGCGCAGTTTTTATTGCACTCTGCATTGCCAGCATGTATGGAATCGCACTCTGGTACCAGCACGAGCAAAAAGGCAAGCCAACGGTACTCGGCGTGACATTCATTGCCGATTACGCCAGTTCTTTGGGCCTGGACGCCCATCAAACCTATCTGGCGATTTTGGATGACCTGCACGTTAAACACATGCGGCTAACAAGCTACTGGAGCGACATTCAGCCCACGCCAGGGCAGTACGATTTCAGCGAGTTAGATTGGGAGATGCAACAAGCCGCCGCCCGCCATGCCACAGTGAGCTTGAGCATTGGGCTGCGCCAGCCGCGTTGGCCGGAATGCCACCCGCCAGCCTGGGTTGATACCAGCCAAGCTGAAAGCAGCTGGGAACCGCAGCTAAAGCAGTACATCACGGCAGTCGTGAATCGCTACAAACACAATGGAGCGTTGCAAAGCTACCAGCTGGAAAACGAGTTTTATTTGAACAATTTTGGGGTATGCCACAACTTTGACCGCAGCCGGCTAGTGCGGGAGCTGGCGCTGGTAAAGCGGCTGGACCCGAACCATCCGGTCATCATGACTCGCAGCAACAACTATGCCGGCTTGAGCCTGCGCAGCCCGCTGCCCGATGTGGTCGGCATATCCGTTTACCGGCATGTCTGGAACGGTGTTCCGCTGCACCGCTACCTTACCTATCCGTTTCCCAGTTGGTACTACGCCTTTTTGGCTGGGGGTGAGCAGATTCTGACTGGCAAGCCCTCGGTGCTGCACGAGCTCCAAACCGAGGCCTGGCCGCCAAATGGCCAGAATATTCTAGATACACCGCTGGCCGAACAAAACAAAACGTTCAACGCTGCCACCTTCCGAGCCACCGTCAAATTCGGCGAACAATCCGGGCTCAAGAATATCGACCTGTGGGGCGCCGAATACTGGTATTATCGTATGGTAAAATTGCACGACCCCAGCGTCTGGCAGACCGCCCAACAAATTTTTAGCCATGACTAAACCATTACCTGTCATCGCCGCCATTCCCAATTACAACATGGGCCATTCGCTGGCCATATTGTTGCCGCAAGTGCTCCGGCAAGGTTACGACGCCGTGTATGTGCTAGACGATGCTTCCACCGACAACAGCCGGGAAATAGTTGCCAACTTTGCACCTGACGTCACATGGGTCGGCGGCAAAACAAACCAAGGAGCGGGAGCCAATCGCAACCGCGTCCTGCAGGCCCACCCGGCGGAATGCATCATCCATTTTCTAGATGCCGACGTACGGTTAGAGACAAATGACGTTCCGGCCAAAGCGCGCCTGGCCGTAGCCGAACCCGATACTGCGTTTGTAGGTGGGCTCATTAAGGAGGCAGCCAGCGGCAAACCGTGGATATGGAACTATGGACCATATCCTATGACGCTCTATAGTGCGCTATCGGCTCAGTTTCAGACATTGTTTGGCCGGCTACAGGCGCAGCGGCCGTGGTGGAGAAAGCTGGTACGCGTGCTCACGCAGCGGCTCCGTGGTGAATGGCCGGATATTGCCGTGCCGCCGCAGCGCCGCGCCGTGTATTGGATGACCGAAGGCAACCTGCTCGTGAGGCGCAGTGTGCTCGAGTGGCTTGGTGGCTTTGACGCCACGGTGCGAGAAGCTGACATCATCCCGCCGGCCCGTCGCGCTTATCAAGCCGGTTTAATCAGCTATTTCGACCCCAGCATTGCTGTAACCCACCTAGCCATAGATGTCCGGCACTACGGCCGGGCAATGGCCCTCTACAAAGAAGAATACGGGCTCATGAAGCAATACGGCGGTTGGAAAGAATGGCTTTTGCCCGAAGGCCATTTTAAGCCTCGCCATAACTGTAAAAACTCTTACAAAAATGAGCTTGACGACAGAGGTGGGAAGCCGCCGAAAAGCTTGGTCGCACAGCCATGATCGACCCCAAGCGCTACGGCGTCAGCTTTTCGCTCAAACAGTGCCGCGATTTGGGCATTGACCAGCACGATACGCTCGCATGGCTAATCGAACAGGGCTGGCGGCGATTCCGCCTGATGAGCTACTGGAACGAGCACGAAAAGCAGCCTGGCAAGTATGATTTTAGCGCGCTCGACGTCCAGATTGCGCAGATCAGAAAAGCCAGAGGTATCATCACGCTGTGCCTCGGCGCCCGCCAGCCGCGCTGGCCCGAAAACCATTGGCCCGATTGGGCCTGGAACGCTCCAAAGCAGGAGCGGACCGAAGCATTACTGCACTATATAGAACAGGTGGTGAATCGCTACAAAAATGAACTATGCATCGTCAGCTATCAACTGGAAAACGAGGCGCTATTCAAATTGTTCGGCAAGCGGCCCGAGATAGATCGATCCCGGCTGCGAACAGAGTTTGGGCTAGTAAAACAGCTTGATCCAAAGCGGCCGGTCATCATGAGCGTCAGTGATCCATGGGGCATTCCGCTGATTGGCCCCATCCCCGACATTGTCGGCTTTTCGTACTATGCTGTGCTGTGGAATGCGCCGGTCCACCGCTACACTACCGCTGGCATGTCGGTGATCTGGCACCGTGCACGGGCACGGCTCATTCGCTGGCTACTGCATCGCCCCACCTATATTCATGAGCTACAGTGCGAACCATGGGGCCCGCAGCCCATCTGGGACATGCTCACGACTGAGCAGGATAAATCAATGAATGTGGAGCAGATCAAACAGAACATCCGGGCCGGGCAGAAGACCCATCTTTACCCCATCGACCTCTGGGGCGGGGAATGGTGGTACTGGCGTCACAAGCAAGGTGATGACAGTATTTGGGAGGCAGTACAACACAGCCTGCAAGAGCTCTAGGGCTAAAACCAGTTACAAGTAGGCTCTTCAGGACAACCCACTTCTCGGGGGTCAAACTCGGTGATTGGAACGGCAGACAGGGGAGTCAGCCCTTCTGGTACATAGACGCTTCTGTCTTCTCGATTATAAAATCCCAGCCCAGTTCGCAAGCCTGGTTCGGCGCCACCGAGCAGTGCGTGATAATGGCCGGCGGCAATAACTCGGGAGGAAGTTTCTGGATCCATCACAGCGGCCATAGCGGTACCGGCCAAATCATAAACTGCCGCCGTTGCGTACATACGTTCATCAAAACGCTCGCGCAGCGCGCCAAATGTCTCATCTATTGCTACCGTCACGAGCTTCTTAAACCGCCCGGGCAAAAACCCTGTGTGGGCCCCGGGCGTCCTATCTGGCTGGAAATGCACTAGCGGCATTTCGGCGGCAGGCGTAATTGTCTTGCAGTAGTGGGCAGGCAGTGCTCGTGGGTCAAGATGAGTAAGGAGCAAACGACGTCCCCCTTGTGGAAGATAGGCTCGAACTAGGGTAACGGCATCGGCAGCAACCGGTAAAATGCGCGCTTCTACAGCACTCCTGAAGCTTCTCGCTGCTGATCCGTGCGCCATAGTTCAACATATAGCATGTAGCCCTGCTTTTGTCCATGGACGAACAGGGGTAGCCAGCGTACAATAGAGTGGTTATGGCAAAAAAGAAGCCGGGCAAGCAGCCCAAGACCATCCAAAACCGCCGCGCTCGGTTCGACTACGAACTGGGCGACTCTTTGGTGGTGGGGTTGGCTCTGACTGGTGCCGAAACCAAAAGCTTGCGAATGGGACACGGCCAGCTGCGTGGGGCCTATGTGACCATCAAAGACAACGAGCTGTATCTGTTGAACGGCGCCATCCAGGGCACCAACGGCGTGCCGGTGCCAGAATCGGACCAAACCCGCACCCGCAAATTGCTAGCCAAACGCCGCGAAATCGACGCGCTGATTGTCGCCAAGCAACAGGGTAAAACCATTGTGCCTCTAGAACTACTGACGGGCGGACGCTTTATAAAACTACGCATCGCCATCGGCAAGGGCAAGCGACAATACGACAAGCGAGCTACGCTAAAAGCCCGCGATGAAAACCGCCAGATTCATCGTGCCCTCAAACCCCGCTAAACAGTGGTCACTATCGGCGTTACGGCCCAAAAATGAAAGCGATTTCATTGCATTTCTGCTTGGTCGGGGCGATAATGAGCCCGACCAATGAGGGAAAAACAACTCAAAGTTGCCATGATGGTCCGCGGCTATTTGCCTGTACCCCGCCCCAGCGATATCATCTATGCACCGATCGACTTGGCGGCTAACATTGCCGACGGTTTGAGTGAACGCGGCCACCACGTAGACTATTTTGCCCCCACCGGCAGCGAACTGCAGCACGCCGAAGTTCAGACCATGAACCTGCGGCCACTCGTCCGTAATAACGAAGAGTTCCAGGAGCTGCTGGGCCGCCCCAACGAGCCCCTCAACAATTACCTGCCGGCGCTTTGGGACGCCTATTTGGCCGAAGAAATGTTTCAGCGGGCATTGCGCGGCGAGTATGACATCTTGCATTTTCATCATCCCGGACCTGCCCAGGCCTTGGCGCGACGCTACCGCGATATTCCCGTAGTTTATACCTTGCACGACCCCGTTTACTCCTGGTACAAGGAGCTGTTTGAGCTGTACGATTCACCCAACCAGCACTATATATCTATTTCGAACGCCCAGCGCCGTGACGCCCCCGACCTCAATTACGCCGTCACCGTCTACAACGGCGTGAACACCGATGATTTCACCTTTTCCGAGGAGCACGAAGATTACTTGCTCTACACCGGCCGCATCATCCCCGAAAAGGGCGTTAAAGAGGCTGTGCAGATTGCCGAAGCCACCAATCACCGGCTGCTCATTGTTGGCCCGGTTCCGCCAAAACACCAGGGGTACTTCGACCAATACATCAAGCCATACCTGAACGACCGTATCTTGTACTTGGGCTTCATCGAGCGCGATAAAATGCTGCCGTATTACCAAAAAGCCAAGGCGCTATTGGCGCCGATCCAGTGGGACGAGCCGTTCGGTCTGACCAGCATCGAGGCCATGGCTTGCGGCACGCCCGTAATCGCCATTGCCCGCGGGTCTATGCCCGAAATAATCAAAGATGGCAAAACCGGCTATCTGGTGAACAGCGTAGGCGAGATGATTGAAGCCGTGCGCAAGGTAAATAAGATCGACCGCCGCGCCTGTCGCGAGCATGTTAAAGCCCACTTTAGCATCCGGCAGATGGTGGATGAGTATGAGGCGGCGTATCAGCAGATTGTAGCCAGTACCAGCGGCCTCAAACGCATCAGCCGCAAGGTAGCAGGCAAGGTACAACGCGGAGTGGAGCGCACCGCAGATGTAGCCCGGAAAGGCACCACCCGCATCAAAAAATCCAATCCATAACCAAATGGTTGCCACTGATTGCTTCTTTCGCTATAATTCCCGAAGTTCTTACATCTGAGTAATAAGATTGGGAAGAGCAGCTAAAGGGGCAGAGAGTCTGCCTCCAAAGCGACGTCTGATGCCTGGGTGCGGACAGTGCAAGGACGTATGTTCCGGGGTAGCTCAGCGGTAGAGCGGGTGGCTGTTAACCACTAGGTCGCTGGTTCGAATCCAGTCCCCGGAGCCAAGTGTAAGCAGTATAAAAGACTTCTTCGGAAGTCTTTTTGTTTTGGTATAGTTTGAGTATGACGAATGTACGATTTGGTGACGTGGGTACTTGGGTCGGGAGTGTAGGCACTGTTTTGGCTGTACTCTTTGCGTATTGGAGCGGCAGGCGCGAGAATAGTCACTCAAGAGCGCGTGACCGCAGAATCCAAGCTGAAAGTATAGGAGCCTGGATTGCGGCAGACAAACGACCAATGCCTATAAAATTATCAAATACTTCGAGGGAGCCAGTGTACGACGCAATTGTCAGCCTCGTATTAGTGCAGGGCGCAGGCCCGCAAACTGGCCTAGAGTCCCCGTTGCACCACTTTTTTAAAGTCTTACCGCCCGGTGAATTCATCATTAACGCTGAAGAATACCCGGGCGGTGGTATGCACACCAAACCCGGAATTGAACTAGCCTTCACGGACAAAAGCGGCGCACATTGGCTTAAAGACAAAAGCGGTACGCTTACCGAGCTCAGTAAACCACCGGATCAATACTACAGTATTGCACAGCCAATTGGTTGGCTTTATCTTGACGACGATGTGCAGTAGGGGCAGGAAAGGTTAGGGACATCGATTCATTGTAGTTGCGAAGCACGTCCACTAGCGGGTGCCAGAAGCGTTTTAACCTCCGTTATTGAAGCAGGGGTTTTATTCCTAGACGCTCTAAGGGGTTAATTGATTCTATTTCAGTATGAGCATTGACATAAGCACGATTATTTGCTACAATACTATTCAACTAAGGTATTCTCTTTAGAAATCAACTGGTTTTCCCTCTGGAAACCGCCAAGCCCATTTATAAGAACCAGACCAAGTAGTTTTCGCTGAGCACACGCTCTTTTTATAATCTGCTGCCATATGGCAGCCAGAAAACTAGGTTTAGGAATTAAAAGAATAAGTAAGGAACAATATGAACCGAAACAATAAACTGGGTCAAACCACTGACCATACAGTAACATCGTCCAAAGTCTCATCAAGAACTAGAGGCGCAGCCATCCGAGCGCAACGTCGTAATCAAGATGACGCCAATAAGGTCATCGGACAGTACGCGGGTGCCAGCCAGAAAACTCGGGCCAGGGCAAATGTCATTACTGACGAGGCCGAGAAGCTAAAGGTTACCTTTTTAGGCGGCCTTGAAGACGTGGGCGAAAAGAATATGGCCGTCATTGAATATGGTGACCAAGCTATTATTTTAGACTGCGGCAACCACTTAGGTGTCGACCTGCCAGGCGTGAACTACGAGATTAACGATACAGCGTACTTGGAGACAATTCGCCATAAGATAAAAGCCTACGTCGTCACACACGGTCATCTAGACCACATGGGCGGACTCAAGCACATCGTACCGAAGTTTCCTGCGCCCATCTACGGCTCACGCTACACTATCGGCGTGGTCGAGAAATCGTTTGCCGATGACGAGCCAAAGGATATTGCAGACTTTGAGCCTACGTTCGTAATTGCAAACCTGGACAGTCATGAACAGCTCAAAGTCGGCCTGTTTGAACTAGAGTTTATACGCATTACACATTCCGTACCTGATGCGTCAGCCGTTTGCATAACAACGCCCGTAGGCCGGGTTATTGATACGGGCGACTTTCGTTTAGACCCAGAACCACTTGACCACATGCCAAGTGACATCGCCCGCCTAAAAGAGCTCGGCGACCAAGGAGTGCTATTGCTGCTTAGCGAGAGTAGTTATGTCGATATTGAAGGTCGCGTACCAACCGAAAGTACACTCCAGCAAAGTTTCTACGACATCATAGACCAAGCCGAAGGCCGTATATTTGTCGCCGCTTTTTCCAGCAACATGAACCGAGCGCAGATGATTATTAATGCTGCGGTTGCTGCTGGTCGCAATGTCGTCTTAGACGGACGTGGTATGTTGAGCTACGCAGAAATTGCCGTACGGCAGGGAATTCTAAGGGTACCAAAGGGCACAATTATACCTATCACCCAGGCCTCCACGGTCCCAGATAGCAAGCTTCTTGTGATGTGTACCGGCGGACAGGGCGAACCAAACGCTGCGTTGCAGCGCATGAGTGATGGTGAGCATAAAAGTATTAAGCTTCATACTGGTGATACGGTAGTTGTTAGCTCATCACCAATTCCAGGTAACGAAATCCGTTACGACATGATTGGCAACAAGCTGGCACGGCTCGGTGTCCATTTGTTTCGTCATCCTACGCATGAGCTAGACGGTTGTGGGCCATTACACGTTTCAGGACACGCGCGGCGCGATGAACTTCGTGAGATGATTCAACTAACACGTCCTAAGTTCTTTGTGCCTGTACATGGCGGCGCATTACGCCGCAAATATCACGCCGAGTTGGGCATTCAGGAAAATATACCACGAGCGAATGTACTGCTGCCAGAAAATGGTGATAGCCTGTACTTCACAGCCGCCACTGTTGAGCAGGGCGGTCAGGTGCCGCATGGAAGTTTGTTAGTAGACCAAACAGGCAGCATAGTGAGCGGCTTAGTCGTTAAAGACCGCCTCATGCTAAGCGAAGAAGGCATACTAACGGCAATATTCACTGTTGACAAGAAATCAGGACAACTACTGACAAGCCCTGACATCATTAGTCGAGGTTTCATCACTATGCGAGATTCCGAGGAACTGATGAGCCTGTTCAGGATTGAACTGCGCCGAGCCGTGCGGCAACGCTTCAAACGCGTAGACCTTGATCGCTTCAAGCAAGAGATGCGAGATTTTATAACGCACTTCTTGTTTGACCAGACTGGCCGCAGTCCAATTGTCATACCTGTAGTAAACGTCATTGGCGGCAAAGTTGAAGCCAAGACACTCCACCCCAATAAGCAGCCATCAGCCGAGGCCAAAGCTGCTTCTGACCAGCAGCGCTTTCAGGAAATGCGAGCTAGATTACTGACTAACGAACTGGGAAATCAAGCTTTGGTTGTCAAACGGCAAGCTTCTAACCCAGCTCCTTAGCCGTAGACAAATTAAGTTGTTGGACAGACTTAACAATCTCCCACATCTCTATCAGTTCAGCCTTAACATGATTCCATTTCGTCAAAGGCAGTTGAGCCGCGACCAGCGAGCGAAGCGAGTTCGGTCGCGAGGTCTCGAGCTAAATTAACAGAGGCTATTGACTTCTGTTAATTGTTTTGGGTACGGTGGTGGACGGCTTTCGAACGTATCTAGTTGCTATAATTAAGCCACCTGCCATGACAAACACAGCAATAAAGCTCACTCGCAAAGTTCCTGAAATAACTGCAATATTTTGGGTGGCCAAGTTGCTCACTACTGCCATGGGCGAAGCAACATCCGACTTCTTGGCTAACACAATCAGCCCGTATGTAGCTGTAACGATCGGCCTCTTGGTTTTCGTCTTTTCGCTCTGGTTACAATTTCGTGCTAAACGTTATATCCCTTGGGTCTACTGGTTTACCGTTGCGATGGTGGCAATCTTTGGCACTATGGCAGCCGACGTCCTACACAAACAGTTTGGTGTACCATATGCGGCCTCTACGGCGTTCTTTGCGGTCAGCTTGGCAGTAATCTTTGTGGTGTGGCAAAAGTTCGAGCATAGCCTATCTATTCACACGATCAACAACCCTAGGCGCGAGGCATTTTACTGGCTCACGGTTGTGACAACTTTCGCGCTTGGCACAGCAGTAGGCGACTGGACAGCAATCAGCCTTGGCCTTGGCTACCTGAGCTCCGGCATATTCTTTACTGGGTTAATTCTGATTCCCGCCATTGGCCGCAAGTTTGGGCTGAACGAAGTGTTTACGTTTTGGTTCGCATACATTATTACCAGACCAGTGGGAGCTTCGTTCGCCGATTGGTTTGGCAAGCCGGTCCCACACGGACTGGGCCACGGTGACGGTACCGTTAGCATAATCTTAACTGCCCTAATACTAGCGTGCGTACTTTACATAACCTTTGACCGCAGGGAAAAGCGCCTGGAAGCTGAAACCCGGCTCTAAGTTCTCAAAGTTGCGAAGTACGTCTACTAGGGAGGGCCAATAAAAAGACCTTCGCGGGAAAGGTTTTTTATGCATGCTAAGGATTATTACTATGAGCTTAACGCAAGAAGATTTGCAGCAAATTGAAGCTGTTTTGGATAGGAGATTAAATCCCGTCTTGGGTGAGCTCACCACTCCTCGTGAAGACATCAAAGAAATCTACGATATGATCACAAAGTTACAGTCAGGCGCAATTAGTGACGTTGGATTTAGCAAGAAATCACTTGAAGAAGAACTATTAACACTCAACGCCGAACTTCTTGCAGCAGCTAAGCAAGCTGGCATTATTCTTCCTCGTGGTTAGACCAGAGTTTATTTACTCTTGAGGCAGCATATTTCAGTACATCACGGTTAAATTCTGTTTTATGGTGATTATAAAGTCCTCTATCGTGGGGAGCCAGTTAGTATAATTTAGCCCTTTTTGGAGCCTTTTTCGTGTTCGGCGTAATCGAGACTAGCCCGTGGACTCATCAAAAATAGACATAAGCAATGTGGACTTCATGGTGCGTTTTCGTTACAGTTGTTATATGACAAAAAAACAACAAGCTCACAATGAAACAGGTATTGCCCACGTTGGCTTAGTGCTCTTGGCGGTGGTGCTGCTGACCGTGGGCCTAGTAGGCTACCGGGTATACAGTAAGAACAATGCTAATAAAGCATCTGTGAATGATCATCCTGTGACGCAGGTGAACAAGAGCGCAAATAGCCTGGGCGACCCAAACTCTTCCGACCCGACAACTAAGGGCAAGGCGCTATCGGGTGGCCAGTGTACGGGCAAGGGCAGTAAACCGCTGACGCATGCACCGATGGATATGAAGGACGTAGTGACGATTCAGCCGTATGGGCTCATGGTTGACGGCCACGTTACACCTGTGGACCACGAATATTACTACCCGGCTATCAACTCAGCTCCTGATTCATATCCAGTATACGCCGATGCCGATGGCACCATCGTGTCTATTGGGTCCGAAACGTCAACCAAGTGGGCCGTGGTCATAAGCCATAATTCCTGCACCTTCTTTAGCTGGTACAATCTCATGACCAGTCTGAGCAAGAACATTACAGACAAGATGCCGGCTGGCTGGGGACCAAACAACCAGGGAGGCATCAGCATTGCGGTCAAATCTGGTGACCTCCTAGGCTACGTGGGTGGTCAAAGCCTCGACTATGCCGTGTGGAATACCGAAAAGACTTTGAAGGGCTTACTGAACCCAGTCGCCTACAACAATAGTGAGCCAGGTAAAATAAATACGGTGCCGCCACTGGATTACTTCACCCAAGCGGTTAGAAGCCAAATCTTGCCGAAATATATCCGCACCGCACAGCCACTTGACGGCACGCTCGCCTACGATGTTGACGGCCAGGCGGTAGGTACCTGGTTCTTGGCGGGCACCAACGGCTACGCGGGCAGCAATGACCCCTCACACCCCTCGGGTTACTGGAGCGGCCATCTGTCGCTTGCTTACAACTACCTGGACCCTGCGGCCATGGAATTTTCGATAGGTGACTACCAGGGGCAGCCTAAGCAGTTTGCCGTTAAGAGCGGCCCGAACTGGACAAAGATTACACCAAGCAGTGGTATTGCCAAGGTAGAACTAGCACAGCTGAACATGGTAAACAGTTCCGGTACTGTTTGGACGGGTCAATTTGACAAGGGCGTGACACTACAACCCGGGACTACTATGGCAACTGCATTGTTGCAACTAACCGGCAAGCAAACAATGAAAGTTGAGGTCTTCCCAGGTAAGACGCCGAGCCAGGTAAGTGGTTTTGACAGTAACGCTAAAACGTACGACCGTGGGCAAACCGCCCACATGATTACCTCAACCACTGCCCACTAGACGGCCACGTTTGAAACCGGAACGGTGTGATGAGAATTGACTCCTTGTCACATATTCTGTAGTGGACGATAGAGACAATCCGGATAAACACCGTACGGTTGCAAGATGAGAGTTTCTTGGGTATAATATCGTGGTCTTTTAGGTCCCTCGCTCAATCCTCATATATACTAAGAGGTTAGTGTTCTCGAGTGATACATCTTCGCCAGGTTTGGTTCCAACGTGGGTCGGATCCGAAGGATATGTTACATTTACTAGATAATCACGCTTAGACTATGCCTCAAAAAAACAAATATCTTTTCGACGAGCACCACCTTTTGCATGAGCTAAAGCACTATCTGCCGACCCAAGGCCCGCTCAAGGATTTTGTGCACCACAATACGCTGCACGCCTTTCAGGATATGAGATTTTATGACGCCATCTTTAAGGCGTCAGCAATTTTTGGATACCAAACCACCTTCTCGCTCACCGAATATCGGGACTTGTACAGGATCAACCGGATTACCCCGGAGATCCTGAATAGAGCAATCCGGGAAAGGAAGGGCGATGAGAATTTCGAAGAATGGCAATTCAGAGCGCTGCACAAGCTGTACAGTTGGGCTATCGAATCGCGTGTCGGCAAGCTGCGAAGCGAGTGGAAGCAGCTCTACCCCATAGACATCGACAACGCGGTACAGCCGCTCTTGTTCCGTATCGTTTGTAGCTATATTGATCAAGGCATTGCCATTTCGGCTTTTCCTTTTGAAGACAAAGGTCTCCTGAATGCCGTGCGTGAGCTAGAAAGCCGCAGTCTGGTAAGTTTTTTCAAAACAAAGCGGGCCCGCGACCTTTTGCAAAGCAAGTCATGCACTATCACC
This sequence comes from Saccharimonadales bacterium (SeqCode), assembly GCA_035479475.1. Lineage (GTDB taxonomy): Bacteria > Patescibacteriota > Saccharimonadia > Saccharimonadales > UBA4665 > JAJZCD01. Next base: position 26,084 of record DATIIP010000032.1, on the reverse strand, counting down.
AAGCTCCTGGAAATAGTGGTGGGTAAGACAGCCTACTTTGAACAGTATGTGTACGACCAGCAGTTTGCCCACCCGGGATGGTCGGGCATGGTGTCTACGCTTGAGGACCGGCCGGAAACGCTGTTGTATCCCAAAAAGATTGCTTTGGAAGACATGATAATCCTCGAGCTTTTGCTCGAGATCGACGCGCTGACGAGCACCCTGGGCGAAGATTGGAAGCCACTGGGAAGCAGCCTGACACAGCCACCGGTAGATATGTTCGCCAGCGAACCGAACAGCGAGCTACAAGAAGTTATCAAGATATGGCAGGATGCGTTTGAGTGGAGCTATTACGACACGGTGCTTTCCGGGCTACTGCTGACGTTGCCCGCTGATTTGGCGAAACAGAAAACGTCCGCAAAGAGCTTCCAGTCCATCTTTTGCATCGACGAACGAGAATACTCTCTGCGGACATATGTAGAAACTGTCGACAGCCGCTGCGAAACATTCGGCGCGCCTGGATTCTTTGGGGTAGAGTTCTATTTTCACCCCGCTCACGCCAAGTTTTATGACAAGCTCTGTCCCGCACCGGTTACCCCGAAGTACCTCATTCAAGAGATCCCGAAGCACGGCCCACACCTGCACGGGAAAGAGATTATGTACACCAAGCATTCGCATAAGCTGGTCCGTGGCTTCTTTTTGTCTTACCTATTGGGGATCCCGGCACTAGGCAAGCTTATTGCCAACCTTATAAATCCCACGATGAGCCCGGCGATTGCCGACGCATTCGCACATATGGACCCGAACGCCGATTTAACCATCGTACACACCGGCGAGCACGATAAAGAAAAGGGTTTGCAAATAGGCTTTACAGTAGAGGAAATGGCGGCCCGCATCGAAAAGATGCTTCGCTGCATCGGCCTGACCCACAATTTCTCCCCAATTGTGTACGTTATCGGCCATGGCTCGAGCAGCGCCAACAACCCTCACCATGGTGCGCACGATTGCGGCGCATGCAGCGGCCGGCCGGGCCTGGTCAACGCCCGGGTGTTCGCCTACATGGCCAACTACCAGCCGGTGCGGGACTTGCTGGAGGCACGCGGCCTATCTATACCCCAAACTACCCAGTTTCTGGGCGGCATGCACGATACCGCGTCTGACGAGATTAAGTTTTATGACGAAGCAGTCCTAACACAGGAGAATGCCCGGCTCCACCACAAAAACAAGCCGCTATTCGAAAAAGCCCTCGATCTGGACGCCAAAGAACGCTCCCGCCGATTTATGTCTATCGACACTAGGCAGCCCATAAAGAAAATCAGGCGCGATATAAAGAAACGCTCAGTTTCATACTACGAGCCCCGGCCCGAACTAGGACACGGCACTAACGCGCTTTGCGTGGTCGGCCGAAGGAGCCTTACCCAGCATCTGTTTCTTGATCGGAGAGCGTTCTTGAATTCCTACGATTACACGAGCGACCCCGACGGTACATTATTGGGCAGCGTACTCGCCCCGCTCGGAGTTGTCTGCGGAGGCATCAATCTGGAATATTTCTTTTCGCGGATGGACAACTATAAGCTGGGTGCGGGCACCAAGCTGCCCCATAATGTCATGGGGCTGATTGGAGTCGCCAACAGCAGCGACGGCGACCTCCGTTCTGGGCTGCCCTTGCAAATGATCGAAGTCCACGACCCCGTGCGGCTCCTTATGATCATTGAGCACTACCCCGAGGTGGTCCAGAAGGTGATACAAGCAAACCCGGCGCTCTATGAATGGTTCGCTAATGAATGGATCCATTTGGTTGCGCTCCATCCAACAGAGAAAGCACTCTACGTTTTTACAGAAGGGGAATTTGTGCCATACACTCCGCTCACCAAAAAACTACCAAGCGTCCATGACCTACCCCGTATGTTTGAGACCACCTCCAAGATGAAAACAAATCATATTTTAGACGCCACGCAGGAGAACCTGCCGGTGCACATAATCAAATAACCCCTATGTTGACGCAATTCCTCACCGCACTAGCCCTTATTCCAATCCTCGGTTTTGTCGGCTGCATGCTTACGCCCAAGAAACGGGAACGCACCATCTTCTTTCTAGCCATCACCGCCGTACTGGCCGAACTCGTAACGTTTTTGTGCCTGGGTGCCCGGTGGCTCAGCACCGGCAGCTTCCCGATAGCTACCAGCATCGGAACTCTTTACACCAGCCACCACTATACCTTCGCGCTCGACCTTTACTTCGATAGGCTTTCGGCCGTCTTTATGGGAATGGCCGCCATTATGACAACCCTGGTGCTTATCTTTAGCAGATATTATTTGCACCGCGAACAGGGATTTAAAAGATTTTATTACACGGTTTTATTGTTCTTTATTGGATTGTCACTCATCATCCTGGCCGGTAATTTTGAAGTACTCCTGATCGGCTGGGAGTTCATTGGGATAAGCTCGGTTCTGCTGATTGCATTTTACCGGGACCGGTTCCTACCAGCCCGAAATGCCCTGAAGGTTTTTTCGGTCTACCGCATTGCCGATGCCTTCCTGTTGGCTGCTATTTGGTATGCGCACCATATTTTTGAGAAGAGCGTACATTTCTCTGAGTTTTCGGGGATAGTCGCACAGCATGGAAATCAACTGGCAGTGCTCGGCCTGCTGCTACTGGTAGCCGCCTCGATCAAGTCTGCGCAATTCCCGTTCTCGTACTGGTTGCCGCGTGCCATGGAAGGCCCTACTTCCTCGAGTGCAATTTATTATGGCGCGCTTTCTGTGCACATGGGCGTGTTTCTGCTGCTTAGAACCTACCCGCTTTGGGAGGGGAGCACGTGGCTGCGGGTCGTTATCGCAATTTTGGGGCTCGTCACGGCGGTTGCCGCCTCGTCCATTGCCCGGGTTCAATCGTCTATCAAGACGCAGATCGCATATGCATCGATTACCCAGATCGGCATCATGTTCATTGAGGTCGCGGCAGGGCTGCCGTGGCTGGCCGTTCTTCATTTTGTGAGCAATGCTTCGCTCAGGACATACCAGCTGCTCATTTCTCCATCTATTGTGAGCTACCTGGTGCATGATCAATTCTTCTATTTTGTGCCGCCACCTCAAAGAATCAAAGATACACTTTTGGGTAAGCTGCGTGCCACAGTCTACATCTTGAGCGTCAAGGAGTGGAATATGAATACGGCAGTGAGCCGTTATTTGTGGAGACCGTTTAAATCTATTGGACGAACGTATGCTTTCCTAGACAGGCCCGCTGTTCAGACGGTGGCTGCCGTACTCTTTTTGGCCGCCGCGTGGCTTACCGCGTCCATACCGGTAGCTGCCAGCTGGAAACTGACAGCTTCCACCGCTGCAGCCCTGGTAAGCATTGTCTTTTACATACGAGCCTATGCCACCAAAGGCTCGATCCGGGCCAGCTGGAATCTTATCATGCTGGGGCACCTGTTTGGCGCGCTTTTCTTGGGCCTGGCCTCCGGCGGGAGCTGGAAGTATTTGGTTACCTATGGGTTGGGGGTGACAGTAGCATTCATAGCGGGGCATGTTTGCCTTTGGTACCTAGCGGTAAAAGGTGAGTCGACTACACTTGCTGATTACCACGGCTCTATCTATGCCTTCAAGGAGCTGGGCCACGTTTTCTTCATTGTATGTCTTCTTTTTATGGCATTCCCCATTAGCGCCTCCTTTTTAGCGCAAGATGTTCTTTTGAGCCTAATCCCCCGGGGTCACGCCCTCCAGATACTGCTCTTCTGCCTGTCGTACTTGCTGGTGGGGGTAAGCATTATGCGCTTATACACAAAAGCTTTCTTTGGGCCCTACAAGAGAACCTATCACGAGATAGCCTACAAGTCCTCTTAGGTCGGCCGATCTAATTGCAAGCATGGGCTAATCGCTCGCTACCAAGCGAAGGCGATTACGCAGCCTCCATCCAGCCACTGTGATCCAAATCACACTACATGTCAGCAGGAATTACTGCTACAATGCTCAATAAGGATACGGGGGTATGTCGCAGGAGCTAATGTACCCCATACAAACAGCCTAGGCATGAAACAAAAACTGGTGGGGCAAAGGAGACGCTGGGGTAGGGCGCTGTTTGGGCCGCTTAGAATTCTACTCATCTTGCTGGTCGTGGCAGTGTGTATGTATGCTCGTACGCATCAAGCTGCCGCTACAGTTGCCGCTTGTAGTGCCGCTGCAGCTGCCCAAAATGGTATTAGTGTAGCCCCCAGTCACGGGCAGGCATTCTATATAGACACCGGCGCGTCGCCCAAACTGGACGCCGGCTACATTGGCTACCGCGTAACCAACAGTACCGGCTCGGCACAAAGCGATCTGTGGACAGAAGTCGGTAGCTTTACCGGCGGGGACTTGCAGCTGGCAAACTCGCTCGATAATTATAGACAGATTCCTACCCTTACTAATGGCTCCACGGCTGCATCATATTTTTTGCTCAAAGCAAACTCGGCAACTACCACCCCGCAGACTCACCGCGTAAAGGTGTGGAATGGCCGCCCCGATTTGCCAACTTCTTCGGTGTTATACGATTGTCTCTACACTTTTAGCGCCGTCAAAGAAACCATCAAAGCAGCCGCCAACAAAGTAGCCGACACTGGCTATGGCACAACGGCGGCCATCGAAGTATCGAACAGCTCGCCCACACTGGGACAAACGGTCACGATCTCGGTAGAAGGGCAAACTGGCACCATTGGTGCTGGCTCGGCACCCGATGGGTCAATTGTATGGCTCACACCGGCGGCAGTGTCTTCGTGGCCCACGCGGTCGCTCAGGCTAGAAAGTGTCTCGGTGACGTTTGAACGCAATACCAACGCTAGCAAAAAATGGACTATCAACGGCGATCAAGTTACCTACACCAACCAACTGCTCATTACCAATGCTCAGAACTGCCTCAAGCAGGGGGCCAACGCCTCCTGTACCGGCGGCACCGGATCTACCAGCGCCGAATACCGGGCGATGTATACCTTCCGGGTAGTGGGCATACCGACCAGCAGCGTGCAGGCTGTGCCGGTTGCGCAGATTGCCAGCGGCACCCAGATCAAGCACGCCGACACCACGGCCACCGGCGCAACCGTAAACCTCAACTTCTCCAGTGTCAGCATCAATGCCAGCCTGACCAAAAACGTTACCGCTACCACCGGCCTTACCACTGTAACCTGCAGCAGCAGCTGTGTCGTCCCAGGGGGTACGAACGGCACCACCTACACCGCCGTCCCGTACCGATTAACTGCCTCCTCTACTAATTCCACAGCGGTTGCCCTCGACGAAATAGTTGACCAGCCACAAACCGGCGTCATCTACAAAACCGGCACCGCCAAAATTACCGACATCGGCCGCACAAGCGTGACCATAGACGACCCGTCTTACCTGAGCTCCGAGGCCTCGCTCAACCCCCGGCCGCTCCACTTTGTCGGACCATTTAATTTTAGTTCGGCCACGCCTGCTTACCTTGATTACCAAATGTGGGTGCCCATTGGTGCCTATACCAACACTGCCTACGCCAAGTTAGGCGACCTACTGATTGGTGCGAATGCTTCAGCCATGTCCAAGGTCATCGTTACACCTGACGGCTCCGGGACGGTTACCGTGACCGTGACCACCGAGTCCTTGGGTGTCACCGCCACCACCATGCCTGCCACGAGTATCACGAGCTCGGCTGCCACTATGAACGGCACGGTTGATCCAAACGGCGCCACGCCACTGACGGGTACATTCCACTATTCCACGGCGGCTGACCTCACCGGCGCCACCACCGTGACCGCCACCACGCCGACCAGCGGCACGCTAAGCGGACTAACCGATCCAACAAATGTCAGCTACAGCCTGAGCGGCCTATCCGCCAATACCACCTACTACTACCGCGTAGTGGCTGGAACTGCCCAGGGTGATATTCTATCGTTTACCACCAACGCCGTGCTGGCGGCACCAACGGTTACTACCACGGCGGCAAGCAGCGTTACCTCTACCGGAGCTACCCTAAAATGGCACCATCAATCCTAACCTTACCAGTATATTGGCCATTCAGTTTATATACGGCACCAGCTCTACCTTGGCGACCGGCAACACCACTGTGACGCTGGATGATGGCACGGGCAGCAACCTAACCGCCAGCGGCGCCAGCCTGCAGCCATTTTCTACCAGCGTCAGCGCGCTCACCAACGGCACTACCTACTACTACAAGCTGCGGGCCTGCACGACGTCGAACTGTAGTTCGTTTGTGGACGGTTCGATCGTGAACTTTGTAGCTCAGAACCCGCCGTCCAACCCGGTGCTGAGCGTGAGCAAAACCGAAGATGATGCCGACAATTTTGTTACGCCCGACCAAGTGGTAACGTACACCGTGACTATTACTAACAGCGGCGGCGTCTCTGGCTCCACTTCGTTCACCGATACTATTCCTACTGGCATGAACACGCCGAGCAACTTTACCTATACCAACTGCGGCACGCCATCATCCAGCTATTCCGCGCCAACGCTCACCGTAAGCAGCCTGAGCGTCGACACCGTTAACAACTGTATCGTGACCTACTCAGTAGCCGTCAATAACCCGCTGAACGAAGGCACCACGCTCACCAACAGCGTGGACGTAGCGGCAGCCAGCGAGGGTGGCAATAACCCAGCGCCCATCTCGGCCAGCACGCTTACCGTGGATGCCACACCAAACCTTTCTACCAGTACCAAAACCGTCAGCGACCTCGACGGCGGCACCGTGCTGCCGGGCGATACCCTCCGCTACACCATCACCACCATCAACACCGGCAACGGACAGGCAACTGGGGTGGCCATCACCGACACTATCGACACCGATACGCAAAACCTTACCAATGTCACCCGCACCAACTGCGGCAGCTCCACCAATAGCAGCACCAGCACGCAGCTGAACATTACCGGCGCCACCGTGCAGGTGGGCACCAACTGCGTGATTACCTTTGACGTCAGCGTCAAATCACCGCTTACGGTAGGCACGGCTCTCAGCAACACTGCTACCATTGGCGCCGCTACCGAGGGCGGGGTAGGGGCCAGCCCCAGCTCTACGACACTGTTTAGTGCCGCGCCACCCAGCACGCCGAACCTGGTAGTTACGCATAGTGAAGATGATGCCGACGACACGGTATTTCTAAACCAAACTGTGGGCTATACCATTACTATTGAAAACAACGGCGGCGCCAGTGGTAGCAGCATAACCGCTACCAGCACGCTTGCCAGTGACGCTAGCCTAAACACCGGCAGCTTCAATTACACCAATTGCGGCACGCCGGGCAGCACTTCTACCACCAGTAGCCTGGCACTGAACAGCATTACTATAGCTGCCGGCCAGACCTGCACCATAACCTACACTGTAAGCGTCAAAAACAGCGCCAGCAGCGGCGACACCATTGCCAGCAGTGTGGATGTGGGGCAGGCCACCGAAGGTGGGAATAACCCGGCGCCAGCCTTGGCCACAACGCTCAGTGTCCTGATACTGGGCGCACCAAGCGGCCTCCAGTTTAGCGACGGCGCGACCAATTTGGGCTGCAGCGGCACCACTGCCAACCGTTCCATGCACTTGTCGTGGAATAGCGTCAGCGGAGCAACGGATTATCAAGTATCACTTGACGGCGGATCAGCTAACAGTACCAGCAGTAGTCTCTCTTACGATTGGGTTATGCCAGCAGTAGATGGGGTGCATGCGTTTAAAGTCCGGGCCGTTGATGGCGCCAGTAACACCACAGCCTGGTCCAGCACCTGTCAGGTTACACTGGATCAGACCGCGCCGACGGTAAATGCCGGCACCGATCAAACCACCGGTAGCGCCTTTACACAAAGTAGCTCTAGCGCCAGTGATGGTGGCAGTGGTGTGGCCAGCTACGCGTGGACGAAAGTAAGTGGCCCTGGCACGCTAACGTTCAACGATGCCACCATTTTGCACCCGCAGATTTCTGCCAGCAGTGACGGCACCTATGTAGTACGCCTGACCGTAACCGATAGTGCAGGCAACAGCGCCAGCGACACCTTTACGCTGGTATGGGACACTTCCACGCCGCCCCCAGGCCCCAGCGATGACAACGACGGCGCTACTCCCACCGAAGAGCAGGCCGCCCCGGATAGTGGCGACGCCAACAACGATGGCACAGCTGATGCCGACCAGAGTAACGTTACCAGCTTTGTAAACCCCGTTACCAACACCTACGCCGTGCTGGAAAACACGAGCGGCTGCCAAAACACCGATGTCAGTCAACAAGCTGTAGCCAGCCTAGCTCAAGCCGATGGCAACTATCAATACCCGGCGGGACTGATGAGCTTTAAGCTGGTTTGTAGCAATCCAGGCATGACCGCTCACATAAACCAATATTTCTACGGAGTAGATGCCACCCAACTGGTAGCTCGCAAATACGACACGCGAACTCACAGCTACACCACGATTGCAGGCGCAGTCATAACCAATGTGATCATTGGTGGCCAGCCGGCGGTCAAGATCTCTTACGATCTAACCGATGGCGGCCCGCTCGACCAAGACGGCACTGCCGACGGTACCATCATCGACCCATCCGGCCCGGCAGTTCTGGCCGCAAGCTCAAGCAATGCCCTTACAAACACAGGCACCGACCTGCTAGTGATCGCTGCACTATCGGGCTGTACGCTACTGGCAACAGCTGTGGTGCGTACGCGCAAGTATTCTCGTAAATAACTAGTCTTAGTTTTATAGCCCAGCGCTACTGACAATCCAGTTATACTCATATTACTATGCAACCTCTAACGCCACCCCCAGAGTACTAAGTAGCGGTGGATCAGGCAGGAGCTCAACCACGTCATCCATTGCCACCGGATTGCGAAGCAGCGCTAGCTCCACTATCCGCAGTATCATCTGCTCGTAGGATAGATCGGCGTTTAGAAGGCAAGCTTTGGGGAAATTGCCATAACCCTCTAGCAAACTTGGCAGCAGGTTGGCCTCCAAAAAATGCGGCACGCCAGCAGCGTCTAAACGGATATCAATCCGGCCGTAATCTCTGGCGCCCAGGGCACGAAAGGCACCCATGGCCAGCCTGTTGATGCTGGCCCGCAAGACGATGTCGGTCACCGCAAAGTGCCATTCGGTATCGGCAGCTTTTATCTGGGCGCTTAAAAAGCTAGCGCCGGAGTCATTAGCGGGAGCAACCAGCTCCAATGGCATTACAGTATAGCCGTTTACAGTGGCATCCTTTAGGACAGCCACGCTAAACTCACGCCCTGGCAGGTATTCTTCAATCAGCGCGTCGGAACCCAACTCATCGGCAATCGAACGAACTTTTGCCTGCAGCTGGGTAAACGTATGAACCAGCGAATCAGCATCGACCCCCATGCCACCACCTCTGTTGGATGGTTTTACAAACATCGGATACGTGAGCGTTATAGCATCTTGGTTAAGTGGCTCGTTGGTCCTGGCGATATAAAACGGCGCGGTTTTAAAGCCGGCCTGCCGGACACGCTGTTTGGCCAGCTCTTTATTGAGTTCCAGCTGGTGCGCTCGGTAGTCAGAGCCCGTACACGCAATGCCGGCATCGGCCAGATATTCATTCAACCAGATCTTAGCAGGGTCATGAAAACCACGCGCCGGATTGCTCGGCAGAAATTTCATGCCCAAAAAGACCACGTCGGAGCTTCGCGCCACCAGCGCATCGAGGTCCGAGAGATTATTGACGATAGTAATTCGGGCCCCGGTATAGTGCCTGGCCAGTACCGCTTGCAGGCTTTGGGCAGACTTTTGTCCCAGAGAACTCAGGCCACGTGTTGTAGACGTAACGATTTCTATACGCTTACTGATTCTTGCCATAGGAAAACCAACATTCAATAGACCGCGAACGGCCTATGTTAGGTGCAGACTACTAGAAGGCCTGGTTAGTATGAGCGGCGAAAGCCACCACCGCCGCCGCCACTAGAGCGTCGTGAATCACCACCGCTAGAACGGCGATCTTCCTGTGGGCGAGCTTCGTTAACCATGATAGAGCGGCCACTGATGTCTTTGCCATTCAAGGCGGCCATAGCTGCCTTGGCCTCGGTGTCGTTCGACATCTCTACAAAGCCGAAGCCCTTGGACTGGCCACTGTCGCGGTCTTTGATGACGACAGCACTCGTAACAGTACCGTGTTCCGCGAAGGCCGCTTCAAGTTCTTTATCGGTAACGCTATATGCGAGACCACCAACGTAAAGTTTCATTGCCATAATTCGTAATCCTTTTTTAACTGATATCACACTCGCTTAATATGTTCTAACCGGTGGTGCAATCAGTCTTGGAAGACAGAGTATAACAACGGAGAGGCTATAGTAACCACTTGCTTAAGCCTAAGTATACCACAGAAGCGACTGTTTGTCTTGCCGACAGTAGGGATTACTGGAACATAAGCGTATACTACTCAGTAGTAAGTCGCGCACAAACCGAAGCTCTGATAACTACACTGCTCCCAAATATGCGAAATTTGCTCACAGGCAATCTAAGCACATAAGGGAGCGTTTACATGTCTCACGCAACAAAAAGCTCAATCCAGCTTTTAGGGTAACTAGCTATGGAACAAAACATTTCACAACCACAGACGCGGTACCAAGACAACCTAGAGGCCTACTGGAATCTGACGCAGAAAAAGTTTTACGCCTCGGAACAGGGCCGTAACGCTCGCCAAATGCTGCAAGAGCTCGTCGAAAGCCCCGAATACGACACCAACTCCACCTATTTCGAGAATAACCTACCGTTTCGCGAACGGCATTTGGATTACATGAGCAAGCAGCCTCATTTAGACATTACTGGCTACATGTCAAATTTGCGACTCATGACCCGCAAACGAGGTTAGCTATAAACACACCGTCGTACTACAGAGAGCAGCTACGCACATACGCCACCACCTGAGCCTTGGCCGTATTCCAATCGTGGTGGACAGTGGGCAGCTGCTCTAGGGGCACAAACCGGCTTTCACGAGCCTCCAGCTGAAAGTCGTGCTCGGCATCGATAGTTATCCCGGAGCCTTTATACACCAGTAGGCAGCTCTCTTTGGGATAGACCTTGTTGCGCTCGTTCTCTTTTTCGTTAGTAACCTTGAGATAGCCGACTAGCTTTAGGTTTTGTGCCGTCGCCCCAGTCTCTTCCTTAAGTTCGCGTCGGGCTGCTTGCCGGGGCGTTTCGTTGGCCTCGATATGGCCACCGGGAAGGTCCCAGCCGCGGCTTGTAATGTTTGTTAGGAGCAAACTATCGTCCTGAAAAACATATACTTTAACGGCAGTCACCGCTAGAGCAGGCGGGGATGCCGCGGCAATAAATTCGACACGGCTGCAGGTGGCGGGCCAGTATTCACTAGCAAACTGAGGCATAGTGGCATTATTGCACACTTTGGCCAAGAGAGATGCCAGCCGCGCTCCATAGCTCCTGCAAATATTTTGCTACACTAGCACTATGGGGCTGATTAGCAGCATTTATTATTTACTGACGTCATACACCGATGGACGCGAGCGGGCAGTTGCGCTCTTTTTTAAGAGCCTAAGCGAACACAGCGGGCAGTCGCAGACACGAGCTAGCCTGCGCCATCTGTTGCAACGCAATATTGCGGTCATTAACCTCTGGACCGAATACCGCTACAAAGGCTACCGTTATCTGCATAAATCACAGCGTAAGAAGCTATACGCCAACCTGCAACTGATTGCAGCCGATTTCGACCGGTTTTACGTTAGCCACGCCCGACCGGCCGAAACCGTAGCGGCGCATATCCGACACCTGTCGCCCCAAGCGACCATTGACCCCCAAAAGGCGGTATATCTGCAGACATTCATGGATTATTTTTCACCGGCGCGCGGTGTCTATAGGTACCGCGCATCCAGCTCATTTGGCCGGCTGCTGCGCAATCCATCACACGAGAAGCTGGTCGGCGACTGCAATCAGATCGTTAGCTTATACATTTACCTATACTCACGCCGCTACGATGTCGGTGACCTCCAGATCCGTGTCCTGCCCGGGCATGTGGCGCTGCATTACGGCGGGGTTGATATCGAGGCGACAAACGGCACTTTTATTAACTACACAGCGCAGGAAGACAGCATGCTAGTGCCGGTAGAAGAAATCGTTAGTATCAATCTGCTGGACATGACTGATTCGTATTTATCAACCCACGAGGTAGCCGCCAAGGATGTACTGCAAGCGTCGCGATTGGCGTTCATTTTGTCGCACCAGCGTGAGCTTGTGGCCCGCAACCTCACGGCCGCTTACGGCATGTTAGTAAGCGCGCTTATGAAGCAGGATAAGTACGGCCGCGCTTTGGAGTTTGCCAAAGCAAGCCACGACACGAGCATAACTGGCGTTGTTGGTCACAATGCCGCCGTCTACGAAATGGAACGGCACAACTATACTGCGGCACGGCGCTTTGCCCACTATGCGCTTGAGCAGGACGAGCTAATCCGGGCCTGCTGGCAAGCCGAGGGCGTCTATCACTATCAGGCAAAGCGTTATCATGACGCCATCAAAGCATATGAGCAGATAGATGATCGGACTCGCATACGCCAATGTTACGAAGCGTTGTTTTTTGAAGAGCAGGCCAAGCTGAAACCAACTATGTCCCCGGAATCGCTCAAAGACGCTGCCGCCATTATTGCGCGTATGCATACCTACGCTAAAAAATCTGCCAACAAAAAGCTAATCGAGCATGCCGACAGCCTAAACAAAAGCCGCGCCTAGTAGCTGCTAAGACAATGCCATCACGATAGCCCCCGCTACCATGACCAAACTACCGATGAGCTTATTGCGGATGTTGGTTTCTTTGAGATACCGCCACCCCAGCAGCACTGCAATCAGGGAGTCAAACCGCCGCACACTCACCGCGTAGCTGGCATAGGTGCCGGCAATGGCCAGAATATGAAAGAAGTTGCCGGCAAACGAGCTAACCGTTGCTCCCACCAATGCGGCTTTATTCGACCGGAAGGTTGCCACCAGCTCGCGGGGTTTCCTGATCGGCACAAAGGCTAGCAGCACCCATCCAATCAGGATTATGGCATAGAGGATAGTAAGGTCGTCATAGCCTTGGTTGGACAATGCCTTCATGAACACCGTATTGACAGCATACCCAAAAGCAACCCCAAGGCTGAGCTGCGCGCCAGGGCTGGTTACCAAACGCACCAGCGGGTCATACCAATGCAGCCGCTGGGGTTTAAGGTTGATAATATAGGCACCAATAAAAATGGCCAGGATACCCACAATACCAAGCCGGGGCGGATTCTCGTGTAGGAACAGCATGGCAATCAAAAGAGTAAATATGGACACGAACGAGTTGAGCGGGGCAGTGTAGGACAGTTCTTCGCGCTTGAGTGCTTCCAGGTTCAGCTGGGTGGCGATCATCAGTGAAAACGCCGCGCCAAAAACCACCCAGAAGGCACCGGTAAACATCTTTCCGAGCTGCGCTAGATGCGAAACCATTAGCGGGCTCAGCACAACCAGGAGCAGGAAATAGGTGACCCACATATACATCGAGGCGCTCACAGTAGCAGCCATCCGCTTGCGGAAAAACCCGGTGTACGACTTACCGACGGCGCCCAGAAGGGCATACAGAAACCACATTCCAGTAGTATATCAGCCGCTAAGTCTTACTGCCGTGTAGCTAAAGGGCCGGCAGGCCATCTATGGCAGGTCTTGTTAGATCTGTCGGTCCTTGCGGGTAAAAAACGGGGTTTTAAAAAGCAGTTTACAATATGCGTTACCATGTGTTACTATGTAGGTATGGATGTTTCGGCTGCTTTGCAAAAATTAGGGCTCAACCGGGTTGAGTCGGCTATTTATTTGTACCTCACCCAAAATGGACCCAGTTTAGGGGCAGACCTGCAAACAGCGCTGGCGTTCCAAAAAGTACCAACCTACCGCGCACTGAAGGAGCTCAAGGCCCGCGGCTACATCGAGTCTTTGGGGCAGGCCCGCAACCAGCGATTCGCTGCCTTGCCACTGGCTACTTTACTAAGCCGCTACGACGAACAAGTTCAGGAACTCCGCCAGGCCCGGGCCGGGCTGGAAAGCTTTATGGCGCGCCTGGTCGACCAGCAAAGTGATCTATACAAGCAAAACAACGTCAAGATTTATGAGGGCCGCGAAGGCTACCGGCTGTGGAACGAGGAACGGATCGGCAAAGATGTGGATATGATCCGCGAATGCGGTCCTGACCATTTTCTCTATGAGTTCTTTTCGCCCGAGGAAGCGCGCGCCTACATGCTCAACTACATCGATCGCCGCCTAAAAAAGAATATCCCGATCCGTATTATTCACGATACTACCGAGGCCATACACGATTACGACCGCACCGACCGGGCCGTCCTGAAAGAAACACATGCCGTGCCGCTGCCACCGGGCCTAACCACTTTCATGAGCATATTCGGTAACCGCTTTGGCTTTTACACCCGCCAAAACGGCCGCTACGTGGGCGTGATCATAGATGACCCCATGATGACACAACTTTTGATCTGGTTCTTTGACAACGTTTGGCAAAACGGGAAAAAAGTGTAAAGCCCATCTAAGTCATGACCTGGATTATCCTGACCTTTCTTGCCATTACCTCTCGCGCGGTTGGCAGTGTGATGGGCAAGCTAATTACTAACCATCTTGTGGCTAGCCCCGCTACTCAAGCCACGCTTGCCAATGCAATGTCAGTGGTGTTCGTTTTGACGACTGCGCCGTTCTTTGGCGGCTTGTCGTTTGCAGGCATGAGCAGCGTTTGGGCCGTGGCACTAACCATGATGCTTTGCGAGGCACTTGGTAATATTCTTTATTTTAAGGGGCAACAGCTGCTTGATGTGGGTGCTACGCAGATCGCCTTTTCGTCCATCCTCATATGGGGGTCAGTGTTGTCGGTGATCTTTTTGCACGGTAATTTCTCCTGGGTGCAAGCCAGTGGCATCGGACTGCTGTTGGGCGCCATTATTCTGGCCCAATACCGCCAGGGAAGCCGACACCTCAACAGCGGGGTGATCTTTGTGATGCAGTCGGCCATATTATTTGCCGGCTTTCAGGTGACAAGTGCCATTCTAGCTAGGCATATCAGCCCGGCCAGCTATCTGCTACTGGCAACTGGCGCGGCTACCGTGGTACCAGCCACCATCTATCCTAAAACCGTTGCACGAGAGGCTAGAGCAGCCTTTGTTCAGTCGTGGCGGCGTATCGTGACTATTCTGGCGCTGTCGAGCGCCACCTCTATCTTATATTCACTCTTTTCGTATTTTGCCTACCGGAGCGCGCCTAATCGGGGCGTCGTTTTAGTGCTCCTCACTGCCCAGGTAGTGCTAGCGGTGCTGCTCGGTTTTGTCTTCTTGAAAGAGCGGACGTTTGCAGGACGTAAGTTTCTAGCGGGCGGCTTGGCCTTTGCTGCTGCCGTTTTAATCAAATCGTAGGTGTAATAAAAGGAGCGTCTTATGCAACACATCAACGAACACACCAAAATCATTGCTCGTTTGCACCCACAACTCAACAACCGAGGACTACAGATTTATAACCCCTATTTTGCAGCTAAAGCGGTGAACGCAGTCTATTTGCTATTTCAGGACCCAAGCCTAGAAAAGCTGCTGAGCGGCATGCGCAATTTGAATCTGGCAGGTGCCATTCCGGCTGGTTTTGAGCACGATCCGACACTGGCCGCATCTATGGACGAGCTTGGCCCGACGGCTAAACGGATTGGACGAGTCAGCGCCATTGTGCAGCGTGGCGGCAAACTCATTGGCGAATATAATGGCGGCTATGGCCTGACCGCAGCCATCAAAACCGTCACGCCCATTACGGGGAAGCGCCTGGTAATTATGGGCGCCGGCACGGTCGTGAAAGGTCTGCTAACGCACTTGGAGCTACAGGGTGAATACCCGGCGCACGTGGCAGTATACAACCGTACGCTGGCCCACGCCGAAGCGCTGGCCAAAGACTATAAGATTGATCAAGTAGGCAGCTTGAACGACCTGCTCACTCAAGCCGAGGGTGACATATTTGTGAATGCTACCAGTGTTGGCACGCCTTGGAATAACGGGGAAGACGTTGTGTTTCCGAAGGAGCTCTTGCAACGGTTCAGGGCTGTGGCTGACACTACATTCGTACCGCTCAGACCACCGCTCATTGCCACAGCTGAACAAGCTGGCACCAAGACTGCCCCAGGTTGGCTGATGTTTGTCCACCAAGGTGCTAAGACTATAGGAGATATCCTTGGCCAGCCGTTGGATATTCCAACTTTGAGCAAACTGGCGACCACCGATTTTGAGAAGAACTGGAGCTAAGTAAGTGGCCGGATTGCGGCCGATTTGTTGACGGTTACCTGCTCGGGTGTATTGGACACTTTGCTATGATAGGACATATGCAAACTAAGCTCTTTGGCCTTTTGAAGCAACTCGAGATTCCGTATCGTTCGGTTGATCACCCGGCGGTGTTTACCGTAGCCGAATCGCTGGAGCATCTGCGCGATGAAGTGCCGGTTAAGAATCTGCTCTTGGTCGAAAAAGGCGAGGAACGCAAGGTGCTGGTAATTTTGCCGGGTAACGACCGGCTGGATGCTCGGCGGGTTGCAGAAGTAATTGGCAGCCGCAAGCTCCAGTTTGCCAGCGAGGCCACACTCAAAGCAGCCTTAGGGGTCACGCCCGGTTCGGTATCGCTGTTTAGCCTGTTGCACGAAGGCTCTGGCGGTGTCGAGGTGGTGATTGATGAGCGTTTGCTGGCCGAGCCAGAAGTAGGCTTTCACCCCAGCAACAACACTTCCACCATCTTTATACCCGGTAGCGCCGTGCCGCGCATCGTGCAAGCAACTGGGCACCGCTTGTATACACTCGCTAGCTAAGCGCCACGCGCAGGGCAGGTTTGCTTATGGAGGTGCGGAGGAATAAGTGTACGGAGGTCCTGCATGGTCTTACGACTCGTAGAAAAAGAGAACTTGGTCGATACTGTTCATAAGCAAGTAAAGCTTATATGGTAGTGTTGACGCAGATGCACCTATATGTTTTAGTGTACTCATATGGCAGCCCGCAGAGACAATTTTGGCGCAGAAATACATGTATCATTAGCGCCCCTTACCTTTAAGGACCGTGAGTTACACGTAGCGGTTGATACCCAGCCTGATCTCCACTTGCCAAGAGTAATTGTTACTCGTACCGTGTTAGGACAAATAGGCGTCAAACCAGACAGAACTACTACCCGGCCCAAGGTCAATGTAGATCTACAGCCAGTGGCTCAGATTGCTCTAAGACAGCTTATGCAACCCCGTAAACCGATGCCTAGAGCGGTCGAAGCTGGCTATAACCGGCTTTATTACACAGGCTACCCGCTCATGCGCTTGGGCTTTTGGGCAATTGTACCTTATGTAAGCCTAGTAAAGGGTACTAGGCTATTGCCAATAGATGAGAACCTCACGCATCGACTACGAGACTACGACACAGGATTGGTCGATGCCAGCCTTGCAGCAGCAAGAAGTCATGCGTATACAGATTGGGAGCCTAGAAGGAAGGTGGGCACAATAGCAGCCTTTTGTGGCCCCGGGTTTACTGTGTCAGAACTCCATTCCGCTGCTATGGCTGTACTAGGAGCTGATTTAGGTGGTTTCACCGATGTTAGTAATTTCTCTCGTGCCGTAACGCCTAACCTAGTAGATACAGGTGATAAGCGAACCGGTGGGATAGGCGCTCCTCCAGCTATCTTTACGCTGCCGAATGTTGAAACGTAAGTGATTAGATACTAGTCCCTCAACCCGCTCGAAACAGAGATGGTCAGCGCTTCCGAGAGGTAGGATATACGAGAATATACGCCGCGACTGCTAAAACAGTCAGCGACAGCAGCAGAGCTAATCCTACCAGTTTATACGTCATGCTTTCGTTCCGCTCCACCTCGTGCAGCGAACGGCCGCTGAGCACGTAGTAATCTTTTGCCGCCACAGCCACAGTGGCAAAACGCAGACCTTTCGTGGGTTGCCAGGTAACGGCGTGGTATTCGTGACCGTTTGCAGCTTGTAACACGCCGAGCGGTGGACGGGGCAGGTCTTTACCGAACTGACCCGAGCTGCCCATGGGCTGTCCGGATTTGCTGTAAACGGCTATAAACGGCGACAGGCTGTGATTGAGATCGATCGATCCAAGTGTAATTACATCGGGGCTGACACCACGGTCTAGTTGCGCGGCGGCGTCTTCGGCCAGTTGTATTTGCGGGCTATTTGCCTCGCTCCGCTGCGTTTGCTGCACGGTTAGGCCGATAGTGCCGAACGTTATGACGATGATAGTGGCTGCAGTGAGCCAGGGAAGTATTCGTTTCATAGCTTGTCCTCCAGCTATCAGTATACCTGCTTCTGGCGCCAGGGGAGCTTTTTGCAGCCATTCTACAGACAGGCACTGCTATACTTTGTATACTTAAAAGGATTAGCACCATGGATCAAGCGCCCACTAGTAAAACCCGCGAAGCTTTAGCCGCCCTGGCGGTCTTGATTGTGATCGTGGTCATCGTATCGGGCGCGACGCTATCGGCACATAAACAAGCCAATCCTCAATTGGCTGCCACGGTCAGCATCCCGGCTAGTACTAAGCAAACCACTCCCAGCAACGCGGGTAACACCACCACTCCGCCAGCCACCACCAGCTCCTCTGGTACAGCGGCTAATTCCAGTGGTTACACCGACGGCACGTACCGGGCCACCGGCTTCTATGATTCGCCCGATGGCACCGAGGCTATCACCATCAGCGTAACGTTACAAAATGGCGTGATTACCAGCACCTCGGCGCAAGCCGGTGCTCAGGACCCGGATGCGGCCGAATATCAAGACCTGTTTATTTCGAGCTACAAGCAGCTAGTGGTAGGCAAGAGCATCACCAGTGTACGTCTGAGCCGCGTATCTGGTGCTTCGTTAACGCCCATAGGGTTCAACAATGCTATTAGCAAAATCCAGCAGCAAGCCCACCATGCCTAAGACAGCACCGCTGCCGGTGCAAGATTGGACCTTTGACGCCATTGGCACTAAGTGGTGGCTTGGCGTGTACGACCCGGTAGCGGCCAGCCACTGGCGAGCAGTGCAGCGGACAGTCACGGCCCGGATCGACACCTTCGATGCTACCTACTCCCGTTTTCGGGCCGACTCGCTAGTTGCTCAAGTGGCTCAAGCAGCTGGCAGCTATGATTTTCCTGCTGATAGTACCCGGCTGTTTGCACTCTACCACCGTTTATACGATGCCACCGACGGACTGCTGACGCCCCTGATCGGTCAGATGCTAGCCGATGCCGGTTACGACGCCAACTATAGCCTGCGGTCAAAAAGGCTAGTGCAGCCGCCAGCTTGGGATGAAGCACTAGCGCTCCACGGCACAAGACTGGTTACCAGCCAGCCGGTACTGCTCGACTTCGGCGCTGCCGGCAAAGGCTATTTGGTAGATTTGATCAGCACGCTGCTACAAGAGCAGGGAGTGACGCGGTTTTGTATCGACGCCAGCGGCGATCTCTACGCACACGGTTTGGATGAGCCACTACAGATAGGCCTGGAACATCCAGACGACCCGAACCAAGTGATCGGCGTGGCCGCCTTGCAAACGAACGCACTTTGCGGCTCGGCCACCAACCGGCGGCAGTGGGGGCAGTATCATCACATCCTTAATCCCTCCACCTTGCAGCCGGCCAACGCCGTAAAAGCAGTCTGGGTCAGCGCCCCCTCAGCGGCCTTGGCCGACGGCCTGGCGACGGCGCTATTTTTTGTACCACCCGAACGGCTGGCCAAGCATTTCCGCTTTGCGTACTGCTTGGTAAACAGCCATAATGAGGTCCGTTATTCGGCTAGCTTTCCAGGTGAACTATTTACCTAAAACGTACTCAAAAAGATGCTACTCAAGTTACTCAAGCCCATCGATGCCGTACTAAACCGCTTCACCATGTATCGGGTGGTGCTGTATGGCCTGATTGCACTCCTAGCCGCGGCCGAAGGCTTGGCGCTGACTGGCATGCTACAGCTTTCGGCCGGTGGCTTGGCGCTGTCGATAGTTGCGCTGGTAGTCAGCTGCTACGCTGCCAATAAACTGTGCGCCTGGGCAGCGCGGGCCGCTACCAACACCGAATCATGGCTGATCACAGCGCTGATTCTGGCCTGCATTTTGCCGCCGGTGAGTAGCCTAGCGCGATTTGGGCTGGTGGCATTGGCTGGCGCCGTGGCCATGGCAGCCAAGTATGTGCTCGTGTGGCGCGGCAGCCACATTTTTAACCCAGCGGCAATAGCAGCGTTTGTATTAAGCACGGCTGGGCTGCTGCCAGCCACCTGGTGGATCGCCACACCAGCGCTTGTGCCATTTACCACGTTACTAGCGGCCGTCGTGCTGCGTAAACAGCGCAAATTCGCCCTGGCAATTTGTTTTGGCCTGGCGGCCGTAGCCATGCTGGTACTTGTCAGCGTAGGGCTACACGACCGAGTGCTGTTAGAAACGCTCAAACAAGCCATCAAATCGTGGCCGATTATCTTCATGGGCAGCATCATGCTCACCGAACCCAGCACTCTGCCGGCCACGCGATATTACCAGTTGCTGTATGGTGTGCTGGTCGGAGCGGTGTTTAGCGCCCAATTGCACGTGGGCCGGTTTGCTACCTCGCCCGAGGCGTCACTGCTGGTTGGCAATCTATTTACCTTGTTCTTTACGCCGGGCATCGGCATGTTGCTGCGGCTTAGCTATCTGCAGCAACTGTCGCCCGACATTTTTCAGGCGGTGTTCGAGCCACCACGCCGGCGTTTAGCATTTGCGCCCGGACAGTACCTGGAATGGACACTGCCGCATCAGCACACCGACAGCCGGGGCAATCGCCGAACGTTCAGCATCGCCTCGTCGCCCACCGAAGCAGATATTCAGATTGGTTTTCGGCATTACCAGCCAAGCAGCAGCTTTAAAACCGCACTGCTGGCGCTCAAACCGGGACAGTACATCCGCGCCGCCCATGTGGCCGGCAGTTTTCTATTACCCGATGATCCGAGCGAGCCACTGCTACTCATAGCTGGTGGCATCGGCATCACACCGTTTCGGAGCATGGTCAAATACCTAACCGACGCTCAGCAAACCCGTAATATTACGCTGTTGTACTTTGCCAACCGGCCCGAAGATTTTGTTTATCGCGAGGTATTCGAAACGGCGCGAGCGGCCGGCGTAGACACTCGCTACTTGGTTGGCCGGCCCGATACGGCTGCTGTTCGCGCCAATGCGCCTGATTTTGCCAAGCGCACCGCCTACCTCTCGGGACCGGATGCGCTCGTGTCAAACTGCAAGATCATGCTGCAAGAGCTGGGCGTTAAACACATCAAAACCGATCACTTTAGCGGCTATTAGAGAGGTCTGGGGCACAGTTACCTGGCCTACTAGCCAAGCCCGAAGTGGAGCCCGAGCAGTGGTCCGGGGAGACCCTCTGGGGCTCAGCGGCCACTGCCCGGCGCGTGAACGGTAGGCTGGCTACACCGATTCCCAGAGCCGCCCACCAACCGCACGCACTATTTGAGCCGGGCAATGTGCCGCAGGCCCAAGAGCACCAGCCCAAACATCACCACCGAACCAACTAATGCCGCCAGAGCCGCGTAACCGGCAATCTCGCCAAACATCCAATAGCCGTAGCCATCACCCAGCAGCAAGCCGCGCAGTGTCTCACCCTGGAATAGCACCGCCTTTTGCATCTGTAGCGTAGTGTTGGTAGGATCGGCCATGGCCTCGGCACTTACTTCGGAATAGGTCTTGCCAGCCGCAATTTTTTCGAGATGCCGGGCGATGAAGCCATTGGCATAGGCTTTGGCTTTGAGGCCGTTATCGACCTGCTGGCCGGCATATTGCTGAAGATCGGGGAACTCGGCCGGATCAAGCGCCGGGCTGCCCTTGGGTGGGAAGTAGATTTTTTGGGCCGCCAACTCGGTATGCACCATATTAATGGCAAAGTTGTGCGCGTACCAGCCTAAACTACCGGCTACCAGCAAAACCAGCATCACTGCCACCCCGAGCAGTACAAACACCTTATCAATAATTTTGCGTTCTTGATTCTTTGTAGCCATAGTATCCTTTTTTGTTATGATTATTACCTACAGCATACGAGTTCAACTCAGGCCTGCCTGTGATCCTGCTCACAGCCACTCAAGATAGAGGAATAACATTGACGTATTGCGCCCGTATCGCCTAGGCAGTATAGTGAGCCTGGGGGAGAGACGAGATGCGGCAGGAGATTGCAGACAAAGTTGATCATTTTTTTGGTACCTACCCACAGCGCAGCTACCCCAAGGGACAGATCCTGGTATTTGCCGATGAGAATCCGGAGCACATTTTCTATCTAGTGAAAGGACGCGTACGCAAATACGACGTCTCGTACCGCGGCGATGAAATGATCGTCAACGTTTTCAAATCACCATCGTTCTTTCCGATGTCTTGGGCCATCGATCGTATTCCCAATCGCTACTTTTATAAAACCGAAGCACCCACGCTGTTACACATTGTGCCGGCCGAAGATGCCCTGCAATTTATCAAAGATAATCCCGATGTCATGCTTGATCTGCTGGCCCGCGTCTACCGCGGCACCGAAGGGCTACTTGGTCGTATGATCCATCTGATGTCCGGCACCGCTAAAAGCCGGCTGGTTTATGAACTTATTTTGGAGTGCCGTCGCTTTAGCAACCAAGAAGAAAGCGGCAGCTATCGGTTGAGCGCTACCGAGATTGATCTAGCAGCGCGCTCCGGCCTATCACGCGAAACGGTGAGCCGCGAGATGCACAAATTGAAAGCCCACGGCTGGGTAAGCATCGAGAAGGCCAATATTGTGGTCACCGATATGCCGGCCTTGGAACGCAGCCTAGGTACCGTTCTTTAGTCGGGAGTAGCAAACGATTCAATTGATTCAAAGACGTCCTCGTAGCCACCAGCTTCTTTATCGGCGTATACGGCCATGCGCATTTGAAGCGGCTGAATCGTAAAGGTCGTGTAATCACCGGCGTCCAGTTTGACTAACGGCGGCAGGCCGGCATCACTCATCTGGGCATTGACACCAAAGATTGCCCCAGCCACCATATTGATTACATCACTCCCGGGCATTTCGGTGGCCACACCCGTTACCTGTACCGTGATCTGAGGAGCCGCCGAAAACACGGTGAGCATGGTATGCGGATTGTGCTTGAGATTGTCATATTTGCGCGTACCGGTTTTGGTAAGGATGTGCAGCGTAAAATCGGCTTCGAGCATAAAGTAAACCACCACGCCATGGGGGTCGCCATTGGGGTCAGTCGTCGAAAGTACTCCCACTGGATGGGCTTTTAAAAAATCATAGATCCGCCGCTGTCGTTCAGGGAGCCTGGTACCAATAGTAGGGTTAAATCGTCGGGTTAGTCGTGCAATTGCCATGTAAAATCTCCTTATTCGTCCATGGTGCCAGAGTAATCGCGCTCAAGCCATGCACCATATCATGCAGGCCCTGTGATTCGCGTCAACGCCCAACGAGCCTAGACGGTAGTGTAATAGAGACACGGGATTATGGGCGGCGGTCCAACCCAAAAGGAGACGGTATGATTGTATTACGGCGAAGCGGCACCTACACACTTGGCGAAACAGCGGGGGGAACTAAGCTGTTGTACTTGGACGGCACTGAGTATGCGTGGGTAGAACCGCTCGCGTTCGGAGCACTGCTAGTGCTTTCGCGGTACAATCCCAAGCCTAAGCTTCTCTTGAGTGCCGGCAAGTACCGCCTATATACCGTCGCCGATGAACCCGGCCTGGTTGACGAACCACACCTGGAACTTGAGGTCGGCAATGGGCAGTGGCAGGGGTACCTGTTGCCCGTCGGCCTACCAGATCGTGCGCAGATACGTCGGCGCATTATAGCGACTGATGAATGCATCACCCATCACGTCACCAGCCGGGCTCTCATGCGGGCCTATCCTGGCCCTAGCACAAGACAACTAATTGGAGCTAAGAACAAGCAGGTCGACATGGTAGCGCATAGATAGCGTCGTTTCTTGCGGCAAGTGACAGGCAGAGCGAAAACAGCCGGTGGAACGATGATCTGCTATCATAGCTGCATGGTTCAGCTGCAAAGATTTTTCGCCTTGCTAACAGGCACACTAGTGCTTATGGCGGGGATGAGCAACACTGTGAGCGCCCATGTTTTGCGCTACGATGGTGCCATGAGCGTCGAACTGCATATCGAGCCCGACGATGCACCCATCAGCAACACTCCCACACATTACATTTTGAGCTTTAGCGACAGCAATGGGCAGTTCGATCTATCACACTGCCGTTGCCAGGTTGGCCTTTTACAAGGCAACAAAACTATTATCACCAGCTCCCTCATCGTCAGCACCCCGCAAGTTAGCCGAGATGTTATTACCTTTCCGGAGCCGGGCGCGTATACACTGCGGCTCAGCGGCATGCCCAAGCAACCGGGCGCATTTCAGCCGTTTAGAATGAGCTGGCCAGTGCGAGTGGGCAGCGATCCCAATAAAAAACCATTTCCGTGGCCCCTCGGCGTGGCGATAGGCGTAGGCATTGGGCTGCTAATAGGCAGTGCTCTTGTTATGGAGTATCGAGGCAAGCGGCACCAAAAGCACTAAGTAACCACCGCCAGCCATGTTGCATCTGTTACTACCTTATCAAAGCTGCTAAAAAGTGCTACCATAAGAGGGAATGATGGATGCCATAAAACAAACCATCCGCCGTCCGATACACTGGCTGGCGGTGTGGCTCAACCGGCTTAGCGGCAGCAAGCTGACACCAAATGCAGTCACTTATATTGGCCTTTGCATGCACGTACCAATCGCACTGCTCATTGCTCGGCAGCACAACCTGTGGGCCGCAGGCTTGCTGGTGATTTTTGGATTGTTCGACACGCTAGACGGCGAGCTGGCCCGGCTGCAAAAACGCGAATCACCCTACGGTATGCTGCTCGATTCAGCCACCGACCGCATCAAAGAAATCCTGCTCTACACCGGTTTGGCCTATGCCATTATCGCCAGCACCGGCCGGCCGTATTTGGCCGTCTGGGCTGTAGCGGCCTGCGGTTGTTCGCTACTCACCAGCTATATCAACGCCTGGGGCGATGCCATCACCGCCAAGCTGAACATACCCGGGCACGCCAGCAATAAGGCCTTTCGTGGTGGTTTGTTTCCGTTCGAGGTGCGCATGGCGGTGATTGTACTGGGGCTGCTCAGCAATCGCCTGGCACTGGCGGTGATTGTTATCGCCATCGGTGCCGGCTACACCGCCCTGAGCCGTATAGTGCGCGTCGCCGCCAAACTAAAGCAGGCCGATGCCTAGAATAGATCTGCACACACACTCAGTTGCTTCGCCCGATGGCAACCTCACGGCTCGTGACTACCAGGCCATGTTGGCCTCCGGCCGGCTGAATTACATCGCTATCACCGATCACAACCGGATTGATTTTGCACTTCGGCTGCAGGCCGAGCTGGGAAACTTGGGCACCCATATCATTGTTGGTGAAGAAATCACCACACAAGATGGCGAGATCATTGGTTTGTATCTGCGGCAGGCCGTCCCGGCCGGATTATCGGCTGCCGAAACAGCTCGGCGCATTCACCAGCAGGGCGGGTTAGTGTATGTGCCACACCCTTTCGAAACGGTGCGCAAAGGAATCAGCCTCGCTAGCCTAGATGCAATCGCCGATCTGGTAGACATTATCGAGACGTATAACGGCCGCAACCTGCAGAACCGGGCCGCCACCGCTCAGACTTGGGCAGCCGCCCATCACAAGCCCGGTGCCGCTAGCAGTGATGCGCATGGCAAGCGCGGCTGGGGCAAAACCGCCACCGTTCTCCCCAAAAAGCCCAGCCATGAAAACCTCGTGAAAACATTGCAAACGGCCAGCCTAGACACACATTCTACCGGTCTTATTGGCCGCCTCTATCCCATGCTAAACCGGCTGCGGAGACATCAATGACCCCAAAAGATATTCTGTTTGCCTTGTGGTTCTTTCTGCCAGCGGCCCTTGCCAACGGCGTGCCGGTACTAGTTGTTAAGATTCCAGGCCTAGCCAAGCTGGAGGCCCCGATGGACTTTGGCCTTAGCTACCGCGGCAAGCGCATTTTGGGTGCCCACAAAACCTGGCGGGGATTTATTGCCGGCGTACTGACCTCGATTTTGACACTCTGGTTGCAGCAACTGGCGGTGGCGCATTTTGGT
>DATIIP010000031.1:0-5493 GCA_035479475.1 Saccharimonadales bacterium (SeqCode) | reverse complement strand
CTCTATCCAATATCCATCGATTTCCTGGATGCAACCCTGCCGGTGGTACGCACACCAAACGATCAAGATCTGACTTTGTACGACCTGGAACTGCTGGAGCTCCGTGCCATTCGTGACGCCGATTTTATAGTGCTGCACGCTCCGGACGGCTACGTAGGCCTAAGCGGCGCCTTTGAGATGGGCTACGCCACCGCTTATCGCAAACCGGTATTCTCTACCAACTGTCCACGTGACGAAATGCTAGCCTGCCAAACCACTGTCATCGGCTCACTATCCGAGACTCTCGACCTACTACAGCTTACGTCTTCTTAGCCATTTTCTGCACGTGTTGCAGCGTCAGCTCGGTGCGACGCCGGGCATAGTCACAATGCTCACAGACCCCGCCCATAATACTCTCACCCACTGGCGGCATATCGCCGTCCATGCACACTTTCATTTCGTGCAGCGTCGGTTCTACCCACTCGTCGTTGCCAGTGTATGGAATGAGCTTAGTACGAAACTCCAGCCGGTCAGCAAAGCCGTCCACATCCAGCCGAGCATTGGTGTACACAAAATAGCCAGTGTTACTCACAGTAAAGCCATTTTGCCGCAGCAGCCATTGATAGGTCTCCATTTGGCGCTTGTAGCTGATTTGCCAATCGCTGTCGATGGAGACATCTTTGTCTTTGCTGGTGGCTTTGTAATCTACCACGATCAACTCCCCTGCCTCGTTGACCCATACATCGTCCACCGCCCCAAAAACATGCAAATTAGTAGGCTTGTGCAGCACTACTACACCGGTGAAGTTTTCGCGCCACGTATTAATGTCTTTGTGAGCAAATGGCACTACACCACTCAGCTTATTGGCCGTCATGATGGGGTGCGGGGTGCCAGCCTTGCGATGCACATCGAACTCTCGCTTAAACAACTCATCGATGGTTTTGTTGATATTGAACGGCGGTCCGTCCGGCCGCTTGATTTTGAGCCGCACATCCAGCCAAAAACAACGCGGACACTGTTTGTAGAGCTCAATTTTGGAGCGTGAGACTTTAAAGGCGGCCGTTTGCCCCGGGTTATACGGCTGGCTGCGTTCCCTCCAGTAATCCATAGTAATACTAAGTATACAGGTATGGGAGAGTGAATCGAAAAGCTGCCAGGGTTATTGCAATACGGGTGTGTTGGCTTGTAACAAGTCAAAAAGCTCAGCGTCAGCCGTGGCCACCGCCTGTAGCTCGGGCATAGTAGTGGCCGGTGTTACGGCAACTTGCGGCCAGCCGCTCAAACGCTCATTCTCGTTAGAGGCGGACGACGAGGCAATGCTCCAGAACTCCCCCGCCTTTTTTGGTTTCCTACCCCCAGTTAGTAATCGCTGCAACATTATAATGTTACCGGCTATATCGGGGATTGCCGTAGGTGCCACCGGTTGAGCAACACCAAAAACTGTATCCAGCACCAACGGCTTGTCACCCGACTCGGGTATAAACTCCGCAGCCGTAGTCCACGCCTGCGCTCCAACTAATCGAGCTTGATCTGTGGTTACGCCATATCTCTGATTGTTCAGCCCGCCATCAGCGTTATAAGTATACAGAACCGGCAAAACGCTATAGCCAGAGGCTAATTGTCTCGGATGCTTCGAACCTCTTAGCACCAAATCAGCCAAGCCCAACGCAACTCTCTTTCTTTGTTCGATTATCCGCTGGCTTAGTTTCCCGGCATCAGGATCGGCTACTAGATCACCACCTAGCAGCGGGCTGCCGTCTACAGGTAGTGCATCCGTCAGCGGGTCACTAGGTTGCGTCGGGTTACCAAAAATAGGATGGCAGGCTGTTAGTAAAGGGCTAGCAGCCGCTAACGCCCCGCCAACCAGAACCAACCGCCTGGTAGGATAGCCTGGCAAATCATTCTCGGGCCCCCGATGCACTCTTTGCATAATTTGGCTAATTATATCATGGGATGCCGCGCCTGCCTATGTTGCACTAGATACTACCGGGCCGCTCACCCTATTGCACGATGTCTGACTCGTACTTTCATGCAATACGATACTCGACTATACAAGCCCCTGGATCGACACGCTCTGTGCCGGAGCGTATAGTAATAACTTAGATATTTTGGGATAATTCAGATAGCTGGTTACTCTGCCGCAAGCATTTTCAACCGTCCTTTAGCGTTCACATGCTCAACAATACCATCTCTATCCATATCTGCACCAAAGATAACCCTGCTAGTCTGGCCATGCTGCTGCACGATATTGAAACGCTCATTGCTCCACCAAAACGGATATTTGTATACGACGACTCGGTAGAAATCAGAGACCGGCAGCGAAATCAGGCAGCGCTTCAGGCAATGACTTGCCAGGTGGTCTATATCGACGAACTGCGCCGCCAAGCTATTTCTAAACAGCTGACCAAGTCTTCTACGGCAGCCCGTGCATATGCCAAATACGCTTTTAAGCCGTTCGGCAAACCAGTTTGGGATCATGCCGGAATCCGAGCGTTTGCCCACCTCGTTGCCTACGCGACCTCAGCGCCCGGTGAGCGAATCCTATTTCTGGATGATGACATAAGTCTAATGGGAGATGAGACGTACCCCGTGCATACCGAAGGCTTCACTGCTGTTTTGGAGCAACCGTTGGCCCAACACCACTTGCGCGGCGCCAGCTACCTGGGTCGGGCAGATGTCTATCTGGTGGAGCATCTTTGGCATGCTCAAGACACAAACCCTAAAACTGATCACCTACTGTCGGTCCCCAGCTACTGTGGTCCGGAACGTGCCAGTGAGCTCGCAGGCAACATCACTATTGGTGGTGGGTTTTTACTTTTGCACCGCGAGGACCTATGGCAGGCGCCATTAGCGCACTGCTTTAACGAGGACTGCATATTTATAAGCGCTTTGTTGGCTCAGGGGTATCGTACCGAGCTAACGTCGTATCAGCCCCTCCATAGGCCCAGCGTCATCCTTCCGGGTATTGAGAAGGCTGCTATAGAGCAGAACGGCTTCATTGTGCTCCAGGCTGCCTCAGAGGCACTCGAACAACTAGGTACCGCCGACCTTACTCTAACCGCTAACTACTCCTTGACACTGTGCGCCAAATACGCCGATCGGTCGATCAGGTTATGGCGTCAGCTATTTGCCCTACCGATAATTTACGGCACTATCAATGCCAACAAAAACAGGCTATTCCACAAAAGCCGGGTGGTCCAACAGGCTCAACAATCGCTTCGTTCATACTTTGGGGCTTGGCATGACTGGCAAGCCACACTGGATGATCCAGCTACCAGCCAGGCTATTCTGAACTGCTTAGTGGCCAGCGAGGCAGCTCCAAACTCCACTGCCGACGCTCAGCACTCTAACAACGACATTGTGTAGATCGTCCAAAGAGAAACCCTGTTATCGCCTGCGTAGGACGGCCAGCGTTTCAATGTGCGGGGTCCGCGGAAAGAAATTGTAGACCTCAAAGAATTCCACATGATAATCATCTTGCAGCAGCGCCAGATCGCGCGCTTGGGTAGCTGGATTACAGCTAAGGTAGATAATTTGCGGTGGCTGAATAGCCAGGCAGGCCTCTATTACTTTGGCGTGCAGCCCGGCGCGCGGCGGGTCAAAAATCACCGGTCCATCACAAGTGATGTATTGAGTGGCTTTTTCGGTGGAGGCCTCGATCACTTCTACTTCCAGGCCGCTGGCAGCTGCATTGTGGCGAGCCATAGCGGCCGTAGCCGGATCTAACTCTACTAGCCGAGTTCCTTGTTTGGCCACACTCAAACCAATACTACCTACCCCGGCGTACATATCCGTCGGGTCGGCCGAGCACTGTTCGCGGATGCGACCCAAAGCTTTTTCATACACCGGCAAATTCACCTGAAAGAAGCTATCGACGTCGTACGTAAACGGTTTGTCGAGCAGCGTGTCTTGTAGCGTGGCGTCGCCCAGCTCGTACAGCAGCTTGGTGGGCACCGAGGCCGGGCTCTTGGGATTACTGTGGTAAACGCGCAGCCCTTGCACGGCTTCTGGCAATGATATTTTTGTAAAGCTGTCCAATTTTGTATACAGCGCAGCTACCACAGTACCTTTTTGCGAACAGCGAACAATGATTGTCTTCAAGTCACCCGCCCGTGGCTGCAATTTGTTGAGTTCTGCCAGCACCGCTCTTGCACCCGCATCCAGCGCCGGCATAGCCAACTCACTGCCCGCTACAATCTGTTTGCCGTGGCTACCACGCCGGTGGAGCGCCAAATGCAGGCCGTCGTCATCACCCCAAAAGCTGTATTCCATTTTGTTTCTGTAATACCACTCATCACCGCTGGTTACCATGCCATCAAACGCCGGCACCTCAACCTTTTCGTGGGTGAACAGCTCGTGCACAATCTCGGCTTTATACTTGTTTTCGGCTGCAAATGTCATCATTTGCCAGGGGCTAGTGGCCAGATAGTTTTCCTCGCGCGGCTGCTCGCGTTCGGGCGAGGCCTGCACCACTTCTTCGGCAATCGCCTCGGCATAGCTCCGCTTCTTTTTAATAACCCGCACCCGCACCGTTTCACCCGGCAGCGCATTCCACACAAACACTTTGCGGCCATCGGCCAGCTGCGCCAGCCCCTGCCCACCATGAACCAGTTTTTGGATAGTTACTTCTTCCATGTATGCTCCAGCGCTGCCAGCAGGTCCTGAGGGGTATCAGCTAAAATGTCCGGTTCCTTTTGCTCGAGTGCCGTCCGGGCATTCAAGCCCCAGGTTACCGACGCAATGTGCAGCCCTACGGCGCGTGCCGCAATCACATCGCGTGTTTCGTCGCCCACATACCAGCTGTTCGCTATGTCGATTTGCTCGTTATCAACCAGCTGCAAGATCCGGCGCGCCTTCGTAAACAGGCTGGCACCGCCGTAGACTGCGGCAAAACAGTGGCTCAGTTTGTGCCAGCCCAAGTACATTTGCACATTCTCGGTGCTATTGGAGCTCAGCACATACAGCGGCACTTCTTTAGCATGGAGCTCTTCCACCAGCTCGGTCATGCCTTCGTGCACCGCGATGCCATGCATATGCGCTTTGAGCATCTTGCGGCCTTTTAGGAGCAGCTGCGGTACGCGCCACATAGACACGTGGAGCTCTTTCATCAGTTCGGGGATGGTAAGCGCGCGGAAGGCGTCAATCTGTTCGGCTGTGTAGTGATCGGTGCGGCCGGTGAGGTCTTCGAACACTTCAACCAGCGCTGGCAAGCTATCGGCAATAGTACCGTCAAAATCAAAGATGACCGCTTGCTTTTGTACCCCGTGAGGCTTATTGATGCGCCTCATTGCTAGCCGTGCAGCACTCCAGCAAAAATCACCCAAGCTAGGCCGCTCAGCACCACCACGTTGACCGCCATGTAGCCTTCTTCGGCAAACAGATAATCGCGCCACTGGTCTTTACCGCGGATTTGCAACCATAGGTTGAGCCCAACGCCTAAACCACCCAATAGCACCAGCACCCAGGCCGCCGTCGCATAACCGGGCGTACCGCTGCCATACATCATACCGCCCA
>DATIIP010000030.1:0-10568 GCA_035479475.1 Saccharimonadales bacterium (SeqCode) | reverse complement strand
TGCCGTTAAGAACAGCTTGGGCAGCAGCGCCGACGTGACCAGCGCACAGGAACAGGCCAATGCCACCATCGAGCCCCTGAACAGCGTCAAGTCTGTTGCGACCTTCAGCCTAATCGGTGCGGTGGTGGCAGGCGCGGTTATCATCCTGCTGGTGATGGTGATGGTAGTGCGGGAGCGCAAGCGGGAAATCGGCGTGGTAAAGGCTATCGGCGGCAGCAACGTGCGAATTATGGGTGAGTTTATGGTGGAGTCGCTGACGCTGGCAGTTTTGGGGGCGGTGATTGGTCTGGTGATTGGGGTGACTGGCGGGCAACCAGTAACAAAAGCGCTGGTCAATAACAGCACCTCATCTGCTAGTTCACAGACGATGGCCTTGCAGCGTCCTGGAGGCTTTGGCGGCGGCGGTTTTCGTTCGGATATATCGAGTAGTGATGGTGGTGTCCGGCGCAATTTTAGCGGCCGCTTTGGCGATAGGTTGCGTCGGAATGGTGCAGTACAAGGTTTGAATAACATCAAGGCCCAGATTGGCCCTGAATTGCTACTAGATGGTTTCGGCGCTGCGGTGTTGATTGCCGTTCTAGGAAGCGCACTGGCCGCCGGCATGATTAGTAAAGTGCAGCCATCAACCGTTATGAGGACAGAATAGGAGTGTTCGCTATGTTGGAAGTAAAGAACTTGACTAAAGAGTTCCGGGGCGGCAGTACAATTGTAACCGCTGTGAGTGGTATAAGCCTCAAGGTGCCCGACGGGCAGTTTGCGTCGGTAGTGGGGCGCAGCGGATCTGGCAAATCGACCCTCTTGAGTCTGCTGGGAGCGCTAGATAAGCCAACCAGTGGTTCAATTGTGGTGGGCGAGCACGACATTACCCAAATGGGTGACCACGAGTTGATTGACTACCGCTGCCGCAGCATCGGCTTTGTGTTTCAGAACTACAATTTAGTACCGTCTTTAACGGCGCTGGAGAACGTCATGCTGCCGATGGAATTCGCCAATGTACCCAAAGCTGCGCGCCTGGAACGAGCCCACCAGTTGCTGCACGAAGTTGGCCTAGAGCCAGACCAAATGCACCGCAAGCCTGCTCGGCTGAGTGGCGGCCAGCAGCAACGCGTCGCCATCGCCCGGGCGCTGGCCAACAAGCCCAAATTGATTCTGGCCGACGAGCCCACCGGCAACCTAGATAGCACTACAGGCAAGATGATCTTTGATCTGCTGCACGAGCTCAGTCGCAAGGAGAACACCACCATCATTGTGGTAACGCACGATTTAGAGATCGCCGGCAAAACCGACACAACTTTCCGTCTGGACGACGGTAGATTAGTGAAATAGGTCCTCGCTATTCATCCTTTTGGAATCATCAGTACGACCTTGCGCTCTCGAAGAGGCGCCATTCGTATTAGCGAACGTAACAAGTGGAGAAGATAAGGAGAATTGCACATGGCGGCGGCCACATGACAAATCCTGAGGCCTTATCCTCTCTCCTTGTCACGTTCGCCGTCGCTCACCTACCGTTGCCGGTGGAAGCTAACAACAGCTCAGCTGCCGTCGCAGGCGTGGGGCTGCTGCTGGTTGTCGGGCAGGCGCTTCGCATCGAGGATGTTGGGGAACATCGACATAAAGCCGTTGCGCCAGCCGTAGTATGTAATCTGGTACGTGGTGTTGTTCTGGAGGTGACCGTACGTGTCAGCGGACGTCGTCCGGAAGCCGTTCACGATGTGATCGGTGACCTTGAACGTCCCCTTGTCCGTGTAGACCCGGTACTCGTGCCCGCTGCTGCTGCCAGAACCGGTGGGAACCGACTCCTTGCTGCAGACGGTGGCCGTCTCCTTGTGTACCGTGCTGTACGCGCCGTAGATCGCGATACCTGCCCAGACGAGCAGACCAACGACGATCACGCCGACGGCGATGAGGCCGATCGGGAGACTGCCGCTGCGCTGCGGACGCCGGATGGTGCGGGTGCGGGGAACACGGACCCGGAACGGGTCGTTGTAACTCGACATTATGCTATGCTCCTCGTTTGAGTCGACACACGCTACGCGTGCGTTCTCACCCGTCCAAGACTCAACCTACCGCCGTAGGTTGACGTGTCACTCCTTTAGGGGGAGTTGTGCTTTTCCTTATGCACTGACACGGGGTGATATATCAATTCGCCTCAGTTGAGATGACTTCATATATCACTCCGTATCATTTCTCTACTTGTTAACGTACTTTGGAGAATAATCTCAACAAAGATAAGGATCATAATACTATATTATGCATATTATGTCAATATACAAGTTAATCTAGATTTCATTTTTTTGTACCTGGAGACGATAGTACGCCAAGGTACTCAAAGCTGTAACCACTCCAATGTAGAGGAGGCCGCTAATGCAGGCGGACAGAATGCTGGTGTGCGTGGACCAGACCAAGTAGGTGCCGGTGGCAATGGTACTGGCGAGTAGCAGACCAGTGGTTTTGAGCTTGACGCTGGACGGGCGGATGACCGCCGAAGTGGCCTCGGCTATGCCCAACAGTGCGATGATGATGTGTGCAACTAAAAGCATAAGCTATAGTATAGCGCACCTTACGGCAGCAGGGGAGCCAGCGCCAGGCCACCAGCCAGCACCAGCAGGGTAATGAGCGAAAAGCCAAACATGCCGCGGGCCCACTTGGTGGGGTCTTCGGCTCGAAAGCCGTGCAAGCCACGCCATAGCCAGTACACACCGAGCAGCCCAAGTACCCCACCGAACGTCCAGCCGGCCGAAGCAAACACGGCCAACGCCAGCACCGCCAAAACATACAGCGCGGTATACACCATAATCCATACTTGGGTGTTCCGCACGCCTTTTTTTACCGGCCACACCGGCAAGCCGCCCGCTTTGTAGTCTGCCTGGCGGAATATGCCGATGGCGTAAAAGTGCGGCATCTGCCAAAAGATCATAATCAGGGCAAGCAGCAGCGCTGTGAGGTCAAACCGGTTACTGACGGCCGTGTAGCCGGCCAGTAGCGGCATAGCACCGGAAATAGTACCCACGAGTGTGCTGTGTATGGTGGTGCGCTTGGTCCAGGCGTAGAAGACCGCATAATCAATATAACCGATGGCGCCCACCAGCACCGTCAGCCAGTTGACGTGCAGCGCTAAAACGGCAAAGCCGACCAGCCCTAAAACAATCGCTACAATTGTGAGCCGCCGAGCCGCTAGTTCACCAGTAGCGGTGGCCCGCTTTTTGGTCCGTGGCATTTGGGCATCCAAACGACGGTCGGTCACGTTATTGACAGCGCAGGCCGACATCACGATGAGCGTAGTGCCAAGCAGCGTATACACAAACAGTGCCCAGTGGATGTGCCAGCGGCAGGCAAACAAAAAGGCGGCTGCCGTCATCATGACATTGGCATAAGTGCGCTCTGGTTTGAGCGCCGCATAGAGCGCGCGCAGGTTCATCTACAGGGCGTCCTGACTCTTCAGATAGCGCTGCACCTGCTGCGGGGTCATGCGGGTATTGAGATTGTTCATAATCCAAATGCTGCCGCCCACCAAAATCAGCACCACGGCCAGCATCAGCCACATTACGGCCAGCTTCCAGCGTGGTTTGCGCTCGCTGCCAACGTGCAAAAACAGCACCATTTGCACTACGAACTGCACAATCGCCAGACTGGCCAGCACGCCCGTTAGGAACAGCTTGGAATGACCCTGGCCGGTAGCGAAATGGTAGGCCACCAGCGTTAGTCCAATCGACAGCACAAAGCCAATCACATACTTAGGAAAGCTCAGCGCCTCGTGCGGATGCTCGATCACTACAGCTTCAGACTGCTCGTTCATATGCCCCTCGCTCCAAACAAATACACAATGGTAAAGATAAAGATCCAAACCACATCCAAAAAGTGCCAGAACAGGCTCAGCATCGTTAAGCGCTTGGTAATGCTATGGGTCAGGCCCTTTTTGGCCGTAAAGAACATCATCACGCTCATCCAAACCAGGCCAAAGGTGATGTGCAATCCGTGCGTGCCCACCAGGGTAAAGTAGCTACTCAGGAAGCCGCTGCGGCGCCAGCTGTTGCCATCGAGTACCAAGTGGCGGAACTCGCTGAGTTCTAGGCCCAAGAACGACAAACCAAGCAGAGCGGTAATGGCCAGCCAAAATAGCACCTGCTGCTTGTTGCGCCGCTGCGCCGCCAGCATAGCCAGACCGCAGGTAAAGCTGCTGGTGAGCAGAATCATGGTTTCGTTGAGCACATAAGGCAGTTTGAACAGCTCCTGGCCGCCAGGCCCACCATAGGTGTTGGTGTGCAGCACAGCATAGACAGCAAACAAGCTGGCAAACAGCACACAGTCGGTCATCAGGTAGGTCCAAAAACCAACCATGACCTTTTCGTTTGCGTGGACTTCTTCACGCTCGATCAGCGCTGCTTGGGTGGTTTCACTCATGCCGTTTGTCTCCGCCGTGCCAAACTATTTTCGTGTTTTTCCACTTCGGCCGCGGTCATGACATATTCTGGTTCTTCGTTACAGGCGCGTACCACAATGCTCGTGACAATACCCAGCAGGCCAATGAGCGCCAGCCAGTACAGGTGCCAGACCATGCCAAAGCCCACACAGAACGCAAAACCGGCAATCCACACGCCAGCACCGGTGTTTTTGGGGAGCACAATGTCTTCGTAATGTTTTTGCCGCTTGGCGCCCAACTGTTTAACCACCCAAAACGGATCGCGCTCGTAGACTACCGGGATGGTGGTGAAGTTGTAGGTGGGAGCGGGCGAGGGAACCGACCATTCTAGCGTGCGGCCGTTCCATGGGTCGCCGGTCAGGTCACGTCGCTGATCGCGCTGCCAAATGCTCACCGCCAGCTGTAGCAGCTGGGCGGCAATGCCCAGGCCGACAATCAGCGCGCCAATGCCGGCTATGATAAACAGTGGCTGCCAACCAAGCGACGCATCGTAATGATCGAGCCGGCGCGTGGCGCCCATCAGCCCCAAAATATAGAGCGGCGTAAAGGCCAGCACAAAGCCGATGCCCCATAGCCAAAAGGCCAGCTTGCCGAGGCCCTCGTGCAGGCGAAAGCCGAAGATCTTCGGGAACCAATACGTTAGCCCGGCAAAGTAGCCAAACACTACGCCGCCCACAATCATCATGTGAAAGTGCGCCACCAGGAACAGGCTGTTGTGCACTTGGTAGTCGATGGCCGGTACACTCATCATCACACCAGCCACACCACCTATTGTGAATATTACAACAAATCCCATAAACCAGAGCATCGGTGAGGCGAAATGGATACGCCCGCGGTACATCGTGAACAGCCAGTTAAAGATCTTGACGCCCGTGGGTATGGCGATGATGCCCGTGGTGATACCAAAGAACGCATTGACATCCGCACCGGCGCCCATCGTAAAGAAGTGGTGCAGCCAGACGGTAAAGCTCAAGATCACAATAGCCCAAATAGCCCAAACCATACTGGTATAACCAAAGAGTTTTTTGCGCGCGAAGGTCGAAACGATTTCGCTATACATACCAAACGCCGGCAGCACCAAAATGTAAACCTCCGGGTGGCCCCAAGCCCAAATCAGGTTGACGTACATCATGGCGTTGCCTCCGGCGCCAGCAGTAAAGAAGTGCATGCCCAGGGTGCGGTCCAGCGCCAAGAGCGCCAGGGTAACGGTGAGGATGGGGAAGGCAAACGCCACCAACGTCATGCTAGCAAAGACGCTCCAGGCAAACAGCGGCATTTTCATCAGCGTCATGCCGGGAGCCCGTAGTTTGAGAATGGTCACCAAAAAATTGATGCCCGACAGCAAGCTGCCCACACCAGCAATCTGCAGCGCCCAAATCCAATAATCCACGCCCACACCCGGACTATATTGCAGCTCGCTGAGTGGCGGATAGGCCAACCAGCCCGCGGCGGAAAATTCGCCCAGCACCAGACTGAGGTTAATCAGCCCCATACCAGCCGTAAACAGCCAAAAACTGGTGGAGTTTAGGAACGGAAAAGCCACATCACGCGCGCCGATTTGCAGCGGCAGTACCAGGTTGATGATTCCAAACATCAGGCCCATGGCCACAAAAAAGATCATGATAGTGCCGTGCGCGCTAAAAATCTGCTGAAAATGATAGCCGTCGATGATGCCGTGCGACGCACCAACACTGGTAGCTTGCTGGGCGCGCATCAAAAACGCATCGGCCGCCCCGCGCAGCAGCATCGCCACCGCCACCACAATGTACATCACGCCGATCTTCTTCGGATCTTGGGCAGTCAGCCACTCTTTCCAGAGCCATTTCCAGCGATGCGTCAGCGTCAGCAAAATCGGGATGGCTAGGCCGATGACCACCACCATGGCCGCACCGCCGCGGGTGATTGCATCTTGCGGCAGCGCATGCCAGCTCAGCCGGCCCAGCAGCCAGTTGGCGAACATCATAGGGCAGTTCCTCCAGCCGGTTCGGTGCCGTGTTCATGTAGCGGGGCAGGCGTAAGCGGCATCATATATTTCATGACTATCGTATCATAGAGGGTCGGATCGACAGTGCTGTAGCCGTTATTAAACTCGTTCGGTTGCGTAATCACACTGGGACGGGCCAGGTTAGCATAGTCACTCGCGGTCAGGTGCTTCGGCAGGCGATGCATAATCTGCAGCCAGTCGCCATAGATGTCTGGCGGCAGCGCATGCACCGTAAACTTCATATCGGCAAAGCCTTTGCCGCTGATGTTCGCCGCCACGCCGTCGTAATTACCAGCTTTAGCAGCCACCAGGTTTAAATGTGTCGACATGCCCGGCATAGCGTACATCTGTCCACCCAGTTGCGGCGCCCAAAAACTAGTCATAACGGTGTCGCTGGTGATCTCAAAATCCACCGGTGTACCAACCGGTATATCCACCACATTGACCCGGGCAATGTGCTGATCAGGGTAAATAAACAGCCATTTCCAATCCAGCGCCACCACCTGAATGTGCAGCGTGGGTTTGCTGGAGCTGAGCGGCTTGAATGGATCGAGCGCGTAGCTACTGCGCCAGTTGACCACCGAAATTATCACCAGCAGCGCCGTCGGAATCAACCACCAGATGGTTTCGGCCACAGCACTGCCCTCGAGGTTCGGACTGTATTTGGCCCGTGTATTGCCCTCGCGGTAGTGCCAGGCAATGTAGCCCAGCAGTATAAACACCGGGATCACTACCACCAAAGACAGCAGCACCGTGAAGGTGATGAGGTTTTTCTCTTTTTGGCCGATTTCGCCCACCGGCTGCAAAATGGACACCGTGTGGCCGCGGAGCAGCATGCTTGTGCCGCCGACAATCGCTAGCAGCAATACGATTCCGAGCCAGAGTTTTAGGTGTTTTTTCATTTCCGAGTTATGCTACACTCATTCCTCTTATGATTGTAGCATGCTTGAGAGCTTGCAGGACAGATAAGACCAGTGGCGTTATAAATGATTGTTACTCATTGTATTGATAGAGTTCGTCCAAGGTTGCCGCATCAAGCTGTAGCAAGTAGTCACCGGCAGCGATAAGTCGCCGCCCATAGGCGCGCGTTTCCTCTAATGTATGGCGCTCGTCCCAGGCAAACGAGGCAAACGCCCGGCCGCAGGTAGCGTTCAATAGATAAGCGCCCAGTGTCCAGCGCCGCAATGTGTCAGCGATTTCGGGCTGAGTGATGGCTCTCGACCAGATACGTGGAGCACTGCCACGCCCTAAAGCGTAAAAGTCGTGGCCGTCTTCCTCAACCATAGCTGCACCGTAGGCATGCTGTAAGAGTATGTGTTTATGAAAGGCATGCCGGGGCTCTTTGGGGTAAGCTAGCGCTGTCCATTGCGAAGTTGTTTGCTGTCGCATGGGATCAAACAATAGCGTAGAGCTCACACCATGTGGCAACATACGATCTGAGGCTAGATAGATAGTAGAAGTCAGCCCCGTCGGGTCCAGATAGACCGCATCCATACCTTGGACTTTTTCCAAGCCACGATGAAGCGAAGAAACGTCCAAATCTCGCATAGATACATTAGTTTATCACCTTAGTGACATCACTACGCTTAATTTTCCAGACTAACTATCGCTGCTAGAAATGCTCGCGGATGTGGCTGTAACTGTATTTCCAGTCGGCGTCGGCTTTTTTGTGCGGGTTGAAGATGTTGGCTGGGTCGAAGATGTGTTTGACTTCTTTGAACAGTGCCAGGATTTCTTTGCCAAATTGGGCTTCCAGCCACGGGCCGCGCACCAGGCCGTCATTGTGCTCACCACTCAGTGACCCCTTGTAATACAACACCAGGTCATTGACTTCTTTTTGACTGGGCTCGATCTTGCGCCGCTCTTTATCGTCTTCGATCTTCATAAGCGGGATGACGTGGAAGTTGCCGTCACCAATGTGGCCTTGAATGGTCGCAAAGAGTTTGTATTTTTTAAGAATAATGCGCAGTTTGGGCAAAAAATCTACCAAGTGCTCAGGGGCGACGATGAAGTCGTCGATGTAGGGTGCAGTGTGCTTATCTTTGACCTTTTTACGCAGCACTTGGAACGCGTAGCGGCGCATAATCCAGAACTTTTCGGCTTTGCCCTCGGTGGGGTCTTCTTCGAAGCCGTTGATTTCGTAGCGGGCGTGCAAGTGACCAAGCTCGCTGTGCAGGGCATGTACTTTGCTGCGCACCTCGTCCTCGGTCTGGCCGTTAAACTCAACCATCAAGATCATCTTGGGAATGCCGTGGAGCAGTTGAGCGGCATCGGGAATCAGCGACAACAATAGGTGAATAAACCGCTTAAGTCCCAGCATTTTGAGGAAATACGGCATGAATTTGATGGTCAGCAGCAAGGTAGCTTGGTCGAAACATTCAAAGCTAGCTGGTTTGTGGGTGAGTACTTGCGGAATCAACTCGCCCAAGGCGTTGATATCTTTTAGAAATAGCACCAGCAGGCCGGAGTGCGGGCGATGGGGAACCAAGCGATAGGTAATATCGGTGACAAATCCGAGTGTGCCCTCACTGCCGACAATCAGTTTGGTCAGATCAAAAATGCCGGTTTCGCGGTCCCAAACTTCCCACAGCGTGTAGCCCATGCTGTTTTTACTCACTTGCGGTTTAGCGGCCTTGATTTGGTCGTAGTGTGCCTCGCACAGGTCGTAAATCTTTTTGTAGACGTTGCCTTCGTAATCTTTTTGGGCAATCTTTTTATCGAGCTCTTTTTTGTTGATAGGCTTGACCACGTATTCGTTGCCGTCGGCAAAGACCACGCGCAGCTCGTTGACAAAATCTTTCACCTTGCCGTATTCCAAGCTCTTTTCGCCGCCACTGTTGTTGGCGACCATGCCGCCGACGGTGCAGAGGTCACGACTAGCCGGGTAGCTGGGCATCAGCGCACCCTGTTTGAGCGTTTCCAACTCAAAATCGCGGTAAAACACGCCAGGCTGGGTTTGGGCTTCTTCGCTGGTCACCCGCTCAATCTTGGTAAAATGCGCATTAAAATCCACAATGACCGATTCGTTGATGGCGCCGCCGGCCATGTCGGTGCCAGCGCTGCGGGCCGTAACAGACAAGTCAGGCATCTTGGCCTTATATTTGGCCACCAGCTTGATAAGGGTTTGTACGTCCGCGCTGTCTTTAGGCATTACCACAAGTTTGGGCCGTAGCTCGAACATGCTGGCATCGTGGCTGTATTTTTCTTTGGCCTCGGCGCTGTCGTCGAGTTCTCCCTTAAATCCATTTTTCACTAACGTTTGTTTAAAGTCTTCCATATTGCTTAAGCTTAGAAGAAATCACAACAAGTAGCAAGTACAACGAGATGTGATAAGGCACCGAGAATTCGGCAAGATAAGATCTTCCTGCGCGCCCTCTTTTATCTTGGTTCTAGTATCGATTTCGCCGTTTCTTGACTCAAAGAAATTAGATTTACTTTACTTCTTGCGCCCCTGTTAGTCATGCTCTTTGCAAGCTTCAAACTACGGCGTATACTGCTCATGGCTTTCTGGCAGATGTGTCAGAAAATTTTGTTTTAAACCATAAGGGGGACGCAACTATGGCATTAGCAGAAGCAACTTTAGGGCAAGAATCTGGACCGCTTGGTCCTGAGCGACGAGCTACAGACCTAGCAGGAGTCGCTGCTTTGGCGGTAGAAGCCAGCCACACTGCTGCAGTCCGTCTCGGGGCGATCGGTTCAGTGGCAGCCGACGAATTAAGACGTGCACTTGGCGATGGCGTATCAGAACCTCAGCTGCAAGCGATGAAATGTACTGCGTATACTACTCAGGACGGCAATACATTACATCGATACACATTTTCTTAGGGTTAGCATTCAGCAATGACTGCAGAGCTTTCACCAGATGACGCAATTGCCGCACATTTCGTTGGCAACCTTTGGACAGCA
The DNA here is from genome assembly GCA_035479475.1 of Saccharimonadales bacterium (SeqCode). Classification (GTDB taxonomy): domain Bacteria; phylum Patescibacteriota; class Saccharimonadia; order Saccharimonadales; family UBA4665; genus JAJZCD01. The sequence goes on along the minus strand of DATIIP010000030.1, from coordinate 258 downwards.
ATACGAGTAGCTGGTGGTCCATATCCCGACACCGACGACCATCACGTGTTTCGTGAACTATTTGATCCCACTTGGTTAGAGCAATTAGCCTTGCCGATCGGTGACGATAGGCCGGCCGCTCAAACCGTGGCGCTTGGTGAGGCCATGCGATTTGACCGGCCCAATACTGATGAAGGGTTAGCTACGGCCTATGCTACACGACCCCGCACACGAATCTATGAAGGCATTGACGCTCGTAGCGGCGGCTGGCCAGCCGCC
>DATIIP010000029.1:0-69978 GCA_035479475.1 Saccharimonadales bacterium (SeqCode) | reverse complement strand
AAATAATTGTCTGACCCCCAAAATATAGAGGTTTCTGCTTACGGTATACTAAAGGTATGATATGGCGGGTTTTTGACAAGCTGTTTCGGCCGCTGGCGGTAGTGTGCGGGGTATTGGTGTGGTTGTCTATCGTGCCGGCCGTTGCTGCTTCGCCGTTCGGGCAGGGCAAGTTTGGCGCGCAGGTGCCGTTCGGGTCGCTCACTAGTCTGACTATCTCGCTGGGGAGCAATGTCAGCATGAGCCTGGCGCCCAGTGGCTCGACGTTTGTGGGCAATGGCTCGCATACGCTTACGGTGACCTCTACTGATGTAGAGGGCTACAGCCTGTACATTTATGGCGCCAGCGGCACCAGCATGAGCAACGGTACTTCCACCATCCCGGCCAGCAGCAACACTTCGGCTGGAGCGCTTAGCACCAACACCTGGGGCTATAACACCGATGGCTCCACTAATTTCATCGGCCTTACCAGCACGCCGGTGCTGCTCAAAACCGCCACTGGCCCGTATGAATCCGGCGATAACACCACCGTCACCTATGGCGCTATCACTGACATCACCAAAACCAACGGTGATTACACAGTAACGGTTACTTACACGGCTGTGGCGCTAAACCAGTAGGCTGCCATGCCTCTACGGCTTGGTAGTTTCTTTTTTGGTTGGACGCTGCCGCGGTAAGAGCTTGCCCGCCAGCAGCAGCGCAGCCAGCAAGAATGCTACAAACCACGGGGGAATAAACAGGACGTAGCTCGTTTTCATCACGCTCTGACCGGCATCGGTCCGGTAGCCATAGGTAGCGCGGTAGACACCCGGCAACACTGGGCTAGCAATGCTGCCACTCAGCGTCCGAACTGTGCCGGGCATGAGGAGGTGTGTATCCGGTGTGGGAGCGGGTTTTATCCATAGGCCGTGCAACCGTCCGCTGACATAGGCAAAAAAGTAGACATTGCCAGTGTTGACGGGCTGTACGTTGAACGGAATGCTGCGCCCAAATGCCAGCCAGCCAATCGAGCTATGTTGTAGGTGGCTGGTCCGCACTAGTTTGCCGGCTACGGTCAGGTACACCAAATCGGCGGCCTGGATGGTGGCTTTTGCTCCCTGCGACGCCACATTGGCACTGGCAAACAGTGTGTAATAGCGACCGCCCGGCGAAGTACCAACCGGCACCTGAAAGTGATAAGGGATGTTGGCAGTTTGATTGGCTGCCAGGCTCACCGTGGTAAGGCCTAAGTGTAGCCAATTGTTGGTAGGTGCTTCAAACCTGTAGTTGTACACATAATTGGTGACCGAAAATTGTTGCACCGACAGCGTGATCGTCAGAGGCCTATCAGTAAGATTGGCGACGGTAAACGAGCTGTCTAGAGCGTGCCCGGCTTTGATGGACAAAAACTGCCGCAGAGGTGTTATCAGCAGGCCATGCTCGCGCGGTGGTGTGCTAGCGGCCGTAGCAATTCCCGGTGCCCACAACAGGCACAGGGTGGCGGCTGTCAGCAATCCAAAACGACGTCCACGCATTGTCTACTAGTATAGCCCACGGCTTGATGACCGGTAGGGCCACTAGTCTAGACAAAATGTGTTTCGACGATGACGATGCCGGCGCCGCCCGTGCCGCCATTGAGTGCCGAACCGCCGTTTATCTGTGCCGCACCAGAGCCACCACCACCATAACTGATACCTGTGGTGCCAGCGCTACCGCCAGCCGCACCAGCTGCTGTACCACTTAGGAAACTAATGCCGCCGTCGCCGCCACGTACCGTGGTGGCGGTAAAGCCAAAGCCGTTGCCCGAGCCTCCGGCACCACCCTGAACGTGAAAATCACCGCCCGTGCCGCCCGTGCCACCGAGTCGGGAGGTGCTGCTTGAGGAATAATTGCCAACGGTAGCGGTGGTGGTTCTAACGCCACCCCCACCCCCACCTATAGCGGTAATGTGGCTGCCCATTGAACTGGTGTTGCCCGTGCCACCTGCGCCCGTACCACCCGTCCCGCCGGTACCGACGGTGATTGTCTCGCTAGACGACAGGCTACTGGCAGAAAAGATGCCCTCACCGTATTCACCGCCACCGCCACCGTCACCAAAGCTCCACTGGCTGGCACTGGCTGCTCCGGCACCCCCACCGGCACCCCCACCGCCCACCAGACGAATCCGGCACCACCTAGCGCCGGTCGGTTTGGTCCAGGTACCGCTGCTGGTAAAGATATCTATCTTGGGTTGCGCAGAATACGAAGGGGTAGTGGAGCCGCCGATCCACTTATCGAGTGCGGTGTAAATGCCATCGATCCAGATTGTGGCACTGGCGGTGCCGATGATCCCCCACTTGATGGCGTTCATGGTACCAAGGTTATAGCTCACGTTGCTGATGACTTCTTGAATCGTATCTGTCGTCAGTCCACTGTAGAGGCGCAAGTGCTGGACACTGTTAGTGCTATCTACGGCGTACTCTACCATAAACCAGCTGCCGACTGGCGTTGTTGTAGTGGTGGTGCTCAGCGCGGCGCCGTTCAAGCGGACCTGGACGGTACCGGTGGTGGTGATGCGGATGTCGGCCGCATCGGCGTTACCGCCGGTTGATGCCACCGAACAGAGCAACAGGTTGGCACCTGGTAAGGCGTTGAGGTAAACCATAAAGCGGGTGTAAACAGTTGAAACGTTGGAAAGTGTGTGCTGAACGTAGACGGCGTTACCGCCGGCGCCCGTAGAGACAAATTTACCAGATAGGATACCGTTCACGGTGTGCGTGGTATCGAATGTCACGGTACCGCCGGCGTTCACCAGGCTGAAGCCGCTGTTGCTGGTAGTGACGTTGCTGCCGTTGGTGCCGCTTTCGAAATCTTCGCTGAACTCGATGGTGGCCTGAGCAACACTAGCCGGTTTGAGGGCTACCAGGTTGACGGTCCAGCTGTCAGAACCGCTGCGTGTGGCGGTAATGGCGCCGCTGGAGCTGGCGGCCACCTGCACAATGTCGTAGGTGTAGTTTTTGGTGCTATCATATGATGCCCGCTGGGTCATGTTGGCGGGACCGCTGCTGATGGAGCCGCTAAAGCCGGAGGTCAAAAACAACAGCATCTCGTTGGCGTTGGTGGTAGTCACGGCGGTGGCAGTGGGTGTGGTGCTGGAGCCGGAGTTGCCGCTCGACACATCCACTGGGTTGTTGGTGTCTACACCAGTGTAGGCCGCCACCGATATATCACATGGTTTGGCGACAGTGGAGGTAAAGGTGTAGGACGATGGTTCGCTGCCACCCGCCACTTTGTAGAACGCCTGGCTGTAGATTTGGTCGGCGGTGGTGTAGGAGGTGAGGCTGCCGATGGGCGTCCAGCCGGTAGGAGCTGGCAAAGTTACTGTAGTGGCGCCTGGGTAGACGGTGAAATAGGCAATCAAGACATCGCCCAAACTGGTGCCGGTAGGTTTGTTAACGACCACCGAAGCGGCGCTGGCCTGCGTAGCCGTACTAACCGACCGGAAGCCGATGGTGGAAGTAGTAGTTTCGGTAGCCAGCAAATTGGTGGCGATAATGTACCAGGTTGTGCCATTGCTCACCAGTTCGTAGGTGTCGTACTGCGACACGACGCTGATGCCGGTGAAACCATCAATGGTATCACTGCCGTTCGGGGTAATGGTGACACTGTTTGTGGTAGTGTTATCGACACGCTTAATGTAAAAGCGGTAGCCGCTAGCACCCGAAGCGGCCGGCAAGGTGATGGTGACATTGCCACTAGTAGCATCGGCCAAAATAACTGCGTCGGTAGTAGTAACAGTGTAGTTAGTGGTCTTAGTGGCGGTGGCAAGCGTGCCCGAAGCCACGGTCCCCCAGGCGGGCAGGCCGCCCGAAACCGTCAGGGCCTGGCCACTGCTGCCAATCCCCAATCGGGTAAAGTTGCCACTACTGTCGCGGTAGTATGTATCACCGGTGGCACCGGAAGCATCGTTATAAATGGCTACTTTCTTACGAGTAGTGCTGGTGGTGATGGTGAAGTACAGCGTATCACTGTTGAATTCCACTGCGCCAGCTTCGGGCGCAGTTAGCAGGGTACCAGAGGTGAATTTGAGCGGGGCAGTGCCGGCGGTGGCAGTACCGGCCCGGATGGTGACCGTTTGGTGGCCGCCATTGACGGCGTTGTCGGTACCGTCGTCGTAATGCTCTTTTTTGAGGTATTGCCGGATGATGTCACCCCAAGTGCCATCATCACTGTTTACAATTGGTAGTCGCTGCGGTGTCGACATCGAGCGCTACTTCCCCCCGTTGGAGTTACCCCACATATGCATACTATAATTCTACACCCCAAAGCGCCGTGTGCCGAACCCGTCGGCGTTGGCGCCAGGTTGATTAACATAGACAATCCGGCGTTCAAATTTGCCGCCGGTTAGAAGCGAAATCAGGTTTTCTAGCCCGAGTACCATCAAAACGGCGCCGGCCAGATATTGTAGAAATTGTTTTCGCGTTATCTCTGTGTTGAGTTGATCGCGCATGCGTGCATGCATGTTGGTTTTTCCTACTCTTTTATTTCAAGCGTGATGTTTCTTTTCCCGCCTTTTTCCCAGCTACATAAGTTAGCCTAAGTCTAAGTATAGCATAAGCAGCAAGCGGGCAGGTGAAGGGGGTGCCTTGGGCTGCTACGGCTCATTCTTGTCAGACGGGGGCTGCTTGGCAGCCTTTTTCTCGGCCCGTTTGGCTTGTCGGCGGCGGATAAACTTGACGATGTTCCAGATGATCATCGACAGCGCAAATAGCACTAGTAGCGTAACCAAAAGCAGCACCAACAGAATCTTCCAAGGGATCACCCAAAAGCTTACCGTGCCCTCGATGGGCACGTCTCGCCCCGCTTGGCTGTAGACGGCCACCAGCCGGGCGGTGTAGCGGCCAATCCGCAGCTGAGACAGCTTGGCCCAGTTCCAGACCAGCTTCTGGCTGGTAGCGCCAGCGGTGCTGGTGACGGTTTTATACACTGGAAACCCATCGGTCCAATCGGCCGTAATGGTGCGTGTGGTGCTGGGCAGGATGTAGCCTTTGGTGGCATTGACCGGCAAGCTGGCTAGCGGTGTAGTGCTGGCGCTGGAACCACGCTGAATGAAGATATTGCCGTACGGCTGGGCAATGGTGTTGCCCTGGTTGTGAAATTGTACCGAAAAGGTAGTCGGCAGATATTCGTAGACATGCTTACTCACGCTAAAACTATTGACCTTGAGTTTGCTGGTGGCCCCGGGCCGGTCAACATTGACCAGAGTAAAGACAGCCACCGATCCCTTGAGTAGCCGCTGGCCGGCGATGGGTGTCGGATTGGCCTGGCGGCTGATAACCAGGGCAAAGGAGTAGCTAAAACCGGCATCTTTCGGCACATTGAGCGTTACGTCTTCGGTGAACCATTGCCCGGGCTGCACAGAGAATCTAGCGGCCGAAAAGCTGATCCAGCTGCCAATATCCGATGGTGTGGTATCGAGCAGGTTCACCTTGGTGCTGTTTTGGCTGAGTGTGAAGGCGCGCGGTTCAATCTTGAGGTCTTCGCTACCGCTACCGCCGTTGCGGATTTTGAGCTCCACTACCGTTTTGGTGCCCGGTTTGACGGTAGTTACTAGTGGTGATGGCGTGATTTGCAGGTTGAAGTCGGGTGGCGGGGGAGTAGCGGCGTAGCCATGGCCAGCCATGGCCAGCCACGCCAGCGCCACCCCAAGCAGCAACCGAAGCAGACGCACCACTGGCAGCCGTCGCCAGGCTCGGCTCATGGTTGTTTCTCCTCGTTTGTAGCCTTGCTGGCCTCTTCTTTGGCTCGTTCCTTGGCCTTGTGGGTTGCCTCCTGGGCCGCCAAAGCTCGTCTGACAGCTTTGGCAGTGCGCCGCTTGCCACGCCAGCGGGCCAGTAGCCACAAGCCAATCACTACAACAATAAACAGTAAAATCGCTTGCCACGGCACTACCCAAAACGTCACCGTGCCCTCGATGGGTACATCGTGCTGGCCGTCGCTATATACCGCCACCAGCCGGGCAGTGTAGCGCCCAATCCGAAAATGCGATAATTTGGACCAATCAATCGACAGGTGTTTCTTGGTGTTGCCGTCGGGCTGCGGCACGGTCTGATAAATGGCAAAGCCATCATTCCACTGCGTCGAGATCGTTCGCTCGGTGCCGGGCAAGATGTAGCCTTTGCTGGCATTGACCGGCAAGGTAGCCAGCGGTGTTTTGGCGCTGGCACCGCGTTGCACAAAGATGTTGCCGTAGGGTTGTGCGATGGTGTTGCCGGTGTTCTTGAACCGGATCGTAAGCGTGGCCGGCAGGTACTCGTACAGATGCTTGCTACTGCTAAAATCAACCACTTTGAGCTGGCTTACTGCCCCCGGCCGATCAACATTGACCAGAGTAAAGACAGCCACCGATCCCTTGAGTAGCCTCTGGCCGGCGATGGGCGTCGGATTGGCCTGGCGGCTGATAACTAGCGCGAATGAATAGCTGAACCCTGCGTCTTTAGGTGTATTCAGGCTGATTTCCTCGCTAAACCACTGCCCGGGCTGCACAGAAAATTTGGCGGCCGAAAAACTGATCCACGATGCTACTGGTACCACGGCGGTATTGTCGAGCGATACCTGGCCGGTGGCGCTGTTGTAGCGAAAAGCTTTTGGTTCAATCTTGAGGTCTTCGCTACCACTACCGCCGTTACGAATCTTGAGCTCCAGCTGCGATCTAACGCCGGGCTTCACGGTGGTAACGAGCGGGGAAGGGGTGATTTGCAGATTAAAGTCGCTGGGGACTGGTGCGGCGGCCCAGGCTTGGCCGCCAAGCAATAGAACACCACCTAGCGCCCCAACTAGGGCACGCAGCAGACTGCCTCGCTTACCTCCGGTATGCCTCACGAACATGTACCCGTAGTATAGCAAAACCGCGGCTGCTGGCAGCCGCGGTTCGATTGACTAGAGAAGCGGTTTAGAACAAACCAGCGCCAACCACCGTAATGGTGTCGGTATAGTCGGTGGCGGCTGGAGTAGAGCCTTTGATAGCGGCGTTGTTGGTCAGCGTTAGGACTGCAGTGTCGGCGCTACCAGTGCTGGAGGCGAGTGATTGGTAGGTAGTACACAAGCCACCACCCTTACCAGTTACACCCCCTACGAATGGGGTCGCTACGGTAATAGTACCGCTACCGCCCACCTGAGAAGAGGTTACCCCGGTGTTGTAGCCTTCGGTGCCGGCGCTCAGGGTAGAGTTGGTGCCGGTGCCGCTGCTACAGTTGCTGCCAATGGTGTATGAAGCGGTTGACGAATGTAAACCGGCACTAGCCGAATCGGCCCACACTAGCCAGCCGTTTTTGGCGTTGGTGTTTACAGTAACGGTGCGGGGTGTGGGGCTGACAGAGACCGAACCAGTGCTCAGTGTACCCAGGGCGTCGGTGTTGCCGCTGAGTGCAAACGTAAAGGCGGTCGGGACGGTAGCTGTAACCGCAATCTGGTCATTGGTGATGGCAGCTGTAGCATAGGAGCCGGTATCGATGGTGGCAGCCAGGTGGTCTTGAGTGGCAATGGTGCCGGTTAGCGAAGGGTTGGCGCTCGATGGCGTGCTAACAGCGGCGGTAGTGGTCCAGTTGTAACAGTAAATAGAAGTGTTGTTCATGGTTTGCACCGATGAGTTAGTCCACGTTACTGTCTGAGTTGATATAGTGGCGGTTGCCGAGGTGGCGTTGGGCCAGGCTACCGCGCCACTGGGCCAGGCCAGGTTGGTGGTGCTGATGTTGCTAGTTTGCCAGTTGCCGGCCGTACCAGATACGGTGTAGCCAGTTGGGAAGGTAACTGTCCAAGTTTTGACGTCGGTTGAGCTAGTAGCTGGTTTGGCACATACCGTGCCAGTGGTGGCGGTGCTGGTAGCCATGCGGTCAAAGCGCACGAATACCTCACCCATCGTGGCAGCATGAGCGTGCTGCACAAAAACGAGCGAGCCTAAACCGCTGACGGCCAATAGTGCTGCCAACAGAAGATGTAACGGGGATTTTTTATTTTTTGCTTGTCGCATGACAATTCCTAAAATTATGTAGACTTTCTTACCCCAAGTCTACAGGATTACTTTACCACAAGCAATATACCATGCTGGGGCTGTGTATAACTCTGTGTATCCCCGGGCGTGCTGTCATTTGCACCGCTAAAACAGCAACACGAGCTCTATTTATTCTGCCCATTTCCAGGCGGCGATGGCTGTTGCCACCGTGCTATCAAGTTGCTGCAAGCTGGCCTGAGTGTCGGTACTGACGGCTAGCTCGCTGTAGACCGAGCCATGGGGCCAAAAAACCGTGATGCTGAGCGGACCGCTCGCTGTCCGAAAGGCGCTCGCGCCCGACGGCAGATACGCTGGTGCATAGGCTTGGTAGGCTGCCGCATCGGTAGCGCGGAGGTGGTAATCACCAAGCGCTTGCAGGCCACCGGCAGGCAGCCGGCCAATGGTAACTGCACATTGTTGGTCTTGCGTCGATGTGGAACTGGCCACTAGCTGCGCTAAGAACTGGTCAGCCGCTGGTGTTTCGGCTTGTCGCTTGATGCTGAAGCCAGCCGGCAGAGTGGTTGTAAAGTACTGTGTTTGGACGCTTCGTGGTTGGGTGGGGGTGGCCGGGGCCGACTGGTCGGCTAGCGGTGTTCCCATATGCACCGAGCCAGTGCTGCTGCCATTCATCCAGCGTTGTGTGCTCAAGCCGACAGCTAGCACCACCACTAGCAGTAGGCCACCACCAACAAGCCACCAGATCAATCGCCGCCGCATTTAGCGTCTGCCCGGCGTGCGTTTACGGTGTTGAGCACTGGCCGGGCGATGGGCGGCCGGCACCTTGGCATAGGCAAATGAATGCGCTGTCAGCCACAGATAGCCAAAGACCGCCAAAAGCAGCAAATAAGCGCCGTAAATACCAAATGGCTTCGAACCACGGAACGGCGGCGGCAGGGTAGGAGTGAGCGAACTGGCAACCGGTGGAACATAGGGCGTAACCGCGGCATAGCTGCGGCTGATGCCGCGGCCCTCACCGTCGATCAGATGGAGCAGAATAGTATACGGGTGCATTTTGCTATAGTGGTGCGTATATTGCTCCTGACCCTCATTGGTTATCAGATAATCATTGCTCGTGCCGTCGCCCCAATCGATATGCAGATGATAGGGGAGCTTCCCGCCGGTAATTGTCCCCACCCACACCGCATCTTTGGCCGGGCCGAAGACAATGAACGGTTCATCCACGGTCAATGTCAGCGGCGAGCCGCTCGGCTTTTCACTAGCGCCCGCTTCGCTACCCACGCTACCCACGGCCGGTGGTGCAATATAGGTGATGTGCACCGGCGTGCTGTCGGCCCCGGCGTCGCCGGTGATGGTATAGACACGGGCGATCAGCGTATGCGGCCCGGCCGTTACTACAATCGGCAAGGCAAAGTTGTTGCTGCTATCGCAGGCTACCGATCCAGCCAGATCACCATTATCTAAAATACCAATCACGACACGGGGAGTTATGTCCGGGCAGGTGCCGCTCACCGGCACACTCGATTTGGTGACGATAGCGCCATCAACAGGATCAGTGATTACTGCTGCGTCAGTGGGAACTGGCGCCGGATTGCTGGCGTAGACGGTGAGTGTATCGGCCGTAGCCCGGGCCACCATCGTTAGGAGTGCCAGGCACAGGCCGGCCAGCACCAGGACAACAGCCAAACCACGGAACGATGTGTGTTTGTGGTGCAGCAGCCGTCCGGTGTGCCGGTGGTGTTGCAAGTGGAGCTTTTGGTGCAAAACGAACATCTAGCTCCTACCATGAAGTGCGTGGTGGCGCAGTGTTAGCTCGGTGTAGGCAAACGGGTCGGCGTGCAGCCACACCAGGGCGATCACCGACAGCATTGTTAGGAACAGCCCATAGAGGCCGATGGTGGCCGAAGCTTGTACTGAGGGCAGATTGCCGCCTTGAGTAGCCGCGAGTGTGGCTGGCGGCGTAAAGGTGGTGTAAGCGGCGGCTGCAAATTGCTGCCGTGTGGCGTGCCCAGTGCTGTCACGTAGTACCAGGCCTACGTTGTACGAGCCCTGGTTGGTGTAGTGGTGTTCCAAGTGAACGCTGCCCGGCTGGATGGTGAGCTGTGCAGTGGTGTCATCACCCCAGTTCACAAACAATTGATATGATGTTTGGTCGCCAGTGAGCTCGCCGAACCATGATAGCTGGTGGTCGCCACCGAGCGTTATAAACGGCGCTTCCGGTGTCAGTTGAGCAACTTTGACTGCCGGTAGTAGCATCGTTTGCGGTCGGTAGGTCAGCTGTACTGCTTGGCTGTCCGGTCCGGCCGCGCCGGTGATGCTTGTGGCGATGGCCACAATGGTGTGGCTACCGATGGATGGTGTCAGCGGCAATATAAAATTGTTATCACTATTGCACACTGCTGAGCCCGCCGCTGTACTGTCCACTTGCACTACAATAACTGCCTGCGGTGTGGCAACGGGGCAATTGCCGGCCACTAGGGTGCCGCTGCTGGTCTGTGTAGTGCCGTCGGCCGGGCTGGTGATGATGGCCGGCGCGTCTGGTGCGGGCACTGGTTCGGTGCCAGTAACTGTTAGCGAATCCGCTGCTGCTCGCTGCAACATGGTGATGCCGATCATGCAGCTGGCGGCTACTACTAACACCACCGCCAAACCACGGAACGATGTGTGTTTGTGGTGCAGCAGCCGTCCGGTGTGCCGGTGGTGTTGCAAGTGGAGCTTTTGGTGCAAAACGCGCATGTTTTTATTATCTGCCTAATACTTATGCTTATTATAGCGCACCTGCCTACATCCAAAGATGGCAACTCTAAAGGGCCGGGCTGCGGACGCTACTTCCAATTGCGCAGAGTAAGGAAAGCAGCGGTATCAACATCGTTGTTACCGCCAGTAACGATGGTGTTGTGCTGTTGTGTTGGATCGCCCACGAAAATAAAGGTAGCGTTGATACCAGCCTGGGTAAACGCTTCGGCCATGGCCTTGTCGCTTATACTATCACCGAACGCGTAAACGGTAGCAGGGTTGTGCCCTCGTTGTTGCATCCATTCGATGATTCTCCCGGCACCCTTGGCTTTGCCGGCGGACCGGTGCTGGACGTCAACTGCGATAGCGGTTTGACCAGTCACAAATTCATCAAGCCCGTGCACGTGCAACAGCTTTTCAACTTCCGCAGTAAACAACGGCCGAATACGGTCGAAATCTTTCAAGGCCACGTCCTGTAATTTGATAAAAGAACCCATGGCCTGCCGGTCTTGATCCCACCAAGCGTAGTCACGGTAGCAGCTGCCATCAGGCAATTTTTTATCTAGAAGCGTTTCAACATCGTCATGAAAGCTCTTCGGTAGCGCAATAGTAGTGTCTACGACAAACTGTGGCTTGCCGTCATGAAATGTACAGACTACCGCTCCCATTTCCGTAACAATCACCAGGTTGGCAAGGTCCGTAGTCGACACCATAGGCACCAGATTGCGTAGTACATACTCCTCAACCCAGGGGTAGGCCCGTCCGGTGTTAAAGGCGACTGGTTTGCCGGCTTTTAAATCGTCGGCAATATGGTTCAGTACCACGGTACTCACCGCATGGTTGGTGGGGTTGGTAACTACGCCGTCCAGATCGAACACAAACATACGATTGGCATCTAACTGTAACATGACTAGATTTTAGCATGTGTCTGCTGGCCAGCGGTGTTCTATACTGTTAAGCAAAGGAGATCAGGCGTGGCAGATAGCACCCCCAAAAAGTTCGCAATCATCGATGGCAAGAGCGTGTTTTACCGCGGCTACTATGCCATGCCAAACCTCAGCACCAAAGATGGCGTGCCCACTGGCGGGGTGTTTGGCTTTGCCACCATGGCACTCGAGGTCATCCGGCGGCTCAAACCCGATTACGTGGCCGTAGCCTGGGACAAGCCCAAAACCAACATCCGCAAGCGGCTCCAGATGTACCCCGAATACAAAGCCGGTCGCAAACCGGCGCCGCCCGATTTTTACGAGCAGATTCCGGTGTTGCACGAGCTGCTGGCGGCCTTTGGCTGGCCGCTCTATGAAATGGACGATTACGAAGCTGATGACCTGATGGGCACCTTGGCATTGCAGGCCAGCCAGCAGGGGATTGAAAGCTTGCTCATTACCAGCGATCTCGACGCCCTCCAGCTGATCGGCCCGCTCACCAAGGTGTTTGCGCTCAAAAAAGGCCTCAGTAATATCGACCTATACTCTCCCGAAAGCTTCACCGCCAAATACGGCATCGACGTGCACCAATTTTTAGACCTCAAAGCGCTGAAGGGTGATAGCTCCGATAACATTCCCGGTGTGCCGGGCATTGGCGAAAAAACGGCCATCCAGCTCCTGCAGGACTACAAAACACTGGATGGCGTGTACGAAAATATCGACCTTATTAAAAATTCGGTGCGCGATAAGCTGGTGGCGGGCCGCGACAGCGCCTACTTGAGCAAAAAACTGGGTGCCATTTGGTGTGACGCGCCGCTCAAGCTCGATTTAACAGCGGTGGACGGCCACCACGTGCAGCCCGAAAAATTGCTCGAACTGCTCAACAAACTGGAGTTTCGCAGCTTGGCGCGGCAACTGCCTGAGGTAATGCAGGTGGCGGTGAGTAACCACCAGGCGGCCTCGGGCGGGCTGGCCGGCGGGGCCGGAGCAGCGTTCAAACCCGGCAAAAACACCATCATCGACACCAACGAAAAGGCTGCCGAACTCCATTTGGGCGATTCCGATTTCTTTTACATTCACACCCGTTGTGCAGGCAAGCACGGCCGCGATCCGCAGGTGCTCATCATCAGCCTAAACGGCCGCGACACCTACACGCTTGACCTCCGCAAGCTCAATCACCAAGCCATTCCGGCGGAGTTTCGCGATGTGCGGCCGCTGGTAGGCTACGACGTAAAATCGTCGCTCCAAACGTTGCTAGAGCTGGGTGTGAGCGAGCTGCCGCGAACGGGGCACGATGTGCTGATCGGTGCGTTCCTCATCAACGCCCTGCGCCGCGAGCAAACCCTGACTGAACTCGCCCAAAGTGACCTTGGCTACGACGGCTCGCCGTTCGAAGACCTCGATGCCGATGAGGTCATCAGCCGTGCCCCCGAAATCATCGGTGTCATTCACGCGCTGCACCAGCAGCAGGCCAAAGACTTAGCCGAAATGCCCAAGCTACCCGAACTGGCAGCAAAAGTGGAGTGGCCCGTCATCCCGGTGCTGGCCCGAATGGAATGGCGCGGCATTCAGCTAGATGGCGACTACCTCAAGAAATTTGCCGTGGAGCTCGAAGACAGCATCAGTGATCTGGAGCAAGAAATCTACGGCCACGCCGGCAAAGAGTTCAACATCGGCAGCCCCGCGCAATTGGCCGACATTTTGTTTGAAACTTTGGGCCTGCCTACCGCAGGCATCAAAAAAGGTAAAACCGGCTACAGTACTGCCGCCGAGATGCTCGACAAGCTCCGGCCGCTGCACCCCATCATTGACCTCATCACCCACTACCGTGAAGTCACCAAGCTCAAAAATACCTATGTCGATACGCTGCCGCAGCAGGTCGATGGGCATTCACGGCTCCACACCACCTTCGCGCTCACCGTAGCCCAAACCGGCCGCCTCAGCAGCAACGACCCTAATCTGCAGAACATTCCGGTCCGCACCGAACTGGGCAAGCGCATCCGGACTGCGTTTGTGGCGGGCAAGGGCAAAAAGCTCGTCAGTGCCGATTACAGCCAGTTCGAGCTGCGCCTAGCCGCCGCCATGAGTGGCGACGACGACATGGTAGCACAATTTAACAGAGGCGCGGACATTCACCTCACCACCGCCGCGCAAATTTACGGCCGCCAGCTAGAGGATGTGACTAAGCAGCAGCGCAGTGCCGCTAAAACCGTCAATTTTGGCGTGCTCTACGGCATGAGCCCGCACGGCCTCAGTGCCGCCACCGGCATGACGTTCGAGCAGGCCCGGCATTTTATCGACGAATACTTTAAGCTGCGGAAGCCGCTCATCGGCTACCTCGATAAACTCAAAGAACAAGCTCGCACCGAAGGCTATGTAGAAACGCTGTTTGGCCGTAGACGTCCCATGCCGGACATCAAATCGAGCAACTTTATGGTGCGCAGCGCCGCCGAACGCGCCGCCATGAATATGCCCATCCAAGGTACCGAGGCCGATCTGATGAAACTGGCCATGGTAGCGGTCGATGACGAGCTGACCAAGCAAGTTCCGAACGCTCACCAACTCCTCCAGATCCACGACTCCATCCTGGTGGAGTGCGACGAAGCCGACGCCGAAAAGGTGAGTGACATCCTCAAGAAGACCATGGAGGCCATCGATCCAAGCCTATCCGTCAAACTTCAAGTAGATGTCAGCATCGGCCAAAACTGGGGCGAATTGTAGACAACATATCTAAGGAGAAATCATGTCTGTACCAACCATGCATTTAAACAACGGTAAATCGATTCCACAGGTGGGACTGGGCCTCTGGCGGATGAAGAATAGGGACGAGTGCAAAGCGGCGGTGAAAACGGCCTTAGATCTGGGCTACACACATTTTGATACAGCCCAAATATATAAGAACGAAGCGTTCTTGGGCGAAGCGCTCAAAGAAGCCGGCGCCACGCGCGAAGATCTGTTCATTACCACCAAGATCTGGAACGAAAACCAGTATTGGACCGATATTGATCCCAGTTTTGAAGAATCGCTGGCCAACCTGCAGACCGACTATGTTGATCTGTTGCTGCTGCATTTTCCGGTGACCGAACTGCGCCGTCCGGCCTGGCGCAAGATGGAGGCTATTTACGCAAGTGGTAAAGCCAAGGCCGTTGGCGTTAGTAATTATACCGTTCGCCATCTGGAGGAACTATTGGCCGAGAGCAAACTGGTGCCAGCCGTGAACCAGGTGGAAATCCACGTGTTTTTGCAGCAACCAGAACTGATCGATTTTTGTCACAAACACGGCATTGTGGTGGAGGCCTATTCACCGCTGGCGCATGGCGAAGGCATGGACGACAAGGTGTTGGCCACGGTGGCAAAAAAGCACGGCAAGTCAGCGGCCCAGATTATGCTGCGCTGGTGTATCCAGCAAGATACAGTGGTGCTGCCCAAATCGGTTCATCCAGACCGCATCAAAGAGAACATGGAAGTGTTCGATTTCGAACTGGATGCCGATGATCTGCAGCAGCTGGCCGGTCTTGAACAAGATTTACGCACCTGCTGGGACCCAACGCACGTCCAATAGCCATGCAACCAGATCTCCAGCCCCGCATCGACCGAGCCAAAGAACTGCTAAACACCGTTCTACATGCCGCCATGGCCACCGTCAACGCCGATGGCTCGCCGCACAACACGCCGTTCTTTTTCGCGCACGACGATTCACTGCAACACATCTATTGGGCGTCCAACCCAGAGACTAATCACAGTCAAAACGTCGCTCGCACCGGTCAAATCTTTGTAGTGCTCTACGACGCCTTTGGCGGCGGCGGTCTCTACCTGCGTGCCGATAATGCCCACGCCACCGAAGGCGACGAACTCCAGCGTGCGCACCAAGCTTTTGAAGCCTGTGCTGCACGGGCCGATAAACCCATCCCACCGGTCCCTCACTACCAAGGGGAGGGCCCGGAGCGGCTCTACATGGCCACCATCCAGCAGCTGTGGGTAAATGCGAACGAACGCGGTCCGGATGGGCTGATAATCCGTGACAAACGGTATGAAATAGATAGAGAAGTCTTACAATAAGGGTAGTAGTACAACAGTAAAGGAGCCAAAGATGACATACGACGTACCGGGAGTGGGCACACTAGACCTACAAACGATTATTTTGGACCTGAACGGCACCATTTCGGTGCATGGCGCACTCGTTGAGGAAGTACAAGAACGTCTGACCAAACTAAAAGAGCTTGGCTACAAAATAGTGCTTTTTACCGGTAATACCAGAGGTGATGCCGACCAAATGGCTGCGCACTTAGGGATTGAGTGGCGCCTGGCCAAGAGTGCCGAAGACAAGCGTGATGAAGTCCTCAAGCTTAACCCCGAAACCTGTGTGTCTATCGGCAATGGCCTGATCGACCTGGAGCTGATGAAAGTGGTCAAGTTGCGGATCGTGACACTGCAAGCCGAAGGTGTGCATGTGCAAACGCTGCTTGCCTCTGACGTGGTGGTGCCTACCATCATCGATGCGCTCGATATGCTGATAGACAGCAACGTTCTGGTTGCGACGTTAAGGCGCTAACATGAAGGTCGTTACCTCTGGCTACCGCTACCTGGATATCGATGCCTACGGCGGCATCATTGCCTATGCCGAACTGCTCAATCTGCTCGGAGAACCGGCCATTGCCGCCAGCACGGCGCCGCTCAACGAAAGTATTACGCCCACTATCCACAGTTGGCAGGCCGAACTCACCAGAGGTTATCAACAGGCACCGGACGACGAATTTGTGCTGATCGATATCTCTGAGCCGGAGTTTTTCGATACCTTTGTAGACCGCAGCAAAGTAGCCGAGATCCTAGACCACCACCCAGAATTTATTGAATATTGGGCAGAGCGGCCAGCCACCAAAGCGCAGATTGAATTCATCGGTGCGGCCTGCACGTTGGTGTACGAGCAATGGGTTAAAACCGGCAAGCTGGAGCAAATTAGCTCAACCAGCGCTCGGCTGCTCATCGCCGGCATTCTAGACAACACGCTGAACTTCCGAGCCGGCGTGACCACCGACCGCGATCGCGCCGCCTACGCTGGTCTTATGGAGCATGCTAACCTGCCGGCAGACTGGCCGGCGCAATATTTCGGCGAATGCCAAGAACAGGCTCTCGCGGATTTAAAAACGGTCATCCGCGGCGACATAAAAGTGACCACCTATCAGTCGTTTGGCCGTAAGACTGCTGTGGGGCAACTGGTAGTTTGGAACGCCAAGGAGATGGTTGCTACTCGTCTGAGTGAGATAGAAGATAGCATGGCAGGGCAGGCAGACGATTGGTTTATGAGCCTTATCAGCCTAGTTGAAGGTCGGAATTACTTTATTACCACTGTTCCGGCTGTGCAGCAATTCTTGGAGCGGTTTTTGAACGTACGATTTGTTGGTTCTGTTGCTGTTGCCGACCGGCTGTGGCTCAGAAAAGAAATTATGAAGAAAGATATGGAACACAAACGATGAGGCTCTACATAGCCGGCAAAGTCGCAAAAAACAGCACCTTCGGCAAGCATCACTGGCGTGATGAATTCTGTGCCGAGCTGGCTCGGCTGTCTGGTTTAGAGCTAGACCATCTAGATCCACTCAGCACTCCTCAGACAACCGACCCCAAAGAAGTATTTGCTCAGGATTGCCGATTAATTAACAAAGCCGACGCGCTGGTCGTGTACTTATCGGATGATATTAGCGTGGGCGGTTCCCAAGAAATCCTGATAGCGCGCTACCTGCACAAACCGGTAATCGGTTTGGCGCCGCTAGGAGGCAAGTTCAATGGCTGTCGCAGAGAGATGCTTGGCAAGATTATCGAGAACTATCAAGACCCGTTTGTGTTCGCTACTTGCGATCTGGTATGTAGCGATGTGGAAGCTGTTGCTCAGGCGCTACAAAAGATCAAGGATATCAAATCTGACGGCTTCACGCTGATTGACGCTGCCCTTAGAAGCTAACTTGCAAACACATCACCACTTACGGCATCCACAGTTACAACTTGTCCGTTTTTAAGGACAGTTGTGGCATTGCCGGTGCCCACCACACAGGGGACTTTGAGCTCGCGGGCCACAATGGCGGCGTGGGAGAGAATGCCGCCTTGGTCGGTTACAATGGCGGCCGCCTTTTGCATGAGCGGGACATAATCGGGGGTGGTCACGCTGCACACCAACACGCCACCCTCCGGAAAGTCTTGGTCGAGCTGGGCTGGGTCAACAATGCGTACCGGTCCGGTGGCCGTGCCGCCGGCACCGGGTTGGCCGTGTACTAACGCGGTACCGCCCGCCGCCGCGGTGCTGACGGTAAGATCAGCGTACATCTTGCCGAGCGTGGGGCTATAATCGATAAACCAGGTGCCCAGCGACGAATCGGTGGTTTCAAAATAGCCTTCCAGATAATCGTGCGTAAAGGTGGCACCGAGTGCATCGTGCAGCTCTTTCTGTTTAACGGGATCTGCTACGTGCAGGTATTCTGCCAGGGCTTGCAAGTGGGCCAGGGCTTCATCGCTACTGGGCCGGATGGCCCAGGTTGTAAAGTCGTAGCGGAAGACGTGCGGCGTGGCGTCATCGTGAAAGCCCTGAGTCAGCTGGTGGTGGCCGCCGTAAATGATCTCACCCTGAATGCCGTGTTCGTTCACCACAAAAATGGTTGCCCAGCGGTTGTCGGGTGCGTGCGGTACAAAATCTGCCAGATAGCTATCGGCATCGACCTGCTGCTCAAAAAACCATGCCACCGCGCCGCGTACCGTTTTGCCGCGCATGCGCAATTTGGGTAAATCGGGTTGTTTGGGGAGTAGGCGCAGGGCACACAGCTCCTCGCCATGTTGTGCAACATATGTTTGGAAGTCCGGCGTGTTATCGCGAATGGCGCTAGCTGGAAACTGCACTGGTTCATCAAACGGCAGGCCAATGCTGTCATGCAAAACCTTCAGCCGGACCCGCTTATCGTTGTCTTCGCGCCGCAGCTTATCGGTATCCTGGTGGCCGATGTCTTGCAACCATTCGGTGAGAGATTTTTGGGTTTTGAGGAGCTCTGCTAATTTGTCGTCTGCCATAGGGCTATCATACCACTGCCGGGGCGGGACATGAGGACGCTCAGAGCGTGGTGATGGGGCGGGCTTGCAGCAAATAGAGCGTATCGTTGGCATAGGCCCATTCAATATCAATGGGGAAGCTGTAAAAATCAGCTAGCTTGCGGATGGTGCTTGTAAGCTCGGCGAGCTGCTCAGTGCTTAGTTTAGGTTGGGCTGCAGCCGGTTCGATAGGCTTCCAAATGTTGGCGCCGTCCGGTCCGCGGGTGAGCTGCTGTGTTTGCTGGCTGATGACTGATTGGCTGACCGCGCCGGAGGCCGCCTCAATTACATAGGTATCCGGAGTGATCTCACCCGATACGATCGCCTCACCCAGGCCCAATCCGGCCTCAATCACGAACTGTTCGCGCGAACCGGTGACCGGGTGCGCTGAAAACGCTACGCCGCTGATCTCGCTGGCTACCATTGCTTGCACAATAACAGCTACTCCGCCGCTGGTAACCTGATGGTGTGCGGCATAGGCCTGGGCTCGCGCCGATTGTGCAGAATCTGCACAAGCTTGGATCCAATCAAGCAGCGAACTGCGGGTTACATTAAGGAATGTATCCAGCTGGCCGGCCCAGGCCGCTTCGCGGCCATCTTCATGTATGGCACTGGAACGTACCGCCACAAAGGTGGTGCCCAGGTGGTCAAACGCACGTAATACCGCTTTGATATCGGCGGCCGAAGCCGGGGTGCCTATCACCACAAAACCAGGTGGTACCCGAAAACCGGCGCGTAGTAACGTGCCCAATGACGCGGCCTTGCCACCAGCTCCGTTGCCATCAGTTGCCTCGTGCAATGGTATGATCAGCATAAATGTATCATAGCAAGCTACTCTTTAGCTGAGTAGGGATGCTGCCCCTGTCGGGATTTTTACAGACAATTTGTAGTAACAAGAGAATACTAATAGCTACAGAGTGGGCGGAGGCAAGGACTGGGTTATATAACGCCTCACTCATCTAGGGGAGGGTAATAGTATGGGAGTGGAAGCACCAACCCTACATGGTACGCCCGACGGCGAGGGCGATCGCAGAGATTGGCCAGATCGAGAACGCGAAATGATGGGGGCAGTATCTTTGGGTGGTAATGTGGACTACGGGTGGGGAAGAGACCGAGGAGCCGGTATCCGAACAGTAGCTCCCACAGCAGGACGAGCAAGCCTGGCCGGGGCTTATCCTGCCGTGACTAGCAGTTTTGTACACGTCAGCCCGCTAACCCAGCCCAGATTCGATCAGGCTTCTGGCGAGTCAATGAACTAGCAAAAAAGCTGATTAGTCCCTGCCAGGGCCGCTAGATTATCGTAGTCTTATAGCAAAGGCACTGCCATCGTGCAGTGATCTTTATCTGCTTGCAGCGCAAGCGGAACGAGCGTATTACAAAGATAACCATCTTATGACGGTTATCGAATGAGCAATCATCCAGAAACGCCTGCGCTTTCCCCGGAAGACCTCGGCAAATTCCCAGAGGCTGTCAGGCGAGTGATGTCAGATCGGTGCAGGCGCGGCAACGGCACGGCCTACGATTGGTTCCTATGCAGTTTTGTGGGTGATACAGACGACTGTTACAGCCCCTACATTCCACCATTAACGCAAACGGGCCCATCTGGCCGTGAGTATTCGTATAACCAGCCCTATCTTATGCGGCGCAGTGCAGGGGATAGGCATTTGGTAGTGATGCGCAGCCTGAGCGGCATACTGCCGGCCGAAGATGAATCTATCCGTTATTTTGTGGCGACGCTTGATCTGGAAACAGGCACAGCCACTCGGTGGAATGTTTTAAGGGTGCGTGGTGGAGATTGGGACACCCATCAGCCGCTTTGGCTGCAGCTTGCTCCTGCCTATTCCCAAGACAGGTCCGGTATAACCCCTGCCGTTCGGCAGCCAGGGCGGACGCTGCGGGCCGAGGGCGATAATCCCTTTGCCCGGTCGCTGCAAGGTGCTCCTGTATTCGACGGTTCGGTTGCGCAACTGATGTATGCCCGTAGCGAAATGAGCGCCTTTATACCCCCAGGCGAACCTGCCGAGTCGCTGTACGAAATTAGTGAGCTCGTCCAAAAGGTGAATTGGCTAACTGATGCCTACGGGCTAACCGGACGCCTCGATGAGTTACGCATGGCGGATGAAGCCCGCCGGGCAGGCGCTGCTCACCCATTGGCGGCAATGAGTCTCGATGCCTATCGAGTAGCGGCCTGACGTTGCTATAAAAGCCTATTTGTGTTAGAATAGTCTCCTGTAGAGTACAACAGTTATGGAAGCACGAAGCATTGTCCGAACAATCTTGGCCGCCCTGGTGGGAATCGGCATTGTTGTGCTGTTCATTGTTGTTATCACCAAGGCCTTTACTCATCGTGGCAATGGTACGGCGAATCAGGTCGATATCACTCGTTCTAGCAATAGCCTCGGCGAAGCTTCCATCCTGATCGATGCGCCAATCAACCTCGACCAAGACCACCGTCAGGTTAAAATCACCGTTAGCGCCGTCCAGAACGAAATCGATATCCTCCAAGGCTATCAGGGCAACGTCATCGACAGTCGCACCTACCTCAACAATAGCGCCGCTTTTGCCACGTTTCTGCAGGCGCTTAAACTCCTCAACTTTGCCAAGGGCTCGACCTCCACAGCAGATTATCGCGGTTACTGCCCAACCGGCGATCGTTATGTCTACACCTTCAACGATGGCCAAAACGACCTGTTTAGCTACTGGTCTACCAGTTGTGGCCAGGGTACGTTTGGCGGCAATCGTGCCTTGGTGCGCGAATTGTTTGAGCGTCAAATCCCCTCCAGCGACCTCGATAAGCTCACCGGCAATATTCCGCTCGGCTAGCACCCCGGCAACAGACCACTTCGTCACTGGTACAATGTAACAATGAAAGCCGTGATTTTTGATCTGTATGGAGTACTAGCCCTGAATGGCTGGCAGGCCTTTCGAGCCAAGCATTTGGCACATCGGCCCGAACTGCTCAGCCGGTTTACCGAACTGGGCCGCCAAGTAGACGCCGGGCTGGCCGATTACAACGAGCTGATTAGCCTGGTGGCCAAAGAAACCGGCGAAAGCGAGGCGGCAGTTCGCTACCAGCTGGAGCACACGCTGCCGAACGAAGAGCTGCTCAGCTACATTCGCACCAATCTCAAGCCCTACTACCAAATTGGCCTGCTGAGTAACGCCAGCAGCACCAAAGTGATTGACCAGATTTTTACGGCCGAAGACGAAATGCTGTTCGATGTCATGGTACTGTCGCATCACACTGGCCTTACCAAACCGGATTCCCGGATGTATCACACTGTGGCCGGCCGGTTAGCGGTTGAGGCCGAAGATTGCTTGTTCGTGGATGACCAAGCGCGGCACGTCGAGGGTGCCATTCACGCCGGCATGCAGGGGCACGTTTTCAAGGGGGTAGCCGATCTCGAGCGCTATATTGAGGCGCTGGGGTGATCCGCGCAGTTATCTTCGACTGTTTTGGCGTCGTGATCAGTGATGCACTTAGCGTCATGACCGGCGAGCTATACCAGGCTCATCCCGAAGCAGAAGCCCAGGTTCATCGCTGGCTCGACCAAGCCAACAAAAACGAGATCAGTTCCGAAGAGCTGTCCACCCGAATGTCGGCACTGTTCGGGCTGAGCTTTGACGAATACCGGGCTCAGTTATTTCAGCACGAGGTCAAAGATCAAGTGTTGCTCGATTACATTGCGGACCTGCGTAGTCACCACAAAACCGCACTGCTCAGTAATATCCCCAAAGGCAGTTTGCAGCGGCGCTTTAGTAGCGAGGAGCTGGCCCGCTATTTTGACGCCGTGGTGGCGTCGGGCGAGGTGGGCTATGCCAAGCCAGAGGCCGAGGTGTACGAAATCACAGCCGATCGTCTGGGGGTGCGCCTGGATGAGTGTGTTTTTACCGACGACCGCGAACCATATTGCGAAGGCGCCCGCAGGATAGGTATGCAGGCTATTTTGTATCAAGACTTTTCACAATTCCAGCGCGAACTCGAAGTACTGTTAGCCAACGCGTAAAATAAGCCGCTTGTCGGTGTGTGCCGCTGCTTCCAACTTGGGCAAATTGAGCCGCAGGCTGCCGATGAGTGCGGCGCTGCGCGCCGAGACCACCAGGGTATGTGGCTGTACTGTTACTCGTACCTCGGCATCGTAATAACGGCGCACATAGTCTTTGATGGCCCGCACTTCTGGTGGCTCATCCAAATCGCGGCGCTGCAAAATATCACCCAGTCCATCCATGCAGGTAGTATAGCAAGCCGCTAGAGATAGCAGCCCTCTGTTCTTGCTTCTTGTCAATAACCATAAGAGGTGATAAACTGTAAGAAATCTTACAATTTATGAAGTATTACGATACCTATGTTGGCGCACCTGACAAGCCCGATCATTTTTACGGAGTAAGTTTAGTGATTCCCGGTGAAGAGCTGCCAGGTGCGGTAGAAGTCATGGCGCATATGTCAGGTGCTGGTAACCCGGTTGTTACAGCGTTGCGAGACTATCTGAAACGGGCTACCGACGGGGATGCTGTAGAGCTTGATGATGAAGGTGCTAGGCAAGTGTGGAACCGGGTGACAGAAGCCGCTTCTGGGGCGGCAATCCCGGACCGCCTCAAAGGTGGCGTTCGGCCAGTGCCAGATCACATCAGAGACCTTGCGGCTACATTATGTGGGATGACAGGGCTGACGACTTCCCCAGATGCTGAAAGCGTATCTGGTATGCTCGATTCAGGTTATACTGGAAGCGATGCCAGAACTCCCCGAAGTAGAAACGGTTCGCCTTGGCCTCTCGGAGTTTTTGCCCGGGCGCTCTTTCAACGCAGTTGAATGCGATAATCCGAGGTCGTTTCCCAACGCATTGGCCGACGTAAACAGCTTTTTGATTGGAGCCTCGGTAGAGCAGGTAAAGCGCCGCGCCAAGGTGTTGATGATCGAGCTGTCTAGCGGCTATTCGCTGATGATTCATCTGAAAATGACCGGCCAACTGGTGTTCGTGTCGCCCACCGAGCGGTTTGGGGCAGGGCATCCCAACGATTCACTGGTGGGTCAGCTGCCCGATAAATCGACTCGTGTGGAATTCACATTTACCGATGGCACCAAGTTGTTCTTTAACGACCAACGTAAGTTTGGCTGGGTGCGTCTGCTGCCGACGGCAGAGGTGCCAAACATCGATTTTATGAAAAAGGTGGGCCCGGAACCACTCGATGCCGCCTTCACGGCCGCGCAATTTGCAGAACGTTTTGCTCGGCGCAAAAACACCACCATCAAGGCGGCGCTACTAGATCAAACCGTGGTTGCGGGCGTCGGCAACATCTACGCCGATGAGTCGCTCTGGGGTGCCAAGATCCATCCCGCTACCTTGGTCAAAAACGTTAGCGCGGCACAGTTTTCACGACTGTTTACGGAGCTGCAGCGGGTCTTGAACCTTGCCATTCAAAAGGGTGGCAGCAGCAACCACACCTATGTAAATGCCGAGGGTAAAAAGGGCAGCTATATGGATTTTGCCCGCGTTTTTCGACGTGAGAGCCAGGCTTGTCCGCGCTGCGGCACCACCATCGAAAAGCTACGCGTGGCCGGCCGCGGTACACACATCTGCCCACGGTGCCAAAAGCGCGCGTAACGCACTCTTCCGATGGGTGCGTTTGATCTTGCCTACAATTTGCCAAGCAGTTGCAGTAGCTCTGCCACCCCAGCAACGCGGAACCGCGCCGCGGTACGGCCGCGCCCGACCCGTATGGAATAGGCGCTAGCGGGCAGGGTAGTAAACGTGTCTTCGTCGGTACTGTCGTCGCCCGCCGCCAGTACAAAATCGTGGTCATGAATCAGCCACTCTTGGGCAGTTTTGCCCTTGTTGATATCGTTGGGGTGCACCTCTAACACCTTACTGCCTTCTTTGATGCGCAAACCGTAGCGCCGGGCAATTGGCCGCAGCAGGCGCTTTAGCACCACCAGGTTCTTTTGGGCGGCATAGGGGCGAGCAGTGCGGTAATGCCACACCAGCGCCCACTCTTTTTGTTCAACATGTGCACCAGGGACTAAGGCGGCATAGCGTTCGAACATATCGCGCACCACGGTTTGCCAATCCTTGTTGTCGCTGTGGGCCGAAGTTTTGTGCCAGTTCTTGCCGCCGGCCCGGCGGAACAAGGCGCCGTGTTCAGCTGCCAGAGCGATGGGCAGATCGCCAAACCACTCCTGTAAATCTTGTCGGCTGCGTCCACTAATGAGCAGCACGTCATTCTTAGGCTCGCTGCCCAAATAGCGCAACAGCTGCAAAACCTTGTCAGTTGGCACCGCCTCTTCGGGCCGCTTGCGGAGTGGGCTTAGGGTGCCATCATAGTCAAAGATTAACAGGCGCTTAGCAGCTCGGCGGTAATTGGCCAGCAGGAGCCGCTGCTGGGCTAGCCCCAGAGTTTTGGCGTGGCTGCTGAACGACCGCGGCAATGGCACTGGCTGCTGCAGGGTACGCAAGAACGTGCCAGCCCACTTTTGCACCGTACTCTCTTGCACTTGTTGCTGGAGCGCCCGTGCGCGTTCCCGCAACTCACGCCGCGGCATGTCCAGCGCTCGGGCTAATCCGTCTACCATGGTTTGCAGGCGCTTAGGGTTTACCAAAATCGCATCCTGCAGTTCTTGGGCCGCGCCGGCGGTTTCGCTCAATACCAGTACGCCCTTACCACGCTGCTTGCTGGCCAAAAACTCCTTAGCCACCAGGTTCATGCCATCGATGAGCGGGGCGATGAACGCCACATCTGCCACACGGTAGAGCATCATGACCTCGTCGAGCGGCACGGGCCGGTAGATAAAATCCACCGGCTGCCAGCTGGGTGTCGCAAACTCAACCTTGATTTCGTCCAGGATCTTGAATAGCCGTGCACCCAGACGCTGATGAGCCACCACGTCCATGCGTGAGGGTGCCACGATCATGGCCATCACCACCTTGCCACGAAAGCTAGGATGCTGACGGAGTAGCTGCTGATAGGCTCGCATGCGCTCCACCAGGCCCTTGGTTAGGTCCAGCCGGTCTACAGTGACGATCACTTTCCGGTTGCCATAGCGGCGATGCAGCTCCCGCATTGCGCCACGTTTTCCTGGTTGCTGAGTAGCGGCAGCAAACCGGGCATAATCAATCCCCATGGGGAATTCAGCCACGCTCACCGGCCGGCTGCCTACCAGTACTCGCTGCTTGTGGCCGCTTAGCCCTAGCAGCGCATCGCAGCAAGCCAAGAAATCCTGGCCGTAGCTAGGCGTATGGAACCCAACCAGATCCGCACCCAGCATGCCGCGCAGTAATCGCTTGGCGTCGGGGATAGTCTGCAGTAGGCTCGTCGCAGGGAAGGGGATATGCAAGAAAAAGCCAATCTTATCATCGCGTCCAGCGCGGCGCAGCAATTGCGGCACCAACATCAGCTGGTAGTCGTGCACCCAAATGGTGCTCCCCGGTTTGCAGAGGCGCAGCGTTTCATCGGCAAACAGTTGGTTGACCTGCCGATAGCTTTGCCAAAAACGCGCCCGCGGTGTTTCCAGTGGCAAATTATGAAACAGCGGCCAGATGACGCTGTTGCTGTAGCCTGTGTAATAATCGCGTACCTGTTGTGCGGTCAGAAACACCGGGTAGCAGTGTTTCTTACGTAGCTGCTGCGCAATCTCTGCCTGCTCGGCCTTGCTCAGATCATCGCTGGCAATTCCCGGCCAGCCGATCCACTTTGTACCCGTGCGCGCAATGTAACCGCTCAGGCCTGTAGCTAAACCGCCGAGGCCCTGCTCGAACACCAGCTTGCCGTTTACTTTACGCACGCTCATCGGCAGTCGGTTGGAGACAATTACTAGACCTGACATCCTAGAAATCCAATGTAGCACAGCTGCACCCGTAACGAAGCAATCTTGCTTACACCGCTATGTAGCCTGGTTGACAAAAAAGCAATGTTCTGCTAATGTTTATACAGGTATTTAAGACAATGACAAATAAAGATCTCGACCGTCACGAAGTAAAATCCATAGCCGACACCACAGCCGTCGCTCAACTAGGCGCTGGAGCCCTTAATGACACAGAGGTGGTTACTGGTCCTCGTGGCCTACGTAAAGAGCATCTAAACAACGGCGAGGCACGTATTGCCGGGGCTGTCTTTACCACTCCAGACCCAGAGGTTATGGAGCCCATCCTACAGGAAGGCGGTGGTAAAGTACACTATTTGCCTGCGAAAGAGTTTGATAGCCCCTGGGAACTGAATGGTGGTGCGCCGGCTTTTCATCAGGCCGTTATGGTGCCCTTATGCCAGGAGATTTTAGCAACATATGGAGACAGGCCAGTGGCATTGCGCGCCATTATGACCTCGGTCAATGGCCGGCTCACTGACGTTTGGCAGACAACAACCGGCTCAGCCGAGATGCTCGACATAACTGAAACAGTGGCGGCCGGTACAGAAAAGAATAATTCGAGCTTCAATGTCCAGGGAATGTATAGTGGCGGTACGGCTGAAGAAGCGGCAGCAGGTGCGAAGTATATTGCTAAATACGCCGGTGGAGTGGGCATGGAGGTAAAGTACGAAGTAGACGACCCTGCACACCGCGATGCGATTTTTCCGGCGGTGCTTGTCTATGCCGCTGACCAACTTGAGCCAACCGGCGAAGATAGATTCACAGTACGCTTTCGTGACGGTGTTGACCCACAAGGCGCAGTCCTGGGTGCATACGTACTTGACCGTATGAGCTAGAAGTTAAATGAGTGTTTACGCAATATTGCTAGCGCGCAACTAGTCCAAGTTGAGCAAGTTCTTGTAGAATGTTAGGGTGATCACCACACTCACGGGGGAAAACGATGTCCTGCGCCAGGCGGCTTTGCGCCAAATGGTGGATGCATTCGTGGCGGAGCACGATGATATGGGCCTGGAGCGGCTGGACGGCGAAGAGGTCAGCTACGAACAAATGCTCGGGGCAGTACAGAGTCTGCCGTTTTTGGCGCCGCGCAAGTTGGTGGTGCTGCGCGCGCCGAGTGCTTGCAAAGAGTTCACCGAAAAGTTCGAGCAATTTACCGAAGAGATTGCCGAAACCAACGACGTGCTCATCGTGGAACCCAAGCTAGACCGCCGCCTTGGTTATTACAAGCTGCTCAAACGCGATACCAACTTTCAGGAATTTGCGGTGCTGGATGCTAACGGGCTGGCTCGCTACTTGGCGGACTATGCAAAAGGGCAGGGTGGTACGCTAAGTGCGGGTGATGCGCGAACGCTCGTCGACCGAGTCGGGCAGAATCAGCTGACGTTGCAGCACGAAGTCGATAAGCTACTGGCGTATGATCCCAAAATCACCAAAACGAGCATTGAGCTCCTTACTGAACGCACGCCACAGAGCAGCATCTTTGAATTGCTTGATGCGGCGTTTGCCGGTAACACCAAGCGCGCTATGGAGCTCTACGACGAGCAGCGGGCGCTACAGGTGGAGCCGCAGCAGATCATTGCCATGCTGGTGTGGCAGCTGCACATTTTGGCTATCGTCAAGACGGCCGGTGGCCGCGATACCGACGCCATCGCCCGGGAAGCCAAAATCAACCCGTTTACGGTGCGCAAAACCCAAGGGCTGGCGCAGCGCACTAGCGTTGCTCAGCTCAAAAAGCTCGTCACCGACCTGCGTCGGTTCGATGTCCGGCTAAAGAGCGAAGGCCTCAGCGCCGACGAAGTCGCTCGCTACTACTTGCTCAGCGTGGCAGTCTAGAAGCTAAGTAAACAATCCAGCTGACAAAGCTATTCCGTAACGGTCACGGTGCCCGTCATATTCGGGTGAATGCTGCAGTGGTAGGTGAATGTGCCGGCGGTAGTAAAGGTGGCCTCATAGAGATCGCCTTGCACCAGGTCCTGGCTATCCAGCTTAGGGCCACCGGTGCTCGAGCTATCTTGGGTAACAGTGTGGGCAGTGCTGTCCCGATTGGTCCAAATTACGGTGGTACCTTTTTTGACCGTGATGTGAGCCGGACTAAAGGCGAAGTCTTGAATGGTAACGCTGTGCGTGGCCACTGCCTTGTTGTTTTGCTGAGTACTGGCGCTGTTCATGTTCATTGAACTAGAGTTGTTCGAACTGTTACGCATCAATAACCAAACGCCACCAATGGCGAGTACCACTAGTGCCACCACCACTGCCGCAACTGTTTTTCTATTCATAGTTTCCTCCGACTGCTTACGTTTTAGTATACTCCGGTAGGTCAGCCATAGAAAAACCGCCCTGAATAATCAGAGCGGTTTATAAACCGAAAGGGACTTATTTCTTCTTGGCAGCAGTCTTTTTAGCCGCTGGTTTCTTGGCCGGAGTGGCTTTTTTGGCTACGGTTTTCTTGGGGGCGGCTTTTTTGACGGCTGGCTTAGCAGCCGCTTTGGCCTTTGGTGCAGCCGTTTTGGTTACGCCGGCAGCGCTCTTGGCGGCACGGGCCAATTGGCTCTTTTTGCGAGCGGCTTTGTTTTTGTGCATCACACCTTTTTTAGCAGCTTTATCGACTTCGCTTTGAGCTTTACTGTGGGCCTTGGCAGCAGACTT
This sequence comes from Saccharimonadales bacterium (SeqCode), assembly GCA_035479475.1. Lineage (GTDB taxonomy): Bacteria > Patescibacteriota > Saccharimonadia > Saccharimonadales > UBA4665 > JAJZCD01. The sequence goes on along the minus strand of DATIIP010000029.1, from coordinate 40,781 downwards.
ACCACCGAGCGCTTTACCGAAAGCCTTCAAGGCTCCCTTGAGTGACCGTTTTGTTTTGCTGTTGCGCACCGCTGCCTTGCTGGCAACCTTAACGCGCTTTTTGGCTGATTTGATGATGGGCATCGTAAATCCTTTTACTTTGGTATCGCCATCAACTATAAGGGAGGACGCCTCTGTTGTCAAAGGTTCTACGCGTATTCACTTGGCAACAGGTATACATATGTGGTACGATGCAAACATAACCGTTTCAAGATAAATCTTGTAAGAATCCTAGTCTATGGACGAACAAAAACAAAAAATTGTCGAACGTATCGCGCAGGCCCAGAACATACTGGTAACAGTTAGTGCCAACCCCAGTGTTGACCAACTGTCGGCGGCGATTGGTCTAACGCTCGTGCTGAACCAGATGGGAAAACATGCCACTGCCGTCTTTAGCGGCGCGGTACCGAGCACCATGGAGTTCCTCAAGCCCGAAGACACCCTCGAAAAAAACACCGATAGCCTGCGTGATTTCATCATTGCTCTCGACAAGTCCAAGGCTGACAAGCTGCGCTACAAGGTTGAAGACGAGGTAGTGCGCATCTTCATCACACCTTACAAGACCTCGCTCAGCGAAAAAGATCTGGAATTCAGCCAGGGCGATTTTAACGTCGACGTCGTGCTGTGCTTGGGCGTGACCGAACAAGAAGATCTCGATAAAGCTATCACCGCGCACGGCCGGATTCTGCACGACGCCACAGTGGTCAGTGTGAGCACCACGGGGCAGGGTAGCTTGGGCAGTATCAACTGGGTGGCTCCAGCCGCCAGCTCTCTGTGTGAAATGATGGTAGGCCTGAGCGATGCGCTCGACAAAAAGGCGCTCACCAACCAAGTAGCTACTGCGTTCCTAACTGGTATCGTGGCGACCACCGAGCGCTTCCGCAACGACAAGACCTCTCCCCAGACAATGAGCGCAGCGGCTGCACTAATGAGCGCAGGTGCCAACCAGCAGCTGATTGCCACCGAGCTCGAGACGCCTCCACCGCAACCTGAGCGGCAGGAGATTGATGAATCTGGTTCCGGCGACCAAAAATCCGATGAGCCCCAGACTGTTGCCGAACACAAGCCGGACCCTGGGACGCTCGAGATTCATCACGACGAGGCGAATCCTGAAGCCAAAGAAGAGCCCGAGCATGACTCCCATCCTAATCTAGAAATGCCCGAGCACGAAGACGAGCCGCAGCATCCGCAGATCCATGTAGATGATGACGGCCAGCTTTTGATGGGCGATCAATTGCCGCAGATCTCTCAAGTAAAAGGGGTAGCGCCAAATGGCGAGCCTATAGAATCTGACGGTCACGGCGGCAAGGTAGAAGTTCACCGTGAGCTTCTCACTAGTCGCGGGCCGGAAATGGATACCGGCAGCCTCACAGCTAATACTGAACCTGAGCAGCTTGACCCTGCCGCCGAGGAGCTGACCCTACCGGCACTTCAAGAACCACTATTGAGGCATAATGAGTCTGTCTTGCCGCCATTGCCCGGCGCAGCGCCTACATCGGCCGCATTGCCACCATTGCCGGATATGCCGTCAGCCTTGCCGCCACTCAGTTTGCCACCAGCACCAGCCGCTGCACCGTTGCCGCCATTGCCATCTGAACCGCCGGCCGCAGCAACACCGCAGCCGACACCTCTACCATTGCCGCCCCTACCTACCACGCCCACGCCACCTCCCGTTTCTACGCCACCCCCGCTCGATGACCATGAAACCCTAGCTCAAATTGAGCAATCAGTCGATAGCCCTCATCTGCAAGCCCAAGATGGCGGCGCGCCGGTTGCGGCGCCCGCCGCACCAGATGCCGCCGAGAATGTCGATAGCGCGCGTAGCGCGGTTGAGGCCGCTCTGACTGGCGCCGATGGCAGCAACCCGCTCGAACCGATTGCCGCTCTCAATGCTCAACCACTCGGCCCGGAGCTACACCACGAGCAGGCCAGTGAACAACCGTCTCCTTCGGCTACCGCAGCACCTACCAACCTCTTTGCGCCAGCACCAAGCCTACCTGCCGTGCCTAACACCGGCTTCAGTGAGCCTACCCCTGGCAATACGCCGGCCGACAGTACGCTCGATATGCCGTTACCCAACCCTACATTCGCCCAACCTGCAACGCTGCCGGCTGCCAGCGCCTTCCCTGGTAGCTTACCGCCCAGTTTAGGCGCGCAAACGCCACCCCCGCCAGTGCCGCCGCCCATGTTCCCGCCCTTGTCATAGGCAGTTTGTAGGGTATACTGCCCGTCATGCAAGGCATCTTACTGGTAGATAAGCCCAAAACCTGGACCAGTTTTGATGTGGTCAATTATGTGCGCCGCATGGTGGCCACGGCCGAGGGCAAAAAGCCGCGCAATACCAAAGTAGGGCACACCGGCACGCTGGACCCGCTGGCGACTGGCTTGTTAGTGCTCCTCGTCGGCAAGGAGTACACGCGCCGGGCTACCGAACTTACCAAATTGGATAAGACGTATGAGGTAGTGATGAAACTGGGAGAAACTAGCTCCACAGGGGATGAAGAGGGCGAAAAAACAGCCGTATCTACTACTATTCCGAGCCAGGAGGCCGTCCTAGGGGCTCTAGAGAGCCTACAGGGGCATATTATGCAGGTGCCACCGGCCTTTAGCGCTATGAAAATCAACGGCCAGCGGGCCTATAAACTGGCACGCGAGGGCAAAGCAGTGGCGCTAGAGGCGCGGCCGGTCACTATCTATAAAAACACGCTGATCTCCTACGACTACCCGCTGGTGCGGTTCAGTAGTGAAGTTGGCAGCGGTACCTATATCCGCTCGCTGGTAGAAGACCTGGGTAAGCTGCTGGGCACGGGCGCCTATATGGCGGATTTGCGGCGGACGCGGGTGGGCATGTTTGCTATTACCGATGCGGCCGCGCCCACTGCCGAAGGGTTGTTGGAACGCATAAAACCGCTCGCCAATCGTTGAGCTGGACGCTATACTGCAGGTATGGTAAGGAGTGGAGAAGTTGGACCAATGCCGTTTGTGCTGGATGTAGAGCGGAGCAGGCGTGACCACAAACGGCGCACTACACTTGCATCGGTTAAGGTGGGATTCACAGCTTTACATACGGCCGGGCTGGTGGACCGCAATTATGTTGGTGTACCTGCGCTTTATGCAGCGGGCGGTCAAATACACAAGGGAACATATGATACGCTTGCGAAAGACTGCGCGCCTGAGTTTTTGGGTCAAGATTGGCCGGACGGTATCGTGGGGCATCTGAATCTTATACAGGCCATGCAGCCGCTCCTGGAGGGAAAGCTGAACCAGCAAAGATCAGGGCGGCCGGCACCCTAAGTAGCTATGAGCGAGGTGGGTGGGCAGTTACCGAGTGTGGATGTGCCGGAGTCAATCTCTGTAAATTCTATGCGCCAATGCAGCTTCCTGCGTGAAATGATGGATGTCTGCGGTGAAGATGCAGTTCAAGATTATGTTAAAGGCCTAGGCGCTTCAGCGGTCTCCAATATGGAGTCGGCCCACCAGAGCGCAGGTGTTACGGTGCGCGCTGAACCCAAAGCAGAGCGAGTGGCAGAGGCCGCGCCGACAAACATGGCCGAGGCTAAAAGCAAGAAGGCTAGTGCCGTGGGGAGAGCAGCTGCTGTGACAGAACCAGAGGCGGCCCATGCTTCTGTCCGGGAGCATGCTGTTGGGAAGCCGAAAGAATCCGAGCCCAAGCGGCCGCCGGTGGATGAAGGAACTGCCAAGGCTGCTAGGTCGGCAGGCCGGGAGGCAAGTGTGGCTCCCAAACTCATGCCTAAATCTGACGGGTCCAAGCCTGAAGCAATTGCCGTGCCCCGCCTGGAACGTGCTCCGCGCCTGGACCACAGTCAGGATAGTAGCGTGGCCCGTATAGATTATCGTGCACTCATTAAGCCCATCCAGGCCCAAGCAGTGGTAGCACACGAGGCTGCCGAACCGCCAGCCAGCGTTTTGCAGATGCTGGCGGCGAAAGCGGCCGCCGTCATATTGCCAATGTTTGTCCAGGCGGCTGGGGCTGAGGAAGAAGGCGCCCGGGTCAAGGATGAGGCCGAGGCCGCTAGCATCGATGTCCAAACATCGCTAGCAGCAGAGCCGGCCGATCAAGTGGCTCCACTTTCGGCGGAGGCTCCGGCCAGTGTTGCGGCGCTGCTTGAGGTACTGGTGGCAGTACCAGTTCAAGCCGAAGACAGCGGTTTTTCCGAACCGCTTCAATTGAATAATCGGCCAACTGAGTCTCCGGAGCAAGGCCTGTCAGGTACAGCTAAGGCCGCCGGTTCAGAAATCGTGCTGCCCCCACCATTTTCGGAACGCCTGGCAATGGTGGTGGCTGAAACCGTGCCATCCGAACAACAGCAAGCTGCTCAGGTTCTGGTTGCCAAGGTCTATGAGCTGGCAGAGGAGTGGCTGGAACCGCCAGGGGAGGCAACGGTCGATCTCACACTATTCGAGACCGGATTAGATGGGGCATCTACCGATATGAAGACAGTTTCAACCGTAGAGCCTTTGCTGATGCTGGCTGCAGAACAGCCGCCCCAGTATGCCGAACTAGTGCGAGCGGTCACGCTGTTATTGCAGGAGTTGGGCATGGCCGAGCCAGCACTCGAACAGATTGAGCGGATGATACTGCTGGTAAGCCAGGAATTACGAATGACAGTATCCGATCACTCTCAGCAAGAACCTTTCGTCGATGTCTTACATGAGCAAATACAAGGAATGGTGATCTTACGAGGATGTCTACCCTTGTTGAGCGTGCGGCTGCTACAACTATTGGGTCGTTTGGGGCTGGTACAAAACCCGGCAGCAGAAGGGGCTAGCACATTGTAATAAAGGGTGGGTTTGAGGGGCTGCGGCAATAATGAATTTTGGATGGGGGTCACTCCAGGAAGGAGTGGTCACAAAATCCTAATGCAGCCCCTCGGGTTCCAGGGTAGTTGCTAAAGCAAACGATGTTCCTGCGGGGGGCGAGGAACTAGCGTCCGTTCAGCAGTCGGGTTACCGTGGTGTCGATGTCCAAGTAGTCGCCTTCGCGGCCACGAGGAACAACACCGAACGACCGGCGTAGGAAATACACCAGCCGATGCCGTGGTATCCCGAACAGGGCCCTACCTTCTGGCGAAGAAAGCGCCAAAGCGATTGTTTCATCGCCTGACGAGTTCAGTGGCCAGAGGCGCACATCGCCGAGCCCAGCAGGCTCGTTGAGTGCAGTCACGAGCAGGTCGCGAGCGAGTTTCCAGCTGATGGGGTTGCCACCAGAGGAGTTCTCGTCGAACACAATCTCAACTGCGTACGGATCGTTCGGGTCGTACCGAAAAGTGGCTGAGATAGCCATTTCGGTATCAGCCGGTTCGATCAGCTGCAGCAAGACCGGTACGGTGACCTGTGGACGTTGGTTGCCCATTGTACCCCCCTGTTTTGCCGCGTGCGTTCCTTTGGCAGGAACACTATCCACCCCCTGTGGACCTCTCATAAGAGAGCGCGAGTCGGCATATTATAATATCTTTGTTACGATGTTGCAATTACCACGGCCTAGGGGATTGATTCAGGGGTGGGTAAGTGATATAATCTAGGTCAACGCCATCGAACTAGTCTCTAAATTTTACAGATAGGAAGTGCATGATCTCGAGCGAGAAGAAGACGAAAATCGTCACCGATTTACAAGCAAGCAAAACTGACACCGGCAGCAGTGCGGTGCAGGTTGGTATTTTTACTGAGCGCATTCGTGAGCTCACCGAACACCTCAAGGTCAATAAGCATGACTTTGCGGCTCGCCGCGGCCTGTTGCAGCTGGTCGGTAAGCGCAAGCGCTTGCTCCAGTACATTGCCGCCAAAGACGGCCAAGCGTACCTAGATTTGATCCAAAAACTCGGCATTCGCCGCTAAGCTTTGTGCTTAAACTCGGTTCTTGAGGTATCTCTCAGAGGCCTCGAGAACCCAAGCTTGTGCACATTAATAGTTCTACTTTTACATGGGTAGGGACCAGATATATCGCTCGCTTTAGCACAAGCCAGGGGCCATATATTTGCACCTTGCCCAAGGTGAAACAGAACAGAAAGATTTGGTAACAATGAGCCAAACAGTAAACAACGCCACCATCAACCCGTATGGGAAAGATGTCATAACGGTAGAAACCGAGTTTTGTGGCCGCAAGCTGACACTAGAAGTGAATCGGGTTGGTTTTCGCACCACCGCCAGCGTGTTGGTGCGCTACGGCGAAACGGTAGTGCTCGGCACTGCCATGACGGGTGGGGTGATTCCGGGGATGGATTACTTTCCGCTCTCTATTGATTACGAGGAAAAGTTCTATGCGGCTGGTAAGATTAGCGGCAGCCGATTTATTAAGCGCGAAGGCAAGCCAAGTGATGAAGCCGTACTGATTGGCCGATTGATCGATCGCCCGATCCGCCCCTTGTGGCCCAAGGGCTACCGCAACGAGGTGCAGGGCGTGGCGAGTGTGCTTTCTATGGACCCATCCTTCCGGCCCGACATGGTGGCGATGATCGCCATGAGCGCCGCCTTTATGCTAACGGGCGCACCGTTTGACGGCCCGGTGGCTGGCGTGCGGGTGGGCATGGACGAAACTGGTGCCTACAAGGCGTTTATGAGTGCTGCCGAGCTGGCCGAGGGTAAATTGGACCTAGTGGTGGCCGGCACCGACGGCAAGGTAATGATGGTAGAAGCCGGCGCCCGTGAGGCGACCGAAGACGAAATCGTCAAAGCCATGGAATTTGCGGTGGAGGCCATTCAACCGGCGCTGGATGTGCAGCGTGCGTTGGTTAAAAAGGTAGGGGTGACCGCACAGGAATACGAGCTCGATTTGCCCGATGAAGCCTTCCAAAAAGAAGTTGATAAGTGGGTAGAAGACAAACTGGGTGAAGACCTGCGTTTGCCATACCCAGAGCGCAACGAGCTGATTAAGACACTGCGTGACCAGATGCACGATGAATTTGCCGCTAAAATTGGCGAAGAAGAGTACAAGGCGCTACGCGGCGAATACGACGACGCTATGCAGCTGGCCATTCACAAGGATGTTCGCAAGGGCATCGTGGAGCATGGCATTCGCCCCGATGGTCGCAAATTAGACGAGATTCGTCCGCTTTCGACCGAGGTTGGCTTGCTGCCACGAGCGCACGGCTCTAGCCTGTTTACCCGCGGTATGACGCAGGGCATGAACATCGTCACCCTGGCGCCGCTGTCGTACGCACAAATGGTCGACACCATGGAAGTCACCGACGGCGAACGCCGCTATATGCATCACTACAACGCCCCTGGCTATACCGTAGGCGAAGTACGCCGGCTGGGCAGCCCGGGTCGCCGCGAAATTGGCCATGGTTACTTGGCAGAGCGGGCGCTTGCCGGTGTACTGCCGAGCGAGGCGGAATTCCCGTACGCTATTCGCTCTGTGACCGAAATCATGTCCCAAAACGGTTCCACGAGCATGGCTGCCACCTGTTCCAGCTGTTTGGCACTGATGGACGCCGGCGTGCCGCTAAAGGCTCCCGTCAGTGGCATTGCCATGGGCTTGATGGTAGACGGCGACAAATTCTGGGTGCTGAGCGACATCGCTGACGCCGAAGATTTTGCTGGCGACATGGACTTTAAGGTGACGGGCACCAAAAACGGTATCACGGCGCTGCAGATGGACATGAAGGTTCACGGTTTGCCGGTTTCGACGCTGAAGGCAGCTATCGAGCAGGGCAAGCAGGGCCGGGCGTTCATTCTCGAGCACATGCTCAAAACCCTAGCTGAACCACGCAAAGAACTCAGCCCGTATGCACCGCGTGTCGAATCTATCATGATCAACCCCGATAAGATTCGCGAAGTCATCGGCAAGGGCGGTGAGACCATCCAAAAGATTACGGCCGAAACCGGCACCGAAATCGACATCAAAGACGACGGTACGGTGATGATTTCTAGCCCCGACAAGACGCACATCGATGCCGCCATCCAGTGGATCAAGAGCATCACCGAAGACCCAGAAGTGGGCGCCATTTACTACGACAAGCCAGTGGTAAGCGTGCTCGATTTTGGCGCGTTCGTGCAGATTCTGCCAGGCAAAGACGGCTTGGTGCACGTTTCCGAAATAAGCGAGGAACGCACCGAAAAGCCCAGCGACAAGCTGAAAGAAGGCGACAAGGTGACCGTAAAGCTGGTTGCCATCGACGACCGCGGCCGTTTGCAGCTCAGCATCAAAGCCGCCGCGCGGGAACTGGCCGAAAAAGATAAGAAGGCCAACAAGTAGGTATGGAAGGATTTCATGCTGAACCAATAGTCGACGCTCTGGATTGCGTTCGAGAAATCGATGCCGTACCGACCGCTGACCTTCGGGGCTACCTAGACGCCAGGGACAAAGGTGTGCTGCGAGAGTGGTGGGCTGATCGAGCAGCTCAGGCTGCTTTGGAGAGGGCTCCAGAGAATATACAATGAACCTACAAAAGCTCGATCAGTTCCATAAAACCCGGCCCGGGCACATTGTGTTCGGGCTGATCGAGCTGGCTATGTCTTATGGTTTTGCCAGTTGGGCCTTGGATGATGGCAGTATCTGGTGGTGGCTAATCGCCTTTGTGCTGTTGTTCGGTGCGCTGCAGAACTTCTTTCGGGCTATTTTCTGGAGGTACAGAAAATGACCGCTAGCGGTAATCTGCCAGTGAGCGGTGATGTCTACCTTGTGCCGCTAACGCGGTGCGACTCAAGGGACTACGCGCGATTCTATCTGGCTACCCATAGTTCACTAGTGGGTTCGGGACAGGCACAGCCGGGGCAGGCACGTGAGCTCGATGCGTCTACTCGCCTGAGCTGGATTCAAAGCGATGTTATGGCAGGTGACGCTCTGGGCTACGCTATTCGCAGGAAGGGCAGAGCGGGCTTGTTTGGCGAAGTCGTGGTTAGCGGGCTACGGGGTCCATCGGATCCTGAAATCGAGTATTCTTTAGAGCCTACGGAAAGAGGCAAAGGGATCGCTACAGAGTCGGTCGGGGCAGTTATTCAACAGGTATTCCAGACTTCTGACGTCGAGGGCGTAGTCTTTGAAATTGGCACGGGTAACGACCCAAGTAAAAAGGTTGCAAAGTCGTCGGGCGCACGCCCAGTGCGCGCGGCAACTGGGGGCGAGCGGTTTGAGACGTGGAGAGTTGCGCGTGGCTAGTACTAAGCAACAGCAGCTGGATAACGTGAAGGCGCGGATCTTGGCGGATGATCCGACGCCGGGCTTGCGAGCAACGGCAACTCAGCTGGTATTTGCCGATGGCAACGCCGACGCGCAAATTGTCTTCATCGGCGAAGCGCCCGGCAAAAACGAGGACGAGCAGGGTAAGCCGTTTGTGGGCGCTGCGGGCAAGTTCCTAAACGAGATGCTGGAGATGATTAATCGCAAGCGCGAAGACATTTACATCACCAACATTGTCAAATACCGGCCGCCCAACAACCGCGACCCGCTCCCCGACGAAAAAGAGGCGTTTTTACCATATTTACAGGAGCAGCTCGATATAATTCAACCCAAATTGATTGTCACCCTAGGCAGGCACAGCATGGATGTGCTGCTGCCCGGGCTGAAAATCAGCCAAGTGCACGGCCAGCCGAAACGGTACAAGGGGCATGTTTATTTGCCGCTGTTTCATCCGGCCGCCGCACTGTATAACGGCGGGATGCGCCAAACGCTTATCGATGATTTTGCGCTCATCCCGGCAATCCTCAAGAAAATTTAATCTTATTCCAAAAAGGAAAGGAAAATAGCAAATGGATAACAACAATCCAACTAACAACGGGAAGCCACCCAGACAGAATGGTGGACAGCGCAGTGGTAACCGCCCACAGAATGGTGGCAACGGCCGCCGGAACAATGGCGCTAACGGCAACGGCGGCGGTCGCAACAACCACCCAGGCCAGAACGACGCCCCTCACAACCAAGACGGTGAACGTCGCGGCGTTAGCCGCGGGGCGGCAGTACGGGCACTCAAGCGTACCCAAATGGATGCTCAGCGCGTGGCTAACCAGTACATGCCCGCTTCTACTGACGAAAAGCGCCGGCCCAACTTTATCGACGACAGCCCGCGGCTGAAAATCATCGGTCTGGGCGGCATGGACGGCGGTGGTTCCAAAAACATGATTTTGGTGGAATACGTCAACGATGCAGTCATCATCGACGCCGGAAACGACCTGAGTGTCGATCTGCCGGGCATCAACTACGGTGTGGCCGACACGGCCTACGTAGAATCTATCCGGCACAAGCTGAGAGCCTACGTCATTACGCACGGTCACCTGGACCACATCGGTGGCTTGCCACACATTGTGCCCAAGATGCCAGCGCCAATCTACGGTTCCAAATTTACCATCGGCCGGGTCGAAGAAATCTTTGAGAACTTTGGCCTGCCCATGCCCGAAGGTTTTGAGCTGCAAACTGTCACCATGAACGAAAACACCCACGAACGGCTCAAGGTTGGTGAGTTCTATGTGGAGCTGGTGCGGATTACGCACTCTATTCCTGGTTCAACTTGCGTGGTGCTCGATACACCGGTAGGGCGCATCATCAACACCGGTGACTTCCGGTTCGACCCCAACCCGCTCGACCACGAACGTAGTGACATCGAACGGCTCAAAGAACTGGGCAATGAGGGTGTCTTGGCGCTGCTCAGCGAAAGTACCACGGCAGAACGTTTGGGCCGCACACCGTCGGAAAGTACCATCGAACAAAGCTTCGTCGATATCATGGACCAAGCGCCCGGTCGCATTTTTGTGGGCCTCTTTAGCACCAACATGAACCGCGTGCAGATGATCGTCAACGCCGCCGTGCATCATGGCAAAAAGGTGGCCATGGACGGGCGCAGCATGGTCAGCACGCTCGAAATGGCGGTGCGCAACGGCTTCATGAAGATCCCCAAAGGCACCTTTGTGCCGATCGCCAGTGTAGCCAGCATACCCGACGACCAGATCGTCGTCGTGGCCACTGGTAGCCAGGGCGAACCTAGCTCGGCACTGCAGCGCATGGCCAACGGTGAGCATCGTCACGTCAAGCTCAAGGAGCAAGATACGGTTATTCTTAGTAGTACGCCGATTCCCGAAAGCGGCAACGACGCTCTCATCGGCACCATGGTCGACAATATGGTGCAAAAGGGTGTGCACGTCTTTGAGGCCCGCAATCATGACCTCGATAACGTTGGTCCGCTGCACGTTTCCGGCCACGCCTCTCGAGATGAATACGCCGACATGATTCAATACACCAAGCCCAAGTTCTTCATCCCCATCTATGGTGCCTACCGCGTTAAGCAGCGGCACATCGACCTGGCGGTGGAGCAGGGCGTGCCACGCGCCAACTGCGTGAATGCGCTGAACGGCGAAGTTATCGCCCTGACCCCAGATAAGCTCGAGGTCATCGGCCAAGTGCCAGCCGGCACGATTCTGGTAGACCAAACCGGTGCCATTGTCAGTAACGTGGTGGTCAAAGACCGGGTGTTGCTGGCCGAGGAAGGCCTGGTGGCCGTGGTCATTACGGTGGATAAAAAGAACGGCAATTTGCTGACCAGCCCAGACATCATCAGCCGTGGGTTCATTTACATGCGTGAGCAAGAAGAGCTGATGAACGGCCTGCGTAATGAAGTCCGCCGGGCAGTTCAGCAGCGCTTCAAGCGTGTCGATCTAGACCGGTTCAAGGCCGAGCTAAAAGACCACATGACGCACTATCTGTTCGAACAAACCCAGCGCAGTCCGATCGTCATTCCGGTGGTGAACATCATCGGCGGCAAGACTGAAACGGCCAAGACCGTGCACCAAAGCAAGACCAAGAGTGCCGAGGAGATCGCCGCCGAGCAGCAGGAACGCTTCCAAAAAATGCGCGAACGCTTGCTCAGCCAAGACGCCCGTATCGATTAAGAAGACAATGGCATTAGAAACGCTCTGGGTTCCGACCCGTCGCTTTCCTGACTTGGAGATTCACACAAACCTCCTGGAGCAGGTGCCTGAACGGGCTAGAAGGTTACTTGGTAGGATCGATGTTGTCTTGTCTCCGGTTGTGCATCGCTATCCTGAAGACGGGATAGCGTCAGTAGATGCTAAATACATACGATCACTGGCTGGCGCGGTTGCTGACATAGCACAACAAACGGGTGTTCCAGCGCTTGTTTACTCAGACCGGATGCTTGACTTGTCTTGCTTGCCGGGAAGGGTGGTTAACGCCCGGGACAGACTTGTCTCATTGGTAGTTGCCGCTGCAGTGCCTTGGCCGGAACGTATGTACGAACAAGAAGGTCCAGCCGTCAGTTTGGTTGAGCACGTGCACAGAAGGGCGGTGGTGCTTGCTAACGAAGATCTGAGAAACCTTGGTCAGGCCTTTCAATTTGGATGGGTGGCCGCCGACGTTCCTCCGGCAGGCGATTATACGCCAGAGGATAACTTCTTCGATGATTAATACGAAGCTGCGTAGTTGACAAAAACGCTAATGTTTGCTAGAGTATACGCAGGCTAAAGAAAAACAAAAAGACTTTTCTTGTCAAAAAGCCTAACACCAAAACAAAAATCGGAATGACCAAACTCATTCCATAACCCGGATTGGCCTCACGAGGCTGGTCCACCTGGAACCTACGGGTTCCACCATCGGAATCTCACCATTCCACACCGAAATCCTTAAGCAAGATTTCAAACCGGGACTATTCCAAAAATAGTTCTTGCACCTTCAGGATAAGGATCTACACATTCTTTCCTTACCCGGCCTTAGAGGCTCCTAAACCAAGCTTCTTCGGCCACCAATTCTCGGGGTGACTAACTCATCCCACTTACAAATCACCCTCCAAGGTCAAAAGCCAGGGGGTGATTTTTAGATAACGAGAGAAGCCTGGGGTTTTCTCGTCGCGCCGGCAAAAGGCGTGACTTTTGTCGGGCTGCTTTTTTCCTGGGCTGCAATGTATACTTAAGCAGTATGGAAAGCCAACAGCTGGTTGACTACATCGATGAACAAATAAAGGCCGGCTATAGCGAAGGTGAGCTGCGGCCGCATCTAATGGCCCACGGCTGGTCGGCCACAGCAGTAGATGGGGCGTTTGCCGGCCGGCAGCAAAGAGATGCCCCCGAGCCAGAGCAACCTGCCAAGTCAAGCAGGACAGCCAAGCTGCTGCGTGTACTCGGGACAAAATCTAAGAAATCGTCGAAGCCTCGACAGCACCGGGTAAAAGCCAGCAAATGGACCAAACAGCGCTGGCTCAAACTGAGCATATCTGTAGTGGTGCTGGCGGCAGCGGGCCTTGGAGCGCGGGCTATTATTCTGGATAATACCTCGCAACTGTTGCATCTTAAACCGCTCAAGCTGAGTTACAGGCAACTACAGGTTCGAGACGTATCCACGGTTGGCGGTGCAGTGGCGCTGTATGCTTCCGAAACGCAGACCTTGCCGACCAACACCGTCGTGTTGCCTGATGGCCACCTGCAGCTTTGCGGCGCCACCTGTGACGGTATGCCGGAAGTCAATGTCCTTACTAGCTATCAGCCGGCCGGGGTAGAGATTAAGCCCTACACCATCGGGCTGGTGGCTCCGAGCAAGTCCATTATGTATTTAGTGCCACAGGCCAAGTGTGCCAATCAGACCACTCTGGGCGAGCCAAGCCCCAACCCACGCTCGATGGTCATCTTATATCAGCAGGCAGACGGCAACCAGCTAAAGCCGCGCTGTGTGCCGCTGTAGCACGCCCAGACTCGTCTTACGCAAACACAAGCGGATTGACGGACGTTGTAATTTTTGTTATAGTATATGCAGCTGCTACTGTGGCCGTTCAATACTCTAGCTGCGACCACGGTAGACCACACAATGCTACAAGGGTATAATCAAACAAGTTATGGCAAAAAAGAAACACGGCGGTAAAAAGAAGGCACACGAAGTCGAAGAAGTGAGGGAACGCTCACCGTTCTGGGGTTATAGCGCGGCTGTGCTGTTGATGCTCGTGGCGCTGTTTTTGATTTTGGGTGGTTTTGGTACCGGTGGCACATTGCCCAAAGGGATGTTCGGCGCGGCCTATTGGCTGTTCGGCTATGCGGCCTGGCTGACGCCCGTGGCGCTCGTTTACTGGGGCGTGTACAAATTCAATGCCGATGATCAACGCGTGCCGCTCAGCAACCTGTTTAGCATGGTGGCGCTATTGGTCTTTGCCAGCAGCTGGTTCCACACCGCTTTTGCCACCAAGCTGGCAGACGCCACTATTACTGGTGGTCACGGCGGCAACGTGGGCAAAGGTGTAGGTGGTATGGTACTAGCGCTGCTGGATAAAATCCCGGCTAGCCTGCTGCTATTTGTGCTGGCGGCACTGGCGTTCTTTTTTGCCTTCGGGTTATCAATAAAAGATGTGGCTTTGCGGCTGTTTGGCGGTTTTCGCCGGGACCGCGAGGATGAAGGCGAAGATGGCTTGCTGGCGCTTAAGCACAAGGCTGCCGAAAATGGCTTTAAGCTGAACGAGGGCGTGCCGGTAGAGCATTACAGCGGCAAAGATCAGCCCGGGCAGCGTTCCCCTAATTTGCGTAACACTGCGCAAAAACTCTCGGCCCAAGAGAATCACGCTGCGCTGACCGCGGCTAGTGACCCAGACTGGAAATTCCCCAGTGTCGAACTGCTCGACCAAAAACAAGACAAGGCCGATGCCGGTAATGTGGAGGCCAATGCCAAAGTTATCCGCGAAACGTTTGCCAACTTTAATATTGACGTAGAGATGGAGGGGGCCAACATCGGCCCGCGCGTCACGCAATACACGCTGCGGCCGCCCACTGGGGTCAAACTTACCAAAATCACGGCGCTCGAAAACAATCTGGCACTCGACCTGGCTGCCACCAGCATTCGCATGGAAGCGCCCATTCCGGGCAAGCGCGCGGTGGGCATTGAGGTGCCAAACATCAAAGGCGCTACGGTGCGGTTGAGCAGCATTTTGCAATCGCGCGATTGGATTGATGATAAGGGCCCACTGACATTCGCCATCGGCAAAGACATCGCCGGCAAGCCGGTGATCGCCGACCTGGCGCGCATGCCGCACATCTTGGTGGCTGGACAGACCGGCTCTGGTAAGTCGGTCATGATCAATGACATCCTTACCAGCTTGCTATACCGCAACAGTCCATCCGACCTGAAGTTGATTTTGGTTGACCCGAAGACTGTTGAGCTGACGCCCTACAACGACATTCCACATCTGTTAACGCCCGTTATTACTGAGCCAGAAAAGTGCATTAGCGCACTCAAATGGGCCGTGGCCGAGATGGAGCGCCGCTACCGCACGCTTAGCGAGCAAAAGAAGCGCAACATTGGCGAATACAACATGCTCAAAACCGTGGAGGGCATGCCTTACATTGTGATCGTCATCGACGAGTTGGCCGACCTGATGATGATGGCTGCCCGCGATGTGGAAGCGCTGGTGGTACGGATCGCCCAAAAAGCGCGGGCCGTGGGCATACACCTGATCTTGGCCACGCAGCGCCCTTCTGTAGATGTCATTACGGGCCTCATCAAGGCCAATGTGCCGGCCCGGGTGGCGTTTACGACGGCCAGCCAGGTAGATTCCCGTACTATCATCGACCAGATTGGCGCGGAGAAGCTATTGGGCCGCGGTGACATGCTGCTACTGACCAGTGAGATGCCCAAGCCAGTGCGCATCCAGGCGGCGTTCATCAGCGACGAAGAAACCGTGAAGGTGACGCACTTTATTCAGGAACAGCGCGCGCCGCAGTATAACGAAGAGGTGGTCAGCCAACCGGTGACCATCGGCAAGGGCGGCGTGGTGGCCGACATGGGCGGTAGTATGGACGGCGATGACGATATGTTCCGCGACGCCGTACGGGTGGTGATCGAGAACAAAAAGGCCTCAACATCGTTGCTGCAGCGTCGTTTGCGGATCGGCTACGGCCGCGCTGCGCGGCTGATCGAGGAAATGGAAGAGCAGGGGATTATTGGTGCGGCGGACGGCTCGCGCCCGCGCGAAGTGCTGGTGAGCAGCCTAGGTCAGGTGTTTGGTGGGGCGGGGGACGGTGGCGTAGATGATGATGGCGACAATGGCCCGATCCAGGATGTGTACCCGGTACAGTAATCTTTACAACGCCTGATTAACAGAGGCGACTGTAGCATTCCTTGCTACAGAAAGTGAACGCCACCAGTGTTAGCTTGTATACAAAAGTAGGTGCGATGAGCCACATTACGCTTGCGGTTTTTCTGTAAGCGTTCTAACATATTGGTAAAACAAACAGCCAGAATGGGAGGGGTATGGCGCTCGAGTTTGTTGCTTTGAGAGACGGTTGCAAGCTTAGGTAGTCAGCTCCTCCCACCAGGCCTTAACACTTTTGATCAACCAGCCCCGAGCACGATAGCTTGGGGCTTTTTGTAATGCGTGAAGAGTAGTGCGCTAGGGCATGCTAGGAACGCAAGTTGCATAACAGAGGTAGATAAGGTACAATAACGGGGTTATATCAACTCAGCCTGTATCCCTAGTGAGTATGGGCTTTAACCAAAGGAGATTTGATGCAATACGACATTGCTATCCTTTATGACCCCGATCTAGAAGTAGATCTAGAGAAGGCAACCAGCCGCGTCGAGAAGATCTTGACCGACAACGGCGCTACCATCAAGAACACCGATAACTGGGGCAAGCGCAAGCTGGCCTACGCTATCAAGAAGCACGAGATGGCCATCTACGTGTTTTACACGGTGGAAATGCCGGGTGCCAATGTGCAGAAGCTGGAAAGCATTCTGAACATTACCGACGAGGTGATCCGTTTTCTGATCACCAAGCCCGACCTGAAGGCGATGGCCAAGGCCGAGGCGGCAAAGGCGCTCAAGGCCGAGCAAGCTGCCAAGCGCGGCGAGTCTGACGACAAAGACGAAGAAGACGAGGAATAGGACTTGACGCGGCCCGCAGGGCGGCGTAGTTTGGAAAGTACCAATTAAATAGCGAACATAGCTTTCGCAGGAGGGAGTTGCCACATGGCACGTAGTTTCAACCAAGTAATCTTGATGGGGAACCTTACTCGGGACCCCGAGCTTCGGCAGACGCCGAATGGGCAAAACGTTTGCAGTTTTAGCCTGGCACTCAACCGCAGCTACAAAGGTGCGGATGGCAGCTGGCAAGAGGCTACCGATTACATCGATGTAGTTGCCTGGGGGCCATTGGGTGAACGTGTAGCGCAGTACCTTTCAAAGGGGCGCCCATGCCTGGTCAACGGTCGGCTGCAAAGCCGCAGCTGGGAGCAAGAAGGCCAAAAGCGCAGCAAAGTCGAAGTGGTGGCACAAGATGTGACCTTCCTAGGCGGTGCTGGCGGTGACGGCGGTGGTTCAGGTGGCTCTAATGGCGGGGGATACCAAGGTGGTTCAAGTGGCGGCGGCGCTAGCTCCGGCAAGCCCGCGCCCAGCAAGAAGCAAGACGATGTTGTCATCGAAGATATCGGCGATGAGCCAATCAATCTCGACGACATCCCATTCTAAGTAATTGATTAAGGAAGGAGATGGGACAGGGAAAAGAGCAGCCCGACAAAATGTGAACCATTTTGCCGGCGCGACGAGAAAAACCGCAAGGTTTGTCTCTGTTCCGGAACACTATGGCAAAGATTTTTAAACACCGGACCGACGTAGCATACTTTGACTACAAGGACTTCAAGACCTTGCAGCGCTACGTCAATCAATACGGTCAGATCGAGACTCGCAAGAAGACCGGCCTGACTGAGAGTGAGCAGCGTCACTTGGCGCAGGCGATCAAGCGGGCACGGCACATTGCGCTGTTGCCGTTTGTGGCTAACGCCTAAACGCGCGTGAGACAATAGGGGGATGGAGAACCAGTCGCCATTCCTGGCCATGCAGCAGCTGGAAGTGCAGCTGAAGAGCTTGTTGCGCACAGTGGATACAGACTTGCTGACGCCCGACGAACAGAAGGCGCTGGCAAGTCTACGCCGTTTGGCGGCCGATGCACGGCTGGATATCCGGGACTACGAACTAAGCGAAACTCGCGCCGAGCAGCTCGGGAAAATGCAGACCGCGCAGCAACAGCTCCAAAAACTGCAAAATGCAGTGCTGGCGGCGGGCAACGTGTTCGGTCCAGCCGATGTGGCGCATCTGGGCGCACAGTTAGAACAAATGAACGGGTGGCTGCGGTAAAATAAGGTTATATGCGTGAACTAGCAGTTTGGGTTTTGGTGTTACCGGATGGCAAGATTGCCTTGCAACGGCGTACTAAAGACGCCAAATTCTCACCTGGACTGCTTGGCTTTTTTGGCGGCCACCTTGACCCTAGCGAAACACACGAACAGGCAGCGCTTCGGGAGCTGCATGAGGAGACGTCACTCGATGTGGCACGGCTGCCAAAGAAATATGTGGCAGACATACGCCGGGTCAAAGACGGCGACGACGCGCTATTTCATATCTACGAAGCGCACATCGACAATGCCGATTTTGCAGTGTTTGAAGGCGATGGTGTAGAGGTATATAGCGTGGCAGACGCGCTTGCGCGTGATGATTTGGGCGAAACAACCCGGCAGGTATTAACAACAGTTTGGAAAGGAAACAACTAGTGGCATTATCAATCACAAATCTCAAAAAAGGCGTGCTGTTCCAGCTGGACGGCGTGCCATACCGGGTGGTGGATTATAACCAAAAGGTGATGGGTCGCGGTGGCTCAATCGTCAACGTGCGCATCAAAAGTGTGCTGGACGGCAAAGTGCTGGAAAAGACGTTCAAGGGCAACGAAACCGTGGATACGGCCGAGGTGACCAACTTGCCAGCGCAGTACCTCTACAGCGATGGCGACACCTTCCATTTCATGAATCCCGAGACGTTCGAGCAGTTCGAAATAGCGGCGGATTTGCTGGGCGACGGTGCTGGCTACATCAAGGAAGGCGACACCGTGCAGCTACAGTTCTTTAACGGCAGTGCCATCAATGTGGAACTGCCCAAAAACGTGCCGCTGCTGGTAACTTACACCGAAGATGTAGTTAAGGGCGACACTACCAGTAACGTCCAAAAAGACGCTACACTGGAAACGGGTATCACCATCAAGGTGCCGGCGTTCATCAAGCAGGGTGATCTGATTAGCGTTGATACAGCCACCGGCGCGTACCGGGAACGCGTTAAGGAGTAGATATGGCGGTTGCTAGTGGTGAGACGACGTTTACTGTATGGGCACATCGTGATGGGCCTGAAATCACACACAGCAGTGCAATAGAAGGTGGAAGAGTGACGATGCTCCCTTGGACGAAAGGGAACGGTGTAGCCGTGGGTGAAGGCTTGGCGGAGTTAGCGCTTGGCCAACCACCGCTGAGAGTAGACATCGTAGGTGAAACTAAGGTGGGCTCTGCTGGTGACGTCCCGGTTTGGGTGTTGGGTCCTTGCGGTGTTATCAAGGCGCTGCATTCGTCGATCTTACGTGTTGCAGAGGATCGGGGGGCAAGGCCATTATTTCCGGGGGTAGTAGGTGACAATTTCAAACCGCATACCGCCAAGCATCTAGGCCCCAACACACTTTATGCCGGTATGCGGCTAGTTTTGCCCGATCTTGCTGTCGTTGATGTGAAGGGTGAGGTACTACAAACCATAAGGCTAGGAGCTTAGGTCTTCATGAAACACCGGCTTGATGTCGCCATGGCCGAACAGGGCCTGGTAGCCAGCCGCAGCCAGGCGGAAAGCTATGTGCGCTTGGGACAGGTGAAGGTGAACGGTGTAGTGGCTACTAAGGCTGGTCAGCTCATCGGTGACGCTGATATCATCATGCTAACAGCCGAAGAGCAGTATGTGGGCCGGGCAGCTCTCAAACTCAAGAGTGCGGCCGAGACCTTCGGCCTGGATTTCGCTGGCAAAACGGTGCTGGATGTGGGTAGCAGCACCGGTGGCTTTACCCAGTACGCGTTATTGCGCGGGGCGGCCAAAGTGATTGCGGTAGATGTGGGTACTGATCAGCTGCACCCATCGTTGCGCACCGATCCACGGATCGAGCTCCACGAAAAAACTGATATCCGCGATTTTAAAACCAGCCACCACATCGATATGGTAGTGGGTGATGTCTCATTTATATCACTTCGTGAGATCTTGCCGCACGTGGCCAAGCTGGTATCGGGCAAAGCCGACATCGTGGCCATGGTTAAACCGCAGTTTGAAGCTGGACAGAGTAGCCTTAAGCACAAAGGCGTGATCAAAAATGACACGATGCGGCGTGACATTTTGAAAGACTTTGAATCGTGGGTCCAGAAGCATTTCAAAGTTATTGATAAGGCTGATTCGGCTGTCTCGGGTAGCAGGGGCAACTTAGAACGGTTCTACCTCTTACGCAAGCTCGCTTAAGTTGTTAGAATACGGTTATGCTTATATATGGCACAGTGCTAGGCCGGGCGGAGTACAGCTAGATGCATTATTTTCCCAGCCGACAGGTAGCCGGCTCACTGCTGGCTGACGAGCTGGAGGCTAAAGGCTATCGCTATGAGGATTGCGCCATTTTGGCGCTCAACGACGGCGCGGTGATTGTAGGCGCTCAGATTGCCATGCGTTTGCACTGTGTGCTCACCATGCTCCTCACCAGCTCCATTAAGCTGCAGGGTGAAATCGACGCGTTGGCCGAGATTGATCACACCGGCGGCATCACCTTCAACGACATATACTCGGCTGGCGAACTCGAAGAACTCAAATCGGAGAACTTTAACTATATCGAGCAGCAGAAGCTACAAAAACTATTTGAGATGAATAAGCTGCTGGGCCAGGGTGGGGTGATTGATAGAGATCTGCTGCGCAACCGGCATATCATCATCGTGTCAGACGGGTTGCTCAACGGCTTGTCACTTCACGCGGTGGCGCAATTTCTTAAGCCCATTCGCACCAAGAAGATCATTGTGGCGACGCCCTTTGCAAGCGTCCACGCAGTGGATCAAATGCATATCCTGGCCGATGAAATCTTCTGCTTGAATGTGCTCGAAGATGTGTTTTCGGTAAACCACTACTACGACGACAACAAGATGCCCGACCACGAGCGCATCATCGAGATCCTCGAGGACATCATTCTCCACTGGAAGTAGCTTCTACAAAAAGTCCCTGAGTGATTCGACGTTCACCAGGGTGATGCAAGACTGCTCGGTGCTAATAAGGCCCTTACGCTCTAGCTCGGCCAGCGCCCGGCTGGTAGTCTCACGCGTGGCGCTGATAGAGCTGGCGATGTCTTGGTGCTTGAGCGGCACGGTAATACACAGTCCGCCCTCGGCCGTTCTTTTACCAAAGCGCCGAGCCGTTGTCACCAAAAATGAGATCAGGCGCTCACGGACGGTGCGGTATTCGAGTGTCATGATACGTTCGCTGTGGATCCGGTACATATCGGTAACCATATCGATGATGGGTATCGCGGCCGAAGGATTCTCGCGAATGAATGCGACCAGCATCTCGCGGCTGACCAGCCACACGGTAGTAGGGGCTAAGGCCGCATAGATGATATTGCGGTCTTCACCGGTCACAGCCCAGGTGAGGCCCAGCATTTCACCACTTTTACGAATGATCAGCAGGTTCTCTTCACCGTACTTGGTAATATCATAGGCCTTCACCAGCCCCTGCTCGATATAAAACACACCCGGCGGAGTGCCTCCAGGCCGGATGATGAACTCACCTTTTGAGTACGCCAACTTTGTACCAGTATGGAATAAGTTGACGAGAGCGCGCAGTTCATTTGCGTTCGCCAGCATGGCTGCATTATGCCATAACTTAAAGATAAAAGCGATTAAATTCTTCTGAAGCTGTGATAAAAATCTTATTCTATCTGTGACGAAACTAACTGTTACAGGTATGCCTAGGCCCCATACTAGGGTATACAGGCGAGCCGGCCACCAAGGAACGGCGCCTTGGGGAGGAACAAATATGATAAGTTTCCGCCAAGTAGAGGAGCAGCTCAAGGCAGTAGGCTGCAATTTTAAACTCTGGGGGCGTGCGGAAATCCGTGAGCTCAGCAATGTGCTGATGCCCGAGGAGATCATAGCGCAAGCCGTCAATGGTACGTATGAGGGTGGTTTTGCGATGCTCTGTGTGACCAACTACCGAGTCCTCCTGATCGACCGTAAACCCATGCTGCTTACTATCGAAGATGTCCGCTATGACATGATGAGCGAGGTTGATTTTCATAACCGGTTGATGGGCGCTACCATCCGCATTTTTACGCCGATGCGCAATCTGGTCTTTAACAGCTGGAGCAATACGCGGTTGCGTAAATGTGTCAACTACATCCAACAGCGGGTGATGGAGATCCGCCAGCACGGCATGATAGCGCAGCAATTGCAGACCCAGGTCAATGGCATCCCCCAGCTGCCTGGCTTAGCGCCAGAATTTAGGCCGCAATTCGCCCAGAACCAGCCGGGTGCTGCACCAGCCTCGTATCAGCCGATTAACCCCTATACCAAAACACCACTCTTGTCACGCCGGCGCCGCTTCCCCAGCTTTTACTAACAAGCACCCTCAGGCCATTGCGGTTCTTAGGGCACACTCTCCTTACAGCCCCGCTGGGGCTGTAAGGTATGCGTTCGGCTGAGATTGGTCCCAGCTCGGGCCAATCTCACAGTCCCTAAGAACCGCAATGGCCTGAGGGCTCTGCCCGGTGGTTATTTAGAAACGTTGAATTTGAACTCTACAACGTCATTCGGCCGCATGACGTAGGTCTTGCCCTCGGTGCGCAGCTTGCCGGCGGACCGTGCGGCGCTAACAGATCCGGACATTATAATATCATTATAATCAACTACGTCAGCGGCAATAAAACCGCGCTCAAAATCGCCATGTATGACACCTGCAGCCTGCGGAGCAGTGCTACCGCGGGTGATCGTCCAGGCGCGGACCTCTTTGTCGCCGGCCGTCAGGTAGCTCTGCAGGCCGAGCGTTTCGTAGGCGGCGTGGATCAGTTGGTTGAGACCCGATTGTGTCTGGCCGTAGCTCTCGAGCAGCTCGGCGCGGTCGGGCGCATCCAGGCTGCGCAGTTCGTCTTCCAGCTTGGCGCAAATGAACAGACTCCGTGCTGGAGCAACCAAGCCGCTTAGCTTTGTGTGTAGTGCCTCGTCGCTCAGGCCATTCTCATCGACATTGAAGACGTAAATCACCGGTTTGATGGTCAGCAGAAATAGGTCTTGCAGGTGCGTCGGGTCGATGCTGGCATCGCCCCAGGCTGGCCTACCGCTATCGAGCAAGTCGTATACCTGTTGCAGGGTATCGTACTGGGGCTTGAGCTTGGGGTTGGCGCGCGATTCTTTTTCTAAGCGTGGCAGCCGTTTTGTCACGGTTTGCAGGTCGGCCAACACCAGCTCGGTGTTAATGATGTCGATGTCTTTGACGGGGTCGTGCTGGCCGGTGGCTTCATCGGTGAGTACGGCCGGATCGTCGAATGCCCGTACCACTTGCACGATGGCGTTACAGGCCCGAATGTGGCTCAAAAATTGATTACCCAGGCCCTCCCCGGTGCTGGCGCCTTTCACCAGGCCGGCGACATCCACAAAGGTGACAGTGGCGGGCTTGATGGGCGCGTTGCCGTAGAGCTCGCTAAGCTTGGTGAGCCGCTCATCGGGTACGGGCACGATGCCAGTGTTCGGCTCAATGGTGGCAAAGGGATAATTGGCCGCCAGCACCTGACTGTCGGTGAGTGCATTGAATAGGGTAGATTTGCCGACGTTGGGTAGACCGACAATAGCAATAGAAAGGCTCATGCCGTTTAGTATAGCAGATTATAACAGAGGTGATAAGGTGTGGAGTCTCGCAATGGGCGAATCCCAATTAATACGATGATGGCTAAGCCATAATGCTTCCAGACTCCATACCGATGACTACAAATTGCAAAAGATGCAAAGTTATGCTACTGTTAATACAGTTAGATCTCTAAAACAAAAACAGCATGATTAATACTGTCAATAATGAATTCTTCAGGCAGCCCTCAAGCGACATAATCACTCAAGAGGCGTCTAGGTGGGCGGCTATGGAAAAAGTTGATCAGCATAGCATAGCTATGGCTATAGGTCATGATGCGATTGCTGGTGCGGTGCGGCCGAGCAGAAACGAAGCACCGAGTTTTGTTAGCGTTGAGGCTAAGACGCTGGCTCGTCAGGCAAACCAGCTGAGCTTGGCGGCGCTCCTGGGCAGCCAGAAGCTATCCAATCCTGACACCCGCAAACGACTTGAGAGTACTACCGTTGCCGTGCCAAGACACGAAAAGCCCAATAGGGGTAGCCTGCTGGATACTATCGATACGAGTTTTTCTGCAGAAGCAGTCTTAAGCGCCGCGCGAGCAGATCACGTACCGGAAACAGTACTGGCAGCGGTTGAACAGCTTCAAGATCAAGAGCCGCGGTTTCGCAAAGCTGCCCGCGCGGTCGGACGCTTTGCGGTTGCGGCCGTAGCCAGAGTAAGCAGTGTATTTGCTGCCAGGAAGGAAGCCGAAGTCGCACCTATGGCCTCTGCTACAGATGAGCCCGAGGCCAAGCCCTTACCCCAACCAGCGACACCAGCTGTCGAGAAGCTCGATCTCAACCCAGAACCTCTAACCGGTGATGCTGAAGCGTACTACGATGGCCACTCAGACGAAGAGCTTAAGCAGATTAGGAGTATGCTGGTCGGCTCGTTGACAGAATCGATAGTGGCTTTTGATGACTACAAACAATACGCTCGACGCCATCACGGCATTGATGTGAGTGAGAAGAAACAGCGGCAAGAGGCATCACTCACTCATCTGCAAGATTTCGACCGTATGTCCGCTAATCTTCTTGCCCTCGAGCGCGTAGTATCTCGTAGAGAGCGTGGCCCGAACGATCCAGAACCAGTTAGGGGCAAGACGCCAGAGGGCATTATACATCCATCAAGACTGAGCGCTGTGGCTGTTAAGCAATTTGCCGACGCATTATTCGCAAGGCACCCGGATGATATCTATGGTATCGTCATGCAGATGCGCAATTCATTTAACTTTGGAGAACAGATTCCCGGCGTTGATCATCAAGACAGCCTAAGAACTGCAGAGCGCACAACTATATTGAATGATGTATGTAGGCAGCTGCTTATCGATGACCGCCCCGGTTCGGAAGAAAATAAACGTGACCTGCGGACGATGCTGTATCTGTAGACAGTTGGCCGGCTGGGAGGGTATGCTGGGTTAGTTTAATGCAGATTTAACTTTCAATAGCGGAGCGGATCATTTATAATCGGTTTTGAAGGAGATTGCCATGGTCCCAACACCAAAGCCAGACGACGCACAGTGGCTGTAAGCCCTGCCAAGTGCAAGACATCGGGTAGATTTACCAAAAAGCACTGATAGTATCAGTGCTTTTTGTTTGTGGAGAACCACAAGATGTGTCGTACTGATGGTACCGTACCAACACTCCCAACATTCTCACAGCACTTCAATGTAAACGGACTTTGCTTTTTAGGGTGAGCTTAGCTATAGTTCTATGTAAAGCACAAACGTTATGGCGGATATAGTTGTTCGGAAATTTGGCGGTAGTGGCAAACAACGCTGGGTGTGGACCGCGCTGATTGTCGCTGTGGTGTTGGTGGCCGGTGCAGCCGGTGTTGGCCTGCGCTACATACAAAGTAGGCACCAGGTTACGCCGGGAGTGACTAGACCGCAGCAGACCAAAGCCAGCAGGGCGCAGGATATTGCGCTGAATGGCGACTACCCCGATGCGCAAAAGCAAATTGCCGATGCCCTCAAACAGCCGGGGCTCAGTGCCAACGAAAGGTACCAGCTGTATTACCAACAGGGAGCCAATGACCAGAACCAAGGTAATAACCAGGCAGCGCTTGATAGCTTTAAGCTGGCTGCAGCTGTCAAACAGACGGAAAGCTTGTATGAATCAATGGCTATGGTTGCCCAGGCACTTGGCGATAATGCATCGGCCATCAACTACTACAAACAGGCTATTAAGCTAATCCAGCCAAGTCCGCTGGCAGACGAATACAAAAATGCCGATGAGCAGGCTATCAAGAGCCTAGGCGGGCAACCGTGACGCTCAAACACAAGTTGTTATTAACCGGGCTTGCTGTGGCTTCGTTTGTGGCGGGTTACGGCGCGCTGGCGCTGGCATATCCGTCGCCGGCACCATTTGGACGGGCTGAATATCATGGTTATTACTTCAATAACTATGATGATCAGGGCACCTTTGTGCTTGATGATAAATACTCTGGCGGAGTCGCTATACCGTCTACGGTGAACAGTGCCGCGACGTTCATTAGCTTTATGGATAACGACGCCAAAGTGGGCGCATCGGAATGGGATTTGACTGGGGCGTCATTCATCATCGAGACAATGCTGGGCGTGAGCACCAGCAGCACGGCCAAACCAGCTACAGCCAGCATGAAAACTTCTTGGGCGAATTTGGTGAACGCCTATGCGGCAGCCGGGAGGGTGAGTTGGAATACTAACTGGTGTTACAGCCTCAATACCTTCTATCAAGCCGGCCGAACGGGCACATCACCCTACGACGACGCCTGGTTCGACGATAGTGGTTGCGATCCGGCAATTGTTTTTACCAACCCCGATGGGTCTCATTACGCCATCCGCCGGCAGTGTGCCAACCCGATTGGCTTTCCGGCTGCGCTCAAGAGCCTGCAAGGCAACTTTAATATGACTGGCAAGGCGTTTGTGAATAATGCCAATCCTACACCAGGTACTAAGATTACCTTTACCTATCAGTTGATTAATAGTGGTCCTAATTCCACCTCGCCCACCAATATCAATTGGCATACATTCGATACCATATCAGGGACCACCACGCTCGGTCCGAACAAAGGAGTGTATGGTGTTGCCACTTACCCTGAGGGGCCGGATTATTACACCGTGCCGATTGGCACGCCGGCCGGGACTAAAATTTGCCGAGCCATCACCTTGAATCCGAGTACACAGGCGGGCGGTAGCTACCAGAGCCCGCAAGTGTGTGCGACCGTGTCCGGCAGCTATGCCTTGGCGCCAAATGTGATATCGACGGTGAAGGATGGCGGCGGTACGGTGGTGGGTACCGACATCGGTGAACCCGGAGACACGATTACCTTTACCTATAAGGTCACTAATGGCTCGCTCAGCGATAGCCCATCAGTAACCTGCACAATTTACGGCCTAACCAAGAACGGCTCTTACTCGCCCTCATCGCCTTATGATCAAACCTCTGATGTTGGCTATGTACCTCCAGGAACGGGCTGTCCGCGGGTATTTACTCACGGTACCACCGTTACCCTAGCTACCGAGACTGTGGCAGTCACGGGGGCCATGGTGGGGAAAACGGTCTGCCGGACGCTGGTTGTTCATCCAGGGGATACCGCGGGTAATCCTCAACTAGACGAAGCGTGCGTGGTTGTGCCTATCCAGCCGTATTTTAATGTACTGGGCGGCGACGTAATGGCCGGACCCGGCTTTGGAGATGGCTGTACTGAAAACCCGGCAACTATTAGTTCCTGGAATACCAATACCAGTTTGGCGCCGAACTACGCTGGTGCGGGCAGTCAGCTCGGTGCATGGGCAACTGATGATATCACCAACTTTGTGAGCGGTATGGGACTCAACGGCGGCGCGGCTAGTCAGAGTGGCTACGGACTATCATTCGCAAATGATAACAACACCAGTGGATCCGGCTATGGCGGCAATTTTGGCGCAAATGCTCTACCGTGTGCGTATGACTACTTTAATAATGAGCCGGGTGGTTCATCACCGATGAGCACTTCGCTTACTTCTTTCACAGGTGTGGCTTCTGGCAACTATGATGCGGCAGTTAACGCCAGTGGCTTCTTTACCCTGGGTGGTGCTGGCAATCTGACCTTAGGTACCGACCCAGTTACCGGTGCAGGGCAACAGATTTCCATCTATGTAGAGGGCGATGTCTACATAAACAGTGATATTTTGTACGCCGCCTATGCAACGATCGCCCAAATACCACGCCTGAACTTGTATGTTCAGGGCAACATCTACATAGACAATAATATTTCGCAGCTGCACGGTGTCTATGTGGCCCAAGAAGATGCCACTGGCAATGGCGGTACCATAACCACGTGTACTACCGGTGCGGCCGCGGTTCCGCAGTCCTATGCGACTTGTAATCACCAGCTCACATTTGTGGGAGCAGTCGCAGCCGAGGGCGGACTGAATATGAATCGGACATATGGTAGCCTAATAGCTGCCCCAGGCATCCCCGCGGCACCGGCCGAGATATTTCAGTACGGCCCCGAACTGTGGCTGAATGCCCCGGGCTCGGGTAGCTTTGAGCCGCAATCGT
This sequence comes from Saccharimonadales bacterium (SeqCode), assembly GCA_035479475.1. Classification (GTDB taxonomy): domain Bacteria; phylum Patescibacteriota; class Saccharimonadia; order Saccharimonadales; family UBA4665; genus JAJZCD01. The sequence goes on along the minus strand of DATIIP010000029.1, from coordinate 12,581 downwards.
ACACTGGGCTGCCACCAGTTCTATAGCCTCTTAGTGTTTATTGCCAGCCGAAACCACTTGTCAGATGACATCATGCTTATGCTATAATCAAACCAATACATAGTTTTGCTGTTTCTCCTGTAGCGACAGCAAGACGAAAGGGTGCGGCAATAGCGACAGATGACAATCAAAATCACAAAAAATACTAGGGTCTTTGAGCCATGAGTTTACTGAGTGGCGTATCGTCATTTTTTGGCTTGGATATCGGTACTACTGGTATTCGTCTGGTAGAGTTGCGGGGTACGGGACCGACCAAAACATTGGTCAAGTACGCCTATGTGCCAATTGACGCCAAAGCCACGCAGAGCGATAGCAAAGCTGATCAGCAACGCTTAGCTCAGACGATTGCCAACCTGGTGGCGGAGGCCAAGCTTTCTACGAAGAATGTGGCTGTGGGCCTGCCAAGCAGCCGGGTTTTTACTACAGTTGCCGATATGGACCGTTTATCGCCAGCCGAGCTTGGTAAGGCGCTTATGTATCAGGCTGATTCACTGATTCCGACACCACCGGCTGAGAGTAAGATTGACTGGGCGCTGGTCGGTGATTCACCAAAAGACAAGACCAAAGTAGAAGTGCTACTCAGTAGTGTGCTGAATAGCTTTATTGAGCAACGGCTTGACCTCATTGAGTCAATTGGCCTGAACGTGATAGCTTTTGAGCCCGATAATCTGGCTATGCCGCGGGCTGTGGTACCGGCCGGTACAACGGCGCCGGTACTGGTCGTGGATATGGGCAATCTTTCGACTGACCTGGTTATTACCATCGGTGAGGCACCTCGCTTGAGCCGCTCTATACCCACCGGCATCGAGGCAGTAATCCGTTCGGCCCAACAAAATCTGAATATCGATGACAAGCAAGCACAGCAGTTTGTATATAAATTTGGTGTGAGCAAAGACAAACTAGAGGGGCAGGTCTATCAGGCTATTGTTGGCACGGTGGATTTGCTTATCAATGAGATTGATAAATCTATCAAATTCTTTCAGGCGCGTTATCCTGAGACCCGGCTGGAAAAGATTATCGTTACCGGTGGAGCCTCAACTATTCCCGAATTCCCCCTGTATGTCGCTAATAAATTTGGACTGAATGTGGAAATCGGCAATGCCTGGCGCAATGTGGCCTTCGCGGCTGACCGGCAGAACGAGCTGCTGGCAGTATCCAATCAATTCAGTGTTGCAGTAGGGCTGGCGGCGAGGAACGAATGATGATTCAATTCAACTTGCTTCCGGATGTAAAGCTAGAATACGTCAAGGCGCAGCGCACCAAGCACCAGTTAATGTTCGTGTCGGTTATAGCGAGTTTGATAGCGCTGGGCGTTTTGGGCATTTCGCTGGTTTCGGTAGATGTGGTGCAAAAAAAGAACCTGAGCGATTTAAACGGCGATATTAGTAAATACAGCACGCAACTCAAGAACGTCAAAAACTTAGACAAAATCCTAACGGTTCAGAACCAGCTGAGTACACTGACTACGCTGCACGATCAAAAACCGGTTGCCAGCCGTTTGTTTGATTACATTGCTCAATTGACGCCACAGCAGGCTAGTTTGGACAAGTTAACGGTTAACTTTGCATCGGGAACCAACACGATTACGTTTGGAGGTACGGCACCTTCGCTGGATGTAGTCAGCACCTTTACTGACACGCTAAAAGCTACTACCTACAAGACTAATGCCAACAGCAGCGGTCACGCCTTTAGCCATGTGGTGCTTTCCAACTTCTCGCGTGATGATAGCGGCGCCAGCTTTACTGTCACGGCCAGTTTTGATCCAGTTATCTTTAGTTCGCAAAATGACGTTGCGCTCACGGTGCCATTGACGGCCAATGCAAATCAATCAAGCGTATTTGGAGGCAACTAATGGCTGGACAACCTTCTGCCAAACGAGCACTGATCAACAAGACGAACGCACGGATAGTAGGATCTGTTAGTGTGGCGGCATTTCTGGTGGTGTTTTCGGCGGTAGCCACCAAGACCCTGATTAGCCAGGCTGCCTACCAAAACAAGGTGATCGACGTGAAGAAGGCGGCCGTGCAGCAGCTCAAGACTGACATTGCAGCCACCGGTCAGCTCAAGACCGCCTACAATGCCTTTAACGGTACGCCACAGAACGTCCTGGGTGGTGATCCGCAGGGTACGGGCTCGAATGATGGCACCAATGCCAAGATTATTCTGGACGCCCTGCCGAGCAGCTATGATTTTCCAGGGCTGACTACAAGCCTTGAAAGCATCTTGAATGGCCAGGGGGTGCAGATCACCAGCATCACCGGTACCGATGATGAAGTAGCACAAAGTAGCAATCAGAGCAGCTCGAGCCCGCAGCCGGTGCCCATCCCGTTCACTACTTTGATAACAGGTAACTACACGCAAGTACAAAGCGTAGTCACCGCCTACCAAAGCTCCATTCGGCCTATCCAAATACAGACTATTGACATTCGGGGGAGTGCCAGTAAGCTGACGTTGAGTGTCAGTGCCCAGACCTTTTACCAACCGGCCAAGTCGCTGAATATAAAGAATCAGGTAGTGCAATGAAACAAAAAGACATAGCCCTCATTGTCGTCATTGCTTTGATAAGTGCAGTGGTGTCGTTCATTATTTCTGGGAAGCTGTTTGTGACCCCGAGTAATCGAGCGCAAAAGGCCGAGGTGGTAGATGTGATTGACCCTACATTCAAAACGCCGAGCAGTAAATACTTTAACTCTTCGAGCATTGATCCTACCCAAAGCTCGGTGATTGGCGGTGATAACAACCAAAACCCGTTTAATGGAAGCGGCCAATAAGCCTACGGATAGCCTATGAGCGTCCTGTCCGCCGCCGCCCAGATCCAGGTAGAAGATAAGCTTGTCGAAGATAAGATTCTGACACGAGTAGACTTAACGCAGCTCAAAAAAGAGGCCAAAGAAAAGGGGACACCGCTCTTTGGCTTGCTGGTAGGCAGTGGCAAGGTCAGTAACGAGCAGCTTACCAAAACTATTGCTCATGTCACCAAGGTGCCCTATGTGAACCTCAGCGATGCCAAAATTGACCCCAAAGTGCTGACACTGCTGCCCGAAGACGTCGCCGAGCGCTACATGGCTGTGCCGGTCGGCGAAATGCAACACCGTTTGGTGGTGGCCATGCTGGACGCCGACAACGTCCAGGCGGCCGACTACTTGTCTAACCGGATTGGACGACCAGTGAAGGTCTATGCGGCGAGCGAAGAGGGCATCCGCCAGGTGTTGCGTCAGTATCAGACCAGACTGTCCGATGCGGTGGTCGACGAGATCTCTAACCTAGCGGGAGATGTCAAAATCGACACCACCGAACAGGAAGAAAAAAAGGCTCAAAAAGCTGCCGACCAAGCCGCTAACATCGGTACCATTGTGCAGGATTCGCCGATCAGTAAGGCGCTGAATACCATACTGGAGTACGCCGCCAAAAACCGGGCCAGTGATATTCACATCGAACCGCTGAAAGATTCACTCAAGATCCGCTGTCGTATCGACGGCATTTTGCGCGAGATCATGCAGTTGCCTAAGAGTACTGAGCCACCACTGGTGTCGCGTATCAAGATCTTGTCGAATTTGAAAATCGACGAGCACCGCGTACCGCAAGACGGTGAATTTACGGTGAAGGTGAGCGGCAGGGATATTGACCTGCGTATCTCCATTAGCCCGGTAGTGTGGGGGGAGCAGGTGGTGATCCGCTTGCTGGACAAGAGCGGCACTAGCCTGAAGCTGCAAGACATGGGCTATGTGGGCCGCAGTTTGCGTACCATCCAGTTGGGCCTGGAACGCACCAATGGCATGATCCTGACCTCTGGGCCAACCGGCTCTGGTAAGTCCACTTCGTTGTATGCCTTGCTACAAGAGGTTAAATCGGACGGCGTCAATATTGTTACCCTGGAAGACCCCGTTGAATACAAAATGGAGGGTGTTAACCAAATCCAGGTTAACCCCGATGTCGGTCTGAGCTTTGCCGCGGGCTTACGTTCCATCTTGCGCCAAGACCCCGATATTGTGATGGTCGGGGAGATCCGTGATAAAGAAACCGCCGAGCTGGCGGTGCAGGCGAGCCTGACCGGCCACCTGGTGTTTAGCACGCTCCACACCAACAGTGCGGCTGGCATTCTGCCGCGCTTGCTTGATATGGGCGTGGAACCGTTCCTAATCGCCAGTACCGTGCACACGGTGATTGGCCAGCGTTTGGTACGCCGCATTGGCCACAGTAAAGAAACTTACCAATCAGACGCGGCCGAAAGTGCGGCCATCAAGGAGACGTTGGGTGCCTTTTTGCCCGAAACCGCTGAGCAAATGGCGGCAGCAGCCAAAGACCTGGGCTACAGCACCTTGCCATTGCGGGGCGATTCCGCTTATACTTTAACCAAGGGCGTGGACAGCCCGGATTCGCCCGGAGGCTATAAAGGCCGGATGGGCATCTACGAGGTGTTCGATGTCAGTGAAGCTATTCAAGAGCTGATTCTGAAGCGGGCAACTAGTACGGAAATCCAGGTGCAGGCCCAAAAAGAGGGCATGGTGACCATGCGGCAGGATGGATACCTAAAGGCACTGTCGGGCCAAACGACTATCAAAGAAGTAAACCGGGTAGCGTCAGCCAATAGTGCGTAAGGCCTTAAGAGCAGAAAGAAAGAGAAATCAGGGTGGCACAAGGACAACCAAGAATAGAAATCCTCCTCGAAGAGGTTGTTAAAAAGAAGGCCTCTGACCTCCATTTGCAGGTTGGCTTGCCGCCGATGTTGCGCGTTGATGGCGCACTATTGCCGGTAAACGGTGCCGACGTGCTCACCGAAGAAAGCGTGGAAGCGCTGATTTTTGCGATTTTGGATGAAGATCAAAAACAGATTCTACTCAAAGACAAAGAATTCGACTTTAGCTTTGCCTTCGGCGACCTAGGACGGTTCCGTGTCAACGCTTTTCATGAACGCGGCAACCTGGCGGCTGCGCTGCGTCTGATTCCCGCTGAGGTTTTGACGATTGAACAGCTGGGCTTGCCACCGATAGTGGCTAAGTTTGCAGAATTTCCCCGTGGCTTGGTCCTGGTAACCGGTCCGACTGGCTCCGGTAAGTCTACTAGCCTGGCGGCCTTGATTCACAAGATCAACCTGGAGCAGGCGAAGCATATTATTACCATCGAAGATCCTATCGAATATACCCACAAGAGCAAAAAGAGCGTGATTGTGCAGCGCGAAGTCCACTACGACACCTACAGCTTCTCTGCCGCGCTCCGCAGCAGCCTGCGTGAAGACCCCGATGTGGTGCTGATCGGCGAAATGCGTGACCTCGAAACCATCGCCAGCGCCATCACCATCGCCGAAACCGGTCACCTGGTGTTTGCCACGCTACACACCAACTCCGCAGCGCAGTCTATCGACCGCATGGTCGATGTCTTTCCGCCACACCAGCAGCCGCAGATTCGGGCACAGCTCAGCAACATTCTGATGGCTATCTGCTCTCAGCGGCTGATTCCATCTATTGGCGGTGGCCGGATCGCTGCGGCCGAGATTCTAATGGCCACGCCAGCTGTCCGCAATATCATCCGTGAAGGCAAAACCCATCAGCTTGATGCGGTTATTCAAACCGGTGCCGAGTTTGGCATGCAGAGCATGGACAAGACGTTGGTGCAATTGATTCACGCCGGCACTATTAGCTATGACGAAGCCCGCAACTTTGCGGTTGATCAAGACGAACTAGATAGGTTGATGCGAGACTAGCCATGCTGAGTTACCAGTACACGGCACGCAACCCGGCTACCGGCGAGCAGGTGAAGGCTATGGTGGAAGCCGATAGCGAAGCGGCTGCTGCCAAGCTGATCAGCGACCAGGGGCTGGTACCTATTGATATTAAGCTTGGATCGCGCGGCGGTGGTGGCTGGGCTCGGTTTGGGGGTCGGATAAAGTCCAAAGACCGGGTATTATTCAGTCGTCAGCTCAGTACTCTTATTAACGCCGGTCTGCCGCTACTTCAGGCATTGCGCAGCGTTACCCAGCAAACTGTTAATAAGCCGCTCAAGATAGTCTTGAGCCAGATCATCTCCAATGTAGAGGGCGGCTCGACCCTGTCTGGTGCTATGGGCAAGCACCCGAATGCCTTTAATCAGGTGTATATTAGCCTAATTGCTGCTGGCGAAACTTCGGGTACGCTGGACCAGGCGCTTGAGCGCCTAGCCATCCAGCAAGAAAAAGAGGCGGATCTTAACAGCAAGATTCGCGGTGCCATGATTTACCCCGTCATCGTCCTGTTTGTGATGGGGGGTGTCGTTGGCTTTATGGTAGTGAAGGTATTGCCGCAGGTAAAGACGCTGTATAGTGGCTTGCCGGGCGCCCACCTGCCGTTTATTACCCGGGCGCTACTGGCCGTCTCCGACTTTGTCATCCACTTTTGGTGGGTAGTGGCGGTAGTGCTGGTTGTTGGACTCCTTCTAACAACCCGATGGGCGCGAACTGGGCCGGGCAAGGAAGTGGTAGATAAGGTAAAGATGAAAGCCTGGCCAATCGGCCCGCTGTTTATGAAGGTCTACATGGCACGGTTTGCACGCACCGGCTCAACCCTGGTGGCAAGTGGCGTACCATTACTGCAGATGCTTGACATTACCAGTACGGCGGTAAATAACGTGCACATCCAAAGGGCTATTAAAAAGGCGATTGAAAAAGTTAAGGGTGGTAAAAGCTTGGCTGACTGCCTAGAAAACGATACTAACTTTTTGCCGCTGGTGCCCAATATGCTTAGGATTGGCGAACAATCTGGTGCTATCGAGCAAATGATGGCCAAGGTGGCCGATTATTACGAAAAAGAAGTAGACAACGAAGTAGCCAATATTTCGGCCATCATTGAACCGGCCATGATGGTGCTGCTCGGTATTGTGGCATTCGTGATTGTGGCGGCAGTGCTCCTGCCCATCTACGGTCTGGCTGGCAACAGTAGCTTTACGGGCAGCTAGGACGCTCACAAAACGGCACGTTGGAGGCGAACAGTCCCAAGCCGTACCTCTCGCTTGCGGGTTTCGTGGTTTGTCCCACAGGTCACCATTCTGTGAGCATCCCGCGGGACCGCAGGCAGTCTGTGGATAAATACTTGCTTTTTAGGGACCGAACCAGTACTATCCAAGCATTAGCGGCTTCATAAAAAATGCAAAGGGGGCATTTGCAATGCTAAAACAGTTAAAAACTAGAAATCAAAAAGGCTTTACCATTATCGAAGTGTTGATCGTATTGGCAATCGCTGGTTTGATTATGGTGGTTGTTTTCCTAGCGGTGCCGGCGCTCCAGCGTAGCCAGCGTAACCAGTCGCGTAAGACCGATGCCAACAACCTACTGTCGGCCATCGCTGACTTTACTGGTAACAATGGCGGTACACCACCCGCTAGCCAAACAGACATCAACACGGCTACCAGCAACACCAAGTTCGGCTACTTCAAGGCTGTCAACGTTTTCTATGGCACTACTCCGACTGCCACTGTCTCGGCCAGCAGCACCACGCCGGCTGCCGACACCAACACCACCGAAGAAATTAACATTTACGTCGGTAAGATCTGTACCTCTGCCACCACGGCTGCTACTGCCACTGGTGCAAACTCCCGCAACGTTGCCATGCAATACGTTGTAGAGCAAGCCAGCGGTAACGGCATTCTACAGTGTGTCTCAAGCTAGGCAATTGCAAAGAAAAGGTGTGAGTTTACTACAAAGAACCTCGCTACGCGCCTAAGCGTACGAGGTTCTTTTACTCACAAATTGCAAGCGCTTGATTTTTTAGCTGCAAACCACGACTATATAAATAAGCATAACCAAGACCGGAACGAAGGGCATTGGCAGCATGATACATAAAAAAGCAGGTGAGAGGGTAGGTCGCTCGGCAGGGTTTACCATCATAGAGGTGCTGATCGTACTTGCCATCGCTGGACTCATTTTGCTGGTGGTTTTCTTGGCTGTACCAGCAGTGCAGCGGAGCCAGCGTAACCAGTCGCGTAAAGCAGACGTCAAGAGCTTGCTGGCCGCTACTAGTGAATTTACTAGCAACAATGGTGGTATACCACCAGCCAGTCAGGCTAATATCACCACTGTTACGAGCAACATGAAGCTTGGTTATTTTAAGGCAGTCAACATCTTCTACGGTACTACCCCTGGTAGCACTGTCTCAGCCAGTAGCACTACTCCGGCGGCCGATGTTAACTCGGCTGAGGAGCTGAACGTCTACGTCGGCTATACCTGCACGTCGGCGACGACCGCGGCTAGCCAGGGAAACACCAAAAATGTAGCCGTGGAATATGTGCTGGAGCAAGCCAGCGGTAACGGCATATTGCAATGCGTCTCTAGCTAGAACTGATAGTTGCTCTGCTTGCATGCTTCGCTAGCGCGAAACGTAAGCCATACATCACTCCTATGCTAATATAGTGCTAATGATTATTGTACTCATCGGAGTCTTGGGGCTGATCTTTGGTAGTTTTGTCAACGCGCTGGTATGGCGGCTGCACGAACAGGCCAAACTGGCCGGCAAAAAGGGCAAACAGGCTGACAAAAAACGCCAGGCACTCTCGATCGCTCGTGGTAGGTCGATGTGCCCAAATTGCCAGCATATCTTATCCACCAAAGATCTGGTGCCGGTGATAAGTTGGCTCTGGCTGCGCGGCCGCTGCCGCTACTGCGCGGCACGTATACCGGATAGCCCCCTGGTTGAACTTACCACGGGTGTGCTATTTGCGGTCTCATATGCGCTTTGGCCACACAGTTACCACGGACTTGGCCTATTCCAATTGGTGTTATGGCTTGGCATGCTGGTGCTCTTTGTGGCGCTGGCTGTCTATGACATGCGGTGGTTCTTGCTGCCAGACCGTTTGGTATTGCCGCTGGGGCTCCTAGCTGGCCTACAGGCGATTGTAGCGGCCCTCTGGACGCAAGATTGGCGTCAGCTGTATATGACACTGCTTTCGGCCGGTATTATCTTTGGGCTGTTTTGGCTGCTGTATCAGCTATCGAAGGGGGCTTGGATAGGCGGTGGAGACGTGAAACTGGCTGCTCCGCTGGGGTTGATTGTAGCGGGCCCAGCCTACGCTTTTCTGATGATCTTCCTAGCCTCACTATTGGGAACCATCGCGAGTGTCCCGCTGCTGGCCCGTGGCAAACAGGGTTTTGGTAAGCACATACCATTCGGCCCCTACCTGCTAGCAGCAACAGTGATTGTGGTGCTGTGTGGTGGGCAGCTGGCAGCATGGTATCAGCAATTGTTACTCCGGTGAGCAGTGTGGCTTTTGCCATCCTTCACTGGTTAGCGACCGTTGGTAAGCAGATCGCACACGGCAAAGGCCAAAAGCTACTGGAGTAATGCTTACGCTTCCTGTTATACTGGGACTTATGAAAAAGGGTGGCTACCGAAAGGCAGCTCAGGGCTTTACGATTGTTGAGGTCATGATCGTGCTGGCTGTGAGCAGTTTGATGTTTATTACTGCAGTCGTCATCATCAACGGGCGTCAGAGCAAAACGCAGTTTACTACCGCCATCAACGGCTTGCAGCAGCAGATCCAGCAAATTATCAACGAGACCACCAGCGGCTACTATCCTAACCAAGGTACGTTTACTTGTATCGGCACTACTAGCCCGGTGACGTTCAATGGTAGCGCCAGTCCGCAGGGTAGTAACGGCGGCTGCATCTTTATGGGTAAGGCGGTGCAGTTTGGCATCGGTGCGGGCGCGATCGGCCTTAGTAGCATTGGTATTTTCCCGCTGGTGGGCAACCAGTATCAGGCTGGTACTTTAAACCCGGTGCTCAACATCACGCAAGCCAATCCGCGGGCCGTTTCACCAGGGAGTGGTGAGGCCACGGTGCCCCAAACGGCGATAAAACAGATCTTGGATGGTGCGCTCACGGTGGCGCCCAGCAGTAGTTTTTGTGTTGTGGGCGGCGTGTCTCTGGGTAGCGGTATGTGCTACGTTGACGCTGGTAGTGGTACCCCCGTTGTCACTGGTGTGGTGGCCTTTGTTTCCGGTGATTCTCAGGGTAATATTACGGCCATCGATGCCAATGGCAACCTGCAACCAGGTTCCCAGCAAATGAGCCTCTATGGGGTCACCGGCAGCACGGTCAACTCAGCTGGCCTGAGTACCACGAGCGACAAAATTGGCAATACTACCCTTAAACCAGGGAGTAAGCTAGCAGCGGCCAGCAGCGTTAGTATTTGTATGGACAGTGGTACCACCAATCAATCAGGACTGTTTACCATCGATAGCGGCCTCCATGTTAGTCTAAGGGTCATGGGAGGGCTGACGTGTTAAGGCTAAAACAGCGACAGCAAGGCGATACGCTGGTAGAAGTGCTCATCGCCATCGCCATAGTTAGCCTTATACTGACCGCTGCCTATGTTATTACCAACAAAAATACGCTGTCTATTCAGGGTAATCAGGAGCGTATCCAGGCCCAACACTTAGCGGCCACGCAAATTGAGTCGCTACGGGCACAAAATGGGCTCAACACTTCGGGTGACTGTTTTGTGGGCGGTACCGAGACCGACCCAACCGGCTGCAATAATTTGAGTAGTACCGGTAGCGGTGCGAGCTACACGGCTTTCATCCTCAGCCCTGGTGGATCAATACCAGCCGGAGTGCCATGCTTGGCAGCATCCGCCACTGCCTACACAATCTGCGTTTACTGGACTAGCTTGGGTAATACCAAGACGAATAATAGCAATGTAACGATGTACTACAGGTTGCAGTAATGGGTTGGCAAACAGCAAACAGCAAACAAAATCAGGACGGGTTCACCATTGTTGAGCTGATGATTGCCACAGTTGTGTTTTCGCTGGTGCTGCTCGTTATAACCATGGGTGTGCTGCACTTTAGTAATAGCTACTACAAGGGCGTTAACAGTTCCGCCACGCAGCAGGCAGCTCAGAACGCCATCGATACGATTTCCCAGTCACTCCAGTTTGGGTCTGCTGGCAGCGCTGGCACGGATGTAGCGCCTGCTGGTGCGTTTTGTGCCGGCTCGGAAATATTTATCTACACGCTAGGGAAGGTCTACCCTGGCGGCACGCCAACCGGCTCCAACTCGGGGTTGTATGAGTCGTCTAATACCAACGCTGGCACCTGCGACCCGGCCTCGGTCACTAACTTTACCATCGGCAACGAGCTACTCGGTCCCAAGATGCGCATTACCAACGTTTCGGTTATCAACACCGACCCGAGCAGCAACCTATGGGATGTTTCCTTAACCGTTGCCTATGGCGACGCCGATCTGCTCTGTAACACCAAACTTGCCGCGGGGGTCAAGGGCAGCTGTAATAACAGCTCACCACGGTACGCCCTGGGCGACCTTGTAACGGGCAACGATGTAGCCTGTCATACCGATGCTGGGTCGCAATTCTGCTCGGTTGCAAAACTGGAAACAATTGCTCAACAACGGGTGACAGGGAGTTAATTATGCGGTGGTCGGCTCAACAAGATACCTGGTACAATGAGACAAGCATGAGCGAGAAGCGGGCGTACTCGAACGAGCAGGGCATGGTGTCGTTTTTGGTCACCATGATTATGCTAATTGTCATTACCCTGATTGTGGTGGGTTTTTCACAGGTTATTCGACGTAACTCGCGCGAAACCTTGGACCGACAGCTCAGCTCGCAGGCGTTTTACGCGGCAGAGTCGGGGGTGAACGTCACGGCCGCTGCCATCAAATCGTACGTGACAACCAATGGCTTTGCCTCTCTTTCAACTAAAACAAGCTGTTCGCACGACTATGACCCAAGTGTTGCCGGTGGCGTGGGTGCGGCTATTAGCAGCCTCGGGACCACAGCGGCTTATACTTGTGTGCTGGTGAACCCTAACCCGTCAGCCATTGTACGCGACGTTTCTCAGACCGATTCAGCAGTCGTTCCCATCTTGGCGGCTTCTAACCTAAACCAGCTTCAGTTTACCTGGAACGTTCAGAGCGGTGGGATAGACACCAGCTGTGTTGGCGCCAACGCCTACAGTTTTCCGGCTAGCAGTGCCTGGACTTGTGACTTTGGTGTGCTACGGGTTGACCTGACGGCTAATCCAAGTGGCAACATTGCCAACCTCATCAACAATACCGTGACACTCTACCTAACGCCGCTCGGCGGCCACGCTGGCACCATGACCGTAACGAGTTTTGCCAGTCCGGACGCCTATGTTGGTTCGGCGAGCGGTTGTAGCACGGGCACGTGCTCGGTGAAGGTCAACCTGCCGGTTATTACTGGTTCGTACTATGCTCGTATTACTAGCATCTATCGTGATGCATCCAACACCACCATCACGGGGACGTTGGCGAGCGGCGGAGCAGCCAATTTTTCGGGAGCGCAGGCAGTGGTTGATGTTACTGGCCAGTCTCAGGACGAACTGCGACGTATTCAAGTGCGTGTAGCGCTTACTCGGACGCCAGATGCCAGTTCTATTCCACCCACTGCGCTTACTAGCAGCAATGATATCTGCAAGCGCTTTCCCATCACCCAGAGTGACAATGTTGACCCGACCAATCTGTGCCAGTAATAGTAGTATTTACAAGTGATGGAACTGTTCGTGAACCTTGCGCAAATGCGGGTCGGTAACGTGC
>DATIIP010000028.1:0-23442 GCA_035479475.1 Saccharimonadales bacterium (SeqCode) | reverse complement strand
GGTACTGCCGGCGTCCAATACCCGTGCACCGCGACGCTGCGCGCCTTATTTGCCAATGACAACCCGTTCCTGTTTATCAATAGCGGGGTCAAGCCATGAACCTGCAGGCCAAACAGCTTCATTATCTGCTTATTGCTCTGGTCGTACTGCTGTGTGCCAGCTTTTTTGGCATCGCTTACGAGACCAATCAGCTGTTAGGCGGGCAGGCTACCAAGCTCGGCAGGCTCAAAGCCGACAGCCAAGTCGTGAGCACGCTTGAAGCCACGCTTACCAAAAACAAACAGGACATCATTAAATATGGTGATCTAAACAACATTGCCGAAACCATTGTGCCACAAGACAAAGATCAGGCCGAAGCCGTCCGTGAAATTGTTAAGTTGGCCACCCAAAGCGGCATCAGTAAACTGTCGTCTATCACCTTCCCTAGCTCATCGCTTGGCACCATTACGCATGGCGCTGCCGGCGCTAACCCTAACCTCACCCAGCTTACCCCCGTACCTGGGGTAGCTGGGGTTTATGGGTTGCAGATTACCATCACTCAGGACGCCAACGACACCGTACCGTACGACCGATTCACAACCTTCCTGTCCAAGCTGGAGCAAAACCGCCGCACCGCCCAAGTCAGCAGCATTAGCATTCAGCCCGATGCCAGCCAACCCAACAACGTGGCTTTTACACTAGTTATAAACGAGTTTATCAAACCATGAAAAACGGCGGCATAAATTTAGCGAGTCTCGGTACGGCATTTAGCGGGGTAGGTCGTAAGATTGGTGCCTACCGCGCCTTCCTCTTCTTCTTGGCGGTTATGGTCCTCTATAGCTTTATCGTTTGGCGCATCAATGTCTTTAGCAACACGCCGGCCAGTCAGAGCGAAAAGGCCGCCCAAACAACCGCCCAGCCGCATATCGACCCGGCAACCGTAGCCAAAATGCAGAATTTGCAAGACAACAGTGTTAGCGTCCAGACCCTGTTCGACCAAGCCCGCCAAAACCCGTTCCACGAGTAGTACTATGGCTTGGTCTGATCGGCCGGGCCGCCAGTTGGATCGTTGGCCTGTGCGGCTTGGCTCTGCTGTTGCTGCGCCATCATACGTTGGTATTGCAGGAACTGCTGGTACGCCGCCGGATCGATTGGCTGCTGCTGCAGCGATGGGTTACCATTGCCAAGCGTCGTGGGCATAAAACCGCCTTGGATAGCGGCCGTAAAGTTTTCGTGAGCGGCAACGATCTCGCGAGCGGTATCTTGCGGATTTGGTAGCATAAAAAACTCATAGTTGTCCTGCTCGCCCGGTGTTTCGATGGTGATTTGGCCATATCCCAGGATGGTGCCAAAGAAATCCTGTTTCACCGACACATCAGCAATGTGCTGCAGGCTCAGCTGGTCGATCTTGCTCGAGAACAGGCTGGGCTGAAGCACTTGCAGGAGCGCCTCCTGGGTCAACACCACTTGCTCTTGAGATCGCAGGTAAACCGGCAACGAAGTGCCGATGAGCACCAAGGTTGAGAATGTCAACGCAATCGCCAAAACCTCCGGCCGGTGCTCCACTAGTGCGCCCTGGGCGTCGCCAATGGTAGTAAGGATGGTCGCCAGGCTCATGATAATAATTACCACCACAATACCCAGGATCCAGCTGGAAGCATAGGCAAACCAGTGATGCCGGTAGACGGCCAGGATCTTCTCATCGGCATCAATTGGCAGTTTACTGTGTAAGTATTTATCGGTACTGCTGCTAATGTTCATAGGGGTTATTATAGCAAGCCGCAGGCGTTATTGGCTTACTCTTTACAACAGGCTGGCTTGGGAGCCGTCTTTGGGCGGCGTCTTGCCCAGATGCTGGTAGGTTTTGGGTGTAACTTTGCGGCCGCGCGGGGTGCGTTCCAGCAGGCCAATCTGCATCAGATACGGTTCGATGAAATCTTCGATGGTCGTGCGTTCTTCAGCCGTTAGTGCCGCCAATGTCTCCACGCCCACCGGCCCACCGTTGTAGCTATCGATGATGGCGCTCAGCAGCATCCGGTCGGCTGGGTCCAGGCCAAGTTCGTCTACCTCGAGCAGCTCTAGCGCCTGTACGCTGATGGCTGTGTCGATGATGCCATCACCGTTGATGTCGGCATAGTCACGCACCCGCTTCAGCAAGCGGTTGGCGATGCGCGGCGTTTGGCGGCTGCGCTCGGCTAGTTTGAGAGCCGCCTTTTGGTCTATTCTGATATCCAGTATTCCCGCCGCCCGGGTAATCACCTGCCGCATTTGGTCGTGCGTATAAAACTCCAGCCGGTGGGTGTGCCCAAAGCGATCGCGTAGCGGTGCGGCCAATGCGCCTGCACGGGTAGTGGCGCCAATCAGCGTAAACTGCGGCAGATCCAGCCGGAGACTACGGGCGCTAGGCCCTTTACCCAGCATGATGTCCAGTTTGTAATCTTCCATGGCGCTGTAGAGCACTTCTTCGACGGTGCGATGCAGGCGGTGGATCTCATCGATAAACAGAATGTCGCCGTCTTGCAAGTTGGTAAGCAAGCTTGCCAAGTCCCCAGCCCGCTCAATGGCCGGGCCGCTGGTGATGCGAATTTGCGCACCCATTTCGTGGGCAATGACGCTAGCCATAGTAGTCTTGCCGAGACCTGGTGGACCGTAAAGCAGCACGTGGTCTAATGCTTCACCCCGCTTTTTAGCCGCCGCAATTGCTAGCTGTAAGTTCTTTTTGAGTCGATCTTGACCGATGTAATTGGCAAAGTCGTGCGGCCGCAGTTTTAGTTCGAATTCTTGTTCGACGTCATCATCTGTGGTTGGTGCTGCCCCCACGATTCGTTCAATCATCAGTTCGATTATACCGCAATAAGCGTATGCTGTATGCAAGCGGGAGTTGTAAAAGCACGTTCGATCGTGGTCGGCTAGCCGTATCTATGGAGCAGTTAATTAAGTTATAATGAAGTTGTAGAGATTGTAACAAGGAGGGGTTATGAAGCGCATCAAAAGCATACTAACGATGGTGTTCGGGGCTAGCCTGCTGATGCTAGGAGCGGCAGCACCGGTCAGCGCAGCGGTCGTACCAAACACGGAAACCTGCCTGAAGCACTATATTAACCCAGCCGGTTACGGCCCTGGCTACTTCACCTGGGGTGGCGTGACCTACAACATGGCGTACACGGCTACGCTGCGTACGGAAGCTGCACCCAACAGCTGCTACAACATTTACCTCTCAAATGCATCACAGCAACGATGCGATGGAGGTGGTTGCGCGAGCTCCAATCCGCTTTGTGGCGTCCAATACTACAGTAGTGGTACCTGGCACAACGACAGCCAAGGGCTACATTACTTTACTAACACCACAAATGAACAGCTAGCCGCAACCAACTATGCCGACTACGCGCCCTATCGAGTACTCTGTGTGATGGACTATGGGACAGGCGAAACAGTACACTGGCCAACCTTCTCCGCGTGGGACTAGGCTTAGGCTGCTACTGAGTAACAAAGTGCCGCCGGCGTGCGGCACTTTTTAATATGCGTATTTACTCGCTAATCACAAACCCAAGCTCAGTAGCTAACAGAGGCGCCAGCAAGATCAGTTGCTCGGTTGAGACCGTGGCACCTTTGAGGCCCAAGATGCCTTTGACCTGCGCCAGGTCTTCCCCGGTAACATCCACGGCTTTGCAATTGGCCGACATAAAGCTGGTCATTTCTAGATCGCACCCGGTAAAAACTACCTGCTTGAGCTGAGCGTTGCTAAAATCAGCCGCTCGCAGCATGCAGTTTTCGAACCGCACACGGGTAAAATGGGCAAACCGAAATCCTGCCTCGTCGAATTTTACGTTCTTAAAGACACAATCTTCAAAAGTGGCCTCAGCAAGCTCGGCGCCGGTTAAGCGACAGTCGGCCATTGTGACACGTAGGAAATTAGCTTTGTAAGCTTGCACGCCGGCTGCCTCTAGCTTAGTGAGTTCGGTGTCACTACATTCGAACTTGTCCAACACCGCACCAGCCATAACCACGCCGACAAGCTTTGAGCCATCAATACTAATTCGCCGAGCGTCCGTAAAATTGGCGTCACGCACCAGCAAGCCATCTAGCTCCAGCTCGGCCTCAATTGGCTCATTCCAATCATCGAGCTGTGTGGGTAGCCTTGGTGCAAGCGGCGGCGTAATCATGCCACCAGTATAGCGCTAGTTGTCGGTTTCGACGTAGATGGAGCAGATGTCAAAGCCCACGGCCAAGGCCGTAGCATTGTTGGTAGCCCAAGCCCGTGGAGCCAGCAGGGTACTGTTCTGCGGAATCTGGGTGGCGTTGCCAGTGAGCGTACCGCTGGCCATGTTACCACTAGTGATGTTGGTAACTTGGTAGTAAAAGGTGTTTGACACGCTGTTCGGCGCAAAGATAGCCAGTTCGTAGGCAGTGGTACTCAGCGTGGCGCCCGGGAAGTTGGTGCCGAGCGCAATCGGCGTTTGAGCACTTGAACCGCCATAGACGATGTACAGCTGCGTAGCATCGGTGGAGAGCTGGGCCACGCCAACAGTGTTGGTAAGCGTAGATGGCTCCACGTTCGTAGCCGCCGCCGTTGAGTTCATCAGGCCCACAAAGTTACGCTCGCCACTTACGGTAGCGGCATCGGAAGGCACCCAACGAATCACAAAGAAAAAGCCAGAGCCGTCGTTACTGCCCGAACCGCAAGAGAATTGGGCGGCCGCCACGCGCGCCTCGGCCAAAGAGCCGGCCGTTGATGACGAAACAAATCCCAACCGGCGCATGCGCGTCGCCAAGTTGGTGGTAGCAACGTTACGGGTCGTGGCTGTCCCCACCACTGTCGGCGCGGTAATGCCGAACACGCCAGGTACGGTGGTAGCGTTGCCCGGCGGATCCCAGTAGCCAATTTTGTTACGCGCTAGAAATGGCTGCAACGAGGTTGCTAAGCCGCTCGGGCCAATCTGGGCTACCATCGGCCGGTTAGCGACCAGACGTGAGAATATACTGACATTGCCCGATGCCGGAGCACTGGGGTTTGAAGTGGTGGCAGAGATGGCGATAGATGGCGTCGAACCGTCCACCGACAAGATTTGGTTGGTGTCATCCCAAGTCAAATTTGGATCACCACCCAGGGCGCTACCGCCGTTGTTGTACTGAATTTGCGAGTCAGAACCCGACGCCACCCCCGAGCTGGCGCCACTTTCCTGTATGCTGCCCGTACTATCGATCACCGACCAGGCGTTTTCGGCAAATTGCAGCGTTTGGTTGGGCTTGAGGGTCACCGACACCATCGTTCGGAGCGTGGCGTTGTTGTTGAACGAAACCGTGACAGTAGCGTTGGCCGTGTCGGCGTTAAAGATTGACACCATCTTGACCTGGCGCTGGGTGGAAGCAGCCGGAGCAGCTGCAATGGTCACCGCGGTGGTGTTATTGGTTTGGGTGTCGGTTGAACCGGGCGTGAACGAACTCGTGGTCATGTCTGCCCACGAAGTAACACACGGCAATTGCCGCGTCGTCACAGTGCCTGCAAGGGCTACCTGGAGAGACTTGGTTGTGGCATCAAGTACCATCGCTGTTAATTATACAATTTTTACTGTGTATTTTAATTTTCTTTTAATGATACGCCGCATTATATGCGCATCGAGGCAAATGCGAAAGCCTGAGCTCGAGTAACTCCGCCGCCGCCAGCGCTGGGCGTGGCTGGCTGCCAGCTACTACCACTGGCACTCCAGGTCAGAACCTGACCGTCGGTTGGCGTAGTGCTAGCTACAGGATTGCCCTGTAACCCCGTTACTTTTGGTGCAGTTACAGGGACCGTGAGGTCGCCCGCTAGTTGCACCAAACCCGGCTTTGTACTATTGGCGAGGTTGGTATTGGTGGTACCAGTGTAGCTGTTGGTGGCGGTGGTAACAAGCGTGCCGTCAGCAGCCAAGGCCTGCTGCAGGAAATCGTTTAAAACGGTTCCCCAGTTATCATTGTCGCTACCAACAACCGGTAAACGTGCTGCCATTCACCTACACCCTTTCCTCAAACGGAATTAATCAAGCACTCCACTGCCTCTCCAAGCATTACCTCTATGGTAGCACGAGCTGCTTAGTCTGAACAACCTCATGTACGATATTTTTTCATAATCGATTATCTTGTGGTTAGCGAATTATTAACCGTTGACTATTGTCCTGCTTACGGTATGATAAACAACAGTAAGCATAATCATTAAATGAGGTTAATAAACATGAAAAAATCGTTAAAGAGTTCTCGACCGGCTGCTCGACGTACCGCTTGGCTTGTTCCGAGCCTCCTCTTGGGCGGCGTGATGCTGGGCTCGCCAGTACTCGCCGGCGCTGCCACCACGTCTACAACTATTAGCTCTACGCTATCTTCGGTGATTAGCCTGCTGAGCAGTAACGGCACCGTCAATGCCAACGTGACCCCAACCGGCTCAGGCGCACAAACCATCGCCAGCGACACCGTTACCGTCAGCACCAATGACGCTTCCGGCTACACGCTACAATTAGCAGAAACAACCGGCACCGGTACGCTAACCAGCGGCGGCAACACCATCCCAGCCTCCAGCGGTACCGCCGCCAGCCCGGTGGCAATGGCCGTCAACACCTGGGGCTATCGGTTTGACGGACTCAGCGGCTTTGGCGCTGGTCCTACCACCGCTGCTAACAGCGCAGCAATCAGCGGCACCATCAAGTTCGCTGCCGTACCTGCCACCGCCTCACCAGTCACCCTCAAAACCACTTCCGGCACCGCCAGCAACGATACTTCTACCGTCTGGTATGGCGTAGCCGCCAACACGTCGCAGGCATCCGGTACCTACACCAACAGCGTTACCTATACAGTTACCGCTAACTAGGGTAGAATAGCGGCATGCGAAGAACGGCTTTCTACCCACTTGTAGCCGTTTCCCTCTTAACCATAAGCGTTTTTGCTACCCACCTAGCCCTGGCCGCATCGCCCGTGCCAGGCACTAAGATCCTGACCATCACCCCTGCTACAACCAAGCCCAGCATTAAGCCGGGCGCATCTAGCAGCGGTAAGTTCCAGATCATCAACCAAGGCACGGGCGATTACCCGGTGCATATCTATGCAGCACCCTATACCGTTCATGGCGAGGAATACACGCCAGATTTTACACCCGTGCCCGGCAAACCCAATGCAGCTAGCTGGTTGCAGTTTGCTGTTACCCAAGCCAACATCTTGCCGAACCAGACTCTAGACGTCCCCTACACCGTCACGGTTCCGGCCGGCACTGCGCCCGGCGGTTACTATGCGGTAGCCTTTGCCGAAACCAAATCCAGCGGTAGTGGTCACCAAGGGGTAATTATCAACGAACGCGTCGGCGAGATTTTTTACATCCAGGTAGCTGGCAAAGTCCATCAGGCCGGTAAATTGTTGAGCTGGTCAAGTAAGTTCTGGCAACAACCGCCGCTCAGCGCCAGTTTACGGCTGGAAAACGATGGTAGCCTAGACTATGCATCGAACGTCACTATTGTCGTGCGCGATATTTTTGGCCGGGCCAAATATAGTCTGAACACCAGCAAAGAAGTTCTACCGCAAACCATCCGGCATGTTCCTATCAGCTGGAGCGGTGCGCCGCCACTCGGCTTGTTTAAGGTTACCGGCACCATCACGCTGCCCGGCAACATTACCAAAGGCCTGCCAACCAAATATGTGCTGGTAATGTCGCCACTGGTCCGGATCACCGGTATAGCTGTTGTTGCTATCTTGGTAGCCTATGGGTTTGGCCGCAGGCTTAGCCGCATGCGGCGATCTAAGAAAACTGCGGCATAGCCATGACTCAAACGGCAACACCCAGCGCACCCTACCTGAAAACCGCGGGGAGCCGGTTGGTTCTAGGGTTGGTTGTGGCCACCAGCCTTCTTCTGCTCAGCAGCTCGGCTGCCGCCATCCAATTCGGCAAAGGCACCTATGGCAGCTGTCAGTTTGGCTCATGCAGTATTAGCATCGGTAGCAGCGGTTCGGTGGCAGTCAATATTACCCCCTCGGCCAGCGGTGCCTGCACCATTCAAAAAGACGCCGTTACTGTCACCACTAGCAATTCCAGCGGCTATACCCTCACCATGACCAATAGCAGCACCAACACTGCCCTAGTCAATGGTGTTGCAAGCATCACCGCCAGCAGCGCCACTCCGGCCAGCCCAGCCGCCTTGACGGCCAACCAGTGGGGTTACCGCGTGGACAGTGTCGACGGCTTTGGCGTCGGCCCCACCACCGCTCAGACCAACATTAGCAATCCCACTACTAAATTTGCGGGCGTACCAGCCAGCAACGGCACACCAAGTACGCTTGCCAGCACAAACGCAGCGGCTAGCTCTGGTGCCACGACAAACATCTGGTACGGTGTCTGCGCTAACACCACCATACGTAACGGCACCTATACTTCATCGGTTACCTATACAGCGGTCACCAACTAGCACTGCTGTGCTTTCGCTGAGCCCTAGTCACAGGCATCACTCAGCACAGTTAATCTCTTGACCACGCTTACGCTTTCGGTATAAGCTTACATGCAGAAACGAAGTATTAAATCTTGATTAAAATCGACAAACTCCTCCAGAAAGAACTGACCCGCAAGCAATTTGTGGTTTCGCTGTTTTCGGCCTTTGCGGGGCTCCTTGGTATCAGTACCTTCCTGGGGGCTTTCACCAAGAGTGTAGACCCGCAACCAACCCGCCCAGGCTACGGTAAGCAAGATTACGGTCCCTAGCACTTTGTCGTCATTAACAGATTAGTCACCACAGAGAGAATGGTATGATATACCTAGAATCAGGTTTGCTAGACAATGAAAAAACCAAAAGCTAAAGCCGCCCGACTCAGCGCCGCCAAGCGCCTGCCCCACGCCGTTCGCGCCAAAAGGCGTGCTGTTTTGCGCACCGTCCGCGCAGCCCATCGCCGCACGTACCCATTGCATAAACGCATGCTACTGCACCCACTCGGCATTTTCATTATGCTCTGCACCGGAGTACTCATGGTGGGCTGGACCTACCATGCGCTGGCCGCAACCACCATTTCGAGCACCATAGAAGCACCGCCGCTACAGGAAGCCGCCACCATAGACAGCCCCGTTGGCGGCACTACCTTTACCACCTCACCCATCCATGTGTCAGGCACCTGCCCTTCGCGCTCTTATGTGGCTCTAACTGTTAACAGCGGCTTTAACGGCGTCAGCTGGTGCGGCCAGGATAACACCTACCAAATCACAACCTCGCTCTATCCCGGCACCAATAACTTAGCCGTGCAAGCCTACAACGAAACTGACTTACCTGGACCGACCGCCGATGGCGTGCAGGTAACCTACACACCACCCACCACCAGCTCGTCGGGTGGCTCTAGCAGCCAAGGTGGTACCGGCTCGACTAGCACTGCTAGTACTCCGGGCGTCAATAGTGTAACCAAGCCCATACTACTCACCAGTGATTTTCAGTTCCACACCTTTCCCGCTCAGCAGTCGTTTACCTGGGACCTCGACCTAGAAGGCGGCACTCCACCGTACGATGTTAACGTTTCGTGGGGCGACGGCAGCAGCTCGCATTTTCGTTTCCCCACCGATCCTGTCTTTACCATCCGGCACACCTTTGCCACCAGCGGCTACTATGCCGTGGTTGTCAAATCGGCCGACACCACCGGTCAGCAACACATCATGCAGTTAGCCGCACTGATCACCAAAAAAGACGGCACGGCAAGCTTTTTGGGTAGCGGCACTGGGGGCAATAGCCAATCGTCCACCGGCTCAACAAGCGCCAGCCAATCAGATGGCCCGGGCGGCCCCGGTGGCCCGGCGCTAGACCATGACCATCACGATCACCCGGGCACTTCTCTCTTTGGCACCACCGATGCGTCAACCGCACGATGGCTGTTGCTGGCTTGGCCCTCATACCTCGTTGTCATCTTGATGACAGTCAGCTTTTGGCTGGGCGAAAAACGCGAATTAGCGTTGGTTACTATACCAGTTCGAAAAACCACCAGTCATCGACGGCGACACTAGTGTTTGAGCGCCAAGCGAATGCGTTCTTCCACCGGTAGGTTGGCGTCAATGTCTTTGAGGGCTTGCGCCGCGTCTGGCGGAGAGTAGCCCAAAGAGATCAGCGCCTCGGCCGCTTCATCGCCTGTGTTGACACCCGGCCGCGTCACAATGTCTTCGGCCGCCTCAGTCGCCCCTAAGCCAACCTTATCGCGCAGTTCCACCACGATCTGCTCGGCTGCCCGCTTGCCGACACCCTTGGCGCTTTGCAGCAGCTTAACATCACCCGCGGCAATTGCACCCCGCACAGCGGCTGCCGTGCCGATGTCCAGCACCGCTAGCGCCACTTTGGGACCCACATTCTTAACCCCCAGCAACTGTTCAAATAGCCGCCTGGTGTCCAGCTGCACAAATCCAAACAAATCAAAAGCCTGCTCGCGCACGTGCTCATGCACATACAGCTTGGCTTGCTCACCGCTGTCCAGCCGGCCATAGTCTTCGGCCGTCACTTGCAGCCCATAGCCCACGCCGTGCACATCCAGCACCACCATGTCGGCCAGTTTCTCGCTCACCACTCCCGAAAGCGTTGCAATCATATAGCTATTGTGTCACGCAGACACATGCCTAAGCAACTGCTTCACCCGCCGGCGCCTGTGGCGTTCCAAGGACGGCAAGCATGTCGGCGCCTACCAACAATATAAGTCCCAACCTCATGCGTGTCGGGTCATGGGCCAAACCTGCAACTGGTCGTACAACAGGCTCGCCGTCGGGGTTCTCGACCGCTATCTGGCCAGTGGCAGCTCACTAGTTAAACGAACTCCCGAAAGCGGCCCCGGTTGTCCCTCGTTAGCCACTGTCCATGCTGTACTACCGGGCAAACCAATTCTCATTGATAGTTTGGTAGGATCATTGTCCCGATCATAGTGCACGCCCATAGAAACCGAGGCGGCCGTTCCCAGAACTTTTATGCACCTGTAAATAGAAGTGCTGTCTGTGGTATCGAGCGCAACCTCCCAAGCCAGAGGTGTGGCCAGGTCGTCCTGTATTTGCTGGATCTCGCCGGGCTCAGACCGATTCCTAAACCTGAGTAGTAACCCCAGGTTAACGGTACTCAGCGTACTGCCAGCTGTATTCTCGTGCCTACCGGGCTCAGCGCCATCGAGCACAACGCTAAAAGCCCGGAAGGCTTCAGCTGGCACCACCTTTGCAACGGCAAGTTCACTCATGATCGATTTATATTGCTACACCGTTTGATGAAAATCAAGTCTTGTTCATCTTAGCGCAGCGTTTGCGCATGGGTCAGTGCCGCCGCAATGGCGTCGGCGGCGTCGTCGGGTTTCGGCACCGTTTCGAGCCCCAAAATCACCCGGACCATTTCCTGCATCTGTTTTTTATCGGCCTTGCCATAGCCAGTGATGGCCTGTTTGATCTGCATGGGCGTGTATTCGTAGATATCCAGGCCAGCCTGTTTGCCGCAGAGCAGCACCACGCCGCGGGCTTGCGCCACAGTCATCGCCGTAGTAACATTGCGGGCAAAAAACAGCTTTTCCACCGACATCACGACGGGGTGGGTATTGGTAATAATATCCGTTAATTCTTCGTAGATTGTTTGCAGGCGCACGGCATCGTCTTCCTTAACAGGCGTTCGAATGACACCGCCGTCCACCAGCTGAACCTTACCGTGTTCGGCTTCAATAATCCCAAAGCCTAAAATGCCCGTACCCGGATCAATCCCGATAATTCTCATTACCGTTTACTATAGCAGCGATTCGTCGATGTCGAAATTGACGTGGGTGTTGGTAACGTCGTCGATGTCGTCCAATGCGTCCATGAGGCGCATAATTTTGCCGGCCGTGTCGGCATCGGTGATTTCGATGGAGGTGTTTGGCACATAGGTAAGTTCGGCTTCGGTGATGGATACACCGGTGTCACGCAGGGTGTCGCGTACTTTTGCCAGATCGGTTGGGGCAGTGTACACCATGCTTTCGTCACCCTCTTCTTGCACATCTTCGGCTCCAGCGTCCAACGCCTGCAGTAGCAGATCGTCGCCGCTAGCCTGTACTCGAATCGCGCCCTTGCGGTCAAACTGAAACGCCACCGCACCCTTTTCGGCTACATTGCCGCCATGCTTGCTAAAGGCCAGCTTAACCATGGGGTAGGTACGGTTGATGTTATCGGTAGCCACCTCTACCAAAATGGCGACCCCGCCCGGGCCATAGCCCTCATACAAGAGCTCGTGCAGCTGGGCAGCCTCTTTGTTTTTGATACGGTCGATACTGCGCTGAATGTTAGCGCTAGGCATATTGGCCGCTCGTGCCTTGTCGATGGCTAGACGCAGCGCAAAGTTAGTTTCGGGGTCGGTGCCGCTACGGGCGGCGATGGCAATCATGTTGCCTAAGCGTGTAAATACCGCTCCACGAGCCGCATCTTTGACGCCCTTTTCACGTTTAATGGTGGACCATTTAGAATGCCCTGACATTATCACAATACTCCGATCATATCTGTTATTTTATCAGCTTTACGTCAAAAAGAAAGCCAGTAGCTAGAGAGCCACTGGCTGCATAGGGTGGAGCAGTGTAAACGATCAGCGGGTAAATAGTAATTGACCGCTACTGCGCAATTGCAAAGCGTACTTAACCGTACGCTGGGCCCTGCGACCGGCGGTTGCCAGTTCGGGAAACTCGGCGTGCTTCCGATTTAAGAAACTGCTGATGCGCGCGTCAACGTCTGCTGAGACCATACCTTTCTCCCTCTTACCCCTTTATATAGTGTCGTTCCACCCGGAACTAACACTAGCATAAACCATTTTACTGGGGCTTGGCTGTAAAGAAGCTCACTGGAAAAAGTTAATAATTCTTGCAAGCCTGGTGTATGTGACACGCTGCAGGAGCTTAACCAACCAGCTGCGACGCGTTGTCGACTTCACGGATCAGTTTAACAAGCTCGTCGGGCGTCGCCCAGGCTTTGAGCATGTAGTGCATGGCACCGAGCGAAAAGGCTTGGTCGATTTCGCGTTGGTCATCGTAGTTGCTAAAAACAATGATCTTGGCATCGGGCAGATTCTCTTTGGGCTTGAGCTTTTTAAGGAACTCGATTCCATCCATAACTGGCATACGTAGGTCTAGTAAGATAATATCGGGACGCTCTTTTTTGAGAATATCAAGCGCTTCTTTGCCGTTATAGGCGCGGAGCAAGGCGATATTGGCAGCACTGAGAACCCGGGCATAGGCCTCATTCAATAGCTGTTCATCCTCAATGATCAAAACTTGCAGATCTTTGTCGCTCATGTTTACCATTGGTGTTTCCCGTTTACTTCGCTCATTTTATGTGGTTTTACTAATAGTTGCTGTAAGCCAGTTCGCATATTTACCCACCCGCGCATTCGGTCACGCCGCCATTTTATGATAAAGTACTCCGCTCCGCTTGTGTCTTATTGTGCCCGAGCCGTAGCAAAATAGCAAACCTTGCACCTCGCCAAACAGCGCATAGCCCACCCCTACAACGACAAGCAGCTAGTACCAGGCCTTAGACTTCAACGTTCTCAAATTCATCACTGCCGGTGGCTTGCACCAGCAGCGGCAAGTTTACATAGTACGAAAAACGTTGGTAATCGATCAGGCCACGATCTTTCAAGCGGTGCAGCTCGACGGCTGTAGTCTCGCGCGTCAATCCAACCATCTCCGCGATATCTTGATGGCTGAGCCGCAGGTCGATCTTCATAAGCCCGTTCGGCTGTTTATCGCCAAAACGAGCTACCAGATACTGCAAGATGTAGACCAGCTTTTCTTGAGCATGTGAGTGCTCAAGGGCATAAATGTGCATCGTGGCGCTAGTATAGTGCGCCATGTAGGCCTGAAAAATCTGGTCTTTAAGAACCGGGTCTTTGGCAAGTGCCTCTATAAACTGGGTTTTGGGCAGGCTGAGCACGGTACAATCCGTCAGTGCCTCGTAGTAGTACAAGCTCACACGCGAACGGTCAAAGACATACTCTACCGGGAAGATATCACCGGCCGCCAGTAGCGTGACCGTACGTTGGTCGCCGCTGGTAGTGATACCGTATACCTTTACTAGACCGGTTTCTAGCACCATAGCTCCGCGCGGAATCTCACCCTGAAACAGAATGGTCCGTTTCTTAGGAAACTGCCGCGTTACCCCCGAGGAATGCAGGCTCTTGAATGCCCCGAATTTCAGTCTCTCTTCCATCACTTCTAGTATAAGCATAGTTCTCGCTTTTGTCAGTTATTATTGAATAATTACCGGCTCTTGCACAGCGATGTCAAACCGCTGGCGACGGATGCGGGAATAGTGAGCCAAACCAATTACTGCTGCCACTGCTGTGTAGCACAAGCCCATATCAACAGCCGATAAGTAGCGATTTTGTTGAAAGATATGCGGGACACGGCTCAACAGATGCACCACATCAAGCATGTACGTCAGGAGCAGTCGGGCCGGCCAAGCAAACCAACCAGCCACCGCGCCTGCTAGCATACCGCTTAGGCCTGCGATTAGGCTGAGCAGCATGGCCAGTGGAATCAGTGCTACGACCAGCATATTAGCCAGCAGGCTCACGAGTGACATTTGACCAAAGATAAATAGAATGAGCGGCAACGTCATAAGCTCGGCACATAAGCTTTCGATGGCGATTTGAACCAGTAAAGGCGGCTGCTTGGCAGGGCTCAATGCCTGAGTTACTAGCGGACCAACCACCAAAATGCCAAAGAACGCTAGAAACGATAGGTACCAGCTGATATCCGACCAAATATACACTGGGTTAGCATAGGCAGTCCCCGCTGCCCCCAGCAAAATGAGCAGCAGTGGCCGCATTGAACGGCCATAGTACCACGCACTAAGACCTATGGTGCTGATAACCGCCGCTCGGACGATGCTGGCGCTTGTACCGGCAATCAGCAGAAAGCCAAAAATGAGCGCTATAGCAATGGCCGTCGACAGCACTTTGGAGCGATCGCCAAGTACCCGCCGCGACGCCTCCAGCAAAATCGTTAGGTTGTACCCGCTGACGGCAATAATGTGTGTCAAGCCCACCATCAGCAGTGTCTGTGTGAGGTCGGCTGGCAAGGTATTGCGCTGCCCCACCAGCAAGCCCAACCCAAACGACGCCAGTGGTTCTGGCAAGGCCGTTTGCATGCCTGCCGTAAATTTGCGACGCAAACTATCGACGGGCGACGAACTACCACCAAGTTTGGATAGCTGCGCAAAGCTTGCGGTGGCTTGGCTGGCGCCGCGTGTCGGATACAGTTTGCCGCTAATCTCTAATCGGTCGCCCCGGTAAACCATAGTTTCGCCAAACCCGCTGATCTTTATGCTGCCCGGCGCCCGCATGGTTTCTGGTGACGTAAAGTGTACATCGTGCACCACAAAACTGAGTTGTGAGTTTTGGCCATACACCGCATCGATGCTGGCTGTAGCCGTGAACTGCACTTTTTGCAGTGCCAATTGCTGGTAGGGTTGCAAGCGCTGCAAATATTCCCCGCCGCGCCATAGGCCCAGCAGTAGGCCAGCCAGCAGCATAATCGCTGTTGCAATGATCGTTCGACGGCCGAACAACAGTCCCGCACCTCCTAGCAGCGGCAAAGCCGCCCAGCCGCTCACTTCCAAATGCAGCCGTGCCAGCACCAATCCAAGCAAGAACGCTGCACACCCCACCATGAGCATCGTCGTACGATTCAATCGTCGCCTAGCGAGCCTCCGCCACATACTAATGCCAGTGTAACAACATTGTTGCCGACAACCATGAGCGGCACCACCGTGCAGTCCCGCACTAGTTAGATTAGCGGCGCTACTATAGCAAAAGTGGTAATCAGCTCTTCAATCTTGCTACCATTGAACAATGGGCATTCGACCGATTGAGGCTATAATCTACGACTACGACGGCTTGCTGGTAGACACGGAGGACGTTTGGTTCAGGGCTTGCCAAAGCGTGTGCGCTCCATTCGGCGTGTCGATCACCGAGAAGCATCGGCTCGATCTCATGCGTAGCGGGCTATCTGCCTACTTAGTGGAACAATTTAAGCTTCCAATAGAAGCCGACGAGCTACGTCCGACACTCTATGGTGTAGTCGATGCAATGCTGGCCGACGGCATTCCTCTAATGCCGGGGGCAGTCCAGTCGATCGACCTGCTCGGAGCAAGGTATCCGTTAGCGATTGGAACAGGCGCTCGCACCCATCAGGTCGAGCGTGGTTTAGCGCGAGTTGGCATACGGGAGAGATTTAGAGCAGTCATTGGTTCCGATCAGCTGTTTAACGGCGAGCCGCTCAGGGGCAAACCAGCACCAGATATCTTTTTAAAAGCTGCTTATGAGCTGGGAGCTGAGCCCGCCGCCTGCCTTGTGCTCGAGGATCAACCTAAGGGAGTTGCCGCAGCCAGAGCTGGCGGTATGCGCTGCATCGCGGTGCCTAATAGATTCTTGGTGGACGCCGACTACTCTGAAGCCACCCGAGTCATACCACACCTCGGAGCGATTAGCTTGGAATTGATCGAGGCACTCTAAGCATCAAGCAGATCGTGAGGATCGCCAATCATCATAACCGACAAGCTGTGTTCATAGGCAGTTACTGATACCAAAAACGACCAAGGGGAGTCGGGTTGCAATTGTTGGCTAGTCTATATTGCCACAGCCAGATGCCCTGCCCAGGATAGAGCCATTTCGATAGTCTATAAAGAGTGATATATTCTGCTTGCAACTCGACGCCACAATAACAAACGGGAGGGCCTTCTTTTTGGCATAGCTATCATTTTTATTGTGCCAAGTGATCACAGTATCACCAGCATTCAGCGCGTTACTCTTTGCTATTTGTAACGCTTGTTGGCCAGTGACTTTGAAGTTGCATAAACTGGCGTCTTTTATGCAATCTGGTACGGCATCGGCAAACACTTCAGTTAACTTATTCCTATTAACCTGAACCATGATTACGTCATCGTAGTTCGTGACTGCTTTAAGAGGCGCAAAATGGTAGGCGATAAAGTCGTAGGTACTGTCTTTTGGATTGGCATAGCTGCTCTTGGCCTTATCAAACACATACAGCTTCTTGAAATTATCAGTACCTACCTTGGCTATGAGGTAATTGCTCGCAGCAGCTTCAACAGTGGTAGGAGCTGCCGGTGGCAATACTGTAACTTGATGATGATTGGATTGACCACGATAAATAAGCCAGCCCACCGCCCCAATAGCTATAACAATGACTAAGAAGAATAGAATCTCGCTACCAGCAAATCCCTGCTGAGATTTCTTCATGTTGTCAGTATAGCAAACGGCTCAGACGAGGAGGGGTCGATTGCACAAACCTCGTTCGCTAGTCCAACTAGACTCACCACGAAAAAAGATCCACACATGGCGGATCTTTTTTCGTGGAGGGCCCAGTGGGGCTCGAACCCACGACACCCTGCTTAAAAGGCAGGTGCTCTAACCGGCTGAGCTATGGGCCCATAGCTTTACGCTAGCAAAATAACTCCTTACATTATCGATATTCTGGCCAAAAAGTCAATCCACCCGCCCCAGGTGCTATAGTAAAAGCATGCTTGATGAGACCTTTAGCTCCCGCCTCCAAAAAAGCCCACACCAAGGTGGCTGGACCTATGCCAGCTGGCCGCAATCTGCCGAGTTCTTCGGCACACATGGTCTGGTAAAAGTCCGTGGCACGGTCGATGGCCAGCCGTTTACCAGCTCATTCATGGCGATGGGCAACGGCATGCACATGCTGCCTATCAAAGCCGAGATTCGGAAAGCTATTGGCAAAGAAGCCGGCGATACCGTAACCGTGCACCTACTTGAACGGTTGTAACGACTACGGAAGGCTCTTAGTCCCTAAAGCCCGTAGACGTTAAACCGTTCATTATACCCGTCATTAGAGAGGACCTACTGCATTGCAGTAGGTCCTCTCTTTGGGGCGTTGCTTAGCGAGATTGGTCGCTAGCAACCAGCACTACACCATCATCACTCGGTGCATTGCTATCGGGAAAACAAAGGTACAGCACATTTGCCACCTGGCCGTCAGCACCATTTGGCCATGCAACCATCGCCTGGGCTTGGTCATTCTCACTCAACGCCAGAGCTCCAATATATACTTTGCTTCGGTTGGGGAATTGGCCCAGGTCTAAATTCACAACATCACAGGCCAGATCATCGTCAAACTGAGGATATCGACCGTCCATGGTCACTTGAGCGTTAAGGCGTACTGGCTCGCTTCCCAGGACTGGCGCATTCCTGTCCGTCATACCATGCGGATAGATGTGGCTCACCAGAGGCAACCCATTTACTAGTGCGTCACGCATCTGAGAGTCGTGAGCAGGACTTAAAACCACTGTTTGACCAGGGTGTACATCGACTGTTTCGGGTACACCCAAGATTGTGCTAGCAGTAACGGCAGTTGCCGGCGTGGTAGCTTTTGATTCCCCACATCCCGCCAACGCCAAAACCCCCAGTCCACAGGCCGCAGCTATACCAATAGCTTTGCTTTCAAGCTTGCGTAGAATTTCCATACTAAAAGCGCCTCCTATATGCGCTAGAAGAGTTAAACAGTTTCGCCTTAGTGTGCGATTGCTTAGCTCTAACGCGGAGGCGCCTAGAAGATCTTTTGTTGCTCTATTCTAGAAACCGTTTCGTCTTGGGCAATGCTGTTTCGGTGAGTCGGTCCATAGTCACTGAATGCTAACGGACGACCAGAGTACAACTACTCCAATGGTTATTATAGCATGTTGTCAAGAGCCTGCCTAGCCATCACTCACCCACCATGCCGGCTGGCATTGTACTAATGTTTGCTGTGCTTTTTATCTTCATCGTCATGCTTTTTTCGATGTGTCACCAGCACAAACAGCAGGCTAAAAGCCGCACCGCCGAGCACGACGGCGGTTTGTAGGTTGTCTAGTTGTTTCCAAATCGCCTCATGATGAATATGCCGCTGCACGTCAGCCGGGAGCAAGGGAATAACCAGCAGCGCGCATAACATCCCTGCCGCCAGCGCCGGCAATATATTCAGCGTCTGCCGGGAGCCTTTGACGCTCCCCCGTGTAAACAAAATAGTGAGCAGTAACGGTGCCACCAACAGGCCCAGCTGTATCCAGGCATATTTGTTGAGCGACCCGTTGGCCGAAAAGCCGCCAAAGACTGCATTAACGTCCGACGATGTATATGTCACCAACACACTGCCGAGAGCCAGCGCCATAAACGCAATCGCCGCATTGACCCGCAGCAGCACGATTGCCAGTACCGGTACTAGCGCTATGGCCCCCAGTACGATCAGATACGTCATACCCTAAATATAGCACAAGCGTGGTTGAGCAGTGATCAACTCAAACACCTGGTCGGGGCGCCCACACGAAGCGCTTAGGCACCAACTTTGTCTTTGCGACGACCGCTTTTGGCGTGTTGCTCAACGTATTCGATGATTCTCTCTGCCACATTGTGTCCCGTCACTTTTTCGATACCAAAGCCTGGACTGGAATTCACTTCCAGCACTAACGGCCCACGGTCTGAGCGCATCATATCCACACCGCAAATTGGCAAGCCCATGGCCTTAGCAGCCTTTTGGGCCGTCTTGCGCTCTTCGTCGGTCAGCCTTACCGTGCTGCCCTGACCACCCTGGTGAAGATTGCTTCGGAAATCGTCATCCAAGCTTTGCCGTTGCATGCTGGCAACTACTTTGCCGTTCACTACGAACGCACGAATATCAGTGCCGGCGCTCTCTGCTACAAACTCTTGCACAATGAAGCTGACGCCTTCCACATAAAAGGCTTGCATTACTGCTTTGGCCGCTTTCTTGGTTTCAGCCAGCACAACACCGTTGCCGTGCGTACCACGCGCCACCTTGATGATCACCGGTGCACCACCTACTTGATCCAAGATATCGTCCAGGTCGGCCGTCTCCCGGCCAAATACCGTCTTCGGGATTCCCACACCAGCTTTGGCCAGCAATTGTGTGCTACGCAGCTTATCGCGTGAACGAACCAGTGCAATCGACGTTGTCGTGGTAAATACATTTTGCATCTCAAACTGTCGGACAATGGCCGCACCATAACCGGTTAAATTAGCTGCGATACGCGGAATAATCACATCGACATCGTGCAGCTCTTCTCCATCGTAGCGGACAACCGGTTTGTTGCTTTCAAGCGTTACGTAACACTTGGCGTAGTTTAAAATCCGCACCGCATGGCCATGTCGTTCGGCTTCTTCCTTGAGACGCTTGGTAGAATAATTGCCTGGGCCCTTTGATAGAATTGCGATCCTGAGCCCGCTCGTCTTTGTGGCGCTTATTTTATGCAGATCACGCTCTAACTGGGTCGCTTTGGCTTCTTCTGCATCGCGCATCGGGTTACCGCCCGTTACATCAACCAAGAACTTACCGTGCAATAGACGGCGACCAATCAGAATGGGATAAATCTTTTGAGAACGGTCTGAGAGAGTAAATGTTGCCCGAATGATGCGGTCTTTGATTTTGATACGCAGTCCTACTTTATAGCGAAGTTCTTTTTGGCCAAAAGAGTTGGCTACCCGTGTCATGGTGTAATCAGGCTTGGTGAACCGTAGTAGTTTGCCAGAATAAAAAGGACTGCCTGGGCCAAACAAAATGAAATACAGCCCATCCTCTTTCTCTTCTATACTGCTGGCCCAAATGGAGCTAACATCTGCCCCGGTGTCCACCTTGGCGGTCACTTCAGAGACCCCTAGATCTAGCAATTCTAGATTTTCCGCCCGCCCAATAACCGTAAGTTCTTTTGTAGTCATATACCAGTTGTATTTAGCGCTTAATGATTGTATCATTATACAATAAATGAAAAGCTTAAGCAACAACATTTACGATTATTACGTCGCGCATTTCTCAACACTGCCGTTCGATAAGCAGCTCCATTTTGCTTCGCGTCTATTCCTGTGGTCGGGCGACAGTTTTGGCGCTCGACAGCTGGAACTGTTGCGACCTCAGGTCACCCTGCACGACCAACCAGCCGAAGCACTCCGAGCAGTCTATGCCGAGGCGATGCAAACTATCTATCACGGTTCCAAAAATGCCGCTAGTTTGCGAGCGCCTTATTTTCAAAAATATCCGGAGCTTCGGGCACTTGCAACAGTACTGTTTCGGCTGACCTTTCTAAAAACTATTTACGGGCAAGATGCCACCACAACGTTCTTCGAGCTATTCAAGCAAGAGCAGGTCGAAACGCTTCTGGAACGCCTCCAAGCCGATACCAAAGCCCTGGCTATTCTTTCGACACACGCGGTTAATGTGTTGTATCTGTACGGCCGCGTTGCTTGTAGCAGCGAAGACATATTTGACCCTGCCCTCTTTTTGAAGGTTGGCGCAACCAGCTACAACTTGGACGATCCTCTGGAATTGCAGCTTTACATTTATCTTTACACACACTGTATCATTGGTGAGAGCAAGTTTTATGCCCGGGCCATTCCAGAAGAATACTGGCCAGTTTACAGCACAATGCTCGATGAGCTCGAAGCGTGCATTACCAAACGATTTAGTATGATCAATTTGGATAATAAGTGTGAGTTTCTGGTGTGCTGCAAGCTCACGAACCGCACCTCAAACCTGGAGGCTCGGATCTTTGCAGAAGCCGAGGAATCTGTTTCAGAGGATGGGGTATTTTTGGTTGATCGCCATAACACTAACCCTCAAACCACCAACTCCTCACTTGATCTATCCGAACACCGTAATGTGCTGTACATTTTGGCGCATCGTAGTTTTACGCCGCAAGCTGATCGCTAGCCAGCTTTTGTAAAAAGCGACCGATCATTTCTGATTTTACCGACAGAAACGCCCCCGTCATCAGTTGTGGCTGGGCGTTAACTTCCAAAAAGTAGAAATTCCCCGTCGTTTTATCGGCTAAGACATCTACGCCAGCAATCGACAGTTGCAAGACTTGAGCAATATGGCGAGAAGCTTCTACGATTTCCGCCGGCAAGCTATCGGTTGACACGAGCCGGGCCTGGGCACCCTGTGAGGTGTTATTCAGGTGAGAATCGCCCGCGGCAGTACGTTCAATAACAGCGATCTCTTCTCCAATGATAAGGATACGATAATCTCTATCATTCGGAACATAGCGCTGCAAGACGAACGTCTTGCGATCATCGGCCTGGGCTATTGTAGCTGCTTCATCCAGGGACTTGACGAGGTAATTGTCGCCACCATGTGAGCCAAAGGTAGCTTTTAGTATGCATGGGAAGTCAAACGCCAGAGGATGCTTTCCAGATAGCGCTGCCTCGTTAGCATAGACCGTTTGAGCAACCGGCATCTGTTCAGTATAGAATTGCACCGCCTGAGTTAGCTTCGACGATTCCCGGAACGCGCTGTAATCATTGACGGCACGGATACCATGCAGGTTGGCATAGACACTTATCGCCTTAATGACGTCGTAGCATTTCCGATAGCCACCGCCACGCAAGAACACTACTTGATAATCTGACAGGTGCCGCCCATGACGTGTGTCGTAAACCTCAAAGGTATCATCGCCAACGGCGATATAGAGGTCGTGAAACATGGTATATTCGGTTGTAGTCGGCTCATCATTGTGTGCAGTAGCTCTATTAAAAAACTCGACGTAGCTTTTAAAATAAGTCTCACTATCGGAATTAGTCTCCCGATTGCCAATAAGTAATACGCGCATGCAGCTATTCTAACATCTCTGACCGAACTGCAAAGGCAGTTGCGGCAATCTGTGCGGCGAACAAGGTCCGCAACCGATCTGCTACACCACGGTGTTTCGCATAACCAATCAAATAGGGCGATCTGCCATTGAGCTCAATAGCGCGCCAATCTGGATCATCGGCATTATACGTTCCAAATCCATAATCAACTGTTCCTGCCACCGCTATTGCGCCACTTATATCAGCCACTCTTTGCACAGCCATTGCGGTACGCTCCAACAGATGCAGCGGAACTGATTCAGGGTCCACAAATAACCAGTGGTCGCCGTCCACGTCCAAAGCGCGCGCGACCGGAAAAACAGTAGTC
Organism: Saccharimonadales bacterium (SeqCode); assembly: GCA_035479475.1. Classification (GTDB taxonomy): domain Bacteria; phylum Patescibacteriota; class Saccharimonadia; order Saccharimonadales; family UBA4665; genus JAJZCD01. Next base: position 525 of record DATIIP010000028.1, on the reverse strand, counting down.
TGGCCCGGCGCATGAAAACCATATATTCTTAACTCTTTAGGAACTTCGCGGTTCCTCCACCCTTCGAATTCCTCGGCGCTCGCGGCATCGTAGGGCCGGAGGCAGCTCGGAAATGGTTGGCTGAAGTTATAAGCTGGCTGTAATATTTGCGTGCCGTAGAGGTCTGATTGCCTGCTAAAAATCGTGGATAAGTCGCCGACCGCGACACGCTGCACACCTCTACTAAAGGTACCTGTATTGGGCTTCACAATGTACTCTTCGGCTCCATGTGTAGCTGTAAAGCTAGCTATATGATCAGGGGTTTCCACCAGGACTGTTGGCATACCAATGCCCAATGGGGCTAGCACCTCGGCGTTAGCACGATGTTTGTAATGGGCAAGCGAGCGAGTGGCGTTCTCGTTGATCATGGGCGGCAAGTCACCAGGCTGGGGTAGATTCTGATGTTTGATTGACCTCCCTAAGCGGTTGACGAGGACACCTACAGCCGTTAGAGACACCGCTCCGGCAGTACGAGACGTATTATCG
>DATIIP010000027.1:0-75839 GCA_035479475.1 Saccharimonadales bacterium (SeqCode) | reverse complement strand
TGGCTGACCTACCCGATTGCCAAGCCATTGCAACTACTGCTCGATGAACTGTTCCAGGACCAAGGCGCCCACCTGCAAACCCGCCACGAGCTAGGCCTACTGATCAGCGAGCACTTGGGTGCCGACGAAAGCGAGCTAGACGAAGACGAAGTAGAGATTATGCGCGGCGCCCTTTCGCTCAGCGAAAAACGAGTCCGCGACATCATGATGCCGATCCGCAAAGTCTATTCGCTGCGACCTCATACGGTGATTGACAGTGATAAGATTGATGAGATTAAAGTAACCGGCCGCAGCCGTATCCCCGTTTTTAACAAAGAAAAAACCATCTGTTTTGGCGTACTGCTGGTAAAGCAACTGGTAGATATCGATTTTGACGAGAATCCGCCGCGCGTCGATGAGCTACCGCTCCACCCAGTACAGACCGTGGGCAGCATGACCGCGCTCGACACTATGTTCCGTAAGTTTATTGTGGCCCACACTCACCTCATTCCGGTTGAAAAAGATGGCGCCATCATCGGCATTGTCACCATCGAGGACCTCATCGAGGAAATCGTGGGCCGCGAGATCGAAGACGAAACCGACCACTTTTAGTTTGGGGCGCCGGCAAGCTCTTGCAACCAATTTGCAGCTGCCGTAAGCTTATGCTTAATAGGTAACAACGTATAGAAAGAGGAACTATGCCCGACGAAACCAACCAAGCCCCCGGCTCAACTATGCCGCCGACAGATTCCGAACAGCCCGCCGCGAGCGTAAGCCCAGCCCCCACAGAAGCCAGCAGCAACCCGGCCACTCCAATCACTCCGCAGCCTGGCTCTACACCGCAGCCCGGCAGTTTCAGCACGCCACCAGCCGCTCCCATGGTTACCAACCCTTCGGTTATAGGCACGCCGCCCACTGTCAGCGGCGCGGCTTCTCCCGGCTTTTCCCCAGTTAGCAGTAGCATGATGCAGCAGCAGAAATCAAACAAGCTCATGCCTATTTTGGTCGCGGCGGGTGCCGTTGTGGTGCTAGCCGGCCTTGGTTTCTTGGGGCTACGCTTTTTTGGCAGCCACATTACGAAGCAAGATGTCGTCACCGCCCAGCAAACTACCAGCGCTATCGGTAGCGACATGACCGCGCTCTCCATTGCCATGAATGACATGCAAAATGCCACCGACACCTCCACGTTCAATTCTAAAGCTACGCAAGTCACTAACAAATTGGCCGACGCCGAAACACAGTACGACAAGCTTCAGAAATCGCCAGTACAGCATGACAAAGCAGTCCATGCCAAGTTCAAGAACGTTGACACCAAGTGGAGCACGTTCGTGACGTATGTCAAAAACAACACCAAAGACATGCAGGCTGTGGATCCGGTGATGCTAAAGATGGAAAGTGATATCAACGACCTTGTTCAAAACGTGCCAACAACCAATGCAGGCCTAACCAGCTATTTGGCCAGCTTTAAGGCCATCTTGGACACCGCATCAGGTAAACTGGACGGCGTTCATCCTTCGGTCGACGACAATCGTAAGGTCCTGGCCGCCGCTCAGAAGTTCCTGCAGGCCTCCTCGCAAGCTGTTTCTAAAGCTCAAAGTGATTTGGCAGCCGGCAATGGTTTCGCCATGGAAGATGACCTATTCGCTGTTAGTGATGCCGAGACTACGCTTGAATCGTCGCTCACCACTATCGAAGGCCAAATAAGCGATCATCAGACGCAAATTGACCCGTCGAATCAGTTTAGAAGCCTCCAAACTGCCCTCGGTACCTTGTACGATAAAGTCACCAAATAAGCCCTCGTCGCAGGCCTGCAACGCGTATACTAACGGTATGGACGTGAGACCGTTAGCGGAGCGCATGCGCCCGGAAACTTTGGAACAGGTCGTCGGTCAAGAGCAGCTGACCGCGGCCGGGCAGATTGTGCACCAGATCATTGAACGAAAGCAGCCCACGAGCCTAATTCTGTGGGGACCGCCGGGCAGTGGTAAAACAACGCTGGCGCGAATTATCGCCCGCGAGACGGATGCTGAGTTTATTGAACTCAGCGCCGTGACCGCCAAAAAAGACGATGTCCGACGGGTCGTGGAAACTGCCCAAGCCAACCAGCGGCTGGGTATGCGCACCATTTTGTTTGTGGATGAGATCCACCGCTTCAACAAAGCCCAGCAAGATGCCTTTTTGCCATACGTAGAGGACGGCACGATTGTGCTAATTGGCGCCACCACTGAGAACCCCAGTTTTGAGGTCATTAACCCACTGCTCAGCCGTTCACGCGTGTTAGTGCTGGAGCCGCTGGATGGCAGCGCTATTGCCACCATTGTCAAACGAACAGCCAAAGAGCTTGGGCTGAACGCTAAAAAGCTGCCGGCCAAAAGTATTGACTTGCTAACCAAGCTGAGCGGCGGCGATGCCCGGGTAGCGCTCGGCAACCTGGAACTAGCGATGCAGCTGGCGGGCGACCAGTCGATCACGCCACAAGTGGTTGAAACTGCCGCCCAAACCAAACTGCCCGGCTACGACAAAAAGGGCGAAAGCCACTACAACGTCATCAGCGCCTTTATCAAAAGCATGCGCGGGTCGGATGCTAACGCCACACTGTACTACTTGGCGCGCATGCTCCAAGCTGGTGAAGACCCCAAATTCGTAGCCCGGCGAATGGTGATTTTTGCCAGCGAGGACATCGGTTTGGCGGCGCCAGCTGCCCTCAACCTGGCTGTTTCCACCTTTTTGGCAGTGGAGCGCATTGGCATGCCCGAATGCCAGTACAATTTATTCCACTGCGCCGCCGTGCTGGCCAAAGCACAAAAATCGCGCACGCTCGCCAACGCCATGACTGGCGCCCTGGCAGCAGCCAAGCAATACCCCGATTTGCCGGTACCCCTGGCGCTACGCAATGCACCCACCAAACTGATGAAAGATCTAGGCTACAACGATGGCTACAAATGGGAAGCAGGCTTTCAGGCTCCCGCTGGTTTTTTGCCGCCCGAGCTCGCCGACTTGCAATTGTTTGCTAGCGAATAAGGCATTGGGCGGCTTTAGGGTATAGGAACAACGCGAACAGACGATGCCAAGCGGTACTCTATAGCCGTTACCTGGTAGCCAAATTGCCGTAGAACCGGTGCCAGCAAATGCGTTGGCAGGCCCACAATGGTGTCAACATTGCCTTCAATATGATCGATAAGAGCTGCAGCACCACTTTGGACACCATATGCCCCTGCCTTATCGGCATAATCTCCCGTAGCTAGATAGGCATCGATTTGCTTGGCGTCGTAGGGTTTGAAGTACACCCGGGAGCTCTCGGCCTGCACCGATTGCTTATTTTCTGCCAAACACACCACCGCCAGTGAGGACGTTACTGTATTGGGGTGTAGCGTTACATCGCGCAGCATGGCCCGCGCCTCATCGATGGTGGCGGCTTTGGCGAGTTGACGACCATCGATGGTCACGATGGTATCCGACCCAATCACAATCGCTTCCGGGTACCGCTGTGCCACGGCCATGGCTTTGCCCAGACCTAGCTCCATGGCTACTGCTTCGGGCGTGCGGGTATCGTCGAGTTGTTCATCAAAATCGCTAGGTACTGCCTCAAACTCCAAACCCATCATGGTTAGCAGCTCTTTACGGCGCGGTGATTGGCTGGCCAGAATAATCTTTCGCATAACTGTTTCTAGTGTAGCAGACGCACCCTTGGCGTATAATCGTAAGCGAATGGCCACTAGCATCATTGCCTCCAGGCTCACTAAATACTACGACCACGACAAGGTGGCAGCCCTTGACAGCCTCAGCCTCCAGATCGCCGGGGGCGAGGTGTATGGCTATCTGGGCGCCAACGGTGCCGGCAAAAGTACCACCATACGGTTGCTGATGAATTTCTTGCAGCCCACCAGTGGTTCAGCCCAAATTAACGGGCTGGACGTGGTACGCGACTATGTGGCTGTTAAAAAGCAGGTGGGCTATTTAGCCGGCGACGTGGCATTGTATGCCAAAACTACCGGCCGCGAGCTACTCGATTATCTAGCTAAGCAACAAGGTGGGGTGGACGCAGACTATCGCCGTAAATTAGAACGGCGGTTCGAGGCCGAAACCATCAAGCCGATTAGCGCCCTCAGCAAAGGTAACCGGCAAAAAATCGGCATTTTGCAAGCGTTTATGCACCAGCCGCAGGTGCTGATTCTGGATGAGCCCACCAGCGGCCTTGACCCGCTTATGCAAGAGGCCTTTTACGATACCGTACGCGAAACCCGCGACCGCGGCGCGGCGGTGCTGATGAGCAGCCATAATCTAGCCGAAGCGCAGCGGGTCTGCGACCGGATCGGCATTATCAAACACGGCAAACTGATTCACGAGCAATCGCTGGCCACCGGCACCGAACTAAGTAAAACCACTTTCCGCGTTGTGCTGGCCGACCCCAAAACAATCACCAAGCTGCACAAGGCACCACACCTCAAGTTTCTGTCAGAAGACGGTAATGCCGTACTGTTACAAGCCACTGGCAGCATTGCCGAAGCTCTAGCCAGCTTAAGCAAGTTCGATATACGAGACCTTGCCACGCAGCAACTCAGCCTAGAAGACGAGTTCTTAGGCTTCTACGGGGATGCCAAATGATCACCAGCCTCTTATGGGAGCTACGTCAACGCCGTGCCGCCATTATCTGGTGGGCCATTGGCAGCGTTATTTTAACCATCGCGATTTTAGCTCTGTATCCATCAATTCGCGACCAAGCCCAGCAACTCAACAAGGTGCTGAACCAGCTGCCCCCTGGTCTGCGCGAGCTCAAGACCGGCGGCGCGGCCAGTGTAGATGTGGCCGATCCGGTATCGTTTTTGAACTCCCAAATCTTTTACGCCACCCTGCCCATTCTGTGGATCATTTTAGCTATCACCCGTGGCAGCGCCGTACTGGGGCGAGACGAGCAGAATCACACCTTGGAGTTGGTGCTAGCCCGGCCGATTAGCCGGCCGCGGCTACTGCTCGCCAAATCGCTGAGCCTATTTGTAGAGTTTGTGGCGGTAGCGGGTGTAACTTTGCTAGCGATCATTGCGCTAGCGCCACTATTTGGCATGCACATCGGCGCCGCACATTTGGCGGTCGCCACCATCTACACTGCCCTATTCTCTCTGAGCTTTGGACTGATTGCGTTTGCCCTGCAAGCTGCCAGCAGTCTCACTCGCCGCGCCGCCAGTGCGGTAGCGGTAGTAATTGGCTTTGGCGGCTACTTACTGGCGTCTCTGAGTGGGCTCACCCACTGGCTAGAGAACCCGGCCAAACTGGCACCGTACCATTATTTTGCGCCCGATAAGATTTTGCGTGGCCAGCCGGTTCACGGTTTGGACACCTACCTGATCGGCATCATCCTCGTCACCGCAGTCATTTCATATTTTGGCTTTCGCCGCCGCGATATCCCATAAGTAGACTTCCGCCAGCCATTAGCGGCGCATACTGATACAAATAAAGCTCTAATAATAACCAGTAACTGCCGTAACTCGTGTCATAATAGTGAGCATGTCAGAACCCAGCCTGGATGACATCGCCGCACTTATGACCAACTTGGTCTTCCCGTTTTATCTAGTGGAACGCGACGCCATACCGCCGATTCAACCGCGGCGGTTTGAAAACGATGTGGAGCATTCATGGAGCGTGGCGCTGCTGGCCTGCAGCCTGGCACCGGAAATCGACAAGCAGTTAAATGTTGGTACCATCGCGCAATTTGCCTTAGTACACGATTTGGTCGAACTATACGCGAAAGATACTTCGCCTTGGCATAGCCAGGTGGTTCGGGATTCTAAAGAAGAACGCGAAGCCAAAGCGTTGCAGCAAATCCGCCGGCAGTTTTCGCGTTTTGCCTGGATCGGTCAGACTATTACCGCCTACGAATCGCACGCCACCGATGAAGCGCGGTTTGTGTGGGCAGTGGATAAGGTCATCATTATGCTGCTGCGTTACCTAGACCAGGGCCGCTTTTACATCGAAAACGACATTACCAAACAGCTGTTTGATGAGCGTCTGACCGAGCACCGCAAAAAGGCCCATGCTCATCCCAAAGTTGGAGTTTATTACGAACAGCTGCTGGAGCTGTTTGAGCAGCACCCGGAATATTTCGCCCAGCGGCAGAAAAGCGCGGAATAGACTGGCCTTTTGCCCCTGTTTTTGCTACAATCATCTGGTATTTTGGGGATTGGCCAAGCGGTAAGGCACTGGGTTCTGGTCCCAGGATCGGGGGTTCGAATCCCTCATCCCCAGCCATTAGCATTTTGAACTAATCGGTTCGAACGAAAGACTTCTTCGGAAGTCTTTTTGTTTTGATATAGTTAACCTATGAACGAAGCTCAAAAGCAACAGCTCATGTATCGGATCGATGAGATTCTTTACTATCTATGGGATCCGATTGGTGTGAATGATGCTCCGGGGGCACGAGACGAATACTCCTCTTATGCCGGTCATGTATGGAAGATGGCGATGGGCGGGGAAGCAAAGGAAAGTATATCGAATTATCTTACGGATATCACGGTTAGTCGCATGGGGCTAAAAGCTCGCAAGGAGCACGATAATGACATAGCCAAGCTAATCATACGCTGGAAAGAATATTTTGATAACTTTGGTTAGTTTTTTCGAATAGTAGCCTATCGCTGGCTTCTGGTACATCGCGGAGTATCTCAACTAGGGCGGCTCTTATGATAAGATTACTCTATGAGTCTAACGTTTGACGACCTACAAGCCATACGTAAGATTGTCGAGGAGACAGTTAGCCCCGTTCAAGGCGAATTAGAAGCGCTCAGCAACGACATCAAGGAAATGTACGAAATGATTGCAGATATACAAAAAGGCTCACACGGCAAAGAATCATTTTCAAAGCTAGGCGTAGAACAAAAACTCTTGAAGCTGCATTCTGACCTAATTGAGGCTGCAAAACAAGCTGGAGTAACATTACCAAGCCACTAGGGTCTAAGGTTTAAGTCCGTTCTCCCCAGCCAAGCAATTTCAACTCTGTTAATTTTTACCGGCCATTATGTATGTTAGACTTAAGGCCCCCGATGGGGCCTTAAGTCTATTTGCTGAAAGACCTCGCCATACTACGTACGATTGAGAATCCGTCGCAAATACTCCTGTCGGTTGAGGGGGTTGTGGTCTGTCCGCGCTCTAGTTGGCGGTACTCCCTGCACTTCCTGGTACTCGGCCAGCTCCGACACAAACACCCCTTCACCACCCGTGAGGTCTGGTATCTGGCGCTCAAATACAAACATTCGTCGTGCGGGGATTAGGCCTTCAAGATGTATTGCGTCACGGTCACTCTTCGGCTGGCGATCCAGTCGGGCTTCGGCGATTACTAGGCTTTGCATGACCTTTGCGAATGCCGTTTCGGGAATGTCCAGTTCAAAACGGTTTACTGGCTCACATACGACCGTCCTGGCCTGCGCGAGCGCCTGCATTATGGCAAGCGTTGTCATAATGCGGAAATCGCTCGCCGTACTGGACATGCTTTTGTCGAAGCTAGCGTGGGCGTGACTCTGACGCGGCCAGTAGCCGACATTCGTAAGCGTGACTACGCAGTCTGTGACTTCCCAACCATATAGACCTTGCCGCAAAACCTCCGGCACGGTTTCTTCAATGGCGGCGTAGAATGCCGTGGGCATTTTTCCAGTCACATCTGTAGCTAATTGATAGCGGATACCCGAACCTATGGATCCCGGCTCAATACACAGTCCCACGGTGCCTAAGTATGGGTCGCCGCGTTTGCCAGATTCGAGGCCATCGCCACTACCGATTGGCCGCTCAATGCAAATTGTTGTCGTCTCACTAAAGCGCACATTAATGCCGTATTCGTTAGTCAGTGTGGCCTCGATGACCTCTTTTTGTACTTCGCCGCACAGCCGGACAGACAAGGTCTTGTCATGCGGATTTTGCTGAACTTGCACAAATGGATCTTGCTCGCTGATGTTCTGCAATGCACTAAAGAGCTTCGGCGCACCGTCTGCAACAAGCGCCGCTACAACCGATTCAAGACTTGCCCGGGTCAGTGCCGGTTTTCGGTTATCGCGCGGCGGAGTGCCGATGTAGTCGTTAATCGCTGCCTCGTTCAGGCCCCAGACTTTCACAATGTCGCCTGCCTGCGCTACCGGCGTGTCCAGCGTTGCCCCGTCCTTAAAAGTCTGCATGGTAGTTATCTTTACCTGTGCCGCTACGCCTGTTTCTGGCTTGTGTAGTCCGACAGGGATGCGCAGGCGTAACTCGCCGGAATACATGCGAGCAAATACGATCTTTTCGCCTCGTACACCGCGCTCAATCTTAAAGACGACTGCCGAAAGCGGTTCGTTGTTGCCGATCTTTGGTGGGGCAAAGTAGGTTTCAAGTGCTTTTGTCAGTTCCGGCACGCCAACACCCTGAATAGCCGAGCCGAAGAATATTGGACAAACTTCCATGCGACCAACTTGTCCTGTCGTAATGTTTGGTAATTTGTCGAAGCTAACTATCTCGACTTCGCGTGTGCCAATATCACGCACCGCGTTCATGGCGACAACGTGCGGGGACAGCTTTTCGCGGATATCTTGAACCAGCACCATATCGCGCGCGCCCATACGATCAATCTTATTTATGAAGATGAGCGTGGGAATGTGCAGGCGTTGCAAGGCGCGGAACAAAATGCGTGTTTGCGGTTGCACACCTTCGACGGCAGACACTACCAAAACAACCGCATCAAGTACACGTAAAGAGCGCTCAACCTCTGCGATAAAGTCGGGGTGGCCTGGTGTGTCGATGAGGTTCAGCTTTAAATCGCCTACAGTAAACGAAGTAACTGCGGCTTTGATGGTGATGCCGCGCTGGCGTTCCAGCGCTAGGCTATCGGTTTGAGTGTTGCCTTGATCGACGCTGCCAAGTGTCTTAATGACACCGGCGTTATACAGTAAGCGTTCGGTAAGACTGGTTTTCCCGGCGTCCACATGCGCCAGAATACCTATGTTTAGAGTTTGCATATGACAAAGAAATTCCTTGGTTAGGAGTAATAGAGGTGAATGAATTGTTGGGAGACCTCATAGGTTTTTCCTTGTCATATTAATTAATGATGTGCTAATTATACCTTAAACGGTTTGAGAGTACAAATACTAGTGCTCAGCAACACTTGAACGACCATGCTTTGTTCACGAGACGTCCGCTGGAGTCAGTACGTATCCGCTGGCAGGCTCATAGATGTCAGCCGATTTCGAACCTCGTCAACCAAAGCCAGCCAGGCTTTGTACTATACGTCGAGCTTATGCTTGGCATTCTTGTTTATTTTATTCTCATCGTATTGATATGATTTATCCATGGCTACATTCCTCATTATTGGTAGAAAAGGCTCAGGCAAAACATCTCTCATCCATTTGCTCGAACACAACGGGCTTACGGCCTTCAATACGGATGACATTCCAGGTGCCACACGCCTAGAGAATAAACTAACAGGCGAAACAATCGATTGGCCCGAAGGAAGAGTAGATTGGTCGACCTATGCTTGGAATTGGCAGCGTCCAATAATTGAAGACCTCTTATCCCGTGATTCATTGGTTTTTCTAGGTGGGGTCGTGTCCAACTGGAGAGACTTCCAAGAACTGTTTGATAAGGTATTTGTCTTACTAGTGAGTCCCGAGAATCTTGCGCAACGGCTAAGCACGCATGAGCATGCAAGCCATCACTTGCCAGGCGAAGCTGAGCGTATACTTGCCCACCACCAGCAACAACAAAAGGAATTTGTCGAAGCAGGCTGCATACCGATCGATGCCAACCGGCCCATCGTTGAGATAGCAAATGATATCTTACGTAAAGCAGGCATTGAACGCTCAGTATCCGAAGCTACGTGATAGATTGATCACTAAAGGTTTGGAATCCATCCGCTCTCCCCAGCCAAGTAAAATCGCTCACCGTTAGGTGGGCGTTTTTAGTTGGCTTGAGTGGATTCGAACGGGTTTGCCAGTGGCAAACCCCGGACCCGAAGCCCCGTAGCGTGAGCGAAGGGGTGGTTGTAGCCAGCGCATTTTGCGCTCGGCCAACCAGGCGAATCCCTCATCCCCAGCCAGATTTTGTACAAGACGCCAAGTTCATGTTTGGTGTCTTTGTTTTGATAGGTGATAGCACCATTCATTTTTAAGCCCCTCAATTAGGAGTCCGTTCTAAAAAGCGCTATGGTTGCCGTTAGTGATGCAACGCGGTTATTGCCTTAGCCTGCATTGCCTACCCTGTCCTCGTGGAAGTCATTGGTGCCAGGGTTTTTGTGAAGTCGCCTCAGTTCGAATATGCCATACGCAGTCATCCAGATACTCAACGGGTAAGCTCCCAGTCGCTCCATACCGCCTATACCTAAGTCCAGGTAGTTGTGCCTCACGAAAAAATACACCGCCACGAGTGCAAAAATGCCTAGAGCAACCGTAAAGTAACGCCAATGCTTCGACAAGAAGCTGGCGAACAAGCCAAGCAGTACCAGACCAAGATTGCCAACAAATGCGTGCATCTGAGCGCCGCGAAGATGCCAGCCCGTTGGGTTGTTCTCTGGAAAGAATCCTAAAATGGCAATACCCATTCCGGCCACTACAAAACATCCAAGCCCATACAAAGACGTCCGGTTGCTCCTTGACTTGCTAAGATACAGAGAAATCGCTCCAAGCATCGTGGTGACACCAAGTATCACAAATGACAGGTTCATGACCGGGTGCGCCGGCGAGCAAACAACTCGTTCCATATACGTACCACATGCGTTATTCCCAAGGTCGCTGATTGTGTTTTGTGACAAGCTAAAATGTCCGATAAATCTTGCGGCCACATACCACTGTGCAAGGTAAAACTGAATACTTGAGGCAAAAAGCCAGACGCCAATAGCGGTATTGCGGCGGGCGGGCTGCTTCACCCGCTCTATGTGTTGCATTCTCTGAGCGTAACATAAACGGCAACGGTACAAAAACCCCACTCGATACCTTTAACTCTATCTGCCGATGTAAAGTTTGGAATCCATCCGCACTCCCCAGCCAAGTTATTATTAGAGAATATATCTATCATTTGTAAATTGTTACTTTGCATGAGTTCGAATCCTTCGTGATGGAGATTGAGCATAGTTTCGAACCCGATTTGTTATTATTGATTTGAAAGGGAGCTTTTCTATCTATGAATCTAGAATCAATAATGAAAATCGCAATGGAAGAAGCGGAAGTGGCCGTCAAAGAAGGTAACGCTCCTTTTGCATGTGTTGTTGTCGACACTGAGGGCAAAATTATCCTTAAAGAACATGATCGCGTGAACGAGTTAGTAGACCCAACCGCACATGGCGAAGTAAATGCGATACGCAAGCTTTGCAAAGAGTTAAACACTCTATCCCTCCGAGATTACACTTTCTTTACTACATCAGAGCCCTGCCCAACCTGCATGACCTGCATGATTAAGGCAAAGGTGGCTAACGTCTATTACGGCGCCGAAACTGAATCGACAGCTTCTTTGCCAATTCCCGCTGAGGAAATTGCCGAGAAGTCAAAGAAGTATCCGATTACTGTCACGGCGGGCGTACTTGCAGAAGAATGCCTGGAACAACGCAACCGATTGCTCTCATAGTTCATCGCCCAGCCCCAGCTCGGACAATTTTCTGTACATGACAATCAAACTGGGATAGACGGTGTTCCAATTCTGGACTACGTGGTCAGCCAAGCAATTTCAGATCTGTTAATTTTTAGCAGCCATTGTGTACATTAGAACTAAAAGACCTTCTCGAAGGTCTTTTTTTGCTATCATACGCTTATCAAAACTGTAATCTAGGAAGCTCTACCATGTTTGGAAAGTCATCCGATGAATCCCAAGTCAGAAAAATATACCAAAAGCTCGCACCCATGATTGTCGCCGATGCCGCGAAAAATGGCATAAAGCTTGACTATTCCGTTGAATCCTTAAAGTCTGTGGATATCATATTAGGCTCACTACACAAAGAATACGAAGCGCTCGGAAGTAAAAAGAGCCCGGAAATGAAATCGGGCTACCAAGGCTACGCCCAGATGCTTGGCTGCTACATGCTTGCTGTCGTCGATAAAAACAAAGTTCCCGGCAAGCTAACAATCGTAAACGATGAATACGGTACTGGCGTCGGTTTTACCTTTGCCTCCGGCGTATTCTCTGACTTTGTATCGTGGTGTCAGAAAGCCATCGTTAACGGTTCGGATGATGCAGTCCTGCCTAAATTCCAACACTTCTCGCGATCAGCAAAAGTTTAACATCGGCAATGATTCATAGCTAAAGCTTGCATATCATTTGTAATCCAGGATCTAGTACAGAGACAGCGGGGGGTCCTATTGGCGTATTTGTTACCCTAGTGCAGCATTGTAACAGATACGGCTAAGCTAACTGCGGCCAAAGAGCTTGCCAAGTAAGCTAGTTTTACCCTTTTGCCAACCAGTTTGCGCCAGAAAGTTGAATAACGGCTCTTTTATCTCAGACGTATCGAACTTGTATTGATAGGTAGGGCCGCCGACAGGCGTTTGATTTTGCGGTTGTTTAGCTTGGCCTAAACCAAAGCCGATCTCTTTGCCAACCATATGTCCGCTAAAGCCCCCCATACTTTTGCCGAAGGATATTTGCCCAGTAAGGGGATTGAACGAGATCTTGCTTTTACTTTGTGACTGATGGTCTTTTGATATAAAGCTATGATTAGACTCGTCAAAACTCACCGTTACGCGAAATTCTTTATCCACATTGCCAGCAGCCAACGGTGCGGCCCAGGTAGCGTCGAGATACTTCCACTCCCCAATTATTTGATTATCTTCCACGCGGTACTGAAACGGCTGATCGGGCTTATTCAAACTATCTACCGCCGTCAAAGTCTGCTCCAGAGTATAAGGCTGCATATTACTCTACCGTTGTATCGAGTGGGTTATTAGCCGACCTAAAGTTAATCACCTGCCAGACACCACCGCTTTTCTGTAGCTCAGTCCTAATGTATTTATTGCCGTTGGAAGTCTTTACGGTGTAGACCAGTACGGCCGTTTCAGGCATGCCAGCTGATTTTTCAATTGCTCGGCCAGTCACTTTTTCTTGCCCTTGCAAAACGGGACCAACCCGCTGAATGATGTTGTCTAATTGCTCCTCGGTAGTAGCTTGTTGAAATGTTTTGCTTGTCAGTGCATAGGCTGCGCTGGAATTACTAGATTGCAGATCATTGACGAACTGATCGCTAATTTTCTGGGGAGCTTTTGTTGCAGTAGTTGCCACAATAACAGCGACAATGATCGCGACAATAAAGATAACAGCGATTATCCCGACCACCTTAAGCCAAGTGGGTATACGTTTTTTGGTAGGCACAATGTTGTTATAGGCGGGGGATTGCTTGGAGTTTTGGGAAGGCATTATTATTTTTAGCTTTCTTTTTAGATTATGCTTATACACTGATGATATCAAATTCTATAATGGATTTACAATATCCAATACCAGCATGCTGCCCAAGATAATCAATGAGAGGCGCGTTACTTTGATCATGTTTGCTTGGATGGTTTTTATTCTTTATGTTTCGGCGTCTTCGTTTTGCTCAAGGCACGCATTCTCCTAATAGACCTCCTGAGTTGGCCGAACCGCACATAAAACATGGCGACGCCAAACAGTACAGCTATAATCGCAGCCCAATGCCATTGCATATAAAATGATAATACCACCCATAGGATGCCTATTCAACCACTTGGATAGCATTACTGACGGCTATTTGGAATAGTTATACGATCCCCACCACCAGCCCAAAATCTTCTAATGAGTCGTGATGTATTGCTTCATCGTCTGCGCTGCAGTTGGCATGCCGTACACTTGATCTAGATTATTTGTCAGATCATCGATAGTCTTTTGTTTTGTCCCAAAAACTCCCAAGAGCGTATCGGCCCGCGCTTTTATGCGGGCGGTCATGGCAGTCTGGTCGGTGCTGCCGAGCTTTATGGCTACTTTGATAACACTATCCATGCCGCCAAAGGCTGCCTGCGCTTTTTTAACGGCGGTCGATGGCTGAATTAAAAAGACGCTCGGAGTACTCACCACAAATGCGTTGGCGCCATCGACCCCTAAAGCGCTGTACAGGCCAACATAAAAGTCGTTGCTGTTGGTACTGTATTTGCGCATAAGGTCGAGCGGGCTAAAGCCGCTAAATACCTGTGTGTATATAAATAATTGTTTGGCGTCGTAGTAGGCAGATTTATCGCCCGAAAACAGTTCGGCTCGTCGCTCTTCTATGGCATGGCCCAGCTCACCCCGCACAAAAGCGTGCTGTGTATGGACAAGCTCATGAATAACCGTATGGCGTTCGTCGCCGGTCGGCGCGTTCATAAACGCTTCGCCGTAATCTTTGGTCATAACTAAATAGGTTGCGGTGCTGGTCGATTCGACCCACATTTTTGGACTGGCGCCAAACATGTAGTTTTCGGTGCCAAACTTTTTTTGAGTGTCGCTCCCAGTCTTGAAGTTCAAAACTAGCGGCGTATACGACGCTAAGGCACTTGCGTCCGAGAGCCCGAGGTTTTTGGCCACATCGGCCTCAACGCCACTTGATTGCATAATCCCTTTCAGTCGTGTGGTGTCTGCTCGATCGGTATACTTGGCCAGCACGCCGGGCACCTGAGCGTCGCTGGTTTTGGGTGCAACAAAATATTCGTCGGTCATACCACTGGGTACGGCATTTAGTTGGTCGGCGCTTAATAGATAGAATGCATTGCGATAACCGTCTGTCTGCGCGGCGTGATCAAGCGAGCCGCGAGCGATACCCAGAGCAATTAGGACCGTCGTTTTATCCTGAAAAAATGCCGGAGGAAGTCCAAATCCGCTACTGAGGGATTGAAAGGCAGCCAGTGTCGCCTGCTTTTTATCGCTTGAGAAATCTTTAACGCCGGCTCTGGCATAACTGTCGTAGGCATTACCGAGTGAGGACACGTCTACGTTATTACTTGGCAGCCGCGTACCGGTCACGGATTGAGTCGATAACTCAGGCGTTGCCGTAGGACTGCCATGCCGTGAGACAATAATGGCAATACCTACTCCTAGCGCCACGCCAAATATTCCTAGAACGATACATAACTTCTTGCGTGAGGATTGGTTTGTTGGTGTGTACTGGGGGGCTTCAGACGTAACATGCACCTGGGGCGGTTGCTCCGGCGGTAGCTGAGGGTTCATTGTGCTTATAGTAACAGGTGCAAACGATGGTTGTCTATGAAGTATCAGCGTGCAGGGTTAATCCCCTCAAGCACGGCTTCGCCCAGCCCCGTGCGAGACTGCTCAGCGAAGCAGCGCCGGATAGCTTCTACATCCCATTGGCAAAACTCTTTCCAACTCGAGTTGTACCTAATAAGTGGCTGAAGATCTCTAGAATCAGCCGCCACTTCGCTCTGATACAATTATGATATGAATAACGCTACCGAGATTGCCAACTTGTCCGAACCAGAGAACTGGATGGCTGATTGTTTTGAATTAAACATAGAGCTGACGGGTGATCCGCAGCAAATCGCACCCATGATCGAAGCGATCAGGGCCTTTCCTGATGTAACAGCCCTATATATCGAATCGCCGCACAAAGACGCCACCGTTAGCTTACAGACGCTCAATCACCTCCCGCAAAAGCTCCCGGACAGTGGCCTCAGGCTCTGTGGCTACTTAGACTTTCATAGTGTCCAACTATTGCCGTTTAAATTCAGCTACTTCGATTTTCAGCCAAAGTCTGGCCAACACAAACTAAGTGTGCAGCTATTTATTTACAGCAGCGGCCTTGAGAAAGCTCTCAACGATCGCCACCACAGGCTCGCGGAACAATATGACGATCAACTAGAAAAGCTGTTTGCTCGCATTGGCCTGGCAATTTTCAAACATCAACCATTCCGTTGCGCCCAGATCTGCTGGGAGGCATTCGCGAGTATGGAAGATGACGCCGTAAGGCAGCGCCTACAAGAAAAGTCAACCTACGAGGCTTTGCTCGTACCGTCTGATGGCGAGCTCGTGTATTATCCGACGACGCTCATACGCGCCGACGACCCTATCAGGTCAGAATTGCGCACTGTAGATCGCCCTTAGTGCTCTTCTTATCGGATGCTAACTTGGGATAGACGCTTGCCTCCCAGCGAGTCATTCTGTCTGTCGCTAGCCCCGGTCGGTTTTACACGCCATATCCACAGCTCCGTTGGTGTCAAACATCGCAACCATTTGGTTGAGCATTTCCGGCCGGTCTTCGCCTCCATCTGTTGTCCGAAGTAGGTCGTGCCCATATAAGGCAATGTCTTCGACGATTCGTTCATGGCGATAATATGCCAGAGCTAGCGTATCGACATCAGTTTGCCCATAGCCCCCATAAAACGACTCCTCTTCGGCTGGTTTGTTCCAGACATTGCCCACGCCGCCGCCAATAAACATAAGGTCACGCTCTTTTGGGGCCATGATCGGTTCATCCCAATCCACTACGTACAACCTGTCGGACGAATCAATCAATACATTGCCACCATGGATATCAGAGTGACATAGCACAAACGTGGGACTGCGTTTACTCATTTCCCGTGCTAGATGCTCGGATTGGTCGACAAGGTGGTGAATCCTAGTCCGCTGCGCAGTCATAAACTCAGCGAGCTTTAACGCGCTCTCATCACCGTCAAAGTCCGTCTCAATCTGCAAAAGTAATGACCGGACAGCCTCCCTCCACTTAGGTGAATAAGTTTCCCGCCGCACTTGTTTTTGAATCGGTTCTGGCAGCTTAAAGTCGTGGACGCGCCTGAGTACTTTACCGAGTGTCGCCCAGTGATCCTCACCAAGCGGACGTGTAAGCCCGTCTTTGCCCTCAATAAACGGATAAACTATGAGCGTAAAATCGCCAACCTTTTGAATTGGCTGTCCATGAACGGTCATAATCGGCGGAATAATCTGCTTGATTCCGGAATCGTAGAGCAACCTCGCAATCGTCACGCTGACGTCGTGCTCATGACCGCGCTTTAGTTTTACGAAATACTCCGAACCGTCTCGCAGCCGCGCCCGGTACACCAAGGCATCGGCATCGGCGCCAATAGGCAGCAATAGCAGCGTATCAACATTAAACTTATAGTCATTGACAAGCGAATCGATAATTCGGCTGTCTGGGACGGCTTGTTTTTGTATCATAGTTCCAAGTATACCAAGTCATCTGATTCATAGCTGAAGAGAGATCGAATCGCTACGACTTCAGCTTCGCTAATCTCGAGAGTTTGGACTACGCACCATCTCCCCAGCCATAGCACTTATGCTTAAAAAGAGGCTCAACGAAGCCTCTTTTTGTGTCCGAAATCCACAACATACCTACACCGCGAGCAAAACAATGCCGGCAAAGATTGTCCCAACACCCAAAAGCTTTGGCACTAGACCGTTGCGCTCTCTGAGCTTCCAGATACCCCATATAGTTACCACGACTGATGCCGACTCACGCATTGGCGAAATAATAGCTACAGGAGCCATAGCAAGGGCAAACAATACGAGCTGGTATGTCGCAATAATACTCACGCCGATCAATAACTGTTTCTTCCAAGATTGAAAGCCTGTTGCTAGTGGCCTAGTCATGCCAAAAAGAGGGCGCAATGGTGCAAATAGCAGTAAACACAATACCGTAAAGATGTACTTCAGAGCCCCAAACAAAACAGGGTCAATACCCACCAACCCAACCTTATCCAAAACAGTGTAAGCGGCAATAAAAACGCCTGTCACAAGAGCAGGAATGGCGCCACGCGCTCCGGAAATTGCGGCGCTCCTAACGAGCCAAATGCCCAGGAGCAAGCAGATTACACCAATAACTTGCAGCCGGCTGATATGCTCTCCCAAAAACACAATCCCAAACATAAACGATAGAACCGGGGCCGACCCGCGAGCCATCGGATAAACAACCGACAACTCGCCGCGCTGGTAGCTATATGACAGAAACCAAAAATAGCCAAGTTCAGCTAAGCCCGATAGACCCGCGAAAAGTAGGGCATGCAAAGAGATCATCGGCCGGCCCACGATCAACCAGTACGCCAAAATCACTGGCAGCAGGCAACCAACCCCCAGGGATAGCGCCTTTGTGGCAGTGTCTAGCGGATCATTCTCTGATTGTAGTTTTACATTCCAAGCAACATGCAGAGCAGCAGAGCAGAACACGAGGATAAGAGCTACGATAAGCATATTAATATCAAGTAAACCAGATTAGGCTTGCTTATCAAATACTGGCATAGCAATCCGATCTCGAAACCCCGACTATTAAGGTTCTAACATCGTTAACTAGCCCCGGCCAGGGAATCATCAACAGATTAGAGAACGTCACTGTGTGGCGTTTTCTTTGAGTTTGAGCCATATTTAGCCTCCAAAAGGTTTGGTTTTGTTTAGTTCCTTTATCTCCTACAGAAAAGTAAAATGCTAAACTAGCGACATGCACACATCTGATGTCACGACTAAATTTGAAATGGTCGTCCGTAGAATCCATCCTAAAGCTACGTTGTTAAAAGCTTCTAAATTAGAAGGCGGCGTCTCGGCTCAAGTGACGGCGCTTGAAATCGAGTTGCCCGGTGGCGAGCAGCGAAAGGTAGTTGTCCGTCAATATGGTGAGGCGAATCTTCTGAGCGATCCGAGCGTTGCCAGCCACGAGTTCAGCCTACTTAAAATACTGCGTTCCCATGACCTCCCCGTACCAGAACCTCTTTACGCCGACGAGTCCAATGAAATCCTACCCAGCCCTTATCTTGTGGTCTCCTTTATTGACGGCAAAGCCGTGGACGAACCCTCAAACATAACCGACTTCGTTAAACAAATGGCAGACATCTTGGCTAGAATCCATGCCGCTAGGGTTAGTGAGGAGCTTGCATTTTTACCAGATCAGACAAAGGTATTCACAAATCAATTACAAAAGCGTCCTCAAAAGCTAGACGAAACGCTCAGTGAAAGTCGCATTCGTGACGTTCTAGCCAGTGCTTGGCCACCAACACAAACCAATGACTCCGTCCTACTGCACGGCGATTTTTGGCCCGGAAACAGTATCTGGAAACATAACAAGCTTGCCGGCATTATCGATTGGGAAGATGCCGGTTATGGCGATCCATTAGCCGACTTAGGCAATGGTCGCTTAGAAATCCTAATGTTCTTTGGCCCAGAAGCTTCAGAGACATTCACAAACCATTATCAATCCTTGATGCCTGCCCTCGACTACGGCAATCTTCCTTACTGGGATCTTTGTGCTGCACTACGGCCAGCAGGCAAAATGGCTGAATGGGGGTTAGACGGTGAAACGTTACAGAAGTTTCAGAATGGTCACAGGCATTTTGTTGATCAAGCAATCGAAAAACTAGCCGTCTAACATCTCGCGTATTTCTTTGACTTCCTCCCCGGAAAGTGGGACAAAGATTATATTCCAGAACATCCTTTCCAGCCAATAATTCAAGAATTCCTTAAAAAAACCTTTGTTAAATTATTAACTTTGTCTATAATTTTACGCCATGAAACTACCTGAGTATGATGCAGCCGTTGTATTTGGTATTGAGCCGGTTATGGGTCCGGGTGGGATATGGCAACTTCCCGACGAGACCATCGGGTGTCTTGATGCGGCAAGCAGGCTTTTGGCCGCAGGTATAGTGGGCATAGCAATCGTATCTGGCGGGCGAGCAGTCAGACAGCGATGGCTCTCGAGTAGATCTTGGCATCCAAACCTTGAATGTGATATGGGTAGGCAACACATGATTGAACGGCGTGGCTGTTCAGAAGAGGATGTCTGGGTAGAACCTTTATCAGAGGATTCTCCTTCGAATCTTGATTACACAACACGCATTGCCATTGCCAATAGGTTGGGTAGAGTGGTAGGTATAGTCCCACCGGCTCGCGAAAGACATGTGGACTTCCTAGCGAGCCTTACAATCAGACCATATTGCCACTTCGAGATTATAACGACCGACTACCCGAACACCAGAGAGGATTTCGCCGCCCGCGAGCGCACACTAGCGATTCACCAATTTGGCTTTAGGGACATAGTACCCGGAGATCTTGATGCATTAGAGGCAAGGTTCTTTGACGGTGAGCCGTACCCATACTTTCGATACCTTGACCAAGCACGAGACCACGCCCAGAGATCTCCGATTACTGCTAACTAGTCCGTGAAGACCAACGGCCGCTACCCCTGACAGTGCCCAACAAGGATAAAAACAGTAAGTAAGGGGTGTCAGTTGAGAGGCTCATCCCCAGCCAAACGGAGTACAATGAGCTAGTGGTTAAAAAGACGGCCGGCTTTGCACTACTGGAGCTAATAGTTATTTTGGTAGTTGTAGCTGCCTTGGGTATAGTAGGCTTTAAAATCTTTCACTCCAAACACAAACCAGTCCAGGCAAACGAGATAGCTAAAGTCCAGAGTGACCAACCGCTGCTACTTAAAAGCATCGGTTTCAACCTGGGCTACTACGATCCAACGACAAACCGCGCCGGTGATATGATCTTTACCCACGAAGATCATGATTTGGGCATTACCCACATGATTTTTGGCGACTTTGGGATCCAGGATGCGCGCTCGCCCAACGACCCTACGAAGCGTAACCCCCAGCCGACCTTTGTCTTGCCGTTAGGCACTAAAGTTCACTCGCTCGTCGATGGCGTTGTAGTTAGTGTCAAAAGTCTGTATAGCGGCGATTACACCATTTGGGTGTCGAGCCACGAAGGCAGCAGCTACATCTACGAAACCGAGCATGTCGATAATCCGCTGGTCAAAAAAGGCGACCACGTAAGCGGCGGACAAATAATCGGCCAGGTAAGCGATCACGACTCACAGTACCACCCTGGTTTTGGCATCGTCGAAATAGGCATTCTAAATCCGCAACCTAACGGCCAAGCCCAACATATCTGCCCTTTCCACTACTTGGAACCTAGCATCAAAACAGATATCCAAAAGAAAATCCTAAACGTGCATCAGGCCTGGATGCAATACATTGGCATGCCCAATCTGTATGATGACGCGCATAGCGCCGAGCCAGGATGCTTTACGCTTGATCCGGTTAATGGGTAAAAGAAAAGATCTTTGTTGCCGGAGGAGTTTACTCCCTACATCTCGCATGCCACTATATTGACCCGTACAGCCTATTCCGGCTTTCACGAGGAGAGCCCTGACTTTATCGACGATGCTTAAGCTACGCCCCTACAACCAAGTCTTTCCGAGTGAAGGCATACGTTGCAGAGCTGTGCATGTCGCCTTCCACTGACTGATGCGAGATCTGGAACGGCTGCAGCCACGAAAGATGCCTCTTGACGTACCCATCTCGTGCATATTCAGGGTCAGTGAGCAGATTGCCCTCCCTATCTATCCCCCAAGCGCTATGGCCGGCATGGCCGACTCGACCAATCAAGATATATTCCGCCACCTTCATAGCCCGCAAGGCGCGCGTATAGTCAGCATACAGCCAACTTGCAATGACGATGTCTGGCCTTACACGCACCATACTTTTGCCATAAGTTTCCCGACGGACATGCGGGAGGGCTTGGTGAAAATATGAACGAACGTCGCAGTCGCCGTCAGAAGCATGGATAACCGTGGGGCTACCGAAATCTGCGAGCTTTTCATTAAGCAGATAACTCAGGATGCCTCTTCCTGCAGCAATCTCCAGCACGCGAGGCGGCTCACCACGGACGGATGCGAGGTGATCGATACGCTCTTTCAAGTAGAGACCTAACCCATCAACGTACTCAGTTGTGGGGTACTCGCAAACACCGGCGACGCGTTGTGAAAAGTAGCGCCAATCGTCGCTATACCCTTCGGCGTTAGACGTAAAGTCAAACGGAACGGCAGTAATATCGACTACGCTCATACGCTCGAATCCAGGGATAACGTCTTTACTCATAAAGCTATACTATTAACATACTTCTGATCGTACGCAAATACTACCCCGCTGCTCAGCCTTACGCAATCCTGCGTCGAGGAGATTAAAGCCCATCTGGGCGCTTCCGACCAAGGAGCGGGTTCGGATCCCTCCTTCCCAGCCAGATTATTTGGAATCATTTTACAGATGAAGATCAGCCATTTGATATGCATCATCCACATACTCTATACTTTTTTGATAAATGTCAGGTTCTTATCACCCAAGTCTAGCAGCCGAGAAGGCATCATTTGATAACCCCATGTCCTCGCCAGAAAAACCGCCAGAGGTGCTTATGCACCTAGGAGACTACGCTGTTACCACGGCCGTGAAAGGTGATGAACAGGGCATAACCCAAACGCATGCCCGAGCTTTTGAGACTGCCTATCTTAACCCTGCAATGGGCGCTACTGCTGAAGCATTAGCAAGATTTGTCTACGATACAAGGCCAGAAATAGGCTTCTTGGACCGCAAACAAACTTACTGGGCTTCAATGATTGCTAACAAGCAAGCCGACCAGTCAGTATCGCAGATCTTGTATGTTGCCCGCGACCAAGCTGCCAACAAAATAGTCGGTGTTGGTTTGGGCCAGATGCCTAAACGGACGTTCTATTCGGGCTATGGCGTATCGTGCAATCCAAACGATGAGATTACCGCCCTTTACGTCGACCCCGATCACCAAAGACGCGGTATAGGCTCTGCTCTGCTGAAAGCCCTGATGGGTCATATGAGTCCTATAGTAGTAGTGAAGGTTACTGCGGGTAGCGCAGCAGCAGATTTTTATAAACATCGTGGGTTTAGAGAGAGGCCTACGCCACTGGGGGTTGCCCATCACCCATCTTTCTATGGGGGAATACGGTTGCCGCAAATAATTATGGCTCACGGCTCTAATCCTTACTTTACGCCGCCCAGGCCTGCCAGGATCGAGAGACTAAGCCAGACGACTTAGGCTAGGAAGCGCAACATACAAGCTTTGCCTTTCGAAAGCCTCTAAAAGTTGGGAATGCCATCTTAACCCTCAGCCATAGAAAGCGGCCATTTTGCCAGTGACAGAATAGTGAGCTGCGTCACAATTCTAGCGTCCACTTCGTGCTATGGTAACGGAGGGATATATCCATGGTTAAAGTCGACAAGTCTGTAAAGGTTATCAACCAGCATGGTCCGACAGGTTTCGTGCTGTTGCTAGCTTACATAGGGGCGGCAGTTTATTTTGTTCAGCAATCGGCCGGCTTTTGGGGATTCGTCTGGGCCCTTATTAAAGCACTGGCCTGGCCGGCTATTTTGGTCCACCATTTACTTGGCACCTGAGGAATAGGGCAGAGTTGGCACCGGCGTGTTTAGACTGGAAGACTGACGCGGTTGGAATTGTCTAACGACACTTCAGGGTTTGGCAGGTCTCAAATCCATCATCTGGTATAGGGCTTTACGTGTAAGGGGCTATACTGAGATCAGGAGTACTTATGACAAAAACTGATGTACCGAAGCTAGCCCTTATTGAACCGACCAACCCTCTGCTCAATAGCGTAGCTGAAGCGGTAAAGCCAGAGGAAATCGCCTCGCCGGAGGTGCAAGGCATCATTGACCGCATGCTGACGCTTTCTGCCGGAAAAGGCCACAGTAAAAAAGATAGCCGTCAGATGGTGGGCTTAGCCGCACCGCAGCTTGGGGTGGCCAAGCGCATTATAACGATCGACCTTACTGCAGATGGCTCTAACAAAGAACAGCACTTGCAGGTTTTCATCAATCCAAAGATTACCCATCGTTCTGCCGAAACAACGCCAGGTCGAGAAGGCTGTTGGTCGTGTGGCAGCATCTGCGGTAATGTTGAACGATCGAAGAGAGTGACATTAGAGGGCCTGGATCGTAACGGCAACCCCATCAACTTCGAGTTAACTGATTTCGTCGCGCGCATTGCACAGCATGAAACAGACCATTTGGAAGGTATCCGATTCCCCGACCGCATTCCCATTGAAGCACCAGACCGGTTGCATTGGGTGAAGCCAGTTGAATTTGAAGACTATAGAAAGAATTGGCAACATTGGCCAGTTCTATGTCCCCGTGAGCGATGGGAAGCGTTAAAGGCGGGATCGTATCCGGCCTTTACTCAGTAATATTTACTGGGTAACGCGTTCTCCACACATTAGCGCGGTTATCGACTCAGCATTAGTTGTCAGCCTCATCCTTTAGGAGGGCTCGAGGTGTATGGCGTCTTAGTTCGCTCTCCTGTAGGCTCTCCAAGAGCTTGAACGGCGGTATGCGGCTCTCTATACCAAGTTCGGCAGCAATGTTGGGATGGTCTCGTTCGTACATTGCCAGGCCAAGTCGGCTTTTCATTGCCTCTACCGGCAGAGAACTGTCATCTACCTCGATGCAATCCGTCCCTCCTAGCGCAAATAGTGCAGCGCTGCCTCCATCGCGGTCCTGATCCCAGTGATAATATGTGGTACGCCCTCTATCCACCTCGCATGAAATCGCCCAGGATGTTCGCGGTGGTGTCGCAAACACACCTGGCGGGCCCTTATATTGAGCCGCGTGCACCGCCGCCCACGATGTTTGTGCCGCCTGCGGCAGTACTGCTTCAACCGCAACGCTGTTTTCCCTGTAGGGGAGTGCTGTTCGCGATACGACCATTGCAGCTCTTGGGTCGCCGGGAACGCCTTCTTCTAAGTCCCTCAGATCTACCGTTGTTCGAATGGCAAGATCCAGCAGAGCCGCGAAGGGCGTTTCTAGCAACTCACGTAGCCTAGGGTGCGCTTCGAGCTGAGGATCACCGGGGCTAATGAGTACCTCTAGATCTTCTGGAAATAGGCTTATCGCTTCTCCTTGAGTATGTTTTTGCGACACAGGCTATCTCCCGCCGCCGGCCAATAGATCAGCGATTGCTTTGCCTATAGGCAAATCCGTATCATCTTCGATAAAAGCCCACTGCCCATTCGGGTTGATCTCCAAAAACCACACCTTGCCTTTTTTATCAACGATCAGGTCGATGGCGCCAAAGCGGAGGCCAAGCTCTTTTACTAGGCTCACGCATTGTCGCGCCAGTGCGGGTGGCAAGTCATAGGCTTCGAACTTAGCAGCCTCGTACAAGTGGTTAATCCGCCAGTCGCGCATAGCGGCCGGCATATCTTTTGCGTGATGGTCAACAATGCGCCCGGTAAATACCTTGTCTCCCACAACACTCACCCGCAGCTCGTAGGCAAAATCAATGGCTTGCTGAAAGATGGCCGGTGAAAGGTGTAGGCCTTTCATATCTACCGTTTCGCCTTCTTGCACTAGCGTTGTTGGAAAAGTCCTCACTTCGGTACCAAAGACCGGCATGTGCGCTGCTTGCGTTTTGACTACGGTGCGATTATGAGCCGCCAAAAACTGCTTGGCCCGCTGCGCATCCGAAGTAGCAGTGGTGTCTGGTATATGGAACCCGAGCCGGTGGGCCACAATCTGTTGCCATGGCTTACTACTAGCGCGTAAGATTGCATAGTAATCGGACAACCAGAATGCATCGGGGAAGAGCGAGAGCATGGCATCGGCATGGATGCGCATCGCCGATAGGGCATACTTCTTATACTCTGGCGGAACTTGGATTTGCTCCGGGTATATCTTTGGCTTGCGATACCAGACGGACTTTACAGAGGTAATTGGACGGCCTTCATACAGTAACTGTGCCCTGCCGCGTGCGAATTCATAAGACAAACCACGTTTTTCTGCAGTTGCGCGCCCAAAGACTACAAGCATAGCTGAATCTAGATGGCGCTGCACATACGGAATGTGAGCGTCTTCAACATCGCTAATGCAAATAATGCTGTGCTTCGTCATACAGGTGAGCGTCTAACGCCTAGTCAGTGTCTGGAGGGCTGGTTTCAAGCTCTGTTGGATTACCCCTGGCGTCTGTGCGTGATACTTTAACCGCTGCTGGCGATGCAGTGGCGTTTTTGGAAAGTTTCTCATCGTATCCGGGAAGACGGACAAGGAACTCTGTCCCAAATGGAACGTCTAGACCTGCATCGACTTGCGGAGACAGAGCACCTCCCAGAGCGGTTTCACCGGCAAGGGCACTAAGTTCAGTGCTCCGACAAGTGTCCGTAACGTCCGGCGGAGCTGCAACAAACTCAGGCAGACCAAGGATTTCCGCCCCTTGTCCTAAACCTGCGTCTAGTGCACCAGCCTCAACTTTTATACCCATAACTCCTCCTACTCTTAAGGTCAAGTTTCTAATATAGCATGCGCCGATTACTAGAACAACGAGAATATTGGTCCAATGCTACCGGCAACGTTGAGATACCAGCGCCCGCCCTGTAACAGATATCACGCAATGCGTGCTTGACTATGTTCAAGTGGCGGTGTAATTATTAAGTTATCATTAAATTATAATTAAATTTGTGGAGGGTAACCACATGCGAATAACGGCTAACAGATTATGGCAGCTGGTACGGACAATCAGTGTTATTAGTGTAATGAGCAGCATTGCGTTAACCGCCGGTATTACAAATTACGCGGCGGCGGATACTATACCGACTATCACTCACGGCCTCATTGAGAATGTCGAGTACGGTGATTGTCTGTATGTACCCAATAGCTCAAGATCGAGTGGTACTTTTCTTACGCTGACTTCT
Source organism: Saccharimonadales bacterium (SeqCode) (assembly GCA_035479475.1). GTDB lineage: Bacteria > Patescibacteriota > Saccharimonadia > Saccharimonadales > UBA4665 > JAJZCD01. The sequence continues at coordinate 49,420 of DATIIP010000027.1, read as the reverse complement.
TGCGCCAATCGGTCTAACAGCTTCTCACAATGGTATTCCTATAGCGTTGGAAACGGCCGTTATTCGCTCAACCCTGCGAGTAATGCTGCTTTGTGTATGGACGTACCCGGTCCCTACGATCAAGACCCGTTCGAAAGAATTGAGCAATGGACCTGTAACGGCGGCCTCAATCAGCAGTTGTATTTTCAGCACATTTCTGGAACCCCTGCGGGACAGTACCAAATAACAATTGCATCTGGTGGACTATGCCTCGACACGGACGCCTCGGGTGCGCGCTGGCCATTACAGAACACCTGCCCCCCGGTTTCCGACCCAAGTCAGCGCTGGATCATACTGCCCGGTAACGCCTGAGCGTACTCAACGTTTCACTAAAAGAAAACAGACCGGTAGTTGCGGGTCTGTTTTCTTTTATTTTGGAGCCTTGGAAGAGCGCTAAAGCTTTGATTGGCGCTTTTGTTTTTTTAGAATCAACCATACACCTTCTTTATTGTTTTTGCCGACATGCTACTATTTACTAATGAATAAATACCCACTCGGACTTATCCCTGACTCATCTGTTATTTATATACCTGATGGCGCCCATACCAGTACCGGCGTAAGCGAAGATGAATATGTTCATGAGTACAATCATTGGCATCTAATCTTGCAGCCCGAGGACAAGCGCAAAGTGCGCGGTATGGCGGCAGGTCTTTTGGTCGCCAAACGCAAAGTAATGGCCATTACGGAATTGCTGCCCGAAGAATGGGCCGATTTGACGAATGTTTTTGCCACGGACGAGAATGGTCTCGCCGATGCCCCACGCCGGCTGGCGAAGGCGGTTGGGGCCGAGTTTACCGGCCACTTTACGGGGCCGGCGTTCAACCTGGGCAGTCTTGCCGGTCAGACACAAGCCCAAGTTCACGGACACATATATCCGGTGGTGGCAGAGCAGCTTCCCCCGCCTGGTACGCGCAATGGCATGGGCGCATTTGTTGAAGCCCACCGTCAGTTGAACAATCTGTAAAGCTTAGGCCTCCTGCCGCGCCCGTCCTGTTAGCCAGTCCTGCTTAGTGGTCTGGCCGCCTGTCGCCATAAGATCCGGAGCTTCTAAAACGACCTCCTCGATACGCTTAAAGTCGGCGTCAATCAGCTCTTCGTCAAGTGCGCTTGCACTAGCGCCATCAAAGCCTTCGCGGCCGAGAAATTCAATTTCTACCTGAAAGAGCTCCGCGCCGCCATCCTCTGACTCGGCACGGCAATAATCGGCCAATATTACGAAGACGTTACCGGTGTCCTCGCAGACCACTCGTCTTTGGTATCGGTTGCGATGGGCATAAGGAGTAAGGCCGATACGTTCTCCGGGCTCCTGTCCAATCTTGTTCCACAAATCAGGCAGTGTTGGTGCCATAACCTCGTGCCTCACCAGTACGTCAGCGGATGCCCCGCCACTGCGGATGAGTTGCTTGTGTTGAAAATGCGATCCCTTGAGCTGCCCGTCTACGTACCTATGTTTCTCAACAGCCACAATAGTATCGCCGCCCTTGGCGTTAAAAGTGTGGAAGCGAAACTTCACGGTGGGGGCGACGAATCCTGGGTCAACCCATATCCCTTCTCTGGGGCGCGTGGATATAGCTCGGGTTGCGTCCCGTGGATCAGCGGCCGTGTCTATTTTGCGTTCTCTTTCTTTAAAGCTTCGAAATACTTCGCCTGGCCTCGATGGATCTCCAATATGTTCTAGTTCAAGATTATGCAGCCTGGGCGTACCCCCAAGCGCAATAGCCCGCCTGCCTAGCTCGCGTTTTATCCGCCCGTGTGGAATGTACCCTTCTGCAGCTTCGCCAAAAAGCCGCCTAAGCAGAATCCGGCTGGCGTGGCCGGCGGGATCCAGCGGCTTGGCCCCTTTGACTTCCAAGATGTTTTGGTCAAAGGTGTAGGCCTTGCAAGCGACCACTACGTCTCCGGGCTTTCTTTCTACCACTGGCCAAAATGTAGTGTTTCGATCAAAAGTTATGCGTGCCGGACCAATCCCCGCCTCGTCTTCTGGCACCCATAGGTGCCTTCGCTGAGCCTGGACCATTATGAGCGGCATGATGATGTCGGTACCATAATATTCCTGGATAAGGTCGCACATCCGCCCGCCATCATACGCAGCTAACGTATCGAGAAAGGTAGGACTCTCCAGAGGACGGAATACATCACCGAATGGTATGTTGGCTATATTGTATTTTTGATTCCCCGGCCTTTCCTCATCCGGCCTCGCATAGTACTTCAGCATAAAAGTACCGGTGCGAGCCGGGTCAAGCACATGTGCGCTATGGGAGTCTGGAATGCCCTCTGGCGAATAGTACCGAAAGCGCAACGAGGCATTCTCGGGCACCTTATCATTACCTTCTGAGTGCAGCCTTCCAAAAATGACCGTGGTTACCACGCCATTGTAGACCTGAGCTTCTTCTATGCCTTCCAGCGGCTCAACCAGCTCCGCAGCACCAGTAAAGCGAGTCTCCACTCTAAGGTTTGAAAAGGCTGCTCCTTGCTCTGCCATAAGGCTACACTTATATCATGAGTGGACTCCCTTGTCTACTCCCTCGACACTTGCCAGACTGATCGTCGGCCACTAATCGCCTACCGTGCCGAATTTAGCTCTGTTCATACAGCGCTCATTCCTCTACCCTCCTGCTATGATTAAAGGATGGAAAAACGCATAATTGGTCAGACCAAAAACGGCAAAACGGTCTACGTGGCTACGCAAAGCTCGCATGCCGCCACACACATTGCCGACACACCCCGGCTGCTTGAGCTAGTACAGGAGATCGTCGGCCACCTTGCGCCCAACGAAGACAATGTCTACGTCGATAAAGATATGGGGCGACCAGTTGGCCTATCAGACTTGGTCGAAACAGGTGAAACGGATAAGATTCTGTACGCAAAACGCCTGAACCGCGATAACTACACTCGCTTCGTACGGAACCGCAAAGCCGAGCCCACAAACTTTGTAACAGTCGTGCTCCATAAAGATCCCGAGGACAACTACGAGCTATGGAGCGCCTGGATTGGCACGGCAGCACCGCAATTTCCGGGGGATGAATTTGAAACGCCCCAGAGTAGACTGTTCTGGCAGAGGCACGCCCTTGTCTGGGGTAACCAGGCAGTTCAGCCCAGCACCGAACGAGAAGATTGGCCGTGGAACTAAGAAGTTCCTACTCCTAAATGCTACAATCGGAAGATGACGAGTACCTATACAACGATATTCTTTGACTGGGGCGGTGTCATTGCCAATGATCCGGGCGATGAATTCCTGAGCGACCTTCTAAAAAGCGTAGGTGCCAGCAATGCGCAGGTACAAGAAATACTTGAGACATATATGAAGCGTTTTATGCGTGGGCAAATTTCTGAAGCCGAATACTGGCAAGCGTTGCGCACAAACTACGGCTTTGCTATTCACGATTCAATCTCCGATGAATTCAAGAAATGGCAGGGTTTGGTTGCCAACCAAGACATTCTGGCGCTTGCCAAAGAGCTACAAGCCGGCGGTATGAACATAGCGATCCTTTCTAATGTGATCGAGCCGACCTACCAGGTTGTTGAACAAGCCGGTTACTACGATCTTTTTGACGACGTCATTGCCTCGTGCAAAGTCGGCTATATAAAGCCAGAAAAAGAGATATACGAGATCGCACTTGAGCGTTTTAATGCGGCTGCCAGTGCATCAATATTCATCGACGACAAGCAGTACTGCCTTGACCCCGCCGAGGCAATGGGCTTCAAAACAATTCTTGCCCAGAGCCCTGAGCAGATCATTCGAGATGTGCGGGACTGCCTTGCGGTGTAACCGGAAGTGCAGGTATGGCCTGTCCGTCTGAGAAGCCCCGATCGCAAGCCTGCTACGCCACAAGGGCGTTGCCAGAAACGCCTGCAAACGATCATTGCCGCCTATCCGCTATAGCAGCCCGGCGACTGGCCCCATCTGGTTCAGCCAGCTATCCAAGATACCCCTCCAATTAAGACAGTACCTTGCTCACGATTCCGTATCGCTGGAACAAAGCCTGCGGAGCTTGTTATTATATCGCTATGGATACCATACCCTGCACGTATCGTTTATCAGTCAAGGCCGTCATTCGAGACAAAGACGGCCGCGTCTTACTGCTACGGGAAGCCGATGGCCGCTGGGAATTGCCCGGCGGTGGCCTGGAGCACGGCGAGGACCCCAAAGCAGCGCTAGCGCGCGAAGTTGCCGAGGAAACCGGCCTAACGGTGGAGTGGATGAGCAACCAGCCAATAGCCTTTTGGACGATTCGAAAAGAAGTGGGTTCGCCGACGTTGAAATGGTTTGCATTTGTTGCCTACGACGCTAGAGTGTCGGGCGAGTTTCGCCCAGACCCGGCGGGCGATGAAGCTCAAGAGGCCAAGTATTTTACCACCGACGAGGCCAAAGCCTTGCCACTCCACGACAACGCCAAGCCATATTTCTTGTAGACGATTGGTAGTACTGACCGGCGATTGGCTGTATACTACACGTTAAGCATGAGCCGTTTAGCCCATAGACGTATTCCCGCCATTAGTTTGATGGTGATTGCTATAGGTGTCTATCTGTTCGGGGGTGCCATCTTTCGGCCTCACATGGTACTCGGCGCTTCGAGCAACGGCCGGATTGCTTTTACCGGTCAAGACGGCCTGTTTACCTACCAGATATATACCATGAACGCCGATGGTAGCGATGTACAGCAGCTCACTAACGACTCGACCAGCCATCTCCTGCCGGTTTGGTCGCCCGATGGTACCAAGATTGCTTTTATGGGAGAGGATTTTGGCGATCAGACCGCTCAAATATTTGTTATGAACGCCGACGGCTCGGGTCTCACCGACATCACGAACGACGATAACACCCAGAACGGCACACCTGCCTGGTCGCCCGACGGTAGTAAGATCGCCTACGCTAGCAGCGACGCCAGCTACTCAACTCCCACCACCATCAATGTTATGAATGCCGACGGCAGCGGCAAAGCTACACTAACAGATGGATCAAGCCAGGACGCCTTTCCGGCATGGAGCCCAGATGGCAACACCTTGGCGTTCATCTGCGCCGATGGACAGAATGTCGAACAAATCTGCACCATGGACGCCGACGGTAGCAACCAGCAGCAGATCACCAGCGGGACGGCCATCGACTACACCAGCGTGGCGTACTCTCCTTCGGGCACCGAGTTTGTCTATTCTACCTATGACACATCCAACAATGACATTATCAACATCGATGAACTCGGTACCATGAACACCGATGGCAGCAATTCCCAGATCATCGACACCGCCGACCATACAGCGGTGGCTGATGCCAGCTGGTCGCCCGATGGTACCAAACTGATCTACGACAGCTTTGACAGCAGCGAGTCTATTCAGCGCGTCTACTCCATAAGTCCGGATGGCAGCAATGAGACCGCGCTTTCTCCAGACAATCAGTATTCGATAACACCGGCCTGGCAGCCGGTGCCGGGCAGTGACATCGATGGCGATGGCATCTTAAACAACACCGAAGCAGCCGGCCCAAACAGCGGCGACGCCAATGGTGACGGCATCGCCGACAAGTTCCAGTCGCGCGTGACAAGCATCGTCGATCCGGTAAGCGGCGCCTACGTCTCGGTACAATCAACCTGCTCAGCCAATTCGGCCGTTACAGCGCAAGCCCTGCCGGCTAGCTACGGCGATCCTGCTTTCCACTATCCGGCTGGCCTGATTGGTTTTACGCTGGATTGCAGCGCTGCCGGCAGTACCGCAACCGTAACCGAGTATTTTTACGGCGTACCGGCCCAGAACACCATGGTTCTACGCAAGTATGACGTTACGTCACACTCCTACAGTACTATCCCGGGCAGCACGGTTACGGCCGTTACCATTGGCGGCCAGGCAGTCACCAAGATCACCTACCACATTACCGACGGTGGGCCGTTCGATCAGGACGGGTCGGCCAATGGCACCATTGTTGACCCGGTTGGCTTAGCTGTGCCGTCGGTGGGTACGCCGAACACCGGCGTGGGCGGTCTGGTATCGATGCCATGGCGTCTCGACGCGCCATCGTTATAGAACAACAATGATTCGCTGGGATGCTGCTGGGCACCCGCAACCCGTACCACTGCGGTAGGCTGGCCATAGATAAACAGAATGGTCTGCAGGCTGCAGCGGCCAAACGGCATGCCGGCCGGTGACTGCAGCGGCAAAAGGTAGACAAAGCGGTGGTTATAGAGATCGTGCTGCCAAGCTTTGCTGCTTAGCGCCTGTCGCGGCTGCACACAGCCGGTCAGTGGTAAGACGGCCTGGGCCGCTTGTTTGCTATCTTCTTTGATAGGCAGGACACGCCAGAAATCACCCACCAGAATTTGTCCAGGGTGTGCGGCAAGCACTTGAGCGATGCGCTGATTGCGGGCCCAGATAGGATTGCCGTCAATAGTTTGGCTGGTGTGCCGCACTACCGCTACGAGTCCCAGTACTATTCCTACGGCCAGCAGGCTACTGATGGCGTACGCCATCATTGGACGTACACGCAGCTGGCGACTGTAAGTGGCAAGCACCACAAAGCCGGCAAATAACGCAATGCTTAAATAGCGAGCGTCCGCCATCGCTGCATGATTTGTTACGGCGTAAACCACAAAGGCGGCGAGCGTTGACATGCCAAGCAACAACGAGAGCATGGTTGCCCTATCCGGCGGAGCAGACCAGGATTCACCGCCACGCCAAACACGATAGCCCGCATAGATAGCCACCCCAACTAGGAGCGCATTGAGTGCCGCCGGTAAAACAGCCAGCGGCCCGGCGCTTAGGCTAATGCCGAAATTGAGGGCCAGACCTTTTAAGCCGTAAGCGGTGGCAGCATGCACGCTCGCCAAGCTAGTAGCATGGCCGGAGAAGCCCGTGGAAGTGCCGATGATTCCCGTACCGTGCCCGAGGAACCACAGCAGCACGCGGGACACTCCCCAACCCAAACCAGCCACTGCCAGCCAGAGCCAACCGCTAACTAGCGGCGAACGTCGTTGCCCACTATAGGCATAGAGCAGCAAGATTGCCGCGCCACCTAGACCGCAAATCAAAAACAATTGGTCGCTGGCGAGCAGTAACCCGAAGAGTAATGCAGCTACCCCCCAGCTTTTCCAATTGTATTGCCGGCCAGATGGCAGCAATAGCACTAGGACGACCAGATAGAGCAGGTACTCAATGTTGCGGCCCGTAACCATGGCCATACTGAGTGGTGACGACACATTGCCGAGCACCTGCGCTGGCACTAGCGTTAAAACACAGGCTAATCCTAGATACAGCACAGCTAGTACTGTCGGGCGGCGAACAATTCTATACAGCAGGTAGGCGAACGTACCGACTGTTACCAAACAGAGTGCTGTCGTAGCAACGGCGTAGGCAGCCGGGGCGCTATGCAGTATCCCCAACAGCCAGAACAGCGGCCATTTGAGCAGTTGCGTATGGGCGGCCGGGAATTGGGCCTGCATAAAGGTGGTGGCGTGTTCAAACAGAAAGCCATCCGCCAACTGGTCGGCGTTACCTTGCTGAAAACGGGCGATGGTCAAAGACCAGATGATTGTTGACAGCCCGAGCACTGCTGCGGCCACGGCAAGGTGCACATAGCTAGGTGTAGAGATCAGTCGTTTGGCCTGTTTTTGATAACCCCGCAGCGTGTTCATGTATGCTCTTCAGTGTAGCAGGTAGCGGGCACGCCGGTTATACTGAAGGAACAGCTTATGAATGGGAATCGACGACGCTTTATTGTTATCGCCAGTGTCTTGCTGATTGCGCTGCTTGCGGGAGCCGCAGCGGTCGTGATCCATGGCAAGCAGGCACCTCCATCGGCCTCGTTGCCTACCCCAAAAAACGTCGTTACCAAGACGCTGGCCCGGCCCAGCACCGCACAACCCACCGCTCAGCAGTACACCGCTCAGGCAGGGCCGGATGAACCAACCCATATTTCCCTGCCCACCATCGGCGCCAGCGGCTATATTCAAAACGTTGGCATCGACCAATACAAACAAATGGCCGCGCCCACCAACGTACATGTGGCGGGCTGGTATGTCGATAGCCTGCTGCCCGGTCAGGCGGGACTAAGCATCATCGACGGACATATTGATGGCTATGCCCACAACCAAGGAATTTTCGGCAAGCTCAACAAACTGAAAACCGGCGACATTTTTATGGTGGCTTTTGGCAATGGCAGCAGTAAATCGTTCAAGGTCAAGAGCGTGCAGCTAGTAACGGCCACAAATGTACCGGAGGTGCTGTTCGCGCACGACCCCACCATTCCTAGCCAGCTGAACCTCATCACCTGTGGCGGCAATTACGATGGTGTCAGCCACACCTACGACCAGCGAACCATTGTGGTGAGTGCACTCGTTTAGTAACCATAATCGTATTGACAATGCATCGTCTGACGATATATTGTGATGGCATGAAGCGCGCTATCAACCTTTTGCCACAAATATCGTTCAGCATTTTGCTGGCACTCAGTCTCAGACCCCGCCATGGCTATGAGATCATCAAACAAGTTAGCCAAGATTCCCTGGGCAAAATCCAAATGGCACCCGGCACCCTCTACGGCGCCATCAAACAGCTATTGGAACAAAAGCTGATCGAAGAAATGCCGCGCCCCAAAGGTGAACGACGGCGCTACTACCAGCTAACGGAACAGGGACGCCAGCAGCTGGCAAGCGAAATTGACTACTTTAATGAAACGGTTGCTATTGCCCGACAGCGTCTCTCCCACACTACAGCTCTTGGAAGGGCATTCGTATGACCGGCCTCAAACAGCGCTTCCCGTTCTATGGCCGCACGCTGCGTTTGTACCCCAGCACCTACTATCGCCAATACGGCATGCAAACGCTCCAAACATTGGCCGATATTATGGACGACCCAGAACTAAGCCGCGCTGCCAAACTAAAACTGCACACAGCTGCTTGGCTCGACCTGGGTAAATCTATCCCGCGGCAACGACTGATTACTGCTATCCGCCGTGCTTCCTACCAGGCCAACACCTATTTTAGAAATCGCGGCCTACTGTCGGCGCTACTGCTTGCTCCCCTCGTGATCACCCTGGTTGACCAGCTCATCTTTGGAACCCATAGCGCTCTTCCTGCACAGGCTGGCCCATTTCTTAGATTTTGGTTTGGCCAAAGCGGTGTGTCGGTATGGGCTCTGTTGTTACCCCTCCTGGCTAGCCTAAACGCGTTCCACGCCCTTGGCATCTGGTTTGTAGCCAGGAGAAAACTACCCAAGGCCAAGCGAGCCGTCGGCAGTTACCACGCCGCCAAGCTATCGCTCGCTGTTCTGTGGTTTATAGGCGTGGCGGGCGTCGGCTTCCTAGGTTTCATTATCGGTATGCAATACCTCAGTGCCCGGGAATTACACCATGAACAAGCGCTCTCGATGGCCTACCAGCACCAGCACCCTACCCTGGCCTGCACGCTCCTGCCCCTAGCCTCCGCACGGCTCATCTCCGGCGCAAAAAGCATGTACCTCGATAACAACCATATGGCGGGCAACCCGCCTTTTAGTGGCATCCTCACTGATGCCGATGACATTCGCCGCACCACCTGTGATTATCACATTGCCCAAGATAGCCAGCCCGGTATCACCGTGACTACCCGCGAAGCCTTTTCCGAGTCCGCCCGAGCGCACATGCATGATGACTTTTCCGACCAACAAGGTGTTGATGCCGGCTACAATTGGCAGCCTTTCGTAGTCATGAACTACCAGGGCTATTACGGCCAGGAACCGGGTGCCTTTGACCTGAGCATATGGGTGAACGGCTACTGGCTCAAAGCTACGGCCCCTAGTTTGGATACTGCTACTACCACTATGCAGACGATGATCAGCAACCTAGCCAAGGAACTTGCCGCGCGTGTAGCAGCCAAGCTGCCAGCATCATCGCGCCAGGTCCTACCGCTGCCCGTTACCAAACCGTCGCTCTCCAAAACCGACCAGACGACGATTGAATATGCCCTGATGCTCAAAAACGTACACGTGCCAGCCGGTACCGAGCTCAACGCCTACATTTCGAGCATGGTCGACGACCAAGTCAGCGGTACTTTTCGCTACAGCAACGGGCTACATGGCACCTTTGTAGCCCAGAAAAAACAGAGTGACTGGTTGATTATTGGGTATAAGGAAGACAGAAAATGACCACCGGGGTGAGCGATGCCGCCCAACCGGCACAAAGGACTAGCATATGAAACCACCTCTTAGCCGCACAGTTTTTAGCTTGTTGAGTTCCACGCTGATCATCGGCGCAGTAATTACAGTACTAGTGGTGCACCGCAGCCGCACAGCAGCCACGCCCGTCGTCAAACCAGCGGCCGCGGCCGGAGCACCCCGGTTTTCGTTTAGGGGTACGTCTGGCTGGTGGCAGGGTGGAACCAACAAGACCTCGATGGCTCTATTCCCCAGGACCAAAGATTGTTTTACATCGGTTGAACAAAAACCGGGTAAGATTGACGCAGCCGCTGTACTGCAGAAAGGCGAGGCTATGTTGCGTAGTGAGGGCTACACGGTTGCGGCGAGCAATGTCGTAACTATCATCTTACAAACAAACACTGGACAACAACCGTACGAATTGCACCAATATGGCGTGACGGGCATTGGCAGCGCCGGAAGACTATATGGCGCGCAAGAGTTTGGCTACCTGCAGCTTACGAATGGCTATATAAAGATCGAGGGCTACTGCGATACGGTTGATGAATTGCCGACAACCATCCCCGCCCTGCAGGCCATCACGTTCAACGAAAAATCGGATTAGCCCCTTTACATTTCTAAGCTAAGGCTGAATGTTTCTACGCGCCGTCTCAAACATGGCAGCGGACCGCTTGAAATAGTCGGATAAAACCGCCAGCTCCGGTGCGGAATAGCTATCCAGTAATTCATTTTGGGCCACGCGCGCGGCGGTAAAGAGTGGCCGAACTTTGTGGGCACCCGCTTTGTCGATCACCACCAGCGTACCGCGCCGATCAGCAGGATTGTCTTGCCGTTTTACCAGGCCGCTCTTTTCCAGCCGATCAATCATGGCGGTAGTAGATCCAGAGCTTAAGCCCGTATATTTGGACAATTCAGATGGCGTCGCAACGCCTCGGTAAAATATCAGGTCAAGCCCCTCAAAATCAGTAGTGTTGAGCCCCAGCTTTTTGCCGATAGCATTGCGAAACAACGTGTAGCTGATGCCGTTTTCCCGGGCAGCTACAACAACGTGTTGTTTTAGTTCGCTGTTATTCTGAAGTGGCATATGATTGTCTTTGACATTATCTCTATATTAGAGTATCTTGATTATACGAGCTAATACTATATTTTTCAAGAGGAGGGTCATCATGGCAAACAGCATTCCACTTATCGTGTTCCCGGCAAAAGATTTAGACAAAGCCAAAAAGTTTTATAATACCTACCTCGACACCGAGCCGTATGTTGACGGCGCCTGGTATGTTGGCTACAAGCTCGACAACCAGGAGGTGGGCTTGGATCCAAATGGCACCGCCGTCATTAGCTACATCGACACCGATGACATTGCGGCTAGTCTCAAAACATTAATTGAAGCTGGGGCCACGGCCGTAAAAGAGAGCACGGACGTCGGCGGCGGTTTACTCGTAGCCCAAGTGGAAATCGACGGCAACGTCTTGGGCCTGCGGCAGCCAGTTAAGTAGCCGAGAAGCCTTATATCTCGCTAAGTAATACCCCCAATTTACTCGTTACGCGAATATGCTAGTATAAGGCTTATGGCAAAAACTATTTTAGTTGTCGAAGACGATACAGAATTACAGGCAGCCTGTAAGGCCATGTTGGAGCAGTTTGGTTTTATTGTGCTGCAAGCCACCAACGGCAAAGACGGCCTGATCCAATTTGTGCAGGGCCGGCCAGATGCTGTTTTGCTGGATATCAGCATGCCGGAAGTAGACGGCGTTTCTATGTTGCAGGCCCTACGCGCTCAAGAATCAGGCGCCAGCACTCCGGTCATTGTACTGACCAATGATGGCAGTAACTTGGCCGTCCACCAGGAGCTGAACAACCAGGTGCAGGCCTACTTCATCAAAAGCAAAACGAGCCTAGAGACCGTGGTAGCGGCTCTGAATAAAGTCCTGCCCTGAGGGAATGCCATTTACTAGATAAAGCCTGACGTCTTTATGCACATGAAACAAAAACAGCTTGGTTTGGCACTAGCAATTACTGCGGCTGTGCTTTGGAATGGTTGGATCCTGGCCATTTTCATATATCCACACACCACATGGCTCCACATGGAGATCAGTGAACTCAGCATTCCTGTTCAGCCGTGGTCATGGCTATTTCGTATCTTAGACGGCTTGAGCGCACTGTGCATGATCGGACTCGCGCTCGTGCAGCTGCGCATCAAGAAGCTCCCGGCCCGCTGGATGATTGCCGGCAGCCTACTACTCTTGGCACTCGGCCTGTTAACGCTGTTTGACATTACCCATTCCCTAGACTGTGTTCAGTACAACCATCCTGCGTGTATTGCGGCCGTCGCCAACCACAGCACCTCCATGCACGACCTGGCTCATAAATCCGAAAGTCTGGTTACCTCGTACATTAGCATATTCTTTGCGCTCTGGGTGCTGTGTCTCAACATTCGTCTGCGGCGCGGGGTCACTATGATTACCTGGTCGGGCATTTTGGCACTGGGTATTGTAGGTAGCTTGGCAATCTTGAATGCTGCACACAGCCTACTGCTTTTTGCTGTTACCGACCGCCTGTGGAACTTGGTGCTGTCGGCCGACTTATTGATGCTCGCGAACAGTCTGATCGTGCTCTACGAACTACGGCCCGGCTCGCTAAAGTTCGTTCTTGCGCTGGTCCGGGCAAAAAGATAGCCGTAGCTGCGGTTAGCTTTGCTATTGTGATAATTTGCAGCACTTACCGGCTTCAGGGTCGATCAGGACCTTCTGCTTAGCCCCTTCGGTTTAGACAAAAGGCCCTAGCCATAACAATACGGCCCGCCGTGCGTTTGATGCACCGGCGGGCCGTATTGATTCTAGGGTACTATCGCTAGTACGTCATCGACATGTTGTCGGAGTAGAGGTAGTCGGTTGACAGTAGGTTGGAAGTACCGTCGGTTCGCTCCATCCAGACCTTCATGGCGAGTGAGTTGCCGGACGAGACGGCTGTGTACGTCATGCTGAGCTTGTGCCAGCCGTTGTCGCTCGTGGTGCGAGAGGTACTGGCCCAGCGGCCGGAGATACAACCGCTGCTATTGCGCTCACAGACGTAGAGCTTGATGACCCGGCTCGAGGTACCCTTGACCCAAACGCTCAGGGTGTACTTACGGCTGGCCACGGTGGCGCTGTTGACCCAGTATGGGCTGGGGTTAGTAAAGCCCATTTGGTTGTCGGATTGGCCGCTCTTCAGCATCGTCTTTATGGAGTAGCTGCCATCGCAGGCCGAGCCAGCAATCGAACCGTCGCGGGTGTTGTTGGACGCTGAACTAATGACCCCCGTCCAGCCGGTCAGGTTCGTTTCGACTGAGCGGTTAGTGACCAACTGCGTGCCCGATGGGCTGTCGCTACAATACGACGACGGTGGTGCAATGGTTTGGGTGGTAGAAACCAGTGACATTTGGTCGGCATTGAAAGTATCACCAGGGCTGGCGCTGTCTTCGGAAACTTTGAAGTACAGAGAATCGCCGGTGGTGATGCCTGTGTAGGTGTTGGTTAGCTGATGCCAGTTGGTGTCGGACGGTGTTAGGGTAACGGCGTTCGAGCCAATCACGGTGCCGGCGGTGTTCTTTTCCTGCAACAGCAGGCGCAGCGTACGACCTGATGCTCCAGAGCGCATCCAAACCTTAGCCGTGTAGACATTGGTGGCCGTGACGGTGGTTGGAGCCGGTGACGAGTTGAAGCCAACGGCAACCGAGCTAGTACCAATGTTCTTGACACCCATAGAGTAGCCGCCATCGCAGGCTTGGGTGTTGTCGAGCCACACGCCGGAAGACGATGACAGCACACCAGTCCAGCCGGTCATATCACCTTCGACCGATCGATTGGTGATGATTTCGTTGGCAGCAGTGGTATCACTACAGTAGGTCTGCGGGCTGATGGGCGGTGTACCGGCGACCGATGTCAGTGACATATTGTCGGCGTAGAAGACATCGCCATCGACTGGAGCGTCTTCGGAAACCTTGAAGGCAATAGAATTGCCAGTGGCAGATGCCATGTATGTGGTGGTTAACTTGTGCCAGTTACTGTCCGAAACGGTCATCGTGTTGTTATTGGAGTCCACCACGGTTCCATCGGAAGTTTTTTCTTGCAGAACTAGGCGGTAGGTCTTACCGCTCACACCTTTGACCCAGACGAAGCCGGTGTAGGTGGTGTTCACAGTAGTGTTGGTGACCCAGAGCGGCGAGGAGTTGACACCCAGGCCCTTGCCTGCGGCAAACTGTCCAGGGAAGTAGCTGACGCTGATCGATTGGCTGCCGTCGCAAGCGTGCTGGTTGTCGGGCACGATGTTGTCGGCCGCACTAGCCACACCGCCCCAGCCGGTCAGATCGGTTTCGACCGAGCGGTTGGTAATGGCTTCGCTGGAGGCTGTAGTGTCGCTACAAACGCTCTGCGATGCAATGGGTGGTGGCGGAGGCGTAGAAGTCAGTGATAGCTGGTCGACGTTGAAGTAATCGCCCACTACTGGGTTTTCCTGCCAGACACGCATGTACATGCTGTCGTTGTTATTGGTGGCTGCGAGCGTACTGGTAATCTGGTGCCAGTCGGTGTCAGGAGCGGTCCATTGCACGGTGTTTTTGCCCACATTGGCACCGGTGCTGTCTTTTTCCTGAATTTGGATGTCATAGACATTGCCGGTGGTGTTGGCCTTAATCCAAGTGCTGGCAGTGTAGAGATCGGTGGCAATAGACGACAGGTTAACGAACGGATTGGAGCCGTTGACACCCATGATGGTGTCAGGTGTTACGGTGCCAGCTTTAACGGCGGCTTTCACTGAAGCGTAGCCGTCACAAGCCTGGGTGTTATCCCAAGAAACATGCGTTGTAGTTCCCCACACACCGCTCCAAGAAGCACCTTGGGTGGCTGGGCTTTCCACACTGCGTGAAGCGGCGTCGATGTATTGGTTGCCCGATGGGAACGCCACAGAATCGTTACAAGTAGTAGCCGGTGGAGGCAACACTACGGGAGTAGTGCTAACCGTTGAAGAGTCGATGACATCACCCTGGTTGCAGGCGTCTTTGGTGGGGTTGTCGGGGTATTCTGGGCCACAGATGAAGTCCAATTGAATGGAGTTACCCGTAACCGTGCCGCGCAGGTGACCAAAGTGGCTGCTGTGGAACTGTGAACCATCGGCAATGTGGTTGGCGTTGAAGCTAGCTTCTTCGGTACCGCCAGCACCGTCGGTGATCTGTACTACACCGTGCTGCGGCGCAAATCGCTCCATGGCGTGAATGTGATGGTTGATGTTCAGCACATACTTGCCGCCTGTGATTGCAGTGGGGCTGTATCTGTCACCGAGGTAATTGATGGCTTGTTGTAGGTCGGTTTGGTCGGCAAAGGTGCCAGAGGTAGAGTCCCAGATGCTGGTGTAAGCCGGACGGTGACCCATGGTGACTACCATGTCGATGTTGGAGTCGGTTTGGGCTGCTGCCATCAGCTGATCAGCCTTATATTGCCACGAGCCCGTGTCTGTACCCGTACCATCGGTACCCAGGTAGGCGTTGTACCATGGCTCTGGTTCGGTAATGTATAGCACGCGGCCGACAACGAACGAGCCCCAGTCGCTGCCCTGACAACCGTTTACCGTGCTGGGTACGCCGGGACAACCAGGATTGTTAACCTGTGAAGTCGTGTCGTTTATTACGGTTTGTGGGTTTGGAATGTAATCGCGGCCCTTGTAGTTGGCCATGCTGTCGCGTACCGTGCCGGCAGGCGCAGTAGACGTGTTTACGGGACCGTATTCGTGGTTGCCCCACACCTGCTCCCAGGCACGTGTCGTCGCGATCGGCGCAATGTCCTGGTAGAACTGGTGCGTGGCTGCATTGCCACACTCGTTGGCGTAGCTGATGTCGCCACCGTGCGTCACAAAGTCGGGTGCTTCGGCCGCTATCTGACTCCAGACTGAGCTCATCCAAGGCTTATTACAGCTGGGGTCACTACTACTATCGTAGTAGGTCGTGCCCGTGTCACCGATGTCATCCCACACAAAATCGCCCGAGGGCGCAGTTTTGAAGGTGTGGTCGTCACCACTGGATGTTATACGGTAGTGGTAGACAGTGCCAGCAGTTAGGCCGGTCAGTTGGACCCGCTCGAATGGCCCAGTGGTATCAACTGGCGTGATCGGTTCGGCCGTAGAAGTGGCCGATGTCGAACCATAGCTGGTAGTAGTACCGTAATCGACGGTAGCTGCCGCTCCACGCCAATGCACCCACATACTGGTACCCGGCGTGTCACCGAAATCGGTGTGAATCTCATCAACCGAGTCCGCAGCCGATACATGCAAGCTCGTAATTGCCTGGCCTACGCTGGCTAGTACCAACGCAAAAGCGAGCGCTATCATCGCTCGCCGGTTGATCTGCCAGTGGCTGACACCCTTTCCTCTTAGTTTAGTAAGCATGTTCCCCCTCCGTATATGTTTATACCCGCAGTATACGCTCATGTTTAATAAAAAGTACATATTTTCATGTTATCCACAGACTCTAGTGATATGGGGAAATACCGCCTCGCAAAAGGCAAGAATGTGAGCAGATTATGAAATCCTGTCGTATTGCCTTGCATCGCTAGCGTATACTTAAAATGTAAACGTAAGCGAGATACGAAGACTTATGAAATTGATCAGAAAACACCTTCCTGTCCGGGCGGCAGGTTTATTTATTGCGAGTCTATTTGTCCTGCCCAGTATTATTGGTCCGGTCAGCGTAGCAGCAGCCAGCGGGCCACTTGATGGCTTTTTTGGCCATTCGCCGTTCCACATTCGAACTCACTCCACCGCTAGCCCGGTTGGGCTTGACCCAGCCACTATTAAAGCAGTTTACGGATTAACGAACGCCGGCACCGGGCACGGTACGATTGCTATTGTAGACGCCTACGACGCCCCGACCGCTCAAGCCGACCTCAACACCTTTAGCACACAATACAACTTGCCACTGTGTAACACCACCAACCCCTGTTTCGAAAAACACGCCATGTCGTCATTCATTAAAGCTGACAGTGGCTGGGCCGTGGAGGCTTCGTTGGACACGCAGTGGGCACATGCCATTGCACCAGGCGCCAAGATCTTGTTGGTTGAGGCCAAATCTGCCAGCCTGAACGACCTGATCAACGCTGTCAATTACGCACGAGGACGATCAGACGTCGTGGCTGTCTCGATGAGTTGGGGCGGCGGTGAGTTCTGGTCCGAGACACTCTACGATAAATACTTTACCAGCAGCTACGGCGCTAGCTTCTTTGCCTCATCCGGCGATAGTGGCACCGGCGTTTCCTGGCCGGCGGTTTCGCCCAATGTCGTGGGCGTAGGTGGCACTACGCTAAACCTGGCCGCAGACAAGAGCTTGGTTTCGGAAAGCGCCTGGAGCGGCAGCGGTGGCGGTGTGAGTTCATACGAAACCCGGCCCAGCTATCAGACCGCCTACGGCCTGACCAAAACCAAGCGCTCGGTACCCGATGTGTCCTATGATGCCGACCCGGCCAGCGGCGTAGCCGTATACGATACAACTCCCTACCAAGGCCAAACCGGTTGGTATCAGGTGGGCGGCACCAGCGCTGGCGCGCCACAGTGGGCAGCTATCCGCGCCCTGGGCACTGGCGTTACAAACACCAAGCTCTACCAAGACGCTACGCTTGTGAACAGCGCAGCGTTCTTTCGCGATATTACCAGTGGAACCAATGGCCTGTGTGGCGCTGTCTGCACCGCAGCCGCAGGTTACGATACGGTTACGGGCCTCGGCAGTCCGCTTACCACGGTGTTCTAGTTCTTGGCTACTTACTCTACATCAGGTTACTTGTATAATAGAGCTGTAACTAAGGAGGGGTCATGAGCAAAAATCCTGTGGTTCATTTTGAGATGCCGTATAAAGACGCCGGGCGCGTCAGCACGTTTTACAAACAGGCGTTCGGCTGGGACATGGTCAATGCCGGCGAACAGATGGGCAATTACATCACCGCCGCCACGGCAGCGACCGACGAGAATCGAATGGTAAAAACTCCAGGGACCATTAATGGTGGCTTCTACTCATTGAACTCAGCCCCACAGTCAACCGCACCATCGGTAGTCATATCAGTCGACGACCTCGACCAGGCCATCAAAGATATCGAAGCCGCCGGTGGTACTTTGCTGGGCAAGCCGCAAGAGATTCCCGGCATTGGCCTTTGGGTTTCGTTTAACGATACCGAGGGGAACCGCGTTAGTATATTACAAGCCAAGCGCTAGGCACCTAACGCCTCATCGCTCTTCTAGCCCCTAGCCTCTTCAGGCTTGCGGTGGCGCAGATGCAGTGGACGACGCCTCTTCTTGATTAGCCTTGCCCAGCACTTTCGCGCAATGGTCGATGATGGCCTCGGGCGACATCTCGCTCTTGAGGAAATAATTGCGTACACCCATAGTGAGCGCGTGGTTCATAAACGGCAGTTGGTCGAGGTTGGTGGCAACAATCACCGGGATACGGGCACTTAGACCAGACTCTTTCCACTGCTGCAGTAAGTCCATGCCGGTGGTGCCAGCCATCAATAGATCGAGAATGATAAGATCGGGCTGGAATTCCTCGGCCAATTTGAGACCGGTGGTGCCATCGTTGGCCTGGGCAATGGTGTAAAGGCCTGTATCGGTTAGGATGGCTTGCATTGTCTCGGCAAGCACCTTATCGTCTTCGATAATCAGGATTTTCTTTGTCATAGCCGGATTGTAGCACAGAGTTCTGTAAACAAAATTAAAAGTGCTATCATGCTAACTATGGAGCTCATGCTTGACCTGCCCGATACCTTAAGTGACATCGTGCAGTATATTGACCGGCCCATTTTGCTGGTCGATGCCAACTCTACTGCAATTGTCAGCATCAACCAAGCGGGACTCAATTTTTTTAAGCTACAGCCGGATTTAAGCGGATTGTCTTGGCCGGGCATACTGTCGCTGGCCCATGTGCCAGACAGCGTCGATATGACCCCTTACTGGCTGATTAAGCAGGATTCGCCAGTACAGGCCGAGAACCAGCGGGTGGAAAAGCTGTCTTATATCGACCAAGAAGACAGCACCGAGCGCTCGCTGGAATTCCAGATTATAAAGCCACGGGGTGATTCGAGTGTTTGGGCCATCATCATCGTGGATAAAACCGACGTAGAGTCATCAATGCGCTCCCGCAGCGATTTTGCCACTATGGCTTCACACGAGCTCAGAACGCCGCTAACCGGCATCAAGTGGAATGTGGGGCTATTCCTGAAACGCTACAAGGCCCAACTTAGCCAGGCGCAATTGCACATCCTGGAGAACACCGTCCGCAGCATCAACAGGATGCACGAGCTTATCCTGGCGTTACTACAGCTATCACGCATCGAAACCGGTTCCCTAAGGCTCAAGCCAAAGCTCGTAGAGGTACACAAGCTGCTGCAAGAGATCGTAGAGGCCCAGATTCCCCAAGCCAAACAGCGCAACGTGCAGCTCATTACCAGCTTCCACCAGAATCTGCCCCAGGTGTTTCTAGACGGCACGCTTATTGGTTATGTGTTTGAGAACTTGATCGCCAATGCCATCAAATATTCGCGCGAGAACTCCGATGTGACCATCTTTTTGTCACGGCTGCAGGATACCCTCCTCCTTCAAGTGACCGACTCGGGCATTGGCATCCCGCGTGATCATCAACGGCTGATCTTCGAAAAGTTCTATCGCGACCCCAATGCCATGCAGCACGCCCCCGATGGCACCGGCCTGGGGTTGCATCTGTGCCGGATTATTGCCCACCGCTCGGGCGGTGAGATCTGGTTTGAAAGCAAAGAGGGTAAAGGCACTACCTTTTGGTTTACCATACCAATAAAGGGTGCTACAGTAGCTACCAATGGATCAGAAACAGCAGTACCAAGTCCTAGTAGTTGAAGACGAGCCGAGCCTCAAGGAGGCCATCCGGCTCAAACTAGAAAAGGCAGGCTTGAGCTGTAGTATTTTTGACAACGGTAAGTTAGCCCTGGACAGCATTGGCGAACGCGGTGAGCACTATGACGGCGTCTGGCTGGATTTTAATGTCCACGAAATCAATGGCCTAGAGTTTATGCAGCGTTTTATAACCATGGACGGCTGGCAAGGCTCCCCGGTTTTAATTGTCAGCAATACCGGCAACCCAAACCTCATTACGCAGGCCATCGAGCTCGGGGCCAAAGAGTGGATCATAAAAGCCGAAGTTCGGCTGGATGACACTGTGGAGCGCTTTATTGAGCTCATCGACGCGGCCAAAGCTAGCCTCTAGCTTACAGCGCCTCGATCTCCTTGACGATCTCCGACAGTGGCGTCTCCGATTTGACCAAAAACTTCCGGGCACCAAGCTTCAGGCTGCGGGTGGCATCATCTGGTTGCGTTAAGTTAGATAGCACAATAAACGCCGGTGGAGTCGGCAGTTTTTGAGCGGCTGCCAAAACCTCGAACCCATCCATTATGGGCATCACCAGGTCTAGCAGCACCGCATCGTAGTGTGATTTTGTAAGCAGTGCCAAGCCGGTCTCACCGTCGTGCGCCACAGCTACCTGATAGCCCCGTTTTTGTAGCGTTATCTCTAAAGCCATAGCCAGTGGCTTCTCGTCTTCGACCACCAGTATCTTTTTCGTACCACTACTCATGGCTTATTGGCTGCTCATATTGGCTTTGATGTCGGCAATGATCTCATCCAGGCGATGATCGGCCTTGACGTAGTAGCGACTGATGCCCAGCCTGTTGTAGGTTGAGATGTTCTCGCTATTGGCTGTGTTGGAAACAATGTAAATCGGTATATCTTTCCAGCCGTCGTGCTCCCGCACGATGGTCGTAAAGGCGATGCCGTCTTTGCTGCCAAGCAGGAAGTGGTCCAGCCAAATTACGCCAACTGGATTGCTTTTCAGGAGGTTAAGGGCGTCATCTACCGAACGTGCACTGAGAGTAGTAAAGCCGTTTAGTTGCAGTTTTTTGTTGATGGCCCGCGATAGAGTTAGATCGTCTTCAATTACGAGAGCGGTTTGAGCCATGGTGTCACTCCTTTGTAGTTTCTGCGATTAGGTCGAATTTACGCATAGCTTGATTAACAATCTCCTGATCCTTCACGAGGAGCCCAAGTGCTATTCCCAGCGTTTCTTTTAACTTGGGTAGGTCACCTCGGTCGATAGTCTCGGGCGGCTTACCGAGTCCGAATTCAATCTGACGCTTTACAAAGCGTTCGGCCGCTGGACCTAAGAATTCTTCGGTCACCTGCACAACTTGCTGATAGTAGTCTGTCATCACATTCATCATACCGTACTTATTCTATAAGCAGTGTTTCTATGGTATTGAGTCGTTTGGCCCCTAGGGCAATTACGATAAACGAATAGGTTAGACCGAGGTACACCAGCACAATGATGCCCAGCAGTGCCGATAAACTATCGGCATAGACGTTGTATAGTTGCGTCATCAGCTGCAAAAAGATAGTCAAGCCAATGAACAGCGTCATACCCGTCACGAACTTCTTGACAAGCATCTTGTAAACAATACCGGTGGTCTTTTGGCGGTATTGGTGCAGGCCGATAAGCGCCAGTGCACCAATCAGCCACGACAATACAAATGGCAACGCTACTGTCAGTACCGTCAGCCAGTATGGTAAGCCAAAGGTGGGGCTAACGCCCGGATCGACCGATGTTTGACGGGCGGGATTGCCGTGGATTAGCAAGAGGTAGATAACGGTTAAACTGCCGAATGCAAGCAGGAGCGGCACAGCCTGCCGCTGAACATTTAGCCGCCGGCCAATCGAGCGCAGCAATAGCTGGCTGCCGTGTAGTAATAGCCCATATGTCACCAACGCCATGGCGGCTGAGATGTAATTGGAAATGATAACAAACGTAGTCTTAACATGCTCCGGATCGGCCGCGTGACGCGCTATCAGTTGGCGCAGGCCACCTATATAACTGCCTATCAGCAGGCCAGCCAGCAGCGCAAAAATACCATAGGCTACAAACCGAAAACCAGCACTTTCTTTGGAGCCGTCAATGGCGTGAGCATAGCGCCGAATACTTAAGGCAGCAAACAAAATAGCCAGCAGGATGATGAGCGCTGGTAAAGCAAAGATGGCGTTTATGACATGCACCTGGGTTGCCGAGAGCTTGATTTTACTGGTCGTCACACCATCGCTGCCAGTAATCGACATAATTAGCGTGCCCATCCACAGCACGGCCACACCGGCATAGGCAAGCCATGTGTGTAGCTTTGACGATTTTCTAACAGCAGTTCTACTAGATGCTCTGTGCTTCATACCAATCCCTTAGTTTAGTTCCTTATTGCCCCGTTTATGCTTCATGCCACCATCCGGAATCGTCACACAAAAAGTGGTACCTTTGTTCTCTTTCGATTTGAACCATATCGTACCGCCCGAGTAATCTACGATTGATTTCACCAAATATAATCCTAAGCCCGTGCCTTCGGTATCGTGGGTCTTAACGTTATCGGCCCGAAACAGCTTGCTAAAGATCTTGGATTGTTGTGCGGCTGGTATGCCGAGGCCGCTGTCGGTAACGATGATTTGTGTTTCGTGGGCCCGATGTTTCAGCTGCAGCGTTACCGTACCCAATTCTGGAGTGTATTTGATGGCATTGGAAGAGAGATTCTCAATCACCATGCGCATCAGCTTGGGATCAGCATTGAGAATGGGGATGTTGGGATCGTATTCTTCCTGGAAGTTAAGCTTGCGGGCAAAGATTTGCGGTTCCAGGTCTTTGACGATGCCCTGGGCCAGCTTAACTAGATCAGTTGGCTCGGGCTCAACCGAAAACGTACCCAGGTCGATTCGCGAGACGTTCAGCAGCGACCCCACTAACTCGGTCATGCGCCGGTTGCTATCGTAAATCTCATGTACATAACGCGCCTGCTCTTTAGTAATCTTGCCAGCATCACCAGCTAGCAGCATTTCGGCGTACCAGCTAATGGTAGAGAGCGGTGTCCGTAACTGGTGCGAGGCCAGCGATACGAACTCTGTCTTTGACCGGTCAACCTGCTTTTCGAGAGAGATGTCACGGAACACCTCAATTGCTCCCTGTAGTTTGCCCTCTATGATAACCGGAGCGATTGTGATGTGGGCCGGAAAAGCCGCACGGCCTCGCCGTTGATAATACAGCTCGGTCGCCACTAATCTCTTGGTAGCAATGACTTGCGCCAATGGACGCTGATCCGGGGGAATCACTGCCCCATTACTATCAGTGGCCTTGACTAGCTCCAAGTAGCTGCCGTCAACCAACTGCTCCTCATGAAAGCCCAGCAGTTTCTCGGCCATTTGGTTGGCAGCCTCAACCTTGCCCCCAGCATCAAACACAATCACACCCTCACCGATGCTTCTGAGCATCGCCTCGGCCTTGGCCGTAGCTTGTTTTTGTGACTGCGCCGCCTCTAACAACCTACGGTTGGCGCTGACCAGTTCCTGGGTATTACTCTCTAGATGGTCATCCACCATGGACTTTTCGTGGACATACGCCAGAGTCAGCAACAGAGTAAAGATATACATCGTAATGGCCATCAGCAGAAACGGTCGGCCGTAAGGCGATGTAGCCAGGTTGGCTGTCCATAGCAGCCACAAGCCAACCGTAAAGAACAGCATGCCAATCAGCCAACGCCGGGCGCTTACAGGACTGCGTAAGAAAGCAATGAAGGGAACATACGGGAACAAAATGTAGAGCCCGGTGTGCTGCACACCGCCGGTAAGCACCATACTGCCGACAGTCATGCCAGCGATGACGGCCAGCATAAAGGTCACTTGTTCAATTTTTCGCCCCTGCCGAAACCACCAATGAGCGCAAATCAGCGCTCCCAAGTCTAGCAGCATCACCACCGTGTCTAACGTGTTTTTGATAACAAAGACAAAGATAGGTGTAAATAATAGGAAATAGAGCCAGGCGATGTAGATATAAATCCGCACAATTTTGAGCTGGCGGGTGGTTGTTTGCGTTAGATCGACCTCGTGACCCATTGACATAATGCAAGCATAAGCATAGCAGTTCAACGACAGTACTGCCATGATGAGATTGATTAATTCAGAGCAGTTTAAGAATCCAACAGGGAGCGGGCTGAAGACGCCGTACTAGAGCGGACTACCGTTCGCTCTTTACACGAGAAATGGTCAGCAAGTAATCCTTGTCTTCGGTGAGGCTAGTCTGCAAAACATCAAAGTCATTGCGATTGAGCTGCTTCGTTACATCCTGGGCACCTTGGTGCCAGTAACGCCACACCAGAATGGTGTCATTCTTATTAAGCTCAACGACACGGCTGCCATTCTCAAATATAAACGTAATGGTCAGCGCCACCTTAAGCCGAATGCGCATATATCGTTTTTGTTGCTGATCGTCGTAGCCCATTTCAACATCGTAAAATGACTCATCGATATTCAATAGATCAACCAGCATCTTCTTATGAGCATCGAGCGATGCCAGTTCCGAACCTGCACGCACTCCAAGATCGAAATATTGCCGTGTTTTCTTGGTGTCCAGCTTGAGGTTGTACACTAGCAAGTCGTAGCCGTTCATACTGTTGCGGATCGCTTTAAACGCGTCGTCTGGAGAGCGTAAATTACAGAACGTACCCCCGAGTCCAAGGATAACATTCACCACATCCTTCGCATCTCTGCTCAAGGCTTCGTCGGCTAATAACTGAGTGAATCGATCGTAGTTAATATCAATCTGGTGGCCCTCGAATCGTACCTTGGAACCAAACCATTCCTGCACACGACGCTTGGCAAGCTTCAGTATTGCAGGACTGATATCCAGAGCAATATAGCGTCCTAGCCTACCCTGATCGAGCAGATGTTGCAGCAGCTCCTTAACTGGTAGGCCGTTGCCCGGTCCGATGTCAATAATGTTGACCCGTTTGTAACGCGATGTTAAATCATCGATATAGCTCTGGCTTGTCCGCAACTGCTTAATGGTACTCGTTAGAAAGTTGGGCATTTCCTCGGTCGCTAGACGCTCCACATATCTATCCCAGTAGTCTGCGCCGCCATCAAAATAGGCGTACTCCAGTGGAATTTCGTGATAGGTGTCGAGACTAGAGGCAATGTCGAAGATCTGCTGCTGATTGTACAACTGGTAAAACTGCTGCTTAGGAGTTATTTCCTTGATCCCGCGGCTATTACGAAACTTCTTGCGGCCTTCCACTAACTGCTCAATGAGTGTAATGTTTCTGGTGGTATTGGCTATCCAGGCGCGCCCCTGCTTCTCGTATAGTTCTAGCGCCAACTTGCCGTCTTTAGCCTCTCGGATCCAGTTGGTTACTGTCTTCTCTGAGACGTGATATGTCTGTGCTAAGTCGGCTTTTTTGAAATAGAGCATGGTTAATTAATCATTAAATCCTTAAGAAGCCTATTGTATGTTTCCCTATGCATGGGGTAACATATGAATGTGGCCGCAAGCGGACACATTTGCACAAATGCGAATACTTAAAACTACCATTTGTGAAACGATTATTCAAGCCCTAATCCAACGTTACCGCTAGGGGGCAAGAAAAACACAGAGAACAACTACTCTCTACCACTTATTATAAAACAGAATCAGGCTGTAACAGGATTTTTATAAGCACCCATCACCTAATCAAAGGAGGACAAGATGGCAACCAAGCAGCTCCACACCAATCGAGTCGTCGCCTCGCCGTTTAGCGGCTCTGGCGTCATCAGTGGCACAGTGCCCACTACAAAGACCGGCGAGCCCAAGCATGCCACGTTTATTGAAAAGCTTCAAATCAAGCCTCACGAGCAACGTCGAATACCCTTAGGAAGTTTCACTGAAGAGAATCAACCTAAGGGTTTTTTAGTGCAGGTCGACCCCGATCCAGCACCGTTTGATTCAATCGTTTCCGAAGTCGTGAGTTTGAGTGCCTCTAATCGGTTTACGCTGTTCATGCAAGTCGCCAACTACGGCGCCAAGTCGGTTAACGCCGAAATATGGCGTCTGTAACTCAGAGCGCGCTGTTGTAACTATTACTTTGATACCTCTCGCCGCTGGGTCACAATAGAGGGCATGCATGTCACTAGCCTTTTACTCTGGGTTCAGGAAAACCGCCTGTCTGAAAAGTTTTATAAAAAGATTGGGTTTGAGGTGGTACGCGCCGACGACGAGCACTCGGTGGTCGCCCTCTCGCCAGATTTCGCCATTGACCTTGTGAGCATGCGTGACGAGGCGCAATTTGCCGGCGACGCCCAAAAGACGGCCAAACGGCGTATCAGCCTACACCCAACAGCGTCAGCTCATTACTGGTGGTAACCGCCGCGGGCGTGTAATCCACAGTCGCCCACACCGTCGATACCTCCATACTGTTAACATTGGCGGTAGTTACCTTGTAGCCAATCTGCATGCTATCGAGCGTAGTTTGGGTCCAGTTGCTACTATCGGGATCCTGGTAGGTCACCAGCGTGTAGTTGTGCGGCGTGTTATTCTGGTTAGTCTGAAAAGTGGTTTGGTTGGAAATAATGGCCGACCCCTGGGCAATGGTGCCGCCACTGGTTTTTTCGATCTCACACTTAACCGCCATCGTGGCGTCGGCGGTATCGTTACGCATCCGCATACCCACCATGACGACGTTGACGGTGTCACCACTGCCGATGCCAGAGTTCTCGCAGTTAAATAAGTCTTCGGCGTTGAGGGTGCCGCTTTGGTTGTAGCTCGTGAGGCCATCGGGCGTGACTTCGTTCACGCGGGTGAAGTTGTTGGTGGAACCGGCGGTGCCGCCCACCTGCGTCGCAAAACCGTTGGCGTCGCCGGTAGCGTTGGGCTTGAGATGGATGATTTTGCCGGAACCGGGATAGCTGGTTTGGAATGAGCCGGTACTGTCGTCGAGGGCAATGTCGTCAAACCACCATTCGCCGGTGGTTTGAGCTTCGGCGTCCAGGTTGCCGCCTACCGAGAATGATAGTGAGTTGGTTTGCGTACCGCTACTAGTGGTAGCAAAGACTGAACCGTTTAACCGTCCCTCAATAATCCGTGAGCCTGACCCGGCCGTAGTGTCAGTTTTGAGTTCCACCATATACCACGTGTTAGTAGTGAGTGCGCTAGAGGCCGAACCAATTTGGGTGCCGCTTTGGTTGCGTAAAATGAGCGTACCGTTTGATTCTAGGGTAATTTTGCACTGCGGCGACCCCCCTACTGTACCGCTACTTGAGCCGATCGAGATGATGTGGTTGGAAGCACTTGGCAAGGTCTGCACGTTTAGGTACGTGCGCAAAAAGTACGGTCCGGTGCTTGCCACCGCCAGCCACTTATAGAGCACACCAGCCTGTGTGGCCGATGTCATACTGGAAATGCGCAGGCCATATGTCCCGCTCCGCGCTGCACCCGACGTTATGGTGGTACCGGCGGCTCCAATGACACTCCATTCCATATTGGCCGTAAGGCTGTTGAGCTCAAAACCAGATTGGTGGACGCGCGCCATTAGCCGTTAACCTCAGTCATTATTTGTAGAGCACAAAGCCCGTTAGACCGGTCGAAACGGTGCTGGCACCAGTTGCGGTAGTGGTGGCCGCCACTTTGATGCCATTGGTAATGGCGATGCCGTTGGCCATTTCCAGGTTGGCACCTACACCGTTGGCCGCCGTACCATTGGCGGGGAGTGGGATAACAAAGGTGGGCGTGGTAGTGCCGAGCGTGACGGCGCTAGTGGTATCGAACACCTGGATGTAGGCCGGTGCCGAGTTGAGGTTAATGAACATGTAGCCGCCAAACTTACCGGCGGCACTTGATACCGTAGCAGTGGTGGTAAGACTCGTTTGCGACGATACACTCCAACCGCCGGAGGCAGCCGGGGTAAGATTAGCCGCAAAGGTACCCGTGCCGGCGTTGGCCGTGACCGTGCCACTGACCGGCTGGGTATTAGCCGAGTTATCGACGCGCAGCGCCCCACCGGTGGTCAAAGACAGCGGGCTGGTTTGGGCTGTTGTGTAGGTGGGGGCCGAAGTGGTTACTGCACCCTGAACCAAATTGCCCTTTTGCCCGGAGGTGGTCGAACCTTGCGACACTTGCAGACCTGTCACCGAAGCATCGAGCGCCAGCGAACCGCTGGTACCGATGTTGGCAGTGATGGTACCAGAGACAGGTTGGGTCGCTGCCGAACCATCAACTTTCAGGGCACCGCCGGCACTAACGGTAGCTACGTTGGTACCACCTGAATCAACTAGTTTGGTTTTTTGGGTGCCGCCCGTAAGGGTGGCGTCCAGTGCCAAAGAGCCGCTCGTGCCGATGTTGGCCGTGACCGTGCCACTGACCGGCTGGGTAACGGCCGAGCCATCTACCTTGAGAGCGTTGGTAAGCTGGGGTTGGTCAGTCGCCAGTACCACACGTTGCGTGCCAGCCGATTTGTTGCCAGAGTTAGTATCGACCGTCGTCCCAGCCACCTGGTTGACGTTGACGCTAGAGTTGGCGGTAACGCCCACCGAACCCGTTACTTTGAGGTTGCCGGAACTATCGAGCTGCAAATCGCCCCGCTGGCCGTCGGTAAGCGTAGGAGCCGCACTGTTGAACCGGCCACCGACTTTTACCGGGTTGCCTGAATCGGCCGCACCGCTGGCCACGTTGCCGCGGGCGATGACCTGGCCGGTGGAATCGCTCGAAAGGGTAACCCGTTGCGTACCGGCATCGGTCGTGCCGTTGTTGACGCTCGTAGTGGTACCAGCTGTTTTGGCGTGATCAGTACTGACCGTTGATTGGTCGCTGGCAATCACTACAGGTGAAGAATTAGCGCTGGTGGCTTGGCCGTTGGGGTTCGTGGGATTATAGCTCATAGTATTTCTCCTAGACTAGATTATTGACCAATTCGAGCCATCTGACACCAGACTGACGCTGACATATTGCACTTTTACTACAGCCGTAGCGCCACCATCAATCGTTTGCGCCGAGCTGGTGGCAATCGTTACAAAATTGGTCGAGCTGTCGATCTTTTTGATGCGGTACAGATTGGTGTTGCCGACAGCCGTTGGCAAGGTAATGGTTACACCTGCACTGGCGGCATTGACTAAGATAACCTCGTCGCTGGTGGTAGCACTGTAGGCGGTGCTTTTGGTGACGATGCTGTGACTATTCACCGCTGAAACGGCCGCCCATTTCACACCGCTAGTCTGCGACGAATCTGCCGTGAGCACCTGCGTGTCACTGCCTACACCAAGCCGCGCTGGCGTGCTGGCACCAGTAGTAACTAAGATATCACCCTTGGTTGTGAAGGTACTTTTTTGGACTGCCCCGGTAATGCGGCTATCATCACCGGCTGCGACTGTACCGTTGGTGGTGCCAACGTTGAGTGTGGCCGCGCCGCCGAGGCCCGAGATTTTGGTGTTGGAAATACTGGAAACATCGGCGTCCACAATACCCAGTGCGGCTAATTTACTCTTGGCAATAGCCGCGCTGGCCGAAATATCGGTGTTGGTGATGGTGCCATCGGCAATCTCGTTGGTAGTAACTGCTCCGGCGCCTAGCTTCGTAGTGGTAACTGCACCGGCAGCCAGTTTGCTGTTAGTGATGGCGCCGTCAGTGATCACGGGCGCCGTCGCCGTGGTGCTCGTGCCGCCCAGGTCGCCGGCCAGCTGCACTAAACCAACACTAGAAGTGGTGGCATTGGGGGCACCACTGCTGGCCACGCTATCGACATAGGTTTTGTTGGCCGCTTGGCTGCCCAACGTTGGTGTGGGCACCACCGGTGAGGCCGAGAAGGTCTTGGTACCAGCTACTACCTCGGAGCCGGTGAGGTGAACTACGGCACTATCATCGGCCTTGGCCGCTAGTAGTCCGGTATTGGCCAGCGTACCGTCGCTGTTATGAGCCACCGAAAGAAACGCATTGAGGACATCCCCCCAAGTACCATCATCTTGTCCTGGAACAGGTAGCCGCGTCATTAATTATCCAGTATCAGTCGGTTAGTGATCTTATTTATGCTTATCTTTTATCATAGCAGGCTCCACACATTATGGAAGTAGTTTATTCATCATTTCTGAGGATTCTATTCGATCGGTCCGGCATTGGGCGGCGTGGCAGTCGCGTTACCAAAGAAATCGGTCGCCAGGAAATCAGGCGCGCTAGCACTGCCCAGGCCCACCCCTGGCGACGTGCTGAGCAGGTGAAAATCGTCGAGGGTAAGGTCGACGAACTGCGGGTTGCCGGCCACACCGTGGACCATTTGGGACGGCACGGCTGTTTTAAAGGCGGCCAGCGTGCCATAGGTGGTGGTTCCCCACGTCATTTCGCAGTTGGTAATACCGCTGCCGCCGGGCTGTGATGCTGCCGGGACGGTCAAAAACGATAGGTTGTAGTCCACTACCGCATCGGCGTTGGCGGTGGCATCCACCCGGTAATTGCCGCTGGTACGCGGCGACTGGACGCCGTTGTCCATAGATATGTTGTTGTACATTCGAATCCCGGTGCTGGTGCCTTCACTGTTCAGCCCGGCCGAGACATTGCTGTAGCTTAGGTTATTGATCATATGGCAATTTTGCGAATTAAAGTTGTCGATGCCGTGGTCACCGTTTTGGTAGCAAATATTACGCCGCACGATGCAGTTGGCCGAGCCGTTGTAGATGGAGATGCCGGAGTCTTCGTTACGAAAACAGCGATTGTACTGAATGACGTTGCTGCTGGAGCCGCTGGTACCAGCGCCAAAATTATCGGCCTGAATGCCGTTGGCGGTGCGGTTGCCTTTGCTATTTTGGTGGCAGATATTGAACTCCACGGTGTTGTTGTTGGAGCTGTTGAGCAGGGCGATGCCATGAAAAACATTGTGGTGGCAGTGGTTGCCGCGAATGTAGTGCCCGCTGGCACCGTACAGATAAATGCCGTGCGATAGCACCCGCCAGACTTCGTTATCTTGCAGGTAACAGGCGGTCATGCCCACGCTAGAGCTGGTAGGCGGTGTGGTGACACCATCGGGCGTGAAGCTGCCGTCGTCCACAAAGGTGGGAAAACCAGCGCCAAACGAATTGGCGACATTGGTAAGCAGGGTCAAACTGCCAGGTGTGCGGGCATAGATGTTAAACGACGAAGCCGTAGCAATTTTGGACCACTGCAACTGTACGGTGTGATTGGCCGGGATGGTGACGCTGAGCGCAAAACTGGGCAGCGTTTCTTGCCCGCTAATGATAGCCGATACCTGGTACCCATACGTCCCGGCAGCCAACGTGCCGCCCGCCCCGTTGTCGGTGGGCTGAAACAGCTGCGGGCTCTGCGGCTGCAAGCGAATGCCGCCCGATGGATGACCCAGCACTTCGTTACTGCGAATAGTGTGATTGCCCCCGCCCTGCACCAAAATACCGTAGCCGTTCGAGGCATAGACACTAAACCCTTCGATCAGGCAGTCGGTAACATTGAGCAAGCTGATGCAAGTGGAGAGGCTGCCGGCTTCCACATCGTGGCTCGTGGGGTTGGTGCCGCCCATGTCTACATACAGCGTATCGGTGCCAGAATCGAAAAAGAACTGGTTGGCCGTGGTAGTAGTGGATGAGGCAGCTAAAGTAAACGGCATGTTATCCACGATCACCACCAGCGGTGAGGTAGTCGTCACATACGAAATCGAGAAGGCGTTAGTGCTGGTGCTGCTCCAGGTGCCAGTCACCACCACCGACCCATAGATGTAGACGCCTTTGGCGGCAGCGCGCCACAGCACGCCGTTGTTCTTGCAGGTGAGCTGTTCATGGTAGGTGCCGGGGCGCACTAGTACCGTGTCGCCGGTGTTGGCTACGGTGTTGGCATGACCGAGCGTTAGGAATGGTGCCGTGCTATTGCCCACATTGCTGTCGCTGGCCCCGACCGCTTGGTTGTCAACGTAATAGGTGGCCATGAGCGGTTTAGATTCCTACGACCAGCAGCGTCAGGTAAAAGCTGGAGAGTGCCGGCGCGGTCGATGGCAGCGTCGGCCCGGTGCCACTGGTAGTAGTGACCCACGACAGGCCGTCGGTGGTACTGGTACTGACATTAGATGTGGAATTACGAGACAGTGAGCTGGCACTGCTGAGCGTGGTGCTAAAGCCCACCCACATGCCATGCGACACCGTGATAGACCCGGTAAAGTTGGCCGAGAGGTCGCCGGCCGAGGCTCCGGGCGTGATGCTGAGGTCGGAACCGCTAATTTTGGTCGACGGTTTGGCGCTGCGGCCCGAACCGGTGTTATTGTAGAGCGCCAGGTTGACAGTTTTGCCGCTGCCATCGCCAGAGCCCACGCCCAATTGGTGCAACATAAGGCCGTTGATAGTGGCTGCCCCCTGAAGCCGGAAGTAGTAGACATTGTTGGTAGTGAACCCAAGCGCACTGCTGCTGGTACTGCCGGCCGCCCGCGGGTCGTAGGTGAACGGAAAATCATACATGCCGTCCAGGCTGGCCGAGCCGCTGGCGTTGACGACTACCCAGCTGGTGCCGTTATCAAAATACAGGCCGTTGGTATCGGTGGCCCAGTA
Source organism: Saccharimonadales bacterium (SeqCode) (assembly GCA_035479475.1). Classification (GTDB taxonomy): domain Bacteria; phylum Patescibacteriota; class Saccharimonadia; order Saccharimonadales; family UBA4665; genus JAJZCD01. Next base: position 16,872 of record DATIIP010000027.1, on the reverse strand, counting down.
CATGCGCCCAGCGGTGCCAGCCGGCGGCATGGCGGCCGTGGTGCCATAGAGCGGCTTGGCCGAACCAGTAGCGGTTTCGCGGCTAGTGATGGTAGCCGGCGCCAGCATGTTCCCATTCAGCGATGACTGCGCAAAATTGGCATTAAAGCTGGTGGGCAAGGTGCCCGGCTCTAGCTGAAAGCCGTCAAAGTAGTGCGATTCGCCTTCGGGTACGCTCGCCACGTTCACCTGCACTTCGGCTTTGGCGGCGGTATCGGGCGCAATGACGTTGGGCAGTGCAATGGTACTCCAGGTACCCTGAATCGATTCGTTCACGGCCGAGCTAGTTTGCGAGGAGATAAGGGTATTGACTGCATCGTACCAGTTGACCTGCAGCGTCACCGATCGCGCCGAGGAGGTACCGAGCGTCCCCAGCCGGAACGATCCGCTCGCCGAATAGGCCAAGCTGGGTAACACCGTGGAGCGCGGCGAAATAATGCTTACCGTGCCCGTGCCGCTGCTGGCAGTACGTGCCACCGAACCGCAGTTGGCATCAAATAGTCCGTTCAGGGTGTTGGCGCTGAGCGTACAGTTGCCACCGGCCGTCCAACCGGTGTTGCCATCCAGAAACGACGGGTTGGTAATGTAGTTGCCGCCGCCGAGGGCGTGGACGCTCCAGGACACGCCGTTGGCTTTGGTAGAATCGGCCGTCAGGATGGTGCCGTCGCTGCCAACGCCAACCCGGGTGGCCGCGCTGGCCCCCGTGCCCACCACCAAGTCACCTTTGGTGGTGTAGCTACCAAACGACATCTGGGCGGCAGTTAGCTCGCGCCAGACATAGGTATCGGTAGAATCTTTGATACAAATGAACACGCCATCGGTCACCCCAGTGCCGCCGGTGATCCGGTAAATGGCATTGCGATACGACGATGAAGCACTCGGCAATGATGTGACCGTGGGGAACCAGCCATCGCGGGCAATGTGCGTCACCGAACCGGCGTTGCTGCCGCTGGCCCATGGACCGTTCGGTGGTTCGGAACCGCCCAAGATCACATGTCCCCAAGTGTTGTTCTCCCAGAGCACATAAGTGGTGCAGTTTTCGAGCCGCGGGTTGATAAACGCCAGGCCTTGGCGGCTGGTGCTCACCCGAATGCCGGTATCGTGGCCCTCCACCGAGGGGTTAAACAGCGTTGAGGTAGTGGGCTTGGTGTCGAACCAAATGCCCACTGAGCCGGTAGTGATGGGGCTATTGCCGTAGGAGTAAATAAAGTTATAAGCCGTATCGGTCACCCAGCGGTAGATGTGGAAGCCAATAAAGACATTGGCCGTGGTACAGTTGCTGACATAGCCATTGCCGGCAAAGGTACCGGCTCCCAGCGCCACTTCATCGCCACCATCGATGTAGAACGCCTTGTAGATCGAAGACATATGGATGTCTTGTAGGTTAAAGAACAGGCAGTTCAGCACATAAATGCCCACCTGCTGGCCCCACGGCCCGGTACCGTTGCCGCTGGATTGGCCTTGCAAGCTAAACTCACCCACGCGGCCCATGTAGTTGGGCGGATTGGGACCACCGCTGTTAGAACCGATGAAAAAGCAGTAGGTGCCGACGCCCCGGAACGATACAGTAGTGACGCCCTTGCCTGCCCCGCGCACGGATACATTCAGCGGGATGGTATGTTGGCCGGTAGTCTTCCAGGTACCGCCAGGCACGTATACTACGCCGCCCGTAACCGCAGCAGCGGTAATGGCAGCATCAATGGCGGTTTTGTTATCGGTGGCACCGGTGGTAGCGCCATAATCTACGATGTTATAAAGTAGGTCACCCTTGTGTACTGCACTGCTATCAGTGGCTGCTGCCCATTTTATACCAGTTGTCTGTGTGGAATCGGCCGTCAGCACCTGGCCGTTCGTACCGGCAGCTTGTTTAGTGAGCGTTCCACTGCCGGTGCCAGCTAGCATATCACCCTTAGCAGTAAAGCTAGTTTTGTCTACCTTGCCAGCCAGGCCCGGTACCGTGGGGCTGGTGGCTACACCGGCCAAGTCGCCAGCTAATTGCACAATGCCTTTACTGCCAGTGGTGGCATCACCGACTACACTCGAGCTAACCGTGGCGGGGATCCACTTGCCGCTGGGTGTGTCAAAGCCCAAGACCTGGCTGTTGGCCACACCGGCGGTATTGACATCACTCAGTTGTGATAAAGCAGTCGGTGCAACATCGGCCTTGCCGAGTGAGGTTTGTACGCTGCTATCGAGGTCAGTTTTAGGAATGCCACCGCTGGGCTTTTGGTAGGCGCCGCTAATTTCGGCGCCGCGTTTCAGCGTACCGTCGGTGTTTAGCTCTACACTCAAAAAATCGTTGAGGAGCTGCCCCCAAACGTTATCATCGGCGCCAGGTGTTGGTAAACGGGCCATGACTGATACTAGTCCCCCAAACTACTATTGCTTAGTGTAGCGCAGACGGTAGAAAAAAGTGAAGCACTACTGCGATTGTCCAGACTGTCCTGTGGCAGGAGTAGGCGCCAGCGGGAAATTCAGCATCACACTAGTACCGCGGCCAGGCTCCGATGTCAGCGCGATTGTCCCACCCAAGTAGTTCATAATCAGTTTATCGAGATACAAACTAAAGCCCATGCCCTCGTGCGTAAACACTTCGGCACCCTCAAGCTTGGAGAAAGGCTCAAATAGCAGCGACGTTTTCTCAGCCGGGATGCCACTACCGTGGTCGGTAATGGTTATCACCACACCAGTAGGGGTAGTGGCGCCAGTGATCTCGATAGCACCACCATTAGCACTGTATGCAATGGCGTTGTCGAGCAGGCTGCGCAACACAAATGACAGCAGCTCGGTACTGCTCACCGCGACCGTGGTGTCACCGCCCTGGAAAAGTGTGGTAATAGAACGGCTGGTGATTACCGGCGCAAGTGTGTGCAATGCTTCCGTTACGACCGTACTCAAACTAACTTGCTGCAACGGCACATTGGCATCATCGACAGCACGCAGTTGGGTACCTACCCGAAGCTTGGTGATAAGATCGTGAAAACCGGCCTCACCTTTGCGGATAAATTCAGCGGCTTTAGATTGTGGGAGCGCCGCAACCACTTGCTCCAAACTAGCCACCTCACTTTGCAGGCCTGCGGCGGCATTGATAATAAATGACGTACGCGATTCACTGGCAATCTGCTCCTCGTGGCTGACACGCTGCAGTTCTACCGTATCGCGCCGGTGCAATTGTAGTCGGCGAAAGACCTGGTACGTCACCAGAGCGATCAAGCTGTAAATAATAACCTGGGCCAGAAGATTTACCTCGGTAATGTTGAGTGTATCGGCGTCCCGGGCAATGTAGTTAAATGGCACCACAATGACGGCACTAAGCACCAATGGCACCCATAGTCCCGGCTGACGCCAGACCACACTACCGCCACTTGTTGTCCCCGATACTACTGGCGCCACATCTTGATGGACCTGCTCCAGCAAGCGTTCAATGCTGGTTCTCAACTGATCAATCACCGTTTTGAGCTTGGCCGCAAGCGGCCCATTTTCTGCCTGTAGCAGCTCAACACCCCCACTAAGCACAGTGAATGGCGTACGCAAGTAGTGAGCAACCAGCTGAAGCAGGGTTTTGACCGACTCACCAATCTGTCGTTCACGAGCAACCAGTGCCCGCATACGGCTATACTCGCTCACTTCGCGCTTGAGCTGCAGAAACAAGACGAGCAGATTAACGCTCAAAAGCACGTACAAGAAGTAGGGAAAGCCGTAAACCAGTGGTTTGGGCAAAGCAGCAATGACCCGTTTGGTCCCATTGTAACCAAGCTGCAACCCATGGATAATACCGCCTACAATTACTTCTGGAATTCCACGCTTAGGAGCAGGCGTGGTAGTGCCGCCACCGCTACTTCCCTGCGTAGCAGGCGCGGGGCTAACCGTGACATGAAACTCCTCTGTTGCGGTACTGCCGTCGGTACCGGTCACCACCACTTTGAGGGTGGTACCGGGGTTAATTTGAGGATCCCAAAACCAACGCGCCGTGCCAGTCTCCTCGGGTATAACTGTTTGCACTAAGGTGCCGTCGATATAAAAATCTACCGTCTTGAACGCCACACCCGCCGTAACACTGTTGAGGGGCGTCACAATGATGGTGTAACCACTATGTGGCAACACCTGTCCCTCGGTGAGGTTAACAGAGATTTCCAGGCCGGACGGCGTATTAGTTTCGGTAGAAGTAGGTGCACAATTCTGATACCCACAATTGCCGTAGCCGCCCTTGCCGTAAACGCTTGCCAGAGCCGGTTGAGCAAGCGCACCCATCCATACCAGCGTAAACGCCGCCACGCTTAGGTACCGTCTGACACGGCCAGCAATAGTCATAATAGCCTCATTATAGCGAACTTGAGCACTTTCGCCAGCTCTCGCGCGTTAATTGTATAGAAGCTTTACGCAGTGTGCGGACGTTCGCCGGTGCGTTCAAAAATCTGATTCACCATTTGGTCGAGCTGGTCATCGGTGAGGTTGGCTTTGACAGCATAGCCTTCGATGCCCTGGGCACGCAACCCGGCCGGCGCATTGGCCTCGCTCAGGTTCGAAATAACCAGCACTTTAATGTCTTTGCCCCACTCACTGGCACGCATTCGTTTCAGGATCTGGTCACCAGCCACACCCGGCACCATCAGATCCAGCAGTACCAGACTGGGCCGCTCTTTTTCGATCATCGCCAGTGCCTCATTGCCCTCATGCGCCACAAAACAAATGTAGCCGATCAGCTCCATGCGTTTTTTGTAGACTTCAGCAATGGCCGGGTTGTCTTCTACCACCAGAATCTTGGCCCAAGAGCCGAACTCGACTGGTTCCTCGGCAGCTTTGACAGCTTCTTGGGGTGCCTGCTCTGCCGTGGTCGTCTCAGACCTTTCCGTATGTGGCCGGTAAGTCACCGTCATGGCACCGGACGGGTACGGTGTGACGTGTACCAGTTCCAGCTGAGTAGACTCACTAAATAACGGCTTGCCGCTGCCCAGTGCCACCGGGCACACATCCAGCCGGTATTCGTCTACCAACCCGTGCCGCACCAGTGTCTGGGCAGTTTGGATGCCACCATACGCTAGCAAGTACTCACCGGGCTGTTCTTTCAGCTGCTGCACTTTTTGCACCAACCTGTCTTCGTCCTCGCCCAGCACTTGTTCCGCGTTCGACCACGTTAACGATTCTTCTTTCGTCGACAGCACCAGCTTTTTCATCTCGTTCATCAACTTGCCGAAGACTGCCTCATTGTTGGGAGCATGAGGATTGTCGGCTGCTGCGGGCCAGTAGTTGGCCATATCGCGATACACGTTATGACCAATAATGGCCGCATCAGCTCCCTGCGCCAGCATAAAATGTGCCTCGCCCATGGCTGGGTCGTTGTCGATCCAATCCAGCTCGCCATTCGACCCGGCAATAAAGCCGTCGAGCGTGATCATCAGTTGCAAGATTAGTTTACGCATTCTGGTCCCCCTTATAGCTTTACCCTTTGCATGCCTTTACGCGTAGTATAGCGCACTGTTCGAGGTATGAGCGTATCGATTCGATTGCCCTTTCAAGGCTTACTGAGCACTTGCTCATTCATAAGTCTAGAACAACGCACTCGTGGCAAAAATTTACGTGCTATATATCACACAAACTAGTTTTTCACCCCAGAATAGTAAGATTTCTTACAGACTTGTCTGTTGTAATTTAACGCTACATGTTTGACAATTCTACAGTAGTGATTTATAATATATCTCACTTAAACGAGGTGTTCTATGCGGCTACACGCTATTCGCAAGCTCAAATCAGCGGCTCTTATCCTTACTACATTATTGGTCGGGTTATCACCGCTGGGAGGGGTGGCTAGCGTAGCGTTACAAACAGCTTCGGCCGATGCCGCACCTTGTACTATCTCTTCTACACTCGTTAACTCGTGCCGTCCGTGGCTGGGTAACACCGCCCGCAACTACACCGACGCGCCCAAAACTACCAATGTCAACACCATCGACCAAGTCCTGTGGCAAGAAACGCGCATGGGACGCCAAAACGACATGGTACACACCTACCATCCAGTGGGCGATAACCAGCTGAGCAGCACCGACCTGTACTTTGCCCGCCGCGCTGGTACCATGCTCTTTACCGACTGGAACCCGGTAGCCAATTGGGGCGACATTGCCACCCAAAACGCCGCCATCGATAGTATGGCCGCCAGCATCAACCAGCTGGGCAACGCCAAAGTCTTTCTAACCCTGTGGCACGAACCGGAAAATGATGTCTCGCCCGGTGGTGACTCCAACTGCCCCAATGTGATCTACAAAGGCACCTCTGGCACGGTCCAGCAGTACAAAGATATGTGGACCTACACTGAAAACCGCTTTGCCGCCGATGGCGTCCACAACGTGGTATGGGTGATGGACTACATGAACTACCCCACCTGGGACTGCTTGGTGCCCGATATGTATCCCGGCAACCAGACCGAGATCGACTGGATTATGTACAACGCCTACACCACGCTGACGGCTACCAGCCAGCCAAACTTAAATAGTGTAGTGGATCGCTTCCACAATCTGCTTACAAGCAAGGGCATGGTTGGCCAACCTGGCAGCCCGGCTGAAGGCATCGTGGAATGGGGCATTACTGGCCCAACCAATTCTTCGACCACCACCAGCCGTGAAATGACCTACTACGACCAAGCCAAAGCTATGGTCGAAAACTCCGCTTACAATTATCTAAAAGCCTACATGTACTTCGATGAGCAAGACCAGGGCCTGGCCACAGGTACGAACTTCCGGGTCGGCTATGACGACAATGGCACCAAAGATACGGCCAAGGGCGCGCATTACTACTCGTTTGCCAACGACGCGCCGCTGCTTAATAGCTCGTACGGGCCACTGCTGGACACCGTAGCACCCAGTACACCTACCGGCTTGGGTGCTACTGCTACCGGCACACATAGTATCAATCTCAGCTGGCAGCCGTCCGTTGACTATGGCGGTGTCACCAGCTACACCATCTATCGCGATGGCACTTCCATTGCCACTATCCCTGCTCCCACTCAACCGGTTACTGCCGTCACCCCTGTTGCAGTCACCTACACCGACAGTGCTGCACCAGATGGCGCCACCCACCAATACACCGTGGCCGCTTCTGACGCTGCCGGCAATCCTAGCACCCAAAGCGCGGGCGCCAGTGTGAGCCTGGCCGATGTAACAACGCCCGATGCACCGACCGGGCTTGCTGCGACCACCCCCAGCCAAACTGAGGTTGATTTGACCTGGAGCGCACCGACTGACAACGTCGGCGTAGCCGGCTACAACGTCTACCGTGGTGGCACCAAGCTGACCGCACAGCCCATCACTACTGCTACCTACCAAGACCTCGGTCGCAGTGTCAATACTGCCTACAGCTACACTGTTTCGGCCCTAGATGCCGCCGGTAATGAAAGCGCACAGAGCACGCCGTTGAACGTGACAACCCCAGGCGCTCCGGATACTACCGCGCCCAGCGTGCCTACTGGGGTGAACGCTAGCACCACCACTGTTGGCGAAATCGACGTCACTTGGCAGGCCGCCAGCGACGATACCGCCGTGACTGGTTATCATGTCTATCGCAGTGACAATCCTAGCACCGCGCTGGCCACTGTTACCACCGGCACGAGCTACCAAGACCTAACGGTCGCCTCGAACACCACTTACACCTACACGGTCAGCGCGTTTGACGCCGCCGGTAACGAAAGTGCGCAGAGTGCTGGCGCTACCGTCACCAGCCTGCAAGCCCCCGATATCACACCGCCGAGCGCACCCGCCAACCTCACCGCCACTGTCGCTGGCACCAACGAGATCGATCTCACTTGGGACGCATCGACCGACGATCGAGGCGTGACTGGCTACAATGTTTACCGCGACGGTCACTTTGTAACGATTGTATTTGGCACTACCTACGCCGATACCAACGCCAATGATGGCATTACCTACACCTACACCATTAAGGCCTTCGATGCTGCCAATAACACCAGCGGCCCGAGCAATGCCGCCAGCGCCGCCACACCAGACGTGACCGCCCCAACCGCACCGAGCAATCTCATCGCCGTGCTCGGCGGCGGTTCAGCCCAGCTGAGCTGGCAGGCCGCCACCGATAATGTCGGCGTCACTGGTTACAACATCTACCGCAGCGATAGTCCAAACATAGCCATCGCCACCGTTCTTGGTACCAGCTTTACCAACACCGGACTCACCGATGCCACGAACTACACCTACACCGTGACAGCCGTAGATGCCGCTGGACACGAAAGTGTCGCTTCTAATGCGGCTACGATCACAACCACCGACACCACACCGCCCACTACGCCCATTGGAGTAACTGCGGCTGCCGCTGGTGCCAACGTCACCGTACAGTGGCAGGCTAGTACCGATAACGTCGGCGTAGCCGGCTACTACGTGTACCGCAGCAATACGCCGAATCAGCCAATTGCTACTGTTACTAGTGGTACGAGTTATCTCGATACTGGCCTGGCTGAAGCCAGTCAGTATACCTACACTGTCGTCGCCTTCGACGCCACCAGCAACACCAGCGCTCGAAGCGATGGCGCCACCGTGACCATCCCCGACCTCACTGCTCCCACTGCGCCAACCGGGCTCACTGCCGCCCCCACTAGTAGCTCACAGATTGCACTGAGCTGGAACGCCGCCACCGACAATGTTGGTGTGACCAGTTACACCGTCTACCGAGACGGCGGCGCTGTGGCCAATGTGATCGGCACCAGCTACAGTGACACCGGCCTAGCGGAAGTCAGTAGCCACACCTATACCGTGATTGCCTTGGACGCCGCGCAGAACCCCAGCGTACCAAGCAACACCGCTACCGCCACTACGCTAGACGTTACCCCGCCGAGCGTGCCGCTGAGCGTCATGGCCACGGCTAACGCCAATGGCACTACCGTGACCGTGCAGTGGCAAGCCGCTACCGACAACGTCGGCGTGGCAGGCTACAAGGTTTATTACAGCACCGACCTAGCCCACCCCATCGCCACCGTTACTACCGGCACTAGCTACAGCGATACCGGACTGACTAGTGGCAATACCTACCGATACGTGGTTGCCGCCTACGACGCAGCCAATAACCAAAGCGCCCAAAGCGCCGTTGCTACTGCCACTACTCCTGATGTGATTGCACCAAACATTCCTAGTGGCGTTGCAGCCACCGCAGTCGACGGCCACCACATTACGGTTAGCTGGACAGCCGCTACCGATAACATCGGTGTAACGGGCTATTATGTGTACCGCAACGATGTCCCCGGTAACTCGATCGCCACCGTTACCAGCGGCACAAGTTATAGCGATACCGTGCCCACCGATGCCACCACCTACGTGTACACCGTGCGCGCCTTCGACGCCGCTGGCAATGTCAGCGCCCCAAGCCAACCTGCCAGCGCTACCACTCCAGATGTTACTGCACCCAGTGTACCGCTGAGCGTGACAGCCACTGCTGGCGTCAACGGCACCACCGTGACCGTTCAGTGGGCAGCGTCCACCGACAATTCGGGGACCGTTACGGGCTACAAGCTGTACCGCAACGGCACATTCGTTACGAATGTTACGACTGGCACTTCCTACGGCGACACTGGCCTAACCAGCGGCATAACCTACACCTACACTGTAAAATCTTACGATGCCGCCAACAACTTGAGCGCCGCGAGCGCCGTGGCCAATGCCACTACCCCAGACGTAGTCGCCCCTAGCGTTCCTACCGTCACCGCTACACCCGTTAACGGGCACCAAATCAACCTCAGCTGGAACGCCAGCACCGATAACGTTGGCACGACTGGCTACAAGCTGTACCGCAACGGCACATTCGTTACGAATGTTACGACTGGCACTTCCTACGGCGACACTGGCCTAACCGATGCCACCACTTACAGTTACACCGTGGCCGCCTACGACGCCGCTGGTAATACTAGTGCCCAGAGCGCTCCTGCCGCCGCTGCCACACCAGATGTAACCGCGCCAAACGTTCCGACCGGCCTCGGCGCTACCGCCGTCAGCTCCAGCCAGATCAACCTCAGCTGGGCAGCTCCTACCGATAATGTTGGCGTCACTGGTTACAAGGTCTACCGCAGTGGCATACTCCTGACCACCGTCACCGGCACCAGCTACAGCAACACCGGCCTGACCGCTTCTACCCAGTACACCTACACCGTGGCCGCCTACGACGCAGCCAACAATTTGGGCGCACAGAGCACCAGTGCCACTGCCACCACCCAAGCGGCCGCCCCCACCCAGTGGGTTACCAACCCTAGTCTAGAAACCGATACCACCGGCTGGGGCAAATACAACACCAGCTCGAGCGTGACTCGTTTCCAAGTACCAGGCGGTAGCTACGACGGCCAATGGGCGCTCAAGATCGCCCCCACCAGCGGCACTACCGCTGGCACCAATAACGGCAACGGCAGCCCCATCTGGGTCAGCAGCAGCGTAGCGGGCAAAACCTACACCGGCAGCGCGCAGGTACGCGCTGGCACCGCCGGCGAGCAGGTTCGACTAGCCATTGTCGAATACTCCGGCAGTAATGTCGTTGGCTCATACACCAGTCCCGTGCTCCCACTCAACGACATCACCTCCTGGCACAGCATCAGTGCGGCCTACACGGCTCAAAACAGTGGAGACGTCATCAAGTACAGCCTCTACGTCAGCAACTTCACCAGCACCAGCCAGTACTTCTTGGCCGACATGCTCAGCCTGACATCGCCCAACTAGGCATCAGTTTCACTGCCAACAATCAGCGTACAATAAGCCTATGGCTCTACGACGCAAACTCGACACCGTACTGCGGAAGTTCGAAAAAACCTACGCCACCCACAACCTCATCAGCGTGTCGCGCTCTGCGCTACTGCACAACATCGGCGTTTTTGAGCGCTTGAGCGGCCAACAAGTCATCCCAGTGCTGAAAGGTAATGCCTACGGCCATGGTGTGCAACTAGTAGCGAAAGCTCTCAAAGACCGCAAACTAGCCTACATTGCCGTGGATGGTTACTTTGAGGCACTCCGCATTCGCGAAGTCAGTAAGCAACCGGTGCTGATTATGGGTGCCGTTGCGCCAGAGAACTTTGCCAAACTCCGCTACGACCATTTTGCTTTCGTCGTCCAAGACGAGGCCACCATTCACGCCCTTGGTGAAACCGGCAAACACATCAAGGTCCATTTGGAATGTAACACCGGTATGAACCGCTACGGCGCAACGTCAGGCGAGTTGACCACACTTACCAAGCTCATTTTGCGTTACAAAAACCTCAAGTTAGAAGGAGTGATGAGCCATTTGGCCGATGCTGACGGTGACGATCCCGCTGCCGTCAGTCAGGCCGTTGCTGTATTTGATGCCTGCGTCGAGGCTGTACATGCAGCCGGGGCAAACCCCAGCCTCATTCACATCGCTCAAAGTGCCGGTAGCCTCAAAGCCCACTCCAAATACGCCAACACTGTTCGCCTTGGCATCGGCACGTATGGCATCAACCCGTTTCCAGCGGGCCACCCGCTCCACAGACAGCTTCAAAACGAGCTGCGCCCCGCCCTGCAGCTCACCAGCACCATCACCCACATCATTGACCTGCAAAAAGGCGACAAAGTCAGCTACAACTACACCTTTACCGCTCCAAAGGCCATGAAAATTGGCGTCCTGCCACTCGGCTACTACGAAGGTGTCAACCGCGCCTTCAGCAACACCGGCATCGTCAAAATCGGCGACCAGTTCACGCCCATCGTCGGTCGTGTCTGCATGAACCACACTATGATCAGCCTGGAAGGCATCGAGGCTCAAGTGGGCGACCAGGTAGTGGTCTACAGCAGTGATCCAAGCGACCAAAACAGTATCGACCAGCTGGCCGCCCAGCATAATCTATTCAACTACAATCTATTAACTGCCCTCAGTCCCGATGTCCGCCGCGCGCTAGTTGATTAGTGTGTCGTAATCCAGCCGTTGATAACACCAAACGAAGCCGCCGCCGACGGATGCAAGTTAAGATCGTGACCTGTATTCGGCACTGTGGCCGTGGTCAGACTAGATGTAGCGGTGTAATAGGCCGCCTCGTTGGCCGCAACCTGAGTGTTATTGGTGCAATCGAGCGTAATGCCGCAAGTAATGGCGTCTTCTTGCCCGCTAATGCTCAGTACCGGCGCGGTAATCCCAGCAGCAATATTCAATCCAGCAGGCACCTCAAATTCGGTTAACCCGGTCCCAAAATAGGTGCTCGAAACCATGTCTTTGTGCGCTTCATCATAAGCAATCACTGCCGGATCGGCCGTGGCCGTATCATAGAACAACGCACCGCGCGAACCAGGCAGCGTAGTGATGTAGCCAAGAAGCGCCGGATCAAGCGACGCCGGGATGAACTGCGTGGTGCCCACCAGTGCGCTCGGCCCGTTGGCGTGGAACAAACCAGTAACCACCAGCCGATTAACATCATGGTAGGCGGCCGCTTCATGAATGGCCGTCATCGAGCCAAACGAATGCCCCACAGCCGTGATTTGCATATACCCCTGTCCTTGCAACCACGCTACCGCCTGGTGCATCACATACGCCTGTGCGTCAATCGTCAGCCAAGTACTGAGTGGGTGGCTGCTGGTACCCGAGCCCAGCTGATCATAGGCAAATGTCGCCCGCCCAGCTTGTAACGTGCGGTTCACGTACGAATACGCTGGTGCATCTTGCGGCCAGTCCCAGTAGCTGCGGTTATAGGTAGCGCCGTGCACCAGCACGTCCACATCGTGCGCACCGCTGGCCCAGACGGCTGGCGTGCAGTACGTGCCCGATAGCGTTTGATTGGCTGGTTGGCCAGTAGCCAATGCCACACCAAAGCTCACATCTTGGCAGCTTCCACTCAGCGAATCCGCCGCCGCATTCGCAACCGTGGCTGCAATCAATAAACCACTCACGCTCCCCACTACCAACAAGCGACCAGCCAACCACCAACGTTTATGTTTCATACCATCCCCCTTATGTAACAGAGAAATGCTATCTTTTTGGCTAGCACTTAGCTATAAAAAGCTTTACAGCTCGTTGCAGAACTTAGGGTTTGCCATCGTACGCTGCCTGCAGCGCGGCAATATCCAGTTTGCCCATCTTGAGCATCGCTTGGGTCACACGCCCGGCCTTTTCGGCGTCGGCGTCACCCATCAGCTCGCCAAGTGTTTTTGGCACCACCTGCCACGACAAACCATATTTGTCTTTCAGCCAGCCGCACGGGCCTGGCTCACCGCCACCGCTTGTTAGCGCTTCCCAGTAGTAATCCACCTCATCCTGCGTCTCTACGCTCACTACAAATGAAAGAGCACCATTAAATTTCGATTGGTCGCCGTTCGGGCCGCCATTGAGCACCTGAAACTCCTGTCCGCAGAGCGTCATAGTGCCAGTAAATACCTGGCCAGCCGGACCCGGCACATCCTGCAGTCGCTGCACAGCGCCCAAGCTCGCCGAATCTTTAAAGACCGACGCATAAAATTCCATCGCCTTATCGGCGTCTTTTTCAAACCACAAAAACGGGGTGATTGTTGCCATGGTTACTTCCTCCTTGGTTTGCTAGTGGCTGCTTTTAGTCTACTATGACCTCATGAATAAAATACACAAATCCCAAGCTGCATTTGGTGCCAGCTTGGTCGTAACCTCTTCGTTCTTCTATGGCCTATATGGTGTTTGGACCAAACTAATGGGCAGCTCATTTGGAATTTACCAGCAAGCAGTTTTTCGCTCCATGCTAGTGGTGGCCATCATGCTAGTGATCGCGACTACGCGCAAAGAGTTATCACCTTTGCATTGGCAACGTGACGCACGTTGGTTTGCGCTTTCCATTATAAGTTCCGGTTTGATTTCCGGCCCATTGTACTATGCAACTCTCCGCGTCGGCGTCGGGTTAGCGGCCGCACTTTGTTACGCCGGCATTATCTTAGGTATGTTCTTGTTTGGGTGGATATTTAGCCGAGAACGTTATACTGCCCGTAAATTCATTGCTACTGGCCTAGCGTTTGTGGGGCTGGCATGTATTTTTGCGCCTTCGGTTCACACCCTTGGACTGCTGGCGCTATTGGCCGCCCTGGAGGCAGGCTTGGCGACCGGTCTTAATGTAGTGGCCTCTCAAAAGATGCCGTACAGCGCTTCCCAAACCACTATCATTGCTTGGACCGGTGGCATCCTTATTAACATTGTGCTTACCTACCTGACCGGCGAGCAGCACCATCATCTTACCTTTGACATAAGTTGGCTGTACCTGGTACTCTTTGCTCTCACTTCCATTGCCGCATCCTGGAGTGTTATCCGAGGGGTTAAGCTCATTGATGCTGGCTCGGCCGGGCTATTGGGGCTACTAGAAATCGTGTTTGGTGTAGTTTTTGGTATGCTCTTCTTTGCCGAGCGCCCCTCCAGTTTGGCGTTTATCGGTATGGTAGCCATTATTCTGGCTGCTGCCATTCCCTATCTGGACCACTTTAAGAGACGGCGCACCTCGATTACACTATAGGCATTGGGTAATTCAAGTTTAATAAAGAAAGGTTACGATGCCACTAATTCGCGTTGACTATTCAGAAGAACACCTCCCCGAGAATGCACTTAAGAAGCTCAACACAGCCGTATTCAATGCTAGCGCCGATCTCTTTCGTCTTGATCAAGCGGCTGCTCAGGACAAAATATCTATTTTTAACACACCGTTTGGTTCCGTCGATCATTCCACCGCTTCGGCCGAGATTGAGATCCGTGCTAAAATCAGTGAGTTTGACCATCCAACGCTCTCGAGAGATGAGGTTCGCCAGGGTTACCTCAAACACTACGAGGTAGCACTTTTACCATGTGTGCGTGAGCTTGGTCTAAAGGCTCCCATAATCTTTACAATTACATTTGAGGATTGGCAAGTTATTGTCCTTTCAGCTGAAGGTACCGTGCCAAATTAATAACCACCCTAGTTTTACTAAAAGTACTAAGGGGGATTTACCATGTTCAAAGATACACCAGCATTCAGCGGCTTTTCGGTAGACGATCAGGCGGCAGCACAGAAGTTTTACGGCGAAACGCTCGGGTTGAGCGTCAGCAGTGACGAGATGGGGCTCGAGATTCAG
The DNA here is from genome assembly GCA_035479475.1 of Saccharimonadales bacterium (SeqCode). Taxonomy (GTDB): domain Bacteria; phylum Patescibacteriota; class Saccharimonadia; order Saccharimonadales; family UBA4665; genus JAJZCD01. Next base: position 1,798 of record DATIIP010000027.1, on the reverse strand, counting down.
CTCGCCGGAGGCGGCAAAGTTTTTGTCTATCCAAAGCCCAACCACCAACCTGCCAGTTACACCATGCTCAACTTCGTGGTCAGCGACATCGATAAAGCCGTAGCCGACCTGAAAGCCAAAGGTGTGCAGCTGGAGGTCTATCCAGATATGCACCAAGACGAAAACGGCATTGCCCGCGGCCGTGCAGCTGGTATGGGCCCAGACATTGCCTGGTTCAAAGATCCGGCCGGTAACATTCTGGCCGTTCTGCAAAACGACTAGCACCAAATCTACCGAGAGTAGCTTTCCTTACATCTTTTTACAGCCTGCCGGGCTAGACTGGTAGGGCAAGGAGGTAGGTGCTATGAACAGCAACGCTTCTTCGGTCCCGCAAGCTAGTTCTCCGGCTACAACACCTCAGACACGTACACCGATGACCGCCGAAGAGTCCCGCCACGAACTCGAGATTGTCATCAAAAGCTCCAACCAAGTGCTAGCTCAGGTTAACACTGTCCTTAGCTTCTTTCCTGATACGATGACCGTGGACCGCGAGAAAATCACGGTGACCAAACGCTGGTTTTTCCGTATGGCCGAGATCCAGACGTTTCGGATCGAAGACGTCCTGAACGTGGCCTGCAGCGTGGGACCCATTTTGGGCACGTTGAGCATTACCACCCGCGTGGTGAATATTGATCAAACGATTGTAGTTGGGAAGTTCTGGCGGTCTGATGCCAAGCGGCTCAAACGCATCGCTCAAGGCTATGTCAGCGCCCTGCAGCGCAATATCGATTGTCACGCACTCGGCACACAAGAACTAGCTACGTTATTGGAAGAGCTAGGTGCTGATAACCACCAAGATTAAGCAGTGGTAGGACGCTACACAGAAAACCGGGAAGTGCACTTCCCGGTTTTCTGACATGCTCGGTTTTCAGTCTAACTGCGGCTGATGCGCTCGTCCTTGAGTGCGCGACGGGCTTTGGTTTGCCATTTGAGCTCAAAGTTGTTGAGTACGCTATGGAGCTCATCGTCACTCCGCGGTGTTAGATGTAGTTTTTGGGCTGTAAATCTATCCATATCATCTCCCCTTTCTCTCACCATCTATATAGTACGGGATTGGGACCGTGTTACTCTGTAAAAATGCTTACCCTTATTCTATGGAGATTCCTACTCTGTTCCATCCCGCTCATCGGCCACGACGTCGATACTGAGGCGATCGCTGTCTTCATCGCCGCCCACCTGCGCACGCAAATCCTCCAAAAGCTCTTTCAGCTCATCTGGCTGGAGCTCTCCAGGCCGATAGCCATGGCTCAGTAACAGCTCCTTGTCGCTGTTAGTGAGCGAGTTGTATGTGTAGTAGCGATCTTCAGGTGGCATAGTCGATGAACCTTAGTCAGTTAGACGTTATGATGTGTCCGCCCCATAAAGAAGCGTGCTATGAACAGCAAAATAACCGCTCCCAGGATGGCTACAAGAAGGCTACCGAGGTTAAAGCCAGTAACACCGCTGCCGCCCAGCGCCCGCACAATCCAGCCTCCTAGAAAAGCACCGATTATGCCGACTACTATATTACCTACTGCACCCTGCTCTGCGTTCGTGCCGGCAATCATAGAAGCAATCCATCCAGCCAGTGCGCCGAACAATATCCACAAAATAATATTTACCATAGTAACTCCTCCTTTGGTTGGTTTTACTATCTGCTACCACCTTTGCGGCCAGCGGCCCGCGCTCGTTCCGGGTCGTTTTTGAAATTGCCCGGACTCATGCGGCCGCCGATTCGCCCGGCCGCAGCCGCCCGCTTGGGGTTGTTACGAAAGTTGCC
>DATIIP010000026.1:0-47525 GCA_035479475.1 Saccharimonadales bacterium (SeqCode) | reverse complement strand
TTCGGCCGCCTGGGCTTCGGTCAGTACTTCGACCGGCGCTTTGACTTCCAGCGTCGGCTTCAGCACTATCAGGTAGCCATGTTCGTGCATCAGCTCGTAGAGCGATTCGTTTTCGGCCATGTAGCCAATAAACATGTAAGCGTGTGTGACGTTGTACTTTTCTTGCAGCCAGAGGCGGAATTTGCGCCAATCCATTTTCCAGCCGATTTTTTGGACGCCGAGGTTGAGGTTTTGGCTGTCGATAAAGGCGTAGTTGCCTTGCACGGGACGTGGCTTTGGTGGGCGGCGATTCTTGGGCGATCGGTGGCCGGGCCGCGACTCTGGTTCACTCATATGCCACTATGATAGCACTTAATGCTCGTGCTTGACGGTGCTTTATGGCTTTTTCACTTGGTCGATGTAGGTTAGCACCCGCTTGGGGCGCAAAATAGTTTCTTCGATGATGGTGCCGATGTGATCGAAACGGTCTCGTTCAACCAGCACCAGGTGATTGCCGGCCGCCTGTTGCATTTTGGCTTCACGACGAATGTCGCGCACATCAATCAGCTTGCTGCTGGGGTGCACCACGAACAGTAACCGCTTGTTTTTGAGCTGAGCGGGCAGCGTGTACATATTGATGTCTTGCCAGGCCTTGGCCAGCTGGGCGTATGGCTGTGGCCATTTGCTCGGGTAGAGCTTTTGGGCAATTTTGGCGATGTCGCCACCGGTTATCAGTACGCCTTCGTCAAACAGATTGGAGCGGCGCAGAATATTGAGCGTAAAGAGAGCCCCAAGGCTAACCCCGACGAGCAGCGTTGGTTCGGCCGATGCCCTAGCCTGCTTCTCGGCAAACGCCACCACCTCATCTACCAGCTGCGGGAGGTGCGTTGTATCACCACTACTGAGCACGCTCTTGGGAAAATCGAGAGCCGTCACGTCGTAACCGGCTTTATTGAGCACCCGGACAAGCCGGCGCAGCTGCCAAATGCTGCCACCAAAGCCGGCGAGTAGGAGCGCTTGTTTGGGCAATGGCTGGTGGCACGGAAAGAATTGTTTTGAACGGATGAATGTCATGCCATCTATCATATCATTCGCTGGCGCAAGCGGTAGATGCGCGGGCTTAGTGAACACTCTAGCTTGTAGAGCTCGCTGATGGCGATGGCCACCACGGGGGTGTAGACAGACGTGATCAGCCCCGGCCAAGTGCGCAGCCAATTGAGTGGCCTGCCTAAATCTGGCAAGATGGCCACTACCCTGCCCACCAGCAACGTGTCGCGCACGGTTGGGTCGGGATGGCCTAGGCGGTCGCCCTTGGTTTGAAAACTCTGTTTTTCTGGAAAAATGGCGGTAATACGGTGCGTAACGAGTTCGTTGGGATTGCGGCTGCTGTGGTAAGACACAATCATGCCGACGCGCAAATTGGTGGGCGCGATGTGCTGCATGATAAGCGCGTCGCCAGGGCTAAAAGTGGGGCGCATACTGCCGGTTTGGACATTGAGGAGTTTAAGATGGAATGCGTATTGCGCGCTCATCCAACCAACTGCTACCGCCGCTACCACCGCCCCACTCACCTGCAGCCAAAGCCAAACCGCGCGCAGCAGCTGGGTCATAGGCCGCCCTACTGCGGCGTACCGCTAAACGACAGATCTAGATTGCTGATGGTAGCACCGTTGCCGGTGACCGCGTCGCTGGCCATGGAAACCTGCACCCGGTACGAGCCTACCCCGCTGACTGCGATCGTGCTATTGGCAATATCCACTGTGCCCGCGATGAGGTCCGAAAGCAACATCGTTTGCGTGGTGCCGCCAGTGTACGGTGTGAGTAACACCGAGACCTTGCTCAAGTCCACTGTGGACGGAGCGCTGGGTGGGGTTGGCACATGCAGCATCAGGCGCAGCGGCGCGGTGCCAGTGTTTTTTAGGAACACACTATAGCCACCATTGGACGACGGCTGGGCTGGGCCACCCGGCACTAGACCGCTAAATGTGAAGCCCTGGGTGCTATCAGACCACGGGCCGCTGTTAGCGTTTGTACTAATCTGCAGCGCCGCGGTAGCAGTTTGAATTACATTACCGGTAAGCGCGTTACCGTTACTCTGAATGGCCGCGAACGTTACCGCCGTAGTAATCAGCCCGACCGCACTCAGTACCGCAATCGCCCGCGCAATCGGCAGCAGTTTCCATAGCTTTCTCTTCCTGGTAGTAGGCATTCCTGGCTCCTCTTGCTTACAATTCGCTGGGTATGATGCCAGTCCCGGCTGCAAGCCGTCAACAACTTTTTGCTGGATTTAATGTTTAGTCAATATTGTGTTGTGGTTATGCTTTTAAGATTTCCAGGAGCTCGGCGCCGTATTTGTCGAGCTTGCTTTGGCCAAAGCCTTTAACACCAAGCAGGCTTTGGGCGGTCTGGGGCTTACGGCGGGCCAGTTCCTCGAGCAATGTGTTATGAGCAATGATAAAAGCCGAAACTTTGTCGGCGCGAGCCCGGTCCATACGCCACTGTTTGAGGCGCAAAAACAGTGCCGGATCGTACGTAGCTGGCACATCGGGAGTGTCAGCTGCTGCTTCTTGTGCGGTTTGTTCATAGTCGTCCGTAATGTTGGACAACTCTTCCGATGCCGTGCGCAGTTCTGTGTCGTAGGCAAAGATCAGGGGGTGCAGACGCAGCGCCATTTGGTTGATACCTGTTAGGTACACGCCGTCCATGCTGCGTACGCGGCTGAGCGCCACATAGCCCATGCCGGGCGTAAAACTGCGGCTGAGGTCGATTTCGGCGGCATCTAGGCTCATGCCCTGGCTTTTGTGAATGGTGATAGCCCAGGCCAGCCTGAGCGGCAATTGGGCGACTTCGGCACGGGTTTTGCCGTCTTCTTCCAACTTCCAACTGTGGCGCTCCACTTTCACTTCACGACCATTGGCCAGCAGCACCAGCGGCAGCTCGTCTACAAAATCGATCACCCTGCCCCGGGTGCCGTTTACAAAGCCAGCCGGAAAATTATTGGCCACGAACATTACTTCGGCACCCTGTTTGAGCTCCAACTCTTCGGGCGCCAGCACGCTTTTCACCAAGCTCTCGATTTTGGCCGCTTGGCCGCTGGTCTGCATGCGGTAGAGCTTGCCCTCCTGCAAAATGTCTTTCAGGTGCCGCTGGTTGATGCTATCAACATCCATGTTGTGACTGTACAGACGCGTCACCACCAAGTCGCCCGGCCGCTGTTCGCGCAGCCGTTCTTGCAGCGCGGCTTCGTGCAGCTCGTTGACATCGCCGCGGCGCATGGCTTCTAGGAGATCCAGCAGCTGGTCGCCCACCTGGCGATGCTGTTCGGTCAGGTAGCAGATTTTGGGGTTGAGTTCTTGCCAGGCGGCGCTGAGGTGCGCAAAATCGGCCAGATCATTGCCGCGAGTAATCGGCGGCAGCTGGAATAAATCGCCCACCAAAATCACCTGCAGGCCGCCAAACGGCGCGTCGTTTTTGCGCAGCAGCTTGGCAACTTCGTTCACCATGTTGAGCCGCTGGCCATGGAGCATGGAAACCTCATCGATCACCAGCACGTCGGCCGCGTTGTAGCGCTTGATCAGCCGGTCGGTGCTTTGCAGCCGCTCGCGGTCCCAATCACTCAAGAAATCTTTGATCCCCAGGCCGCTCCAGCTGTGAATGGTGGTGCCACCGATGTGCGTGGCCGCAATGCCCGTGCTGGCCGTGACCGCCACATCCTTCCCCGACCGGCTAGCCAGGCGGATGAACTCATTTAAAACATAGGTCTTGCCAGCACCCGGCGCCCCGGTCAGAAAAACCGAGTGCCCCTCCAGCATTACGTTCAGCGCCTGCGCCTGCCTCATAGGACTACAGTATAGCAATGCTACGGCTATGCATACGGTGTAGTTTTCAGAACAGACTACTGTGTCGCATTAATTTCAAAGATTTTTTGGGCTACACCCTCAACAGCAACTGTGCCGTGCAGAATCTCATCTACCGGTCTTACGTATTTAGTCCCCGCTGGCATTTCACCGTCGTACAGTTGGACATAGCGGGCCATCTCAACAAGTTGCTGCCCAGCCTCGTAGCCGGCGGCGCCAAACAAAAGCTCTAATACGCGATACGTGCCCCCACTATAGTAAGTTAGTACATCGCCGATCTTTAGTTCAGGCATATTCAGCTCCCTAATTTTATGCTCCAGGTAATTCCGTTAATGGATCATCATCTTTATCAGGCTTCAGCAGCCGCTTTTTGATGATTTCGTAGCGCTCGCCGGTGGTGGGCGATTCAAAATAGTCATCCGCCATCAGGTTGATGAATTTGGCGATGTCTTTGTCATCCATGATGATGATGGCGCCGCTGTCGTCGGGCATCACACCCAAATCCAGGTCTTCGGACTGTTGCAGAATTTGCTCCTGCGTCACCTTGCCTACCTCTAGTTTTTGCAACTTTTTGACCAGTGCTTTTTTGTCTTTCACCAGATTTTGGATGCCCAGGCCTTCAGCAAAACTGAGCCGGTAGGTTTCCTCGATTTCGCGGATTTTGCTTTCGGCAATGGCCTGCTCTTTGGCGTCATAACCAAATAGGGCTTTGAGTTTGGGCTGGCTAAAGACGTACAGGTCTTGATCGAGCACTAGCAGCTGCGGGTCGGTTGGTAGTCTTAGCGCAGCGTCGGCGTCGAACGGCACAAACTTGTCACCGCGGATCATCCAGCCGGTGCGGCCTTTCATCACCTGGCTCTTGGGCAGCACTTTGGCCACATAAAATGGCTTTGGTAGCTCGGCGTGGCTGACCCGCGCCAGCACGCCCTTCATGTGGTTGATGTCGTGCTCGTCTTCTTTAAATAAGACAATTTCGTGCTCCTGTGTCTTAAGCCAACCGAGCGTTTCGCGCAGTTTATCTACCTTGTGCACCTGCGTTCGTTGCAGCACGTTTTCTTCAGCCTCGGCGGCCTCGAACCCGCGCACGATCAGCCCCTTCTCTGCTCCTTCCAGAATATATTCCAGCATTTCGTCGATAAAGATCGGTTCCAATTGCTTTTTGAGACCCTCGGCCAGCGCGGTTTTGTACAGCACGTAGTTACGGCTTATGAAAAACAGCTCGACTTTCATCTCGTCTTTGTACTGCACCAGGTTATTGGCCCAGGCAAAGACATCGGTTTCTACGTAGTTTTCGGGTCTGTAACCGTCATCGGGGATAATATCGCCGGGATTATTTGCATCCATAATTTGTTCGAAATCCAAAATTAGTTTTCTATATTCTTTGTTATTTTACCGCGCTTTGGGCTACGCCGCTGCTGTAAAAAATGCACGTTATGCGTGAAAACCAGGCGTCGCCTTGGTACCCCGTAGCGCAATGACGCTACCACTGTGTCGGACGGCGAAACTCCATTGACTCGTGGTCCGCTGGGATAATCCTGCGCCAGCCCCTTCCAGCAAATCCTCCAAGCCACTACCTATAATAGTACCATCACAAAGCTCTCAGCCAGACAAGCTACAAGGTTTAACATATAACTGTTAATACGGCTGCAAGAGCCCCGTAGGCAAAGCGGAAGTAGCAGTAAGCTGGAGACCCTCGACGATGGTTTGGACCGCATCGTTGGACAGCGTGCCGTCGATCGCTTCCAGCATGATTTCGGTCGATCCAGTTTGCAGATAGTAGCCATGCTCTGATGGAGTGGTCACCGCATTATCGTGCACATACACCGGCACTCCATTGACGCTGAGCAGCAGCTGGCACGGCAGCGGATAACCGGCCGGTTCGGCAATAAACGCTGTCGCATCATACGGGCCACAATCACCCGAACTGGGCTTAAATGTAGCCAGCGCGGCCACTTCATACACAACCAGATCAGGTGGTGCTACCGTCCTGTTTGTTTGCAGTGTCAAATTTTGGAGATTGGGGGTAAATGCATTGGTTGGAACTATGGATTTCAGGCTGTAGCCATTCGGTAGTGTGGTGGGTAAGTAGACGCTAAAACCCAGCTTGGCTAATCGGGCCCGCAGTGTCCGCACATCGTTGGCCCGCGCTTGAGCTTCAGCCGCACGATTCGCCCCAGCCTGAGACCGGGCAACAGCCATATATACTAGCCTGCCCAATCCAGCAGTACCACCAACAACTAGCGCAAAACAGATCAAGAATTTTGCCATGGTAGTGCTACCAGGGCGTTTAGTTGGCACCCACCAGTACACCCACACCGTTAGTACCGCCATGAGCGGCAACAGGGCCACCAGAACTGCAAGTTTATAACTGCTCACAAACGAGTTTTCGAATTGTGACATATCAAACCAAGCCACCGCCGCCACTGTTACTGCGACAATTGTTCCCACCCCCGCCCAGTTAGGCACGCGGAACAACCGCATGAGCATGATGTTAGCAGCCAATAAATATGGGCCCGCCAGTATAATTGCGATAATTGCCGCACCTAGGTCGGCCCAACCATCGTTACGCTGTGCTCCACGGCTAAGATAGAATGTGCCGTACACAAGCACAATTGTGACCAGTCCAGCTAGCAGCGCGGCGGTTGCCGCCTTGAGATATATTTGTTTGGTAGGCCGCTTGGGTAGCTGGCTGGTGGTGGACCGCATTTGTTACAAGTGTAGCATAAGCATTTGGCAAAAATGCAGGGTTGGCTCCTACAAACGAGCACCACGGCGAGCTTCGTTGGCCCAGTGATCGGCCAGTTCGTTGCCCTTGTCGCCCACGTGACCGCGGACCCATGTTAGCTGCGCCTGACTGGCCTGGTAAAGCGGGTACACCGCCTGCACAATGTCCAGGTTTTTAATGGGTCCACCAGATTTTCTCCAACCTTTGGCTTCCCAGCCAGGCGCCCATTTGGTGATGACATTAATCCAGAATTCACTGTCAGTGTAAATGGTGCATGGCTCGCCGGCAGAATGCTTGAGCGCAGCCATAATGGCGAAGCCTTCCATGCGGATGTTGGTGGTCTGTTTGGCGCTCACGGCCGACCCGTCCGGTTCGGTCCCGAGTACCACCGGCTTGTCATTCAAAATCACCGCGAACCCTCCCGGCCCGGGGTTGGGGCTAGCACTGCCATCGGTGTAGTAGAGAGTCATAAACTCTAGTCTAGCATGCAGTGATGTCTTTACAGGAAAAGCTTACGCCTCGCCTTCCAGACCTTCTGTGATACTAGCAAGCTCGGCCGAAGCAATAAAAGCATCAAGCCGCTCGGTAAATGTCGTAAAATCACCCCGACTCGGTCGAAGTGCTAGTGCTCGGGCAGCCAGCCATTCCGGAAGCTCTTCACGAAAACCTGGTGGTGCCGCATCTGGCAATTGGAGCTCTGCCCCTGGCAGTCTAACGTTCGCACCGAAGTCACAAGCTATCCTGCGTGGAGGCATAGTTCCAAAGCTGCGCCATAGCCACAACTCAGATCCTGGCGGATAATCGCCCTCTGTGCATGGTTCAATGTCTGATATGGTAGCCTCATGAGACCTTACGAGGGTCAGACCCGCTTGATGGTCACGTCTAAGGCCCAGGCTCAGACTAACTGCCATATCGCCAACACGAAATGGATCTACCACTAAGGTTGACGGCGCGGGGAACCTGCTTATGTTACCGACCGCCAACAACCCTACCAGCCTATTGATGCGTAAACCTAGATCGTCGTACGCACCATCGGGCATTTTAAATGAGACCACCTCCGCGCCTTTTCGCCTCGGCCCCGTATTCATCTAGATGTAGCGTACAATAATTGCTTCGCTATGTCTATTCCATCAACCGGCCGCTGCTATATTTAGTACGGCAGGTCTTGGATAGGCAGCCGCAAAATAAATTCGCTCACTTCCCACTGGCCGTTCGGCTCTTGGTGGTAGCGCACCTCATGATGCGCCGAAAAATAGTTGCCAGCCTCGTTGCAGTATTCCACGTCGGCCGTTCGAGCCGCGTCATTTTGTGGCGATGGACCTTTATACAAGAGTAGCTCTCGCGTGTCGCCGGGACGTACGTCTTCGTTTAGCTCGCGCGTGGCTCCTAGCAAATGAATCCGCTTGATTCGAACCGGCACACTCGATTCGTTGCGTACATCAGCCCATACCTCGGTATGGCCATCGTTGGGCTCGGCTTTGATACGCCCCAACCGTACCACTGGCACCATTTTATTCTCGGGTTGGCCTGCGCCTGGCTGCACCCCACGACTACCGGCGCTAGTCGACGTGCCGGCTTCTGGGCCGTAAACAGGCTTGCCTGCCAGAATCTTACCGAGTGCTCCAAAAAATCCCATGCTTAGTCCTTTTTAGTGCGGCCATTACCGATATTCCGGGTTGGCGTAATCAAACCGCGTCCCAGCCTGCCACTCATCGGGCAGGTTGCCGTAGGCCGGCACCCCGCCAGCATCTTTTAGCATCCGGGCCAGGTGCAGCATATTCCAGGCCGCAAAGGTGGTGTTGCGCTGGGTAAAGTTACGATCCACACCTACCTTGCCGCCATGCCCGTCATCGTCGCCATAGCTCGGCCCGGGGCCAATCTCGCCGATCCAACCGGCATCAGCCATCGGCGGGATGGTGTAGCCCAGGTGCTGCAAGCTGTAGAGAATGTTCATGGCACAGTGTTTCACACCATCTTCGTTGCCGGTAATGAGCACACCGCCCACCTTGCCATAATACACAAACTGCCCCTTATCATTCTGGTCTTTGCTACAACCGTACAGCCGCTCGATAAGCTTCTTGGTTTCGCTGCTGTTATCACCCAGCCAGATCGGCCCGCAGACCACCAAAATATCGGCTGCTTTTACTTTTTCGTAGATAGGCGGCCAATCGTCGTGCTGGTAGCCGTGCTCGGTCATATCCGGCCAGATGCCTTGCGGCACATCGTGGTCGATCAGACGAATCAGTTCGGTCTGCACCCCCTGCTTTTCCATGATCTGCATGCTAGCCCGCGCCAATAGCTCAGTGTGGCTCGGCTCGGGCGATTTGGTGAGCGTGCAGTTAATAAACAGCGCCGTTAGGTCACCGTAGTCGGTGGTTGGTTTAGCAGCCATGGCTTATCTCCGTAGTTATTTGCCCCGCTCAGCCTATTTACCAAGTTCGTGCAGACACAGAATGTTACCATCTGGGTCGGTAAACCAGGCCGCCTTTTCACCACTGTCGCCCAAGGTGTGAATATCACCATCGCGGGTTACGCCCGGCATGTCATATTGCTCGAACATCACACCTTTGTCTTTTAGCCCTGCCGCTTCGGCAGCGATGTCAGCTACTTCCCAGGTGGCATAGGTGGCTTTGTTAGTGCCGGCATATTCCGTCTTGTAGACCGATAGCTGGCCGTTGCCGCTTTGATAGACCACTTCATACGGGTTCTCGCTGACCACTTTTAGACCCAGCACGCCACCGTAAAACGCGGTGGCCTTTTCTAAATCGCTGACGCCAATTGTCGGCTGCGCATTTGCTGCTCCTACCATAATTATCCCCCAGTTCTCTTTAATGGTGATCGCATGGTAGACGATACGCAGCAAAAGTTCAGCGCAAATTCTTACAGCTTTTTGCTGTGCGCCCGTAGCCATGCGGCAATCACCGGCACATCCAGGTGTTCCACCGCTACCTGCACCGCAAAATCTTCGAGCTCGCCGGGCTCTGCCACAAACTCCAGACCATTGATCTCTAAGAATGTCAGCGCCGCCAGCATAGCCGTGCGCTTATTGCCATCTGCAAAGGGATGGCCACCAATTATGCCGCGGCACAGTGCGGCCGCCTTTTCGTACGTACCTTGATAGAGTTCTTCGCCAAACACCTCCTGACGCTGTGAAGCCAAGGCCGATTCAAGCCGACCCAAATCGCGTAAGCCGTCAGAACCACCAAATTGCTCAATAGCTAAAACATGAAGCGCCAGCAGCTGCTCCAGAGTCAGGTACATCATCGCTGCGCCAAGTGCTCAAAATCTTGCTTGTAGCGCTCCAGAATAGATCGCGCGGTTTTCAGCACTTCGGTGTCGCTCGTGCTACCGGTTTTTTTGCGAATGGTGATTTCTACCTCGTCGCCTACATCAACACCAAGCGCTTTCAGCTCCTTGGCTGGAAACGTCGACCCCTTGCTAGAGCCGATTTTGATGATCTTTTGCGTGGTGGTGATAGTCATATCTACAGCGTACTATATAAAGCAGAACATTACAATAATATTATAATGTCTTACAGAGGTATCATACGATACTGCTATGGGTGCAGCCAACCCAAGATCACAGCCATCAACAGCACTGTAGCCAGTTCGTGGCTGGCGTTGAGTAGCGTCAGTTTCTTGCGGCGCATTTCGAACGTGTCGTGCACGTACATCCGGGCGGCGGTAAAGCCCAGCCACAGCCAGAGTGCAACTGTCAATGCATCTTGCATATAGCTGTCGTGCGTAAACTGCTGCGCCAAAAACGTCACGGCGGCCAGAATGTAGGCCGTTACCAGCGACGCCGCAAAGACGCTACCATACATCCACAACATCAGCGCCGGCTTGCGCGCTCCGCGCATCTGGTCCATCTTGATACCGGTCATTTTCATCCAGGCCTTACCAAACGTACCCGGCATGTACCACAAACTGCCTACTACCATGCTGGAAACAGCGGCCAGCAGGACTCCCCAATAGTTAATAGCAATGTTCATGCTCTGATTCTCCTTCAGTTAATCATAAGCAAAGTATGCACCGTACCGCTGCACATGTCTATAACTTATCCAGTCGGGCGGCCTGCTACGATACTGGCCGGATTTTCTTCTGCCAACCAGCGTCTACCGTGATGGTCTGTGCCGTTATATGAGGAGTGGCCGCCAGAAAAACCAGCGCATCAGCGATTTCTTCCGGCTCTACCCATTCTTTTTGGAGTGTCATGCCGAGACTGGTCTGAACATACTCGTCTGCCACTCCATCCCATGACGGTGTTCTGGTGGTGCCCGGCGCCACTACATTGCAGCGGATTTTCGGTGCCAATTTCTCTGCCGTAGTCTGTGCGAAATTTATCATGGCCGCCTTGGACGCCGAATAGAGGATGAGGCTGGGGTTGCCGGCAAACGGTAAGCCGTAGATGGAGCTAACAAATAAAATGCAGCCGGTTTCCATCAGCTGAGCGGCGGCTTGGGTACAGAGCACTGTGGCGCCAAAGTTAGCGTTTAGGCTACTAGCGACATCTTGGAGTGTGTAGTCGCCAAATTTGGGCTCACTGGGATCGGCCGCGTTGTTTACAAAAACATCGATTTTGGGAAAATGTTTGGCCACTTCAGCAAATAGCGTGTCGATACCCGCTGGCGTGAAGACATCTGCCTGTACCATTATCGCCTTTTGGCCCAACTGGTCGATCTTGCGCACCACTGCCTTGGCTGCCGCCGTGTCGTTCTTGTAATTGAGCACCACATCGTAGCCAGCCTTGCCAAAAGCCAGCGCTGTAGCCGCACCAATGCCTTTGGAGGCGGCGGTTATCACTACTACCTTACTCATTTTTTCCCTCGCCGCGGTCCAGATGGTATTTTTGGGCCGGGTCTGAGTCGCGGGCGTCAAACAGGTACCAATCGGCCACGTTTACTTTGTAGAAGTTATGCGGGTTATCAAGAATCTCGGGCCCTTTGCCAAAGCGCTCTACGAATAGTTTGTAGACATGGTCGTCTTCGGTAGTTACAGCTACTTGCTCAGCCCTGCCTTCAAAGTACAGGCCACGAGGTTTTTGACTCTCGCCGTGCTGCTCTATGATATTGCCGGCCACGTTTGGGTTTTTAGCGATCTCTTGGCTGTGGCGCCGGTCGGGCGTACTGCGCCAGTACAGGTTCAGATCGTTGTCATACACAAAATGCACTTCGCAGACCCATGGCTTGTTATCCACGCAGGTGGCCAGCGACATATGGATTACCGTTGGCAAATAATCTCGAATGGCCTGTTCTACGTCCATCACACTCCTCTTTTTAGCTACGCAATTCATTATATACCGAGTCCGTCTTCGGTATGCTGCCAGCTAACGATTTTGCTCTAGCTACCATCAGTACAACCTCTGCCAGATTAGCGACTACCAAATATGCTGGAAATAGAAGCACCGTATAGGTGTAATGGTTGGCAGCCAGGATATTCAGAGCTGGAGCAACGGCACCAATCACATAAAATGCCGGCGTTTCGCTCCACGGCTTTTGCCAGGTTTTGACCAAGGTAGGCACAAAGGCGATCGTATCGGCGAGGACACTGAGGTGCAACGCTAGCAAAGCGTTTTTAGTGCTTGCCCACAGGAGCAACTCCAAAGCCAGTAGCAGATAGCACCATGTGTCCAGCCTGGAAAGCCCGCCTTCCCCGTGTTTGATGGCCATTAGCAGTAGTACACAAGAACCAATTAACTCACCGACGGTTACCATTACCAGTAGACCACTCTGCACTGCCCCCTGTTGTAGCAACGTAAGGAACAGCAAAAGCACAAACATCAAGCGAGTGGAACGAGCTGGTTTGGCTCGACCCCTTAGAACGTCTACTGCATACGGTGCGTAAGCACCCAAGGCCATAAGGCCAGCAATAACTGATACGAATGCTTTCATATGGATAACTCCTTACAGAGTTGTCCGGTAGTATAGACAAGCCTAGGTGCTTATGCAAAAAGTTGTCCAAGACGGCGGACAACTATGCTATACTGATCAGCATGAGCAGTATTGAGAGCATCCAGCATTATCTAGCAAAATTACAGATAGCACCGGAAACCACCGAGGTGTATGTGGCGCTGATCACCCTTGGCCCATCGAGCGCCCTGCAGCTAGCCAAAAAGACCGGTGTGACCCGCACTTCGGTGTACCGGCATTTGGAATCGTTGCAAGCGGTTGGGCTGGCCAGCGCCGAAGAACTGACTTATGGCACCCTGTACCGCTCGCTGCCGCTCGAGAACATCGAAGGACTGCTGGCCGACCGCGAAGCCGAAACGCGTGCCCTGCGCACCGATCTAAAGAGCGTTAGCGAAACTTTGCAGACCATCGCCGGTAGCACCGGCCCCAAAGCCACCGTGCAACATTACTACGGCCTGGCCGGGCTCAAGCAAATCAACTGGAACCTGGTGAGCAAAGCCAATAAAGAATGCCGGGTGTTCGCCATTGCCGAGTTGTCGCAACATCTCGACAAAGCATTTACCCGGCGTTGCCGGGAGCGACTGATAGAACGCGGGCTGGTCAGCTACGATCTCGTCAATTCCCCAAAAGTTACGTTCGCTCAATACGAGCCGTTTGAGCCGTCACGGACGTTCATCCGTTACATTGACCCGCAGATTCTACGGCTTAATTTTGAGGTGTTTCTGTATAACGATGTGGTAACGCTGGTAGATTATTCGGCCGAGCAGCAGCTAGCGCTAGAGATTCACCACCCCACCCTGCACGCCCTGATGCGCCAGCTGTTTGACGCCATGTGGTCCCAGGGCCGACCGCTGACCATCGAGCGTTAATCGAGCTGGTAGGTCCAGCCGGGTTGCCATTTCCAGGGCGTCGTTACAATCTCGGCCAGTGATTTGCCAGAAACCAGCTGCTCGATGCCGTACTGTGTGACCCGGTGGCCGATGATCATGATGCGCTTACCCACATAGGTCTTGCGGACTTCGTTCAAAAAGTCGGTCATCCGGGCACAGGCTTGTTCATAGCTTTCGCCGTTTGGAAACGGCGTGGTGATCCGTTTGGGCTTCTCGACATCCACCATCGCTTTGTCCTTTTGGGTGTAGTCGCCGTAATCGCATTCCCGCAAACGCTTGTCCTGGATGATGGGGAACTTGTCGCCAAAGGCCAGCTTGGCGGTGTTAACGGATCGTTGCAAGTCGGAGCAGAAAATGGCGTCGAAGCTCTGGCCATCGTACCGTTCACCCAGCCCCTTTGCCTCTTGTTCGCCCCGCGGCGATAGCGCCACATCATTCCAACCCGACGATAGGTGGGCCTCATTATCAAAACTAGTGGCATGTGATTCAAAGATTAGCTGCATGGAGCAATCATAGCATTATCCCGCTGCCGGTGATATTATCTTGCCTATGAACAGACGCGTAGCGGTTCGCGGCATAATTTTGCAGGGCGATAAACTGCTTTGTGTACGGCTCAAGCAATACGCCGGTAAAACCGATGCCGATACTGCCTATTGGTGTTTGCCAGGCGGTGGCGTCGACCCCGGCGAGCCACTGATTGCGGCCTTGCGCCGTGAACTGGTGGAAGAGTTGGGCGTAGAGCCAACCGTAGGCGCGCTACTGTATGTGCAACAGTTCCCCCATAACGGTGTCGAGCAAATGGAACTGTTTTTTCATGTTACTAACAGTGACGATTTTCTGCAGATCGATTTAGCGAAGGCCAGCCACGGAGCTATTGAAATTGAACGGGCGGAATTCATTGATCCCGCAACCACTAAAGACCGGGTGTTGCCGACCTTTTTAACAACTGAGCCACTTGCACAACATGTCGCCAGCGCTTCCCCACCCAAGTTTTTTGATTATCTACGCTAGCTACCCGCTATGCAAACTAACTGCCACACCTTACAATGTGCCTTTGAAGTATCGTAACTAAGAAAGAGATTATGGACTATAGCCAACACAAGCACCTCGAGTTCCGCCGTAAGTTTTGGAAGCTAGCCGGGGCCGAAATATATCTGAGCGATCCGGCAACCCAACAAGAGATCGGCTACATAAAAATGAAGGCCTGGAAGCTACGCGAAGATGTGCGCTTGTTTACCGACCGAAGCATGCAGCGGGAAATCTTTGAGGTTCATGCCCGGCAGATCATTGACCTTGGTGCCACCTACGACGTGCTCGACGGTGCCACGCTGCAGCCGGTGTTCTCGCTGAAGCGCAAGGGGCTAAAATCGATTTTTGTGCGCGACCACTGGGACTTGCTAGACAATAACGGCACCGTTTTTGGCGCAGTGCAAGAAACCAGTAGTATCCTGGCGCTAGCCCGCCGCTGGCTGGAACTGCTGCCCTTTGGCGAGCTGGCCGGTTTGATCTTTAGCTTTGTACCGCAAACCTACACCATTAGCGCCCTGCAAGCAGATGGCAGCAGCGCTGTGGTGGGCAATGTAGTGCACCGCAAAAATCCGTTTATTGTAAAAATGCTGCTCGATACTTCGATGGCCCAGGCAACCGTGCATCCTTTTGTGCCGCTGGCCGCTACCACCATGCTCAGCATTATTGACGCTGCCAAGAATAATTAGCCTCCAAGAGCTTGAAGGCGTGGCGGCCATTGTTTTGCCGATTGAATTGTCGACAGACGGTGCCGTCAGAGGAGCTCAGGCAGCAACCTTTTGCAAGAAGTAGAAGCCATCTGCCGCTGTAGTGTTAGCGATTTCTATGGGGACAGCCGCACCCGTAAAGCTTTCCGCTTCTGCTAGAGTGGAGAGTATACCTCCGTTTAGTGTCACCCCAAAAACCAATCCCTCGGGGTGCGCCACACGGGTAATCTCGGCTGCCACCGCTTTGCCGTATGGCAAGTCTGGGGGCAAGATAGCCCTATCGATACCATTAAGTGCAATACTGATGGAGTTATCCGGTAACCGGCTGAGGACTCGCAGCATGTCCCCGCGTACTATCGCGCCGGGCAATGGATCGCCGTAATCTGCCGAGAAAGGTGTAACAATGCCAAATTGTGGGACTTCATGCCAAGGCCGGTACCCATATGTCGCCACATGGTTTACCCCAACATACAGCTTTGGGTTAAAAGGTTTTATAAACGCCTGGAACGGGTCAGTGCTCTCGGGCCCGCCACAGCCTAGATCAACCACCGGCATCCCCGCCAGCCGAGCCAAAGCACGGTCCCGTAACGCTCTATTGTGAGGCAGCTCCAAGGGTGATCCGCCTGCCGTCCACCTGGGAACGTGCGGACTCTGATGACGGGCCAGTACAGTGGCTTCCACTTGGCCGACTACCCACGCCGTGACGTCCTCGGGCAAAATCACATCTTCGTATTCGACAGTTGGGTTACGCAAAGCGAAGGCTTCACCGCCCAGATTCACTACAGTCATTTGCACCAACTATATCATCTTTTATGTGATTGTACAGCTAGCTGTGTTCCCGCCAGAACTTGACGCCTACGATCACACCGTTCATCACGAACACATACGCCGGGTAGATCAGCAGCGCCCAGTCCGGCTTGGTGACGGCCAGCATAGTACACAACCCGCCGATGCCGGCCAGTACCCACTGCGGGTAGCTTTCGGTTTCGGGCTTGTGAAAGGTTTTGACCACCGTTGGAATGGCGCCGACGCCGTCGATGAAGACCGCCACCAAAGTAGAAAGACGTGTGTTGTGCACCGTGGCCCAATAGCCAAATAAAACTATGGCTGCTGCCAGACAAATCATGTCTAGCTTAGATGCCCCGCCCATTCCCCTTTTGATAGAGAGCATGAAGGTGGTCGCCACCAGCAGCACCGTGCTAATGAAGAACAGCGACGACCAGCCGCCGCCGTTTTTTACTTGGTTGACCGCCGCAATGGTAGTCAGGATGGTCCAAATCCCCCAGGTAATGCGCTGCGGCTTGACCTTGCCGCGTAAAATGTCGCGGATGTACGGAACGTAGCCGATGATGTTGAGGACGAGGGCCAGGATGCCGAGGGCGAGTTTCATGTTGGTAGTTTACAGGTTTGGCGCTAGGATTTGCCAGAGTTCGGGGAGTTCGGTAAAGCCGGCGCCAAGGTGGTGACCGTTTGGCACGACCGTAATGGGTGCATTTAGCTCTTTTGCCAGATATTGTGCTTGTTCGAGCGGACAGTACGGGTCATCGCTGCCGTGTAAGAAGGCCAGCTTGCCGGCTTTTGCCTTGATGGCTTTGAAGTCAAAACCTTCTGGTGGGAATAAATGATCGAATTTAGTAGTATCGGCCGGATAGCCACTGATCGGCTTGCCACCAGCCCACGCGCCGACCATTACCGCCATTTTTACATGCGGGCAGCGTTCGTCCATTAGCAGGTTCAATGTCGAAGCTGCCCCGCTGCTGTGACCAATCACCAGGTAGTTGGTAAGATCGTGCGAGCCATCCAGCAAAAAATTATTGTAGGTTTCGCGATTGGGAGTGTGGCAGTCGGGCAGTTGTGGTGCCCAGACTTCATAGCCTCGCCCTTCCAGTTCAGTTTTGAGCCATGGCAGCCAAATGCCATTTGGTGTGCCGTCTGTGCCGTGGAGAATTAGCGCCTTTTTCATGCCCGCTCGCACTCACCTTTTAGGGATTGACTGTTTCGACCGAAACGAGCTTGCTAACGCGCTCAAGTTCTTCATCACTAAAAGGTGCAATAAAGACCAATACAAAACCATCGGGGTCACGCAGCGCCACTTCAATACTGTTCCAATAGTATTTTCGGACTGGGAATTTGATGCGATCCTTACACTGTTCGATGACAGGTACCACAGACTTGACTCTGATCATGGCTGAAATCTTGCCAGAAGTAATTTCTTCTGCAAATACGGTGGGCTTAGCGGCAATGTGACCGTCGGCAATCTCTAATTCCGCACCATCTACTAGGCGATAGGTTACACCTTGATACTTTTCGGGAGCGGACCCACAGCCTTCCGGCAGGGTCTTGCGGAATTCTTCACTGCCATAGCCAAACGCCGGCGTAAAGCCCAGCGATTCATAAAATGCGCGTGACTTTTGAATATCTTTGACCTTAAGGTGAACGCCGATGCCAGTAAACTCTAGACTACTCATGCCCTCTAAGCTCCTTAGTTAACGACTCAATTGTAACGCGTTTTTGTTCAGTAGTGTCCCGGTGACGCACTGTTACTGTGCCAGCCGTCTCACCTTCCAGCGTATCAAAATCCACGGTCACGCAATACGGCACGCCGATTTCGTCCATTTTGCGGTAGTTTTTGCCGATGTTGCCGGTGTCTACCCACATCACACTGCCCAGCTCCTTTTTAAGCATGGCGTAGACCTCGCGAGCTTTGGCCACTAACTCCGGCTTGTTTTTGGCCAGGGGCAGCACGGCCACTTTTACCGGCGCCAAATGCGCGGGCAGCTTCAGATAGATACGCTTTTCACCGTTCACTTCATCTTCGGTGTAGGCGTTGCTTAGCACGGCCATCACGTGGCGGTCCAACCCAAACGTCGGCTCGATCACATGCGGCACAAACGCTTCGCCACCGTCCTTGGGCCGGTATTCTAGGTTTTTGCCGGAGTGCTCCTGATGGCTCTTCAGATCAAAGTCAGTGCGGTACGCCAAGCCAGCTAGTTCTGAAAAACCAAGCGACGGAAAATCGTAAAAACAATCCACGGTGCGCTTGCTGTAGTGAGCCCTATCGGCCTCAGGTACCTCGTGCTCTTTGATGCGGCTCGCATCCAGACCCAACTTCTCAAACCACTCGTGCTGCGCGGCCAGCCAGGCATCGAAAATCCCTTCCCAGTCGCCGGGGTGAATGAAATATTCCAGCTCCATGATCTCCAGCTCGCGCAGGCGGAAAATAAAATTGCCGGGACTGATTTCGTTGCGGAAACTGCGGCCAATCTGCGCCAAGCCAAACGGCAAGTCCGGGTAAAAACTATCCACCACATTTTTAAAGTTGGTGAACATGCCCTGTGCAGTTTCGGGCCGCAAATAGGCCACGGAATCGTCGTCTTCCACCGGCCCCACGTGAGTCTTGAACATCATATTGAACTGCGCCGGTGCGCCCAACTCATTGCCGTCGGGGCTTTTTAGACGGCGGTCTTTGATGACCTGCGCCATTTGTTCGAGCGTCATGGCATCTACGTCTTCGACGCCCTGCTCTTCTAGCAAATGGTCCAATCGGTAGCGCTTTTTGGTCTTAACGTCTTCGATCAGCGGATCGTTGAACGTCGCCACGTGGCCGCTGGCCACCCAGACATCGGGGTTCATGACGATGGTGCTATCGATGCCGTACATGTCCTCGCGGTCTTCCACGAACATTTTCCACCACAGATTGGTGATGTTTCGTTTAAGGGCAATGCCGAGCGGACCGTAGTCGTATGTACCGGCCAAACCACCGTAGATTTCACTGCCAGGGTAAATAAAGCCACGCCGCTTGGCTAGGCTTACGATGTCTTCTAGTTTTACTTCAGTCATGGAGTTACCTCTGTTACTTTGCTAGATCTTTGTATACAAAAATTGTGCTATAGGCTTACGCCACGAGCACGCACCGATCCCAGTCCAGCAAAGCTCCCTGCTTTCATATGCCGAATTATACCGGGTTTAGCGCCCTAAGGCTACCGAAAGGTCACTACGCAGCACACGCTGTTCCAACGTGTAACCGGGCGGCCCATGGACTATTACACTCGGCATCTGGGCCGCATTCCCTCTGCGAACAGTGAGTAGACGGAAGCGCACTGGATACATCGCCCGTTCCACACCCGTCGTAGGCAGGCACACTGCTGGTCGGCTGTTAGTAGAACCGGCGATTCCGACTCGTACGCGCCCGATGCCGGATGCATCAACATTTGACTCGTCCCAGGGTTGGGCCAATTCTTTAAATTTGTAACCATCCAGGGAGTTCACCACCACCAACGAGGCAACGCGCTCAAGCGCCAGCTGCGATCGAACAGATGGATCAGCGTGCTCCCGACGCCAACACCAGCGAAGCAGCGCTAGCGCCACAACCTGATCACGCCCTATCGCCCCATAGGCGGGACGAGCTGCTTCCCGGGCTGCTTGTATCACCTGTAATGGGTCGGCAATATCTAAAGAGCTAGCGTCAATACCCAGTTGCCTTCTTACGGTCTTTCCGTCCCCGGTAACGTGGTACAGATTAGCGCTATATTGCCCCGCAGGCTCCGCTCCACTGCCATCCACACACGCCGTACCCGTGTCGATATTCTTTTCAAAATCTGCCATATAGCTCTAACGCCACCTGCCCTTCGCTAATGAATATACTGCTGTTGCATAAACATGACAAGCTGGCGAGTGTGTTCCACTAGTTGCTCCACGCCGCTGATTTTGGTCAGTACCATTGGCGGATTGCCGCCAAAAACCACCCTTAGGAACTTGATGTCGTCGGCGCCATAATCGCCATCGGGCCGCTGCACAAATGCGCTGTCATCAAAGCTAAATTCATAGCGCTCCTCTGCCTGCAAGCGAGTACCGTCTGGCTCGGTTTGCAAGTTGGGCGTGTGGCCATCCAGCCGCAGCAGCTGTGCCCCAAACCATAACGCAATCAGATCTAGATTGATGGTAGCGTCATCCAGCGCGGCAAATGCTTCCACCAGCAAATGGTAATAGCCTGCCTCGGGCTCGTCTTCGGTAGCTTTGTGCAGCCGCTTGATCAAATTGTAGCCAGTCATAGTACGGTCAATATCCGTCACAATATGGCCATAATGCGTCACTAATCGGGCCGAGACGAGCGTACCAATCTCTCCCCTGCCCCTAATAAACGTGATATTTGTTACGCTAAACAGCTCAACCCCGCCCGCTAACTTACTTTTGACGCGGCGTACACCCTTGGCCATAAGGGTTAGTTTGCCATGATCAGGAGTAAGCAGCGTGAGGATGCGATCGGCCTCGCCGTAGTCGGTCCGACTCAGTATGATGGCCTCGGTGACTTGCTGCTGGTTCATGATACTGCCGCAGGAGCCGCCGCAGCCGCCACTTGCTGAATAACCGTGCACAGCTGCTCCAGGCTGGTGGCCGGTTTGTAGAGCACGCGCTGCACGCCCAATTCGGCATGCAGAGTAGCCGCACCAGCGAGCTCGCTCAGTGGCACCGCCGTATGCACCACTATCGGCACTTGCAGCCATTCACTATAACTACGGAACTCATACAAAAACTCCACGCCGTTGTGACGTGGCAGCTGTAGTTCTACTATCACCGCGTCGGGGGCGTGTTTATCGGCCAAATGCACTGCCTGCTGGGCCGAGACGGCATGTTTGACAGTATGTCCGGCACGCTTGAGCGCCGCCATGTAGATCTTGGCCAACAGTAGATCCGGCTCGATGAGCAGCAGGTGCATAGCTAGACCAGCTGTAGTTGTTGACTCGGCTGTAGTGTCGTAGCCAAGCCGGTTAGGTTGTGATAACGGGCTACATGCAACTTGGCCGAAAGCGTGTGTAACAGCGAATCTGCCACAAACACGCCGGCTGCCGGGCCGCTCACCAGCCGCTGCAGCGGCTGCCGGGCCTTGCCTGTCAGCTGTTGCGCTCGCCGCAGGGCATCCGCCCCCAGTCCCGCTGTTTGACCGTACAATCCAGCCACCACGCCATAGCGGCTGCGGTAGGCGCTCAGACGAACCGGCGCCGGTTCGTCTGATTCGGACTGAGCCAGCACAAAGACCTGTCCCAGTGCCGTCAGCGCTGATTGCAACACCGACCGGTCGGCCAGCACTGGCTGCAAGCGCGCTCCGGCCTCCAGCTCTAGACCCACAGCATACTGTCGGGCGTAGGGTTGCAGGGCCTGCGCAGTGTCATAGAGCAGCGACGAAACGGTGATCGGTTCCAGGTTCAGCGCTGTTACACTGCCATGTAGCCGCAGACTCAGTGCATAGCTTTCCACTAGTTGTAGCGACGAACTAGCAATCGTCCGCGCCAGTTCCCAATGCTGCGCCGCTTTCTTCGGCGGCTCGGTGGCCGCCAGCTCTCCCAAACGGGCTACCTGCAAAAACGGGCGAGACAATTGCTCAACCAGGCATAAGAACAATCGCTCTTGGTCGCCTAATTGTGCCCCCTGCCCAGCTGCTCGCATTCGCCTGTTACCCCGTTTGTTACCCCACTCGTTGCTTCTTTTTTAGTATACAACGGCCAGACACCCGGCGACTATGGTGAAAATGTCAGATTGGGCAAAATGTACTTGTTGAAATCGTCTAGGTAGCTAGTTGATTCAGTCCAAATCTGGAGTGTCTTATCCCGTAGCGGCAGCAAGACCAGGCTGCCCGTTTCCTGATTGTCACCGCCCGGCACCACCTGGCCGTCCAGACGCATCCCGGCCACACTCGGTACTTTTGGCAAGGTATACGGCACAGCAGTGGCACCTCCCTGCTTAATAACTCCTGCGTACTGTGTTAGTACCAAATTGTACGGCTGCGACGTTACCTGGATCCGCAGGTAATACGTTTGTTTAAGATCGGTGGCCGGCACGTAATCGGCGTGGAAATAGGCGTCTAGCGGCAAGCTCCCGTTTGTACTAGTGTCCACATACGCACTCCAGGTTTTAGGATACTGCACGGTGATGCTGCCGTACGCTTCGGGCCCAATGTAGGTTTTGAGCGGACTTTTGGCTGCCTCGGCATATTGCTTGGCGTCGGCCGCCTGCACTACTTGCTTATTGGCCGCCACCGCTGCTGCGGCTTTGATGTCACTGTTGTTCTTGTAATCTTGCCGGCTACCGAACGCCCAGACCGCAAAACTGGCCGCCCCTACAAACAACAACGCTAGCAAAATAACGGGGATGAGCAGCGCGTTTAGCTCACCACGCTCGCTCTCTGGTAACTTGATCGATTTCATTACGCTCATGGTAACCGAAGCGAGCGGTTTTTTCAACGCCATAGCATTCATGTTAGTCAGTGACACCAACCAGGTGCCCAAGATGAGGAACGCTGAGCATGCCCGCGCTTCTAAACTGCGCAGCGTCGACCAGGCCTGTTTCTACGCCAACAAACCGGCCAAGCCTGGCGCCAAGCGCCGCCCGTCCATCGTCCAAGCTGTCGCCAACGTAGCAAGCTTCGGCCGGCTGTATACCGCGCTGCTCTAGCCAGTCTTTAGCAGGATCGAAAACTCTGGGATCGGGTTTCAAATATGGACTCTCATCGGCCGTCTGCGTGTAGTCCAGCAAACCGGCTGGCAAACCAAGCGTGCGACAATCGTCATCAAAACCGGCGCGCGTGCTCGTGGTTACCACGCCTAGTAGCAGACCAGCCTCGCGCAAACACCGCAGTGCGGGGATTGTGAACGGAAACAACTTTTTGGGAAACTGGCCGCGGTACTGCATGCTGTAGGCCACGGCCTGTTCCTCATTTGTGGTGCCATACAGAGCACAAACATATTCGCCAAGCGGCTTACCATAGTACCGGCGTATCTCTTCCGGAGTCAGTACTTTGCCATAATGTTTCCAGGCAATGTGGATGTGCTTTGG
Organism: Saccharimonadales bacterium (SeqCode); assembly: GCA_035479475.1. Classification (GTDB taxonomy): domain Bacteria; phylum Patescibacteriota; class Saccharimonadia; order Saccharimonadales; family UBA4665; genus JAJZCD01. Next base: position 24,603 of record DATIIP010000026.1, on the reverse strand, counting down.
CCACTGTGTACCGATGGTATCGATGGCCGTATCATCGGCGTCGAGCAAAATGGCGCGGGCCGATTCAAGCAGCTCATGTACGGGCATGGGGTCTCACCGTGCCGTACTTATACAGATATACGCCGGCTTTCTCGGCCTGGATGGGTTTATCCGGTATTTTAAACGCAAAGCTGGCCAGCGGCTTTTTGATGTGCTGCATGCGTTTGTCCAGTCGGGGCATGAATTTGCCCAGTAGAAACGTAAAGACACCATCGCATTCCGGCCAGGGCACATGCCAGAAATCGCCCCAGATAATTCGCACCTGCTTGCGGTAGCGCCAGGTCCGCAAACGGCTTACTATCACCAAAAACGGGTTGAGCTCGATACCCACCGCCTGCAAGCCGGCGCGCGCGGCCAAAACCAGCATTTGGCCATCACCGCTGCCTAGCTCTAGCAGTGTCTCCCCCGGCTTAAGGCCCAGTAGTTCCAGTGCCGCCTCACCTTGCGTGCGCAGCGTCGGCAAATAGGGCGCCCCGCGCAAAATAACCCCGGCAAAGGCTACTAAGACCACAAAAATAACAATGAACAGATACAGCATTATTCGGCAACATGCTTCCTGACGGTAATCTCGGCTTGTTTTAGGTACTTCTCAAGTTCTTCAACCAGTTTGTGGCCGGCAGCGTGGAGGCTAGTGGCTTCAGCGATGTCTACCTGGGGGTTTTGCAGTGCCGCAATGATTCGCTCTAATTCGGCTGCTTTCACCTGATAGTCAAACGATTCACTACTACTCTTTGCCATGATTGTTCCTAATGTGCGTAATTGTAGCGCGCGCCGTGCCATCACTCAATGTCAATTCCACGTCGGTGCCCGCCTGTAGCTGCCTAGTGGATCGCACCAGCTCTCCGCCCACCCGCACCAAGGCATAACCGCGCTGTAGTGCGGTGTTCGGGTCATAGGCAGCCAGTAGCTGCCTGGCCGCTTGTAGTTGCAATTGCGCGCTTTGATAGGCCGTGTGCAAGCCACGGCTAAGCTGAATACGCTGCTCGGCGAGCCACTGCCGGCGCTGCGCGACCAGTCCGAGCAACAGCCCGCTTAATTCAGCGTGCATTTCGCGTAGGTCCGCCAGCAAGACGCGCTTATCCGGCGTCAGTAGTTCGGCCGCGTTGCTGGGGGTGCTGGCTCGCTGATCGGCCGCCAGCTCGGCCAGGCTGACGTCCACCTCGTGGCCGATCGCCACCAGCGTCGGCACCCGGCTACCAGCCACAGCCCGCGTCACCGCTTCGGTGCTAAACGCCGCCAAATCTTCGGCACTGCCGCCGCCGCGCGTTATCACCAGCACGTCCGGCACTTCTCTTAAGGCGTTAGCTGCGGCAATGGCCGAGACAATCTGCGCCGGCGCCTGTTCGCCCTGCACCAGTACGTCATAGTGGTCGATGGTGACGCCAGCCCAACGGGCGCTCAAAATCTTGATAAAGTCGGCATACGCCGCGCTGCCGCCAGCCGTAATCAGGGCGATTCGCTGGGGCGGATACGGCAGTAGCCGCTTGCGTTCCGGCGCAAATAACCCCTCGCCCGCCAGTTTAGCCGCCAGCAAATCCGCTGCTCGCCGGATCGACCCCTCCCCTACCGGCACAATTGTCTGCACCGTGACGCTAAAGTTGTACAGCGGATGCAGCCGCGGATTGCCACTGACCCGCACCACCATGCCGTCTTCCAGTGGCCCGGGCAGTACATAGACCGTGCCAAAAAACCGCACGCTTGAGCTCTCGTCTTTCAGGTCAAAATAGACCCAGCGATTTTTGCTAACCCGAAAATTGCTGAGTTCGCCCTCGATAGTCACAAACGGATAGGCGATCTCCAGCGTTTGGTTCAGATAGGCCACAAAATCGCTGACGCCATACACAAGCCGTTCAGCCACTATCAGCCCTCCAGCTGCGTGGGCGTTTTAGTACCGTGCAGCGTTCGGTGGTAGTAATAGTAGCCCGGCGGCAACTGTACCAGCGTGTTCACTACTCGGTACATCACCGTCACCGGCAAGCTCAACCGGCTGGGCACACCGCTGGCCACCAGCACCAGTGTCATCAAACCCTCGTAAATACCTACACCACCTGGCAGCACGCTCACCAGCCCGGCAAAGTTCGCCACCGCATAGGCCAGAATCACCGCCCCAAAGTTTACCAAGTGCCCAAAGGCCAGATAGACCACATACACCGCCATCACTTCCCAAAAGTTGGCCATCAGTGCCCAAAAAAACGGCCGCCCAAGCGCCCGAATATCTTTGCGGATCAGCATATAATTGTCGTGCAGGTCTTCCACTGCCCGCTCGGCCCGGGCAATGTTGATGGTTTCGTGGTGGCCAGGCCGCACCAGCTGAATCATCCGGTTGAGCAGCCGGGTAGTTTGCGTAAAGAAATTGACGATCCGCGTCCGACTGCCGATGATAAACGCGAATAACACCGTGCCCACTAGCAGCAAGGTGGTCAGCATCCCGGCCACCAGCAGCACCAGGCTGTTCATGTGCCCTTCCACCGCCAAAAAGAACAGCCCCAGCACAATCAAGATCTCAAAGCTCAAAAACAACAATGCCAGCTTAAGCAGCTGCACCACCGTGGCCTTGCTGCCGCTCATCTCGGCGCCCCGCATCCTGAGCCCAAAATAACTGATGCCGGTTACGCCCCCGCTCGGAAACACGTTGTTGATAAAATTGAGCTCCAAACTGGCTTCAAACATCGCCCGATAACCTAAGCGGTTGCCCACAATCGAAAACAGCCCTTGATACAGCCGTGCTTGCGCGTCGTAATTCAAAAACTCCACCGGGATGATCAGCAGCAGCGCCCAGGCGTGCACTTTAAACAAATTGTCGAATGTTTGGTGCAGCTGGCCGCGAATGGCAATCACCAGCACAATCAGCGCCGCAATGGTAATCAGGTTCAAGATCAGCTTCCAGCGCCGTTTAAGGAATGAGTTTTCTGCCATTTCTAGTATTATACAAGCATGATACCTGCGCCGCTGCAATCCGTTTGTGTTTTGGGACGCCAGCCGGCGCTTGGCTCGGCCGAGTTAGAAAGCCTGTATGGCGCTGCCGTAGTTACATCGGTTTCGCCCCAGGCCGCCGGCTTGAGCCTGCCCGCCAGCCAGGTCGATTTTAAACGCTTGGGCGGCAGCACTCGACTTGCCCATGTGATGGCTGTTTTACCCACCACCGATTGGAAGCACGTCGAGCGCGAGCTACCCACCCTGGCCGTCGAGCTCACGCTAACCCTGCCCGATGGCAAAATCCAGCTGGGCTTGAGCGCTTTTGGCCTAAAAGTAACAGCCGCCAAGCTCAACGCCCTCGGCCTGACACTCAAAAAAGTCATCCGCAGTAAAACCGAGCGATCGCTGCGCGTTACCCCCAACCCCGAACCCGAACTCAACACCGCCCAGGTACTCCACAACCACCTCACCGGCCCCACCGGCATGGAGCTACTGCTCATCGCCACCCACGATGGCCAAACCATCGTCGCCCGCACCACCGCCGTCCAAGACATCGATGGCTACACTCTGCGCGACCGCGGTCGCCCCAAATGCGACGCCCGCGTTGGCATGCTGCCGCCCAAACTCGCCCAAATCATCATTAATTTGGCCACTGGCCCAGAGCAAGTCGGCACTGTCCTCGACCCTTTCTGCGGCACCGGCGTTATCTTGCAAGAAGCGCTCCTCATGGGCTACAACACCTACGGCACCGACCTAGAGCCACGTATGATCGACTACACCGGCGAAAACTTAGATTGGCTCGATAGCCAATTCACGCTCGGCGAAGTGCAGATGCGCATCGAAGAAGGTGACGCCACCAGCCACCAGTGGGAACAAAAAGCCGATTTCGTAGCCGCCGAAACCTACCTCGGCCGCCCCTTCACCACCCGCCCGAACGCCGAGGTATTGGCCCAAACCGCTAGCGAGGTCAACCTTATCCTCAAAAAGTTCCTGCACAACGTCACGCCGCAGCTCACACCCGGTACTCGCCTGTGTTTGGCTGTCCCGGCTTGGCAAATTGCCCCCAACCACTTTAAGCACCTACCCCTTATTGACCAGATTGGGGATTTGGGCTATAATCGGATGAGATTTGAGCGTGTTTCCGACCAGGATCTCCTCTATTACCGGGAAGACCAGATCGTCGCTCGTGAATTATTAGTTATAACCAGGAAGTAAACAGATGTCACATGTCAAAGCTGGCGGTACCAGCAAAAATACTCGAGACTCAGACGGCCAGCGACTTGGCGTCAAGCTGTTTGGCGGCCAGCGCGTTAGCGTCGGTCAGATCATCGTCCGCCAGGTTGGCATGACCAAGCGACCCGGCAAAGGCACCAAGCTCAGCCGCAACTTCACCATCCACGCTACCCGTGACGGCATTGTCAAGATGACCAGCCGCAAAATCCGTACCTTCAGCGGCCGCAGCGTGCGCCGTACCGAAGTCACGGTGGAATAAAAGGCCCATACACGAGTCAAAGCCCCGCCAATCGGGGCTTTTTATTTTGCCCGATACTCATCGCGTACGACGCCACGAGAAGATAAGGAGGCCCTTTTAGGTAATTACCAGCCGAGGAGCTTGCCAAGGTTGATAAGGGGCGTATCTTTGCGATGTTTCTGCCGACGAGGAGCTTCGTGACGACCCGCCCTTACTGGACGAACGGGTTGGGGTCCGGTTGCGTCGGTGCGGGATGCAACAAAGTCAGCACGACCAATGGCTTTGCCATGCATCAAACGGGTCAGATACGCAACCTTTTCCTTTGGACGGAAATACTCCCAACCGTGCCGAGTACGTGAATCTTCGAGGCGACCGACGTATCGGCTACTGGGTGTGGGGTCAATAATATAAACGCTACCATCCGGCAATGTGTAACGTGCCCATTCGTGCGCCTCTCTTGTAGACCCATGGCTGCGCTGGCTGACGTCCGTAGTCATACGACCACTTAACAAGCCCTGGCTGGCCGCCTCACCACCGAGCCAAGCCGCAGCCAATGCCATATGCCGACATGCTCCCTTACCACTACGCAGAAAGTACGCTAGGTTAGTCGCATAATAGCCTTGGTTACCCTGGGACTTGGCAAGCCGGTCGGCAGTTGCATTCGCCCAAGGCAGGTCGTAGGTGATGGTTTCCGCGACCACGGCCTCAATAGCCTGCAAAACGTCTTCTTCGCTTATTTTGCCACCTTGTTGTTCACGAATATCGGCTAGCTTTTGCAACATGTCACCCCGCAGTTTGTCGTAGAATTCTGGCGCTTCACTCGAGTCAACAATAACTACTTCTCCACCAGCAACCCAACTTCGGATATCTATGGATGCCTCGGGATTCGGGCCGCCTATGGTGGTATCGCGCGTAATGATCTTACGGCCAGCAAGACCACGTTCATCCAATAGCCGCATAACGGACGCCAGGTGAATGGCGGCTTGTGTATAATCATCCTGATACTCTAGTTCTCTATATAGCTCTGCTTGCAATAATGTTCCGGTGCTCGAGTGATCCTCGATGTGTAAAGCGCGCTTTTCTGCCCGAATGGTTAGATGCTTGGGTGCTATGCTATCGGCAAACCACGTACCTCTTCCCCAGATCATGCCAGCCGAAACAAGCGATGTGTCTCGCTGGCGGTTGCGTGGTTCATCGGCAGCTTCACCGAGGGTAATACTATGTCGGACATCAATAACCACCGGGCCAAGCGGCAACGCGGTAGCTCTGCCGGTCTCGTCAACGTCGAGCCCCTGTACGGCATACTTGATAGTGCCGTCTTTGTGGGTGGCTTTGAGAATAGCAGCATGAGCGGTTTGAGCCCTACCTTCCGTTCCCTTGCCCACTACATCCAAGCCAATTTCGCCTATCACCATCAAGCGATAATTATCGTGGTTCGTATTCAGGCCAATGGCTTCAGCTGGGTAGATAGAGCTATCGACATCGATCATCACATGCTCACCCGACATTACCCTCATCCCCAACGATTCAGGGCGGGATCGGTGGAGGGTTTCGGCGCTGTTGGCTTCTAGAGTGGCGTGAGTCATGCGTTTTGCCTATAAATTGCATCTATAATCTACCATAAGCTTTGTTATGTGTCAACTATAGGGCGGGTTAAGCGCAGCAAAAAGGCCTCTGTTGGAGGCCTTTTTGCTGCAAAATGCGTGCTAAGAATTATGCGATTACGCCAGGCCAAGATGGTACTTGATGCGGTCTACCACATCGCTGATCACCACCTGGGATTTGACCAGATAATCGTCTACCCCCAGGCCTTGGGCGCGCTGTTTGTCTGTTTCCTGGCTGAGGGCCGTGAGCATGATGATCTTGAGATTGGCGGTTTCGGGGGTGTTGCGGAGGATGTCGAGGACGTCAAAGCCGCTGACTTTGGGCATCATGACATCGAGTAGTACCAGGTCGGGCTTTTGCTCTCTGGCGGCCGCGAGCGCGTCTTCGCCGTTCGCCACCCGGCGAATGTCGAAGCCCTCGCTCTTGAGGCGCATCATATAAACGCTAGCTAGCGCGTCGTCATCTTCTACCAGAAGCAGTTTTTTGCCGTTTTGGTTACCCTGCATACTGCTTATGCTACCCTTTGGCGGTTACTTTTGCAACAAGCTGGCTACAAAGCCGCGGAAGAGCGGATGCGGCACATTGGGGCGAGACTTGAATTCGGGGTGGTACTGGCTGGCCATCAGGAACGGATGATCGACACCCTCGATGACCTCTACCAGACCATTGTCAGGGTTGATGCCGCTGGCACGGATGCCCCAGCCTTCGTACTGCGGCACATACTGGGCCGTAGCCTCGTAACGATGGCGGTGGCGCTCTACGATATCTTGCGAGCCATACTGTTTGGCAGCCAGACTGCCCGGGGCAAAGTGACAGGCGTAGTTTCCCAGGCGCAAGGTACCACCGGTGTTCTCCAGGCCCTTTTGGCCATGCAGAATGTCGATCACGGGGTATTTGGTGTTGGGGTTAACTTCGGTGGTATTGGCACCGTCAAGTCCACCCAAGCGGGCGGCGGCAATGATCATCATTTGCAGGCCGTAGCACAGGCCCAGGTATGGCAGCTTGTTTTTGAGCGCATACTGGGCAGCTCGGATCTTGCCCTCCGCGCCCCGGTGGCCAAACCCGCCCGGTACCACGATGCCATCCACTGTTTGCAGCATCCGGGCGACTTCGTCGTCGCTGGCTGTTTCCATCTTTTCGGCGTCGAGCCACTTGATGTCGACATTGGCGTCGTTAGCCCAGCCGGCGGCCTTGAGCGCTTCGAAGACACACATGTAGGTATCGGTGTTATCGAGATATTTAGCCACCAGCCCCACCGTGACGTCATTCGGCTGCTTGGTGGTAGCTTTCTTTACTACAGCCCGCCATTCCGTTAGATGCGGCTTATCATGTTTAAGACCTAATCGGTCGCAGATGACATCGGCAATGCCGGTGTCTTCGAGCGTCAGCGGGACTTCGTAGATGCTTTTGGCGTTCGGCAAGAGCGCCACAGCGTTTTCGGGGATGCCGCTGAACATGCTCAGTTTGCGGATCACGCTGGCCGGCGCCGGCTGCTCACTCCGCGCTACCAGCACGTCGGGCATAATGCCAAAGCCGCGTAGTTCACGAACGGCATTTTGGGCCGGCTTGGTCTTGACCTCATTGCTTGCACCCAAGAACGGTAGGTACACTACGTGCACGTATAGGCTGTTTTCGCGGCCGACGGCAAAGCCGAGTTCACGAATGGCTTCTACCAGCGCCAGGCTTTCGTAGTCACCCACCGTGCCACCGATCTCCACGATGTGTACGTCAAAACCCTCGCTGGCGCGCTGGATCTCTTCTTGGAAGGCCCGAGTGACGTGCGGAATGTATTGGACCGTCTGGCCTTCGTATTTGCCGGCGCGTTCATCGTCGATCACCTTAGCAATCACCCGGCCGGCCATCAGGCTACTGGCCTGGGTGAGCTCTTGGTCGAGGAAGCGTTCGTAGTGGCCAAGGTCCAGGTCGGTTTCGGCACCGTCTTTGGTGACAAAGCACTCACCGTGTTCGCGCGGGTTCAGTGTACCGGCGTCGACATTGAGGTACGGATCGCACTTTTGGAGATTGACTTTGAGCCCGCGGGCTTTTAGGAGGTTGGCGATAGAGGCGGCGGTGATACCCTTTCCTAATCCGGAAAGCACACCACCTGTAACAAACACAAACTTGGTGGAATTTGCCACGCCTTTGAACACCTCTTTCTATTCCATTAGATACTACCCTACTTATACCTGAGCGGTCAACCGATGTGCGTTTAATCACAACGGCGAGAGAGCCTCTAAATAAACGTTTTCCGGCACTGGTCCTCAAGCTTCGGGTATGCTTAAATAGCATACCCTCGTGCGGAGGTGCTGAAAAACTTATATTGTATGTACCTACGCTGTCTTACTTACCTTCGAGGTAGGCTTGGGCGGCTTGGAGCTGAGTATCGACGTGATTCTGGATGTCGGCGTCGGATGGCTTAACGATTTTGTCGGGTGTAATACCTTTGTGATTGATGCTGGTACCATTTGGGCTGTACCACTTGGCAATTGTTACCTTCAGCTCGCTGCCGTCACTGAACGGCAGCACTTTTTGAACAACACCCTTGCCGTAGCTTTTTTCGCCCATAATGGTCGCGGCGTGCTGATCGTGCAGCGCCAGAGCGGTAATCTCGGCGGCCGAGGCCGAGCCGGCGTTCACGAGCACCACCGTGGGCATACCCTTGAGCGGGTTCGTGCCAGTTGCACGGTAGCTATCCACCACCTGGCTGCCGTGTTTTTCTTGCATGACTAGCGCGTTATCGGGCAGCCACAAGCTAGAAATGTCCTGGGCCGAATTCACTTCCCCGCCCGGGTTATCTCGTAGATCCAAAATCACCTTTTTAACCCCATGTTTTTGAAAGTCTGTGACGGCCTGCTGCACCAAACCATAGGTGTCGTCGCTAAACTGGCTGACCTGCAGGTAGCCGATGCCATCGTCCAAGATCTTGGACGACGCCGTGGGCACTGCAATGTTGTCGCGGGTGATGGTCAAGCTGAGCTGCTGCGTACCGCGCTGCAATACTAGTGTCACCTTCGTACCCTTTGGCCCGCGGATTTTATTGGCCGCATCACTGGCCGACATGCCAGCCGTAGATTGCCCGTTAATGGTAATGATGGCATCTTTGGCCAGCACGCCCGCTGCGGCGGCCGGTGAGCCGACAATCGGCGACATCACTACCACGTTGCCAGCGCTGTCTTCATCGAGCTGTACGCCGATGCCAGTTAGGCTAATCCCCTGCAATTGGCCATTAAAGGCCTTGGCTTCGGCAGGCGTAAAGTATTCGGTGTACGGGTCACCGGCAGCTTGGGCCAGACCGTGTTTTAAGCCATCTAGGATCTGGTTTGGCGTTAATTTGCCATCATAATTCTGCCGCAGGGTGTCATAGACTTGGTTGACGCTACTGTAATTAATAGCAGCCGGTAAACCCGTAATATCCCCGTAGCCGTGGAGCCGCACAAAACGCAGATGCCCCTCGCCGCTAAGCACACCCAACCAAAAGATGGCCGCCACTCCCAATACCAGCGCCGCATATCGAGCCGGGCGGCTAGCGCGAAGCCGCTGTACCATGTTCCCTATCTGCATATGGTTATCAGTATACCCTACCGCAAGCTCGTTTGTGCGGTACAATTAACAATAATGAAGATTGCCCCCAAGCCTACCGTGCGCGAATGCACGGCCGAAGAATACGCCGTAGCACTCGATCAGCTTCGTGGCAGCGTGCCGCCGGTTTCGTTTTTGCAAGCGCCGTTTTATGGCGCTTGGCAGGCCCGCGATGGCAAAACCGTGGTCTATTTTAGCGCCACCGACCAAAAAAAGACCATTGCTGCCGGCTTGGCGGTTAAGTACGACGCTCCCGGCGGCATTAGCTTCTTCTACTGCCCGTATGGCCCGGTGGCCCACGAATGGTCACCCGAACTACTCGACGCCATCCGGCAGTTTTTTGCGCCGATTGCCCGACGCACCGGTGCTAGCTTTGTGCGGCTGGATAGTGATGGATTATCCGGCTTGCCCGGCGTAAAAACCGTACCCAACCATCTAGCCGTCACCGCCAGCTTACAGCCCCGCGCCGAGTGGCTGCTCGACATCTCCCCTGCCGGCGCAGCCGGCCAGGAAACCATCTGGATGGGTATGCACAAACACGCTCGCTACAACATACGCCTGGCTGAACGTGCCCACGCACAAATCAATTTTTACGAACCCGCCAAAGCCCCACTCGATACCTTTTTTGCCCTGATACAAACCACCGCCGGCCGCGATAGCTTCGGCATTCAATCCAAGGCTTATTACCGCGCCGTGCTCGATTCGATCCCGCCCGAAAACGGTTTTATGGCCGTCTGCAACATCGACGACCAACCGGCCGCCGCCGCCATTTTTGCCGCTTACGACGATGCTGTCCACTACGTGTTTTCCGGTTCATCCGACAATTTCCGCAAGATTGCTCCGCCCTATTTCATGCTGTGGCAGGCCATTCTTGAGGCCCGAAAACGTGGTTGGAGAACATTCAACTTCAGCGGTATCTCCGACCCAGTTAAGGGCACCCACCTGCAAGGCGTCACGGCGTTCAAAAAACGCTTCGGCGGCTACGAGGTCGATCACCCCAACCCGGTCGATTTAGTCTACCGGGCATTTAAATACAGCTTGTTTGGGCTCTACAAAAAGATTAAGGGATAAGCACGCCTTATTTGTTCACTAGGCTATACTATGGTATAGTTGCCATCCCATGACAGACAGGCACATCCAACCGATAGAGTTTTTTGGGTATAAGGGTCTTTTTCCTCTCTTGCCGTACGAGACCGACTTCGGGGCTAATGAGTTCTGCCTGGCCTTACCGCGAGGCGTTGGATTTGCTGCCGTAGCAGCCGCCTTAACCGAACACCGACGTCTGGTGCAAGAGATAGAGCAAATAGATCACTCCGCAGCTCCTGACCACTACGACGCGGCGCGAATCAGGATTGGCGGGTTTTATGCCATACCGAGCTTCGTTGTCGGCGCGCTCGACGGAGTCTTTAACCCATTGAGCCACTCGTGGCGGGCAAACCCTGCCGGCACCATTCGTGGCGCTAATCGCGTGCGCTATGTATTCCAATACGGCAGCGATCTCCCCCATGTACTGCCGTTCCTAACGCAATCCCGTCTAGCAAAAGGCTTGGGCATCGTTGTACCCGACGATTCCGATATTGAAGAGCTTCAATTTACTATGCCGCTTGTCACCAGTCAGGACCATGCCAATCTGTTTGTACCAGCCGCCTATGCCGACTTTACGGCGCAACAGATGCAGGCAACCCTAGGTTTTCATCCGCTCCATAACAGCCCCGTTGGCTTGACCCGTACACCTGGCCTTGGCCTGCCCTTGAAAGAAAAGCCATGCCCAAACTAGTCGAAGTAGATATATGTTAGATTACGGGCCATGCTGGCGCTGACGGCCATTTCGCTGTAGTGACCCTGGTAATCGTAGTTGTACTGGCTGATCCAGAGTGAGCCATCGGGGTTGACGGCCTCGACCCACATAGCGTGGCCAAAGGCACCGACGTTCCAAATGGCCACGGAATCGGCCCGCGGCGTAGAGCCAGTAGCAATGCCAGCGCGCTGAGCATCGCCTGGCCATTGGTTGGCGTTGCCCTGCCCGCCCCAATACGGCATGTAGCCGTAGGTCTGGTAGACCTTCCAGGCAGTGTAGCTGACGCATTCTTTGTTATACATACCCCAGCTGTCGATCATGCTGTCTTGCGGTGCGTTATCCCACCTGGACGGATAGCCACCATGGCCCGGGTCGCCGGCAATCGGCCGGCCACCGAGTGTAGCGTTGGCTGCAGCCTGCTGAGCACGCAGCTGGGCGATTTGCTTGCTGGTGGCAGTAATTTGGGCATTGTAGGCCGCCTGCTGGCTTTGGTTATAGCTCAGCAAACTGGCCTGTTGAGCCTGAGCGCTGGCCAGCTGACTCTTCTGATCATTTTCTTCGCCCAGCAGCTGGTCCACAGCCGTCTTTTTGGTTTGGAGCTCTTTTTGCAGCTCGGCGATCTTGGTCAGCGTGTCTTGCAGCTTGTTTTGGATACTAGTGCGATACTCTTGCTTATCCACAAAGTCGCTCAGGCTTTTGCTGGTAGCCAGAACTTCGAGCGTGCTGGGCGTACCATCCACATACATCGCTTTGACATCGTTGGCCAAAAAGGCTTTTTCTTGATCAATCTGTCTCTGAGCTTCGTCAATCTGAGCCTGTAAGCTCTGCTGTTGGGCTACATTGGCATCAATAGAGGCCTGAAGGCCGTTGATTTGCCCTTGCAGCTGGTTGATGGCGTCTTGATAACTGGCCGCTTGGGCCTGTAGTCCGTTTACCAGGCCGCGCGTGTTGGCATTTTGGGCGTTCAGGGCGTTGATTTGGTCTTGATAACTATCGGCCAAGACCATGCGGGTAAGCGTGGGCGTAAACGAACCAGCCACCAAAATAACTGCCGACACTGCCAGCAGCCCTGCGTGAAACTTCGCCGTAATGAGCTGAGAGACTGTATTTTTCATAGTTTTGGTTTTGTAAACTACAGTGCTTAGTATATCACGCTTATGCAAATTGCTCAACCCTTCCCCCATTCCGCAGAGACAAAAATAACCGCTTATACACGGCGGTTATTTTTGTGTTTATAGACTCTATTTCTTTGACATTTTGAATTTGAGGTAGCGCCGCGTGGCAATTACAGACGATGCGGCCCCTATAAATATACCAAGCGCAAGCTGGATGGTCAACAGCAGCCAGTAGCGTGCCTCGAAGAATGATTGGCTGTAGCTAATATCTAGCAAACCAAAACTAGTGGCCTGCAACGAACTGCTGGCAGTAATAAACAAGGCGTTTATCAGCAAAACGGAAATCACCGCGCTTAAGACCCCGTAGATGATGCTCTCTACCACGAACGGTCCGCGTATGAAACCTGTACTGGCCCCTAGCAGGCGCATAATCTGCAGCTCGTCGCGGCGGTTGAAAATGGCCATTTGGATGGTGTTAAAGATGATAAGCACCGAAATAAACGCAAAGATGATCACCGCCACGATGCCAGCCCGGCGCAAAATGTTGGTGGCGTGCGTGATGTTATCGATGGCCTTTTTGCGATCACCCTTGTACGACGGTGAATCGCTGGTTTGCAGCTTTTGATAGGCAGGTCTGGTTAGAAAGGTTTTGATGCCGTTAATGTCGTTGAGGTTCCGCGGATAGACATGAATGGTTGCGGGGATGGGGTTGCCCGTTTCGATAATGGCCGTCTGCAGGCTTTGGTTGCCACCGTTTTGCTGGATAAAGGCTGCTTTGGCCTGCTCTTTGTTCAGATATTCGACCCGTTTGACGTCCGCCTGTTTTTTGATAACGCTCACAAACTGCTTGGCCTGTGCGTCGGTAACAGTGTCTTGTAAGAACACTGAAACATCTACTTGATTGGCAATTTGGTCTACCGTGTGGCCAAAGGTGGCATTGACAATTACGCTAAACAAAATGATGGTGAGCGTGATGATCATAATGGCCATAGCTGCCACAGCCAGCCAAGCGTTGCGCACAAAGTTCACCATGCCAGTACGGACGATGCGTCCAAAGGTAATAAAACGCCGCTTCATGGCTTAGGCCTGACCTTTTTCGTGTGCGTCGGCGACTTTTTCGTTGCCCACCAGCGCCACATTGTAGCGCGCCCCGGCACGGTCGCTGGCAATTTGGCCATGGCTGATTGTTACCACCCGCCGCTTGAGCTTGTTCACAATCTCTTGGTTATGGGTAGTCAGCAGCACCGTGGTGCCGTATTTGTTGATTTTCTCCAGTACTTTGATGACGTCCCAGGCGTGTTTGGGGTCCAGGTTGCCGGTCGGCTCATCGGCGATCAGGATTTTGGGTTGGCGCACAATGGCCCGGGCAATTGCCACCCGTTGGCGTTCGCCGCCGCTCAATTCCTGCGGCATGCGCTCTTCTTTACCCGTGAGGTTAACGATGTCGAGCACCTTGGGCACAGTATTGCGAATTTCGCGGGTGCTGACGCCGACGATCTCCAGGGCAAAGGCGACGTTTTCAAACACCGTGCGGTTAGGCAGCAGCTTGAAGTCCTGAAAGACCACACCAATCTTGCGACGCAGCAGCGGAATATCGCGGTCTTTCAGCTTGTCGTAATCGATGCCGCCAACGATGATCTTGCCACTGGTGGGCCGTTCTTCGCGCGTCAGCAGTTTGAGCAGGGTCGATTTACCCGCCCCGCTCTGCCCCACCACGATTACGAACTCTTTCGGTTCCACGTGTACGCTAATGCGATCTAAGGCAGGGCCTAAATTTTTATTGTAGGTCTTTGTTACCCGGTCCAGGAGAATCATCGTGCTTATTGTAACACAAAGACCACCCCCTTTGCCTCGCCCAGCAAGAACGACTATCTATTGGTCGGCAGGTTCGGCCGACACTGATGATCCGTCAGGCCAATCGACCCGCGCATCTTCTACGAGCCGATTAGCTGCGGGAAGAGTTTCCCATGGCTGTTGCTTGGTCCAATAATCATTGCCAACCGGAGAGCTGAGGTTTTTATCCATTAAGGGTCCGAAAGGGCGGATTCCAGTTCCATCCCGCTCATATCTCTTAGACACACCATAGCTCTCTGTCATTGCATTGAAACCTCGCCTAGTTAAATGTATAGTATATGCTATAGTACTATAGACTCGTAGTATAGGCAGTAATCGTCCCTAGCGCTAATCTGGACAGCACGAGGGTTTGAAGATTGTGCATAGTATATCCCTTATGAGGAGCTCGTAAATGCTTGAACGATTACACACTACTGAACTAGGCAGGGTTAGCCGGAGCCTCGTGCTAGGCATCGTTGCCAGTTTGGCATTGGGTGCGTGCGGCTTCCTGAGTAAAAGCCCCCGGCCGCTGGGTTGTGCGTCGACACGCATAACCAGTACGCAGTACCCTGGTGATCCAAACGCTAATCCAGCCGATCAATCCACCTGGACAGAGGGCATCGACATCATCCATGGTACACCAGGCACAACGGTAGTAGGCTTTTCTGAGCCAGACGGCCACACCAAAGACAGCCAGCCCTTCACCGTACCTGAAGGAGGTGCCATCTTACTGGCTAAGATTGGCCACTACCCCGTCGAATTCAGCGTGGAGGTTACCGATTCAACTGACCCCGATGTCTGTGGCAAACCACCCACGGTTGTTTTTGGATCGGTGGAACCGATTACACAACTACAACAAGAATGGGGAAGCCTAATCACTTCCCCGCACTGGTAGATAGGGGCTTAGCTTGTGCCGAGACTGTGCTCTAGATAAGCGGCAATGAATGGCTCCAGGTTGCCGTCGAGCACCGCATCGGGATCGGACGATTCGTGGCGGGTGCGCAGATCTTTGACCTGCTTGTAGGGGTGCAGCACATAACTGCGGATTTGATTGCCCCAGGCGGCTTGTTCGTTCGGGCCTTTTAGGTCGCTCAGGCGCTCGGCGTGTTGTTCCAGCTGTAACTGCGCCAGGCGCGATCGCAAAATGGTCATGGCGGTCTCTTTGGTTTGCAGCTGGCTGCGCTCGTTTTGGATGGCAACTACAATGCCGGTCGGTAGATGCGTGATGCGTACGGCGCTATCGGTGGTGTTGACGCTCTGGCCGCCGTGACCGCCGCTGCGGTAGACATCAATCCGTAGATCTTTGTCATCAATTGCTATGTCCTCAGGTGTATCGATTTTGGGTATCACCTCTACCTTGGCAAAGCTAGTTTCGCGACTTTCCGCATTGAACGGGCTGAGCCGCACTAGGCGGTGCACGCCATGCTCACCCTTGAGCTTGCCGTAGGCAAAATCACCGCTGATTTCGAGCGTCACACTCTTGATCCCCGCTTCTTCTCCAGCCGATTCATCTACTGTAGTTACCTGCCAGCCGGCTTTCTCGGCGTAGCGCACATACATCCGCAGCAGCATACTGGCCCAATCTTGGGCGTCCGTGCCGCCAGCCCCAGCATGGATGCTTAAAATGGCGTCGTGATCGTCGTAGGGGCCGCTGAATTTAAGCTGTTCTTTTAAAGCGTCGAAGCGTGCAGTCACCTCACCTAGTTGCCGCGTCAGGTCTTCGGCCATACTGGCGTCGTCCATAGTGGCCAACTCTGCTATGTCAGTAATATCTTTCTGCAAACCCAACCACGGCTCCAGACGCGTCTGCAAACGAGCTTGCTGCTTCATCACCTCTTGGGCGTGTTGTGCGTCTTGCCAAAGGTCAGGCTTGGCCGCCTCAGCGTCTAATTCTGCTTTTTGTAGCAGCAGGCTATCGAGCCCAATAAGCTTCATGGCGGCTTCAATGGCTAGTCGTAGCGCTTCCGCCTCTTTCGGTAAGTCATTCATTAGCTTGTATTATACCTTGCTCTTGCGTACTCCTATGAGGTTGTATTTTTGGCCACTTTATGGTACTGTATAGATCATGTCTACTCACGCCCCGACTGAAGCTTTTGCTGCTAGATACGAGCGTCCGTTGGTGCCGTGGGGCGCTCTGAGTGTTATCGGCGATGATCACATCCGCGAGGCTAAGCCCGACCAGGATGCCTGTGCTGGTGACCCCTTTTACAAGGCCTTCGCGATCGGTGACGGACTCGGCAGTACTAAAGATGCCGATAAGACAAGTCAGACGATTACCAGTGGCTTCGTGGACGCGTGGGGGAAAGCCATTGAAGCAGCGTTCAATCCGGTGACCGGTGACCCACGGCTTGCCGCTCGATGGAGCACTGTTAAAATAGCAGCCCATTGTGTGGCCGAAGCTAACCGTGGATTGTGGGACAGAAAAGATAGTGGAACCATCCACCCAGAGGGTAAATCTACGCTGACTGGCGTACTTTGCGACGGCGTGGGGTACGCCGCTGTTCAGATTGGTGACTCATTCGGTCTGGATCTAGACGTTTTTACCCGGCGAATGTCTCAGTTGGCCGGAGGACCACAAACCGACCCTGAGATGCCTTGGGTCATGTATAACTCTATCGGCGGCCCTAACAGAGGGGGCCGGCTACGCGACGCCAGCGAAGATCGCATCGAGTATCTCCCGCTTGCCGAGGACAAGCCAACTCGCGTCATACTGCTGACAGACGGTGTCCTGAAAGGCCTAGAGCTATGGTATGAAGAGGAAGACCCCGAAGTTGTTCTGGAAAGAATGGTGCGCCATATCGCTTCACTGGAGAATCCGCAGGATGTAGCCAACTTTCTGGTGCACGTTATTGCCCGTGGTAAAGGCAGGCGGACACTGCCGAACCGGTGTGGAGACGACGCTAGTGCAGAGGCGGTTGACTTGCCCCCTGCCCCAAGCCGGCTTTACCTACCTGATGGGCCTGAGGCACAACCTCGCAGACCACGTATTGTGATACCGCAACTGCGACTTGTTTACGATGAAGACTGGGACCCTAAGCGTCCTCCAGGCAGTGGCGGCGCAGCCCGCAGAATCGTTCGCCCTGCTGGTGGTGCAGCAGTCCGACACATTGGTCGACTGTAGTTTATCCTATCTGCTTCCACAGACTGGCGAGCTGCTCGTTCAACTGCTGTGCGAGCTCGGGTGTGACTTTGCCGTAAACACCCAAACCACCGATTTTATCGGCAAACATGGCGCGAGTGACATCGACAATTGACTGTTTGGTGACCGATTTGATGCGCTCCGGGATTTTGTAGTAATCATCGATGTATTCGTCGAAGAAATAGCGGCCGGTGTAGCCCTGGGCGGTGCTGGCCACCGTTTGAGCACTGCGCTGGAACCGGCCAATGCTGTAGGCCTGGGCTGCCACGATGTCGGCTTCGGCTAGTTCGCCGCGGAAGAGATTGCCGAGCTGCTCAATGACGATGTCGAATAAAGCGGGGGCGTTGGTAACTGACACCTGACTGCCGAACCACAAATTGCTGCTGAGCTTGATCTGTTGGTAGCCGCTGTTCATGCCGTACACCAGGCCACGCTCGCGGGCAGTGCCCAGAATTTTGCTATACAGCGTTTCGGTGAGGATGGCGTTGACGATGCCAAGGGCGTCGACCTCATCTTCTTCCAGACGACGGTTCATGAAGCTGTCGATGTAGAAATAGACCGTGTCAACGGTGCTGTTGGGAATGCAGACGGGTTTACTGGGCAGTTTAACCAACTCGTCGGGCATGGCAAAGCGCTCGCCGCGCGGCAGATTGATGCTTTCCAGCATCTGCAAGATGGTGCCTTTGCGTTTGCCGATGTTGCCGGCGATCACGAACCGCATGTTGTCGGTGGTGTGCGTCCGGCGATAGTGCTCGCGGACGTCTTCCAGGCCGACGTTTTGCATGAGTTCCAGCCGCTCGCGGTCGGTCTCGGCCACCAAGCCGTAGGCCTTGCGGGTGTTGGCGCCCAGCTGGCGGTAGTGGTTGTTGGCCCGGGCGGCCAGCTCTTCGCGGACGTTGCCGAACTCGGCATCGAACTCCTCTTGGAGGAACAATGGCTGCTCGATAGCCAAAATTAGCAGCTCGAAGACGCGGTCCCATTCAAAATCGGCGCATTCGGTTTCGTAGATAATGTCGTAGACGTCGGTGCTGGCATTGCTGTAGGCACCGTTTTTTTCGACTTCGGCCTGGAAATCACGGGCCCGCGGGTATTTGTTGTTGGCACCCAGCAGCACGTGCTCCATGAGGTGCGGGGCCTCCCATTTTTCGCGGTCTACCAGGTATTCACCGGCGCGGAAGTTGATGTAGACATCAAGTACGGTGGCGTCGGGTACATGAACCAGCAGGCCCTTGGCCCCATTCTGTAACACTACTTCATCGACGCTGTGTTTCATGATGCCCTCTGTTAGATGCCTCCTACTTACGACGACGTGCAGTGGCTTTGCGTTTACGTTCGGCTTTGTTGGCTTTCTTGCGTTTCACACCAGTGGCTTTGACCTTGGCCGGTTTTTTGCCGCTAAAGTCGCCTTCGTCAAATTCGGCATCGCCTTCGATGATCTCGCCAGCGTTGCTGATAGAGTTGCGGGCGGCACGGGTGAGCTCGGTTTCGATAGGCCGCTCCAGCTCATCCATCGACACTGGTTCGGCATGGAACAAAGCACGTACTACGTCGTGGCGCAGCGTGGCCTGCATTTGCTCGAAGATAATCTGACCGCGGCGGCGGTATTCCACCAGCGGATCACGCTGACCGACGCTCATCCAGTGGATGCCTTCGCGCAAATGGTCCATGTTCTCCAGGTGCTGCATCCAGAGGTTGTCCAGGATCTGCAGGTAAATGTCACGCTCCACTTTTCGCAAGATTTCGGGCGTAAAGGCTTCTTCTCGGCCGACATAGAGCTGTTTGGATTCTTCGATCAGCACAGGTTTGACCTTGTCGGCGGTGGTAGAGAAAATGCGGTCCAGAGCTGGTTCGTCGAGGGGCAACAATTCGCGCAGGGCCGGCTCAAAATCTTCGGTTAGGCGTAGCGGGCTGTCGGCTAGGGCGCTCACTTCGTCTTGAATGTAAACCTTGACTCGCTTGCTGATGTCATCGGCCTTCAGTACCTCGCGGCGCATGCTGTAGGTGGCACGGCGGTGGCGGTTCATCACATCGTCGTACTGCACGACATTTTTACGCTGGTCAAAGTGGAAGCCCTCCACTTTCTTTTGGGCATTTTCCAGGCTCTTGCTGATCAGCCGGTTTTCGATGGGCACGTCGTCTTCCACCTTGAGCCGGTTCATGATGTTGCTGATGCGGTCGCCACCAAAAATGCGCATCAGGTCGTCTTCAGTACTCACGTAGAACTGCGTGGTACCGGGGTCGCCCTGCCGCCCAGCACGGCCACGCAGCTGGTTGTCGATGCGACGGGATTCGTGGCGCTCGCTGCCCAGCACAAATAGGCCGCCCAGCTCTTTGACGCCCTCGCCCAGTACGATGTCGGTACCACGACCAGCGATGTTGGTGGCCAGCGTGACTGCGCCCTTTTCACCAGCGGCAGCTACGATTTTGGCCTCGCGTTCGTTGTTTTTGGCGTTCAGCACGCTGTGTTCAATGCCGGCCTTTTTAAGCAGCGTGCCTAAGCGCTCGTTCTTCTCGATGCTGGCAGTGCCGATCAGCACTGGCTGGCCAGCCTCTTGGCGCTCTTTTACCTCTTTTACAATTGCCTCAAATTTGGCTTTTTCGGTGCGGTAAATACGGTCCGTGCGGTCATCGCGCGCCAGCGGCCGGTTTGGTGGAATCTCTACTACATCCAGCTTGTAGATCTGATGGAATTCTTCCGACTCGGTCATGGCCGTACCGGTCATGCCGGACAGTTTGTCGTACAAACGGAAGTAGTTCTGGAAACTAATGGTGGCCAGCGTCATGGACTCTTGCTGCACCTCCACCCCTTCTTTGGCCTCAATGGCCTGGTGCAGACCTTCGTTGTAGCGCCGTCCAGCCAGCAGCCGTCCGGTGTGCTCATCAACAATCACCACTTCGCCATCATTCGTCACCACGTAGTCTTTGTCGCGCTTAAACAGCGTCTGGGCACGCAGCGCCTGTTCCAAGTGGTAGATGGTTCGAATGTTTTCGCTGGCGTAAATGCTTTCGATGCCCAAGATCTTTTCGATCCGGTCGATGCCCTGATCGGTCAGGATGACGGTTTTGCGCTTTTCGTCGACTTCGTAATCGTTAGCCTTGAGTTGACGAACGGTGCGCGCAAATTGCTGGTAAGCATTGCCGGGTGTAACACTGGGCGCGCTGATGATCAGCGGTGTGCGGGCTTCGTCGATCAGGATGGAGTCCACCTCGTCCACAATGGCGTAGTTGAGGTCGCGCTGGCGCAGCTGTTCAGTTTCGCGCACCATGTTGTCACGCAGGTAGTCGAAGCCGAATTCGTTGTTGGTACCGTAGGTGATGTCGGCGTTGTAGGCATCTTGGCGGGTGCAGGGTTTCAGGTGGCGGAAACGCTCATCTTCGTGTTCCTCGTTGACAAACTTGGGGTCATAAATGTAGCTGTGATCAGCCAAGATCACGGCCGTAGAAAGACCAAGGTAGTGGTAAACCTGCCCCATCCAGCCGGCATCGCGCTGTGCCAGGTAGTCGTTGACGGTCACCAGATGCGCGCCCTTGCCACTGATAGCGTTCAGGTACATCGGTGCGGTGGCAACTAGCGTCTTACCTTCACCGGTTTTCATTTCGGCCACGTTACCTTCGTGCAGCACCATGCCGCCGATTAGCTGGACATCGAAGTGGCGCATCTTGAGCGTCCGCCATGCAGCTTCACGCACGATGGCAAAGGCATCGGGCAAAATGGCGTCGAGCGACTCTTTTTTGAGACGCCCCCGCAGCTTGCCGGTTTGCTCCTTCAGCTGCTTGTCAGTCATCTTCTCGTACTTGGGCGCGAGCTGGTTGATAACCTCTACACGTTTACGCAACCGCTTAATGGTTTTGATCTGCGGGTCGCCAAGCAGCCGTCGTAATACTCCATTCATGG
Organism: Saccharimonadales bacterium (SeqCode); assembly: GCA_035479475.1. Classification (GTDB taxonomy): domain Bacteria; phylum Patescibacteriota; class Saccharimonadia; order Saccharimonadales; family UBA4665; genus JAJZCD01. The sequence goes on along the minus strand of DATIIP010000026.1, from coordinate 3,213 downwards.
GTGGTCCGTCATTCCTCCGTTAATAGCTAAAAGCTTTGCACCATATTGTACCCTGTTTGACTAATCTTGGCGAGAATATTTTAAGACAAACGCGATGAGCAGATGGCCGGCCACAATTTAGGTTTCGTCGATGTCGGCGCCACTGTCTAACCGGGCGCGCCGGGCCTCACGTCGTTTTTGCAGAGTGTAGGCGCGCAATTGAGTACGGATGTTGGCTGTGGCAATATCGAGCGCCGCAAACATGTGTTGGGTGGTTTCGGTAGCAGTAAATTCGGCATCGGGTAGTGTGAGCGCCAGCGTACAAGTCTTCACCGTCTGGCCCCGGCTGCGTTTTTGCGCGAGCTGCACGGTGTAGATAGCCTCGGCCTTAACCTTCAGCGGCACTCGCCGTGTAACTTCGGCAATTTTGCGCTTGGCATATTTTTGGAGCTCGCTGTTCGGCGTTAATCCGGTAGCAGTGATGGTTACGTGCATGATGTAGCGTTAGATTTTGTCGCGGCCGCCCATGTAGGGCCGCAATACCTCGGGGACGGTCAGCGTACCGTCTTCATTTTGGAAATGCTCAAGCACCACTACCAGCGAACGCGCGAGCGACACGGCCGTACCGTTCAGGGTGTGCAGCACTTCGATGCGGCCATCCTTGCGCCGGACGCGAATGTTTAAGTTGCGTGCCTGAAAATCGGTGCAGTTGGAGCAACTGGTGAGCTCGCGGTAAGCCCCGTCCACCTTCGACCAATATTCAATGTCATATTTCTTGGCCGCTGGCGCACCTAAATCACCGCTAGCGATAGTAATGATGTGGTATGGAACACCAATGGCCTGCCAGATCTCTTCTTCGATTGCCAAAATGCGCTCATGCATTTCCCGGCTGGCTTCGGGCAGTGTAAAGGCGTACATCTCCAACTTGTTGAACTGGTGCACGCGGAATAAGCCCCGAGTGTGCTTGCCATAGGTGCCAGCCTCGCGGCGGTAGCATGGGCTATAGCCCACGTAGAGCTTCGGCAAATCGGCCTCGTCCAGAATCTCATCGGCGTGAAAGCCGGTGAGCGGCGCTTCGGCTGTGCCGATCAGTGTTAAATCTTCGTCTTCAACAAAATACTCATTACCTTCTTTGTCACCGCGCGGTGCAAAGCCGGCACCAGTTGCTATCCGGCTGTTTACCATATGAGGTACGGTTAGGTACGTGAAGCCCTTACTGAGCACCAACTGCAACGCATACTGCGTGATGGCGTTTTCCAATAGAGCCAGATCACCCTTTAGATAGTAGAACTTGGTGCCCGCCACCTTGGCGCCGCGCTCAAAGTCTACCCAGTCACGCTGCACAGCATAATCTAGATGATCTATGGCACCAGCAGGCTTATCACCAACTACTTTTATTTCGACACTATCTTCTTCGCCGCCTATCGGCACGTCGTCGAACGTGACATTCGGAATCGTCATCATCTGGGCCGTGTATTTTTCTTCGATGGCTTTGAGCTCGGTTTCGCGGGCCGCGATCTCTTCTTTGAGCTGCCTGCCCTGTTCAGCCTGCTCCGGCGTCGGCTTTTGTCCCTTCATCTCAGCCGTCAGCGTATTGCGGCGGGCGCGCAGTTCTTCGATCTGCGTCAGCCGGGTCCGACGTTCTGTATCTAGCTCCAATAGCTCGGCTACGCGTACGTTCTTATAGCCCTTTTGTTCGGCCTTGGTTTGTACCAGCGCAGCGTTGTCTCGAATAAACTGAATGTCTAACATGCTACCCAGTATACCGCAGCGATTCGCCGAAACCGTATAGTTTGTGGTATAAGTGAGTGAAGAATGGCCGAAGTAGTAGAACCGGGAGTGCTCAAGCACAATACGCCAAAGCGCAAACTAAAGGTGCGCGCCAGCGACTTGATAACATTTGGCATCATCACGGTAGTAATCGTGATCTTGGCACTAACGCTGATGAGCAAGCTGCAGCTAAAGCACAATGTGACGAGTGCCCGCGCAGTCTCCGATAAGGTTATTGCCGACATTGCTAAGCGCGACGGAGCGGCCGTGCGCGCCCTGGGCAGTGCTGAATTTCAAAGAGCCTACAGCAGCAATACCCTCACCCAAGGCTTCAACGCTATCAAAGTAGTTACTCCAGGTCACGCGGTTGTGGATCGTCAAATCGTTGATCATGGCAAGAACACCGTAGTCTACATCGTTTACAAATATCCACCTCATCTGGCGAAGCAACCATACTTTATTCGCGTAGCTGTCACCAACCTGAATGGCAAATGGCTGCTGACAAATGTCGCCGGCAGCGCAAGCGAATCATCCCTGTTGGTGCAGTAGCGGCCGATTCGGCTTTCTGCAAAGCCGCTTCAAAGCTAAACTCAGCTTTACTAGACACCTGAGTCTACGATGTTTATATTGCGGATAGATAAGGAGTTGACACCATGAGCACCGAGGTTACTATCCACAGCGCCCAAACGAGTATTTTGCGTGAATTGCTGTTCCGCCCGCAGGCTGGTTATACCGAACTGCAGAAGCCTACCGGGCTTACCAGCGATCATTTCAATTTTCATATTGGCCGCCTGACAGAGTTGGGCCTGGTGGAGAAAGTCGCGCGTGGCACGTACCGCCTGAGTGCCAAGGGCAAAGAATATGCCAACCGCATGGACACCGATAACAACACGGTGGAACGCCAACCCAAGTGTACAGTCATCCCCGCCATAGAACGAATCAATGGCGGCAAAAAAGAATACATTTTTCAGGAGCGGCTCAAAAACCCCTACTACGGCTTTTGGAGTTTGCCGAGCGGCAAGATTCGCTGGGGCGAAAGCATCGTGGAGGCAGCCGCGCGAGAAGCCTTAGAGGAAACAGGGTTAGAGGCGATGTTTGAGGCCGCCGGTGTTTATCATGAACGTGTTTACGAAGCCGAAACCGGCGATCTGCTCGAAGATAAGATCTTTTTTGTGGTCCGCGGCACACACCCCAAAGGTGATTTTACGGCCGATTTTGAAGGTGGCCACAACGAATGGCTGACACCCGAGGCAGCCAGCAGGAAAGGCAAAATCTTTGATAGTTTGGCCAGTGAGCTCCAAATATTAACCGGTCGTCAGTGGTTGGTGGAACGCGTGGCGCGTTATAGCAAAGCCGACTTTTAGTGATGCTTCCTAAAGTTGTTATCGTTGGCACGTTTCATCGGGCCCATGACGAGCTCGCTCAAATCTTCCATGAGCTTGAAGCGCTGGGTTGTCGTATCCT
>DATIIP010000025.1:0-18104 GCA_035479475.1 Saccharimonadales bacterium (SeqCode) | reverse complement strand
ATACGTGCTGGAGGGGCAGAATAGATGAGCAAGGGAATTGTCCGTGTTCTAAAAGACCTTGTCATCAAGATCCAGTTTGATGACGATATGCCCGACCTGAACGAGATGGTGTATGTAGAGAACGCCAATAAAACGCCGCTCTTGGTGGCCAGCCTAGAGCATGGCGACTTGGCGGTCTGTTTGAACATCGCTGGTGACCGGACGGTTCGAAAGGGTGAGTTAGTAAACCGCAGCCACCATTCGCTAGAAGTGCCGGTGGGCGATCAAATGATCGGCCGGGTGTGGGACGCGCTGGCTCGCCCCATCGACGGCATGCCACAGCTACCCGATGACGTACTGGCTACAATGCCCAAGCGCTCCATTTTCCGCCCCGAATTCCAAGAAACCAGCCTCAAAAACCGGCCGGATGAAATTCTGGAAACAGGCATCAAGGTACTCGATTTCTTTACGCCGTTCGTGAAGGGCCGCAAGATTGGCATTGTGGGTGGTGCCGGTGTGGGCAAGACCGTGCTCACCATGGAGATGATCAACAACGTGGCCGTAGGGTCGGGCGCGCTCAGTATCTTTGCCGGCATTGGTGAGCGCATCCGCGAAGGTCACGAACTTTATAAGACGCTGGACGATAACGAACTGCTCAAAACCACCGCCATGTTCTTCGGCCAGATGAACGAAAACCCGGTGCAGCGCTCGCTGATTGCACTGAGCGCCATTACGCTGGCCGAGCACTTCCGTGACGACAAGAAAAAAGACATTCTGCTGTTCGCGGACAACATGTACCGCTACATTCAGGCTAAAAACGAGCTGTCGACCATCATCGACCAGACGCCGGCCGAAGGTGGTTACCAGCCCACCATCTTTAGCGACGTAAAAGCCATGGAAGATCGCCTGACCACCAACGAAAACGGGTCTATTACGGCGCTCCAGACCATCTACGTACCGGCCGACGATACCAGTGACCCGGCAGTGCAGATGATTCAGCACGAACTGGACTCAATCATTGTGCTATCCCGCGCCGTGGCGGCGCAGGGCATTCGCCCGGCCGTGGACATCAACCTGTCCAGCTCGTCCTTAATGACACCCGAAATTGTGGGCGAGCGGCACTATATGCTCAACGTCCGCGTGCTGGCCATTTTGCAAAAGTACAACTCGCTGAAAGGCATCATCGCCATCATTGGTGAGTCCGAACTATCGGCCGAGGACCGCGACGATTACAACAAAGCCAAAAAGCTCATCCAGTACTTTAGCCAGCAATTTAACGTGATGGAAAAGATGACCGGTATTCCCGGCGAACACCATACCCGCGAAGATACCCTGAATGGCATCGAGGAAATCATCGTCTAATGGTTAAGCGGCAAATTGCCAGTACCGGCGAGATAGTTGACGTTGAAAAACTGGCGGGCGATAAGACGCCCGATGACGGCAGGCCCACTATGGCGGTCAAAGTTTATGCCCCCTTCAAAGTTTACTTTGAAGGCGATGCCTATAGTCTGACGGCCGAGAACGAAACCGGCCCATTTGATATCCTGCCACGCCACCACAATTTTCTTTGCATGCTTGTGCCGTGCGACCTGATAGTAAGAACTCCTGATGGTGACAGAACGATCAGAATCGCCCGTGCGCTGATGCACGTCAAGGCCGAGAAAGTAACGGTCTTTGTGGATGTCTAGGACTCGATAGCCTCTGTGTTGATGCAGACTTCTGAGGCTGACGGAAAGGCGTTATATCCTTTGGTGGCCATGCTCGCGCAGTAGGCGCCGGTATCACGAATCATTAAGATGTCACCAATGGCGGCCTTGTTGAGCGTACGAGGTGACACTTGCTCTGGCTCGTGCGGTGCGGGCGTAAGCAGATCACCGGTTTCACAACAATGACCTACCACCACATACTCCAGTTGCTCGTGCTCCTGGTTCATAACCTGCATACGGTGCTGGGCGCCGTACAGGGAAGGGCGTAAAAAGTCGTTCATACCCGTGTTGGTACGCAGAAACTGAAAGCCGTCTGGCCCCGTGTCTACGATGTCGACGATCTCTGCCAGCAAACAACCGCTGTGGGCTACCAGCCATCGCCCTGGTTCGATCTCCAAGGAGAGCTGCCGCCCAGTCTGCTTGGCAAAATCAGTTAGCTTTTGGCGGAAGAGAGCGGCGATCTGCTCCATATCGGCCGCAATCTCATCGGGGGCGTAGGCAATTTTAAAGCCTCCGCCAATATCCAGGCTGGTTACCGTTGGCATAGCGCTAGCAATAGCCAACGCGGTGTCCATAATGCTTCCCCACTGCGTTGGGTCGCCACCGGTGCCGACGTGAAGATGCAGACGATCTATGATGAGATCATGCTGGGCTGCCAGGGCAAGCGCCTGAGGCAGGTAGTGGTGCCACAAGCCAAAACTAGCGGCTACTCCACCGGTTGTCAGCCGGTTGTTATGCCCCGATCCCATGCCAGGGTTCACACGCAGGCCCACTGTCTGGGGTCGTTCTGATACGGCTGCAAATAACTCCAGCTGGTGAAGTGAAGTGGCGACATACCGTACGCCTGCCGCAAGTAGCTCCGCCAGGTTGTGGGCTGGTTGCTGGCTGGATAAGCTGATGTCATTGCCCGGTACGCCAAGTGCCAGCAGCTGGGCCGCTTCGTAGCTCGAGCTGGCATCAAACTGTAACGCCAAATCCATCAACGTATGAATAATTTGTGGGTGCGGATTGGCCTTCATGGCGTAGCGGATAGTCTGGCCGTAGGGCAACTCGAGGCGTTGGAGCTGGGTTGCCCGGCTGCGAATTTCTGCCAGGTCGTATACATAGAGCGGGCTGCCATGCCGGGTAGTCAGGCTGCGTACTTGGTCTAGAGATAACTGCATATATTGTTCCTCACAATTTGATAAGTAGGATTAATAAGAACGGTACGGCTAATGTTAGTACAATTCCGGTCACCAATGCCGGGTAGACGGCCGCCGGTCCGCCAACCCGGCGAATGGTGGGCAACGTGGCGTCCATAGCTGTGGCTGCCCCAGCCGCGATCACCGAGGTCCGGCCAAAGTACCGCACTAACAACAACGCTAAGAGCAGTGTCATGACTTCGCGCAGAATGTTGCTGATCAGCGCAATGCTGCCAAGTGCAGCGCTATAGTGAGTGGCAATAACAATGCTCGCCAGGCTGTAATAGCCCAGCCCAGCCGAGACTAGTAACGACTGCCGGAGGGTCACGCTGTGTATCGCTAGCGCTGCTAAACTGGCGCCGAGTAGTGAGCCGGCTGCTACCAATACCGGCAGCGCAAATACCCAAATCGAATGCTGCTTAATGTGCGCCCAGTGGGTACGGTCGGTGCTGATGTCGGCACCTACTACAAAGCTCAGAATCAGCAACAGTATGCCGGGCAACGCCTGTAAGAGGCTTCCGTTCGGCACAAAGCGTCCCAGCACTGAGCCGGCCGCAAAAACCAGCAATGAAGAGATGGCTTCGGTCATGATGGCTGCCTCCGCGTTCGTCGTGGAATAAATTGATACAAACATGCCAGGGCAATGCTGCCAGCCACGCTACAAACGGCTATCACGGCGGCGGACCAGCCAAACGTCGCCAGGCGGCTCAAGATTGCTCGGTCGGCACCCAAATGAAGGCCCATAACGAACAGAAGAATTAGTACCAGGGGCCGCATAGTAAAGGGTAATTTACGAGCCAGGGCTTTATCGCGCAAGCTTAGGCCGGCTGCTATACCCAAAAGAATGCTTATGATAATGGAAAGCATAGCTCCATACTAGCCAAGCTTGCTGTCGTTGTAAAAGATTCCATGGTATTGCTACAGATCTGTCACTGTGATATAAATGTAACAATTATGATTACTATCGCTCAAGTTGTTGCCGACATTCTTCAGCATGACGATCTTGCTATGGCGGCTGCCCGCCGGGGGTGGCTCAATCTTTCAGCGTACGCTCGCACTATCCAACCGCAGGTTGAGGGTGCGTTAGTAAAAGAGGTGCAAGAAGCGTCTATTATCACTGCACTGTCGCGGGCAACTGCCGGGCTGCCGCTGCCGGCCGAGCCACAAACCGATAGCGTCCAAAGCCTAGCCGTACACAGTAACCTAGAAGGTGTTACCTATGAGCGAAGTGAAGAAACATCGGCTAAAATCCGCGAGATTTACCACCAGGTAAATGTGGACAATAAAGCATTCCTGACCGTAACTCAAGGAATTAATGAAGTCACGATTGTTGCTGAAGCGAGCGTGGCTCGAGTTTTCCGGCAAGCGCTTTCCGGCGCCCACAAAGTGTACGATAAGCGCAATCTGGTCGGCATTACCGTTAAGTTTGCACCGTTCAACCTTGAAGTGCCAAATCTAATCTTTGCGTTAACGCGACGCCTAGCTTACAAAGATATCAACATCATCGAGGTGGTGTCTACTGCTACCGAGCTCACCTATATTATCGAGAGAAAGAATCTGTCCGCCGCACTGGAACAGCTCCAAAAAGATATCTAGACGAGCGCATGTAGGGCGAGCTGCTGGAATAAGCCTTAAACGAACTAGTCAGTTATAAAATAGTCAAATGCAAATACTTGGTTGGCCGGTGCGGCGTTGGCGGTGCAGATGCTGAAAGTAGTGGTAGTGCGGTTGACGTAATACTGCGTTTGGCCAGCGCCGCTGCCAACCGGACTAATGATGACGTGGGGGTTGCTGGCGAATGGTTTGGCAAAAGTGACAGTGGTAAAGCAGCCAATCTGCGGACTGCTGCCGGTGCTAATATTGACCGTTCCAGCGGTATCACTGCCGTTTATGGAAGCGGTGCCGCCTACTCCTAGCACTCCCTGGTTGACGGTTCGGCCTGGAGATGCGCCAGTAAAGGCGACATGGTTTGGTACTTCGAGTGAAGAATTGCCACTCATGATGAGCCTGGTGACGGTTATCTGGTTGGCGGTAATGGGGCCGGTAAACGAGGATGCTCCGGCCACATTCATGCCGTTTTGGAAGGTGGCTATACCCTGAAACGTGCTGCCGGTGGCCACTTGCAGGCTGTTAACTTGTGTGCTGGCCAGGTTGGCGGTGTTAGACACGGTCAGTTCCGGCACGCTGAATGCACTGCCCAGCTGAATGGTGCCGGCCACATTCAAATTGCTGCGAATCAGCACTTGCCCCGAAAAGATGGCATTTCCCTGTACTGTCAGTGTCTGACCCGTATCGCCCACAGTCGCGTCGGAATTAGCTAGTTGCTTTAGGGTGTCTTGTGTAAGGGTCTGGGTATTTATGGTCGGGCTTTTCGGTGTTTTCTTGCTGTTGAGGTAGCTCACCGTAGCCACTGCGGCTGCCACTACTACTACTAAGACGAACAGTAAAAGGTACACGTTGAAACGTTTAAAGAATTGCTTGAGGGCATTGGGCTTTTTGGCTGGTTTAGTGCTTGCAGGTGCAGCCGTACTTGCCTGGGTCTGTACGCCAAGCTCTTCGTTGGTTTTTTCCAGAGCGTCTTGCGGCACGCTTTGCCCGGCCGGCTTATCGGTGTCGTCAGCGTCTGGCTTTTTATCTGCTTCCATGAAGATTCTTTACCGGATGTTTTTATCTGCTGTTTACGCTTATGAATATAATACTAGATTTTCTCCTCGATAGCTACCGGTAAGAAGCGTGAGCGATTTGTCTTTGGGTTGGTTTTCTAGGATAATAGATAGGTAGTTCTTATGGTTCGGCAAATACAAAGCTACCAACAAATATGTAGAAGGGTAGTTGGCGGTCGCCAGCTGCACCTTGTGTTTGCACTTGCACTTATGCTAACAATGGGCCTAGTGGGCAGCACCGCCGCTACCCAAACCTCGTCGTCCAGTAATTATTCGGTTACCGAGACACAATTCGGTGGTGGCAGCGCGCAGCAGGAGTGCTCCGCCACCTATTGTTCTCAATCAGCAGCCGGTGATACAGCGGTTGGAAGCGGCAGTAGCGCCAGCTACTCGGCGCAGTTTGGTAGCAACACCACCGATGAGCCGCTGCTGGAAGAAATCGTTACCGGCGGCACTCAAGATATGGGCGTGTTGGATGTGGCTCATACAGGTGCGGTTTCGGTTGGCATCAGTGTTCGTAGCTATCTAAGCAGCGGCTACACGTTGCAGATCACTGGCAGTCCGCCCAGCCAGGGTGTGCATAGTCTAACGCCTATCTGGCCTACGCCAAGCACCTCGCAGCAAGGGGCAGAACAGTTTGGCATCAATCTTGTGGCCAACACTACTCCCGCCATTGGCTCAGATCCGGTACAGGTGCCATCTAGTGCTGGTAGCTTTGGGACTGTCACTACCAACTACAGCACGCCCGATCTGTTTGCCTATCAGGATGGCGATGTGGTGGCCCAAAGCCTAAGCAGTAGCGGCGAAACCGATTACACCATGTCGATTATCATTAACGTGTCAAATACGACACTGGGTGGCCGGTATAGCGGCACCTTTTCCGCGGTGGCCGTACCCGTTTATTAAGCTGTTAAGCCAGTTGGCTTGCGCAATTAGAAATCAGCAAAGATTCCTGTGGATAAGCTGCTTGTAGTTGTAAAATCTGCATGGTACAATCACGTCTGTACCCCTAAAAATAAAAACAAAAAAGGAGAATATATACTAATGTATAAACTTAAAGACGTAGCTCGGCGTGGCATTGCCTTAGCCGGTGCAGCAGGCTTGCTGGCGGGGGTGACGTCCACCGCTATTCCGGCCTTTGTATCGGCCGACGATTTGAACCCGCTGACCGAACGTAGCCTGACGTTGAGTAGTTCCTCGCCAGGCTGGGCGTTTACCGACGGTTCTGGCAACAGCACATATGCTGGCCCGAATACCGGCACGAATGGCTTAAAGACCGGTAACACATTTAGTTTCCGGACTAGCTCTAGTGCAACCATTAAAGCCTTTACCTTCCAGTACTGTACGTCTCCGGCTGGGCTTTGTGCCGGCCCCGGCAACGACACACCTGAGGTATATGATGTGTCCGACCCTAACCCCAACAACTGGACGGTTGCAACCCCGCGTGGTAGCGACACTACGAGCACGAGTGACCTCGTGACGCACGTAGATGGCACGACGAACGCTGAAGTAGCTGGCGCGGATTACGCCACGCTCTCGGCTGATGGCAGCGCCACCTCAAGCGGCGGTTCTTCTTCGGCTTACGGCGACCTTACCCAAGTGCCAGATGGCCAGGATGTCGTTTCACCATACGATGAATCTGCCTTTGGCCACGCCGACAACTCGAACGGCATTGACGGTAACTTTGTAGTCCTCACCGGTAGCAGCGCGACCGGCTATGTCAACACCTACAGTGGTGGCTGGAGCCTGTCTGCGTCGAACCAGGAAGAGGCGACGATTGACGGCATTACCGGTGCTACTACCCGAACCGCCAAGAACAACATGCTGACCCTTACCAACACCACGGGTGTTGCGCTTGCTCCTGGTGACTTCGTGAAGATCATCTTCTTTGGCACCGACAAGAACTACATCACTAACCCTGGCCAAGGTGCCTTCTTCGTAAAGATTAACGATTACGACACCACAACCAGCGGCGACCTAAACCCCACAACCTCTACCCACATCATCGATGGTGGTGTGACCGTAGCGAATGTCATGAACGAATCCATCCAGATTCAGACCAAGGTTCTGGAAACCATGGACTTCTCGGTAGGTACGGTTGACCCCGACACGCTGACCCCGGCTGAGCTGAGTACGGCTACTTCTGCCCAAAGAACGGCCCACGGTCAATGTGATCCGATCCTAACCGGTATGAACCCGAGTGACCCGCACAACACGCTGGTGATGGGTTACTCAGACGGTGAAAACTCCCTGCAAACAGACCACACCTTTGCGACCCATTCGTACTGGCGCCTGAGTTCCAACTCTAGTGGTGGTGCAACAGTCTACTATGCAGGTAACACGCTGAGCAACACTGAAGGTGACAAAATTGCCCCAATTGGAACCACCGCAGCCTTCCCGCTGACCGGTAGCGAACAGTTCGGTCTGGCGCTCGACAACGTACCGGCTGGTACCAACGCCAACGAGCCCGTTAGCTACACCTGGGCAGAGACACACGGCAGCATCGACTACGAGTCTGGTGCAGATGCCAGTGCAGCCTCAGGTGGCGCCGCACTAGACAGTACTGCCACGACAGGTTGGGTAGCATATCAGGCTGCCAACAGCACTACGGTACACAACCCACAACTAGCTCCGCTAGTGCCTACCACAGCGTATGGCTTGGGCCAAGGTGGCATCAACAGTGCCGATACTGGTGGCATAACCTCGAAATATGCCTACGACCTGACTTCCCAGACAGTGCCGACTCCTATCGCGAGCGAGAGCACGCAAGTGGTCAACTGTGTAACCGGCAAGATGCGTTACATCGGTAACATCGCTGCTACCACTCCGGCCGGTATCTACACGACCAAGATTAACTACATCGCAGCTCCTCAGTACTAGACATAGCTCTTTAGTACAAGCACACGCCACATAGTTGGCAGGACAATCTCATAACAATAAGGTCCCAGGACATAGTTCCCGGGGCCTTTTGTTCATGCGAACTTGCTTACGGTTTAGTACAATAGAGGCATGTTAGTGTTGAAGCGGCTGAAGACCGGCCTGCTACCACACCGTCTTGTCGTTCTGCAAACGGTGTTGCTTTTGGTGTGTACCTTCATCATCTTTACTTCACAGGCTTCGGCTGTCATTCGGTTTACCAACCGTTCACTCTTCATTTACGATCCAACCTCCAGCGCCACTACCAAATATGTGGTATCGCTGACTCCAAACAACTCAGGTGTTTTTACGACCACTGTCGGGTCCATAGATCTGCTGTTTTGCCTCGACCCGATCCCAAGCGAACCTATTACACCGGAGAATCCGGTGGATCACCACCCGTGTGTAACGCCACCTGGCCTAGATGTATCGAATGCGGTGCTGAGCGACCAAACCGGCGAAACCGGCTTTAGCATTCTGTCGCAGACCACCAACGAGATTGTCCTGACCCGTACGCCTACCCCTGCAGCCGAAACACCTTCTACTTACACCTTCGACAATGTGGTCAACCCGGTGGATACCAACGATCCGTTCGCTATTCGCCTGAGCGACTACCCAACCGCAGACGCCAGCGGGCCGCTCATCAACCTGGGCTCGGTGTTATCGGAAACGAGCGTCGGGATTGGCATCGAAACGCAGGTGCCCCCGATCTTGATCTTTTGTGTGGGAACGCAGGTGACGCCCGACTGCAGTAGCACCATCGGCGGCAATAACACCGATATGGGCAACTTGGACCCCAACCAAACGCTCACCGCAGTATCACAAATGGCGGCCGGCACGAATGCGTCAAATGGCTATGCAATCACTGTCAACGGTACCACCATGGAGGCCGGTACGCATGTTATTAACGCCCTCACCGCCCCCACTCTTAGTACGCAGGGCAATAGTCAGTTCGGCCTCAATCTAACGGCCAATACTTCGCCGAATATCGGAAGCGACCCAGATGGTGCCTCTACCAATGTTACGGTGGATCCCAATTACAGTATCCCCAATGAATTTATGTTCCACGACGGCGATCTGGTGGCGAGTGCTCCCAATGTGAGCCTTGTGAAGCGCTTTACAGTCAGCTATATCGTGAATTCACCCCCAAACCTGCGGGCCGGTGTGTACACAACATCTATCACGTTCCTTTGCACCGGGCGCTTTTGATGGCGTAGGAATGGGGGCTACATTATGTGCGCGCATGCATATATAATTTAGGAGTAGCGCTCGCTGGATCGCCGGCGATATAGTACAATAGCGCTTATTGTTAGAAAACGTAAAGGTGAGATATACATAAAACAATGAAACGGTTTTTCCGCTACTTGAGTGCCGCATTGACGGCGTTGTTCCTAGCCATCAGCATGTTACCAGCTTCGGCTGCCACCCCGCCGGCCGCCAGTTCGTCGGGTTTGAGCATTACGCCACGCAAGAACTACATTATCAATCCCGGCCAAACTGTTACCGATAAATTAACCATCGGCAACCTTTCTGGCAATGCGGACCTCAACCTTACGCTCCGTATGGTCGATTTTACTTTTACCGATCAATCAGGCACTCCCAAGCTCAACCTGGCCGCCAAAGCGCAACCTACCCCTTGGTCGCTCAGGCCGTTTACCACCTTGCCTCAGACGCTATTTATACCCCACGGTGAAACCCGAACCATTACGTATACCATTCAAATGCCAAAAAGCCAGGGTGCCGGCAGCTACTATAGTGCCGTTCTCTATCAGGCGGGCAGTGCCAATGGCGCCAACGTGTCGCTGAGTGCCTCTGGCGTGACCTTGGTGTTTGCGTCGGTGCCTGGCACCGTGCGTGAGAATCTCAGCTTGCAAAAGTTTGGCGCTTACAATTCAGAAGATAGCGGTACTAGCGGTAGCTTCGTGTTTATCGACGTTCTGCAACAACCACAAATGGTAGCATACACGCTCAAGAACGAGGGTAACGTGTTTGAAAGCCCGGCTGGCAGCATTATCGTAAAGGATATGTTTGGCCACAAAGTGGCAGATCTTAACACCAATACCACCTCTTCTCTAGCACTTCTCGGGCAGACGCGCTTATTCGCCACCTGTATAAAAACGGTGCAGCAAAAGATAGCGCTAGAAGGTGGAACCAGCAAGAACACCTCATGCACCAATCCCGGCCTCAAACCCGGCAAGTACACCGCCAGCCTAGACGTATTCTATGGCCAGAATGGCAACCAAACCAAAGAGATCACCGCTACCGCCACTTTCTGGTATTTGCCCCTCTGGTTCATCATTGTGATGTTGGTGATACTAGCGGCTGTTGCTGGTGGTATTTGGTGGCTGCAGCGCAAGATCAGGGCCGTAGTAAAAGGCACCACCTATCATGCTGGCCGCGGTGTGCGTCGCCGCTAGGGCAAGCTAACACGAGGCCGCCCGCTAGGCGAGCCCAGACTTTCACGGTAGAATAAAGCATAAGCTATGTGGGCACGTAGGCATCATACACAATCAAGACGTCGTACCTGGGGAGCGGTTGCGGTGTTGAGCCTGATGCTAGCTCTGGCGACACCGTGGCAGGCGAGCGCCATTACCCCCATCCCTAACCCCCCGCCGGCACCCGGCTCTTATGGTCTGGAGGCCACCAAACTCCAGCCGCCACCTACTACCACCGCCACCATTGCTACGCCCACCAACGGCGCCACCTTTACCACCTCGCCCATTACCGTGAGCGGCCTTTGTACCACCGATCTGTTGGTAGAAATCTATGATAACGATGTAATGGTGGGTGCCATCAACTGTACGACCGGCAGTTTTAGCCTGCAGGTGAGCTTGTTTACCGGTCAGAACGATCTCAAAGCCACCCAGTACGACGATCTCGGTCAGGCCAGCCCCGATAGCAACACCGTCACCGTCTTCTACAACAACGCAAACTTCTCGGCCTTTGGTACGCTCATCACCCTTACCAGCAACTATGGCCGCCGGGCTGCCAACCCGGGCGATACCCTCACCTGGCCGCTGATCCTTTCCGGTGGTACTGGTCCGTATGCCTTTAGCATTGACTGGGGCGACGGCACCAAGCCGGACCTCAAAAGCCAGTCGCTAGCCGGTGAAGTCGATATATCGCATGTCTATAGCCAGTCTGGTGTCTACCACGTAACCGTTAAAGTGACCGATGTAAACGGTGTCAGCGCCTTTTTGCAGCTGGTGGCAGTGGCGAACGGCAAGGGCAGCAGTGCAACTGGCAGTACCAGCAGTACGAGCGGTGGCGGCAAGACGATAGTAACTAGAGTGGTGTGGTGGCCTGCAGTTGTATCGCTGGTGTTGCTGCCGCTGACATACTGGCTAGGCCGCCGCAGCGAACTGGTAACGCTGCACAAGCAGCTCGAAAAGAATATGGCCGAATATAAAGAGCTGTAACCGACCAAGAACCTGTGGAAAACTTGTCAAGTAAATTCTTAGAAAAAGCTTGCATCGGTTGCCATAAGCATGATATAAACAGAGGTGTTATAAACAAAACAAATAAGAAAATAAAATAAAAAAGGAAAGAAATATGAAATCTTTGAGATTCTTAGACCGCCGGGCTGGTTACAGCCTGGGAGCTATAGGTCTGTTGGTGGGAATGGTGGCCCCCGCCGTTTTCCCGGCATTCGCTTCGGCCGGCCAGCTTTCGAGCCGCAGCGTAGAAATGAGCAGTTCAAAACAAAATGACACTGGTGTAAAATACACCATTTCGTTCACGCCTACTGCTACCTACGGTGCATTTGTAGTAGACTTTTGTGGCGACTCGCCGATCATTGGCGACAGCAGCTGTACCACGCCAACGAGCTTTAGCGTATCGAGTGCAACAGTAGCACAGACTACGGGTAGCATCGGTACTCTTGATACGACGGGCACGAGTGGAAATCACTTGGTTGTCACCGGTAGCAGCACGAGCAGCGCTGCCTCGGTATTCGAAGTATCGGGAGTCCACAACCCAAACACGTTAGGTACATTCTACGCTCGTATTTACACCTATGCTGGCAACGATGCAAGCAGCTATACTGACTTTTCAGACCCTGGCACCAACGTCGACACAGGCGGTGCAGCCATGTCTATCGCCGACACCATTGGTGTTACAGCGACGGTCAAAGAAACGCTGACCTTCTGTGTATCTGGTAACGGAAGCACGAACGGCGGAGACGCCATAGATACTTCGAACGGACCTTCGGGAGCTTGTGGTGCCGATGGTGGCGCTAACGCTACCGGCGTCTACAGCCCAGACATTGTCCTGGGGCATGGTAGTCCGCTGACATTGGACAGCTCTCAGGCAGATTCCGGCTACGACTGGGTACAGCTTTCTACCAATGCCTCCGGTGGCGCAATCGTACGCCTAAGGGATACAACTACCGATAACTGTGGTGGTCTAGAACGAACCGGTGCATCCATCTGTGACATCGCCCCTGCTGGCTCTAGTGCAACCGCCATCACGGGTGGCATCGCAAAGTTCGGCCTGCGCCTTAGCAACGAGCAAAGCGCTCCCCACGCAGTCGCTACTTCTACTACCACGATAAGTCCTACTGCGCCTTACAACAATGGTAGCAACTATGGCTTCGACAACACTACTTCGGGTAACACCGTGTCTGGTACCTACGGTAGCAACGTCATGAGCACCTCTGGTTCGGTAGCCAACCGAGACATTATGTTGAACTTCGCAGCCTCAGCTGCTCCGACCACCCCGGCCGGCATCTACAAGGCAACATTGGATCTCATCGCAACAGGTACGTACTAAAATTCACTGACCTATAGATTAAAGCTCCTGCGTTAAACACAGGAGCTTTATCTTATAAGAACCCCTGTTTATAGATGCCCTTTATAGACAGTAGAGTATCTGGTACTATACAACTAACGAAATGAGGGTATATAGAAAGTGAAGAAAGGTTTTTTACGCAGCGCTACGTTGGTACTAGCTAGTGCGTCCTTGTTGCTAATGCAAACGAGCGGTATCGTAGCAGCTGCAACCAAGTCACCGGCCACCACTCCAGCAACGTCAGGCGACGCAAATAGTTTCCGCCTCTCGCCACTCCGCACCAATATATCAATTAGCCCAGGCCAAAGCGGCCAAGTGCCGGTGAGCATCACCAACCTTACCAAAGCAACCGCAATTTTGCAGCCAATAGAGAACGACTTCGTGGCCGGCAATGAAACAGGCCAGCCGGCGCTTATCATCGACCCAAACAGCTATGCGCCTACCCACAGCCTAAAACGCTTTATGGTGCCCATGCAAAATATTACCTTGGCGCCAGGCCAGAGTCAGACTGTCACCGTTACCATCCGGGTGCCAAAGACCGCGCAGGCCGGCGGTTATTTCGGCGCGCTGCGCTTTGCTCCGGCCAATGTTAGCGGCCCTGCCGTGGCGGTTGGCTCCAGTGTGGCATCGCTCATTCTGCTAACTGTTCCCGGTCCAACAGTGGAACAGCTGACGCTGACTGATTTTGCCGTGGAGCAGAACGGTGGTGTAGCTACCAATTTCCGTACTCCCAAGGATCTTTCCCTGTTTTTGCGCTTCGAGAACAAGGGCAACCTGCAAGAAGCACCATTTGGCCAGATTTATGTCCAAAAGGGCAAAAAAGTTCTCTATAAATACAACTTTAACCAAGAAAATCCGGCAGCTCAGATATTACCAGATAGCGCCCGTCGGTGGATGGTTCCACTGAAAGGCCTAGGCAAATTTGGTAAGTATACTGTTGGTGGAACGTTCACGTACGGCGCTAAGGGGCAGACGGTAGACATTGTTAAGACGGTTTGGATCATCCCCACGATCTATATCCTCGTTGTTGTGGGCATCGTTGCATTCCTGGTAGCGATCATCGGTGGCATCTGGCTCTTTGTCCGCTCCTACAAGCGCAAGATCCTGCGCTCATCTCGCCGCCGCTACTAGCTCACACGCTGGTCGTAAGCGCTAGAGTTTGCTAGAATAACTGGAATATGTCACAAAGAGTATACGTCGGTATGTCCGGCGGAGTGGATTCGTCGGTGACGGCCGCTCTGCTTGTGCAGCAGGGCTATCTAGTCACGGGCGTCTACATGAAAAACTGGAGTCAAGATCTGCCCGGCATGGTCTGCCCGTGGAAGCAAGATTACCAGGACGCCAAGCGGGTGGCTGTCCAGCTGGGTATTCCGTTCAAAATGTACGATTTCCAGGCTGAATATCGCCAAAAGGTGGTGGACTACATGGTGGCCGAATACCGGGCTGGCCGGACGCCCAATCCAGACATTATGTGTAACCAAGAGGTAAAATTTAAGCTGTTTCTGGAAGCGGCTTTGAGCGACGGTGCCGATATGATTGCCACCGGCCACTATGCCCGGGTGCACGGTGGTCAGCTGCGCACTGCGGCCAACGCCGAAAAAGATCAGACCTACTTCTTATATCGCGTTAACGAAGACGCTTTGCGCCACAGCCTAATGCCCATTGGTGATTTTGCCACCAAAGACGAGGTGCGTGCCAAGGCGGCTGAACTCGGTTTGGCCACGGCCGCCAAAAAAGACAGCCAGGGGATTTGTTTTGTGGGCAAGGTGGGGATCAAAGACTTTTTGCTGCACGAGCTGGGTGAGCAGCAACAGGGGCGCATTGTCGACCAGAATGGTGTTTGCGTGGGTGAGCACGACGGCGCTATCTTTTACACTATTGGTCAGCGCCACGGCTTGCAAGTGGGCGGCGGCCTGCCATTTTATGTGGTGGGCAAAGATATGGCCGCCAATGAGGTCTATGTCACGACCAATCTGGACGATGAGCGCCTCTGGCATCGTAACCTTCGCATCACCGACCTGCACTGGATCAACCAGGCACCCGAACCCGGCAAAACCTACCAAGTCCGTATCCGCTACCGTGTCCCCCTCGTAGACTGTAAATTGATTTGGGAGGACGGACCTCCCAAAGGTGTGGCTACTCTGGAGCTCACAGAGGATGTTCGGGCGATTACGCCGGGGCAGTCAGCAGTTTTGTATGACGGCGACCGGGTAGTGGGCGGCGGGGTCGTAGTGTAGTCCCAGATAAATAAAGCTGACCACTGTTGCCAGTGGCGAGCATACCTCGGTGGAATAACATATCATTGTAAAAAACAGTACATTATGCCATCATATAGCATATGACAGCCCTAGCAGCCACGAGTGGCGAGATTTATCCTATTTTGTCACCGGATTCTTCCAGTGAGCCAGGAACCCGTGGGCTTGTTATGAAGCGCTTAGGTGTTCATGATGGACTTGACACGCGGGGAAGTGCGGCAACAAGGTTCCAAAATGAATTAGCAACGGTAGCAATTTACCCGGGGATGCCGGGTTCTTTGGCGCCGAATCTTAGTGATGAAACCCTCATTGACCCCACCCTGGCCGATCGGACGATGCCTCTGCCGGATGTAGTAGGTGCGAGGCGCGACCATAGCCCAGGCGTTGAAGGCACTGGCACGGACGCTACTCAGCGTATTGAAGCTCAAAATGTGCCACGAAACAGGGGGTTGGTTGCAGCGACTTGCCTTTCCCTGGGCGTCGCCGTGGTGAGCGCATTTTGCGGTGTAGCGTTGGCTCTTGGTGCCAATGGCGACAGGGCGTCGGCAACGCAGAATGCATACGCGGTAAGCCAGGAGCATGCCCAGCGGTTAGGTGTGCTGGCAACTGCAGGCGGTGCCCCGGTAATAACGCTTGGTACACCTCACAAGGCGGCCGACACGGCGCGCTTTCAAGCTGAGAGCCAGGACAAAGAGGGAATCGCAAAACGTCTACTGAAAGTGGCCGAAGTCGCCACAGCTCTCAGTTTTCTATTTGGGCTTGCCGCTGGGTACCGTAGTCGCCGACAAAGCTAGCAGGCCGCACCGTTGGTATCTGGTACGACCTCTGTTATACTACTCCCAATGAACGCACAAGATATCCGCAATAAATATCTGAAATTCTTTGAAGAGCGGGGCCACAAGGTGATCCCGCGGGCGCCGCTGGTGCTTACCAACGACCCCACCACGCTATTTACCGGCAGCGGCATGCAGCAGCTGATGCCGTATTTGTTGGGGCAGGATCACCCAGAGGGCAAGCGGATTGTGGATAGCCAGACCTGTTTGCGCGCCCAAGACATCGAAGAAGTCGGCGACAACCGCCACACCACCTTTTTTGAGATGCTGGGCAACTGGAGTTTGGGCGACTACTTTAAGGCTGATCAGATCAAGTGGATGTACGAGTTCTTGCACGACATAGTTGGCCTGGACATGAACAAGGTCTACATCACCTGCTTTATAGGCGCGCCAAAATACAATGTGCCCAAAGATACCGAAGCCGCCGAGCTATGGCAGTCGCTTTTTAAAGCACGGGGCATCAGTTCGGGGATCGCCGATATTGGCAGCGAGGCGGACGGGTACGAGCGTGGCATCAGAGAAGGTGAGCGCATCTTTTACTACGATGGCACCAAAAACTGGTGGAATCGCGGCAAAACCGGCCCAGACACCACACCGGTTGGCGATCCCTGCGGACCGGATTCCGAAATGTTTTATGATTTTGGCACACCGCACAATCCAGATTTTGGCGAGCACTGCCACCCGAACTGCGATTGCGGCCGGTTCATGGAAATTGGCAACAATGTGTTTATGACCTACCGCAAGGTTGCTGAAGGCAAATTTGAACTGCTCGAAAAACCCAATATCGACCACGGTTCGGGTTTGGAACGCATTGCCGCCGCCGCTATTGACGATCCCGATGTCTTTAAAATCAGCCTGCTTTGGCCGATTATTCAAAAGCTGGAGGAAATTTCTGGTAAACGCTACGACAGCAACATGTCGAGCATGCGGGTGATTGCCGACCACTTGCGCGGCGCCGCGTTCCTAGCCGTAGACGGCGTAACGCCAAGTAATAAAGAGCAGGGCTATGTGATGCGCCGGCTGATGCGCCGTGCTATTCGCTTTGCGTTCGATCTGGGGGTGGAGCAGAACTTTGTGGAGCAAGTGGTGCCGGTGATCGCCGACATTTATGAGGCCGACTTCCCAGAGGTCAAGGCTAATCGCGAAACGGTGATCGAGGTGCTGGTAAAAGAAGAGAAAGTCTTCCGCCAAACATTGCGCAAAGGGCTGAGCGAGTTACAAAAGATGACTAGCCCATTGAGCGGCGCCGACATCTTCAAACTCTACGATACCTACGGCTTTCCGGTAGAGCTCAGTACCGAAGAAGCGTTTAAGCAGGGGATTGAACTGAGCGAAAACTGGCAAAAAGAATTTGACGCGCAAATGGCCGAGCAGCGCGCCCGCAGCCAAACTGCCGCCAAAGGCACGTTCAAGGGCGGTCTGGGCGGCCAAACCATGCAGCACCGCAAATACCACACCGCAACGCACCTGATGTACGAAGCCTTGCGCCAGGTGCTGGGCCCGCACGTGGTGCAGCACGGTAGCAACATCACCGAAGAGCGCCTGCGTTTCGATTTTAGCCAGCCCGATAAACTGACGCCTGAGCAGATCAAGCAGGTCGAAGACATTGTGAACGAACAGATCCAAAAAGCCCTCAAGGTGTGTTTTCAGGAATACCCAACCAAAGTCGCCCGTGAAGAGATGGGCGCCCTGGGTGCCTTTGGCGACCGCTACGGCGAAACGGTAAAGGTCTACACAATGATTGCTGATGGCGCTGATAAGCCGTTTAGCTTTGAGATCTGTG
>DATIIP010000024.1:0-2039 GCA_035479475.1 Saccharimonadales bacterium (SeqCode) | reverse complement strand
TCTTGGCCAGTGGATGTCCAAGCGCCTGCTGGATGAGCCGCTCCTCGCTCTTGCTGACCAGTGTAATGGTGTCGGCCAGTTTACTCACTACGTAGACTAGTTTACCAACGGGGTTCTTGTACCATACCCGGTGATTCATGAATATATACTTGAGGTCGGCGTGGTCAGTCCAAATCACGCGCTTTCCAAGCAGTTTGCCGACGAGCGTGGCCGCCACAAAATCATCGCGGCTTTGGGGATGTACCACATCTGGCCTCAGGCGTAGCATTAATTGCAAGTACCAGCCACATAGTAAAACTTGCCAAAGCAGGTAAACGGGAAAGAAGACGACTCGCCAGCTGGTCTGATTTTGCCAGCCCCACCACCAACCCCGTTGTCGCGCTGCGCCGGCCGCTCGGGCGTAGTTGAGTAGTTGTGTTGAGTGTGACACAACCAGCGGCTGGTAGCCCATCTTCTTGAGCTCCCCCGCGAGGTGAACCGGAAAACGCTCGGCACCCCCGAAATCAAACTTGTAGGCGTTACGAATGAGCAATATACGTCGGGGTCGGGTGCCAGTCATTATGTACTAGTGTAGCAAAACATGTCACCGTTAGCCGCGGTGCTATATAATAAGCATCAAACTATGAGGTATCTTTCCAGAAAAAATCGTACCATCTTGCGCGAAATGGTGGTGACCGATTTTAAGGTGCGCTACCAGGGGTCGCTGCTGGGCTACCTGTGGTCCGTCCTCAAACCGCTGTTTCTATTTGCCATTCTGTACATCATCTTTACGTACGTTTTCAAGGTTGGCAAGGGCATTCCGCACTACCCAGTCTATCTGCTACTTGGCATCATTTTGTGGAATTTCTTTACCGAAGCAACCATAGTAGGCGCCTCTTCGGTTGTCTCGCACGGCGATCTCATACGCAAAATTAGCATTCCGCGCTATTTGGTAGTGGCTGCTAGCTCGGTATCGGCCCTCATAAATCTGTGTTTCAGTTTGGTAGCGGCTCTGATCATCGCGCTTTTTAACGGTCTAAGGCCCGAGCTCAGCTGGCTGCTACTGCCCCTGCTGTTCTTGGAGCTTTTTGCTCTGGCATTGGCGGTGGCGTTTATATTGGCAGCGGCCTACGTCAAGTACCGCGACGTGAGCTATATATGGGAGATATTGCTGCAGGCAGGCTTTTATGCGAGTGCTATATTGTTCCCGCTCCAGCTAGTACCGGTGCAGTATCAAAAATGGTTTTTTGTAAACCCGATTGTGCAGATTGTGCAGGACGCCCGCTATTTGGGCGTTACCCACGACACCATTACCATTTGGTCTAAGGTTGGGTTGCCGTTTGTAGCCTATCCGTTCTTGGTAATTATAGCCGTAGCTGTTGTGGCAAAATTCTACTTTAAGAAACAGTCGCGTCTGTTTGCGGAGAATATCTAGTATGGCCGACATGAAAAACGTTGCCCTGGCAGTTCGGGGCCTGCACAAGGAATTCGTACTACCTCAGTACAAACGTAACTCGGTAAAGCAGGCCTTTGTAAACATTGTGAAGCGCAACGGCAAGACCATACAAAAGGTGCTGGATGGCGTTGATTTTGAAGTTTACAAGGGAGATTTTTTTGGCATAGTGGGTCGTAACGGTAGCGGTAAGAGTACCTTGCTTAAAATCTTGGCCGGCGTGTACACGCCAACGGCCGGCGATGTGGAGCTGCATGGTGGCCTCACGCCGTTCATTGAACTTGGCGTGGGTTTTAACCCCGAGCTGTCTGGCCGGGACAACGTGTTTTTAAATGGCGCCCTGCTCGGCTTCTCACGGCCCGAAATGCGCGCCATGTACGACGACATTGTGGCCTTTGCCGAACTTGGCCCGTTTATGGATCAAAAGCTCAAGAACTACTCGTCGGGCATGCAAGTACGGCTGGCGTTTTCCATCGCCATCAAGGCTCACAGCGATATTTTGATTTTCGATGAAGTGCTGGCTGTGGGCGATGAAGCCTTCCAGCGCAAATGTCTGGACGTATTTGAACGCTACAAGGCCGAGGGCCAGACTATCATACTAGTTACG
>DATIIP010000023.1:0-40903 GCA_035479475.1 Saccharimonadales bacterium (SeqCode) | reverse complement strand
TGTACCCTGCCGAGCATCCGAGTGACTCCCTCAAACGAGAGATAGTTCAGCGCGAGCTGAAGCAGGAAGTGTCGGCCCGGCTCGGCCGCATCGAAGAAGAGTTCGCCGATGGTTTTGATTTTATCAACAAATATAATGATACGGTGTCAATCTTTGGTTCCGCCCGACTGCCCGAAACCAGCCCGCACTACCAAAAGGCGCGTGAACTAGCCAAAGTGCTTTCGCAGGATGGTTACAGCATAGTTACCGGCGGAGGCGGCGGCATCATGGAGGCGGGCGATCGCGGAGCCATGGAAGCGGGCGGCCACTCGCTGGGCCTCAACATCAAATTGCCACATGAGCAGCACCTCAACCCTTATGCCACCGACACCCTGTCGTTCCGCTACTTTTTTACCCGCAAGGTGCTGCTGGCTTTTGGGGCGATGGCCTACGTGTACTTTCCCGGTGGCTTTGGGACATTTGACGAGCTCTTCGAGATCGTTACCCTAATGCAAACTAAAAAAATGCCATTGGCTCCCATAATTTTAGTGGGCAGCGAATTCTGGACCGGCCTCGACCGCTTCATTAAGACGTACATGGACGAGGAATTACAGCTGATTGACCCAATCGACCGCGAATTGTACACCATCACCGAAGATATGGCAGTCATCAAGGCCATTATCGACGATCACCGCGACAAAACCAGCGCACTGGTCGTGGGCAACAGTGAACCATCTCCCAATCACGTCTACTAAAAGCTAAGTTCAGGCGCCAGCTGGGCATCAAGCTGGCCGAGCAGCATGGTGTGCAGGTTGTCTTGATGCAGGTAACGCGCCATTAGCTCTCGGCCCAGATTGATCCGCAGGTGGTGGACGATGCGATTGGCATAGTCCACGCCATTGCAGACACCAAGCGCCACATCAAGCAGATTCAGCGACACCGGCTGGCCGGCATCAAGCAGCGCCAACAGTTGACCGCCTTGCCAGAACTCCATGGCCGGGTGCAGCCGGGCCAGTACATCTTCGGCCTCGTGCCAGGTCAAGTCTTCGGGCTGGACATGCGGTTCAAAGGCCTCTGGGTGATACGGCGAGTGACCGTGGCCATAAAACCACTGCACCACTTTCCAGGGCAAGAACTGGCCGGCCAGTTCCGCACTGGTCATCGGCTCGTGCTGCATAGCCTGGGCGAACAATTCTCCAAAGTTTGGCTGAACCTGTTGTAATTTTAGGTACGATCCGATAGAGCGCATATCGTTGACAGCCTGCGTTGCCAGGGTGAGTGTGGTAATAGCCAAACCAGGCAAATCGTGCTCGGTTGGCAGCAATATGACCGCGCCAAGTTCGGGCAGCATCAACAGATTGTGCTTGTGCTTAGTGGTGAACTGAGCTGCCACTTCGGGCCAATGCTTGGCGCTGGGCGCCAAGAAGGTGGTTTGACGCACCTCAAAGTTGCCGGGCTTGAGCTTTTTGTAGGCCTCCAGCCGCCGGACCTGCCAATCGTGCGATTCTATCAAGCTGGCGGCCGCCAGCAGTTGCGCCACCGATTCATGTTTTAGCATACTGTCCAGGCTGCGATAGCCCAGTTTTTTCATGGTGGCTTTCGGCTGCAGTTTTTTGAGGAGCGTCCGCATGGCGGTTTGTTTAACCACAAAGGTCTGGGTGGGCAGCTTGAGCTTGCTCAGGTAGCACTGGACAGCCTCGATGACCGCCGGAGCAGTATTGTCGGCGCGAACATTCAGGCCAGCGCGGACTTGTATCTCGTCGCGTAGCAGGCGGGTTTGCAGCGCCGCGTATAGTTCAGGACCGGTCGTATCGTGCGGGTCCAGGCCAAGCTCGCGGATTTTGCCCCGTGTTTCATTGACCACCTGCATCATCAGCCGGATGTCCGCCCCGGGCAACCCAGCGGCTTTTTCTAAACGCTGCAACTGCGTACGCAGCGCCGGTTCGGCCGCGCCCATCAGTTGTGCCAATACCCTCGACATAGTTATATACAGATTACCACAAGCAGGTTCTGGCGAGTAGTGCTAGACTACCGATTCGGGAAACGCCTGTCGTCGCCACTGCCTTATGCTTTCTGGTGCGGCCGTGAAAGCGCCATATGATTCTACGCCGGCACCCAATATATAGAGAAGTCGGCGACTATTAAATAAACCATCTAGTGGTGGTTCCTCTGTCTGTGGCAGGTTGGCGAAGAATGCCGGATCTGCCATGGGCTGGCGATGGGGATCAAAGCGTACCTCGGGTAACGTCAGGACTGTGGCATAGGTAAAACCGGCTCCATAGGCGGCTCTCTGCAGGCCCTCAATTTTGTGGTGATAGTTATTTGTAGTTAACTGCCCGCCAAAACCACCCACTTCCACTACCATCTCTTCAATCTTGTCATAGGCTTCCAGATCATAACCAAGCCTTTTGATAGGATTCGGTAATGTTGCCGCCAGGAGCCCAGTCGATTTTAGGCATGCCCGCAAACGTGGCAAGACACGCATGTGTAGATCCGGTGACGGTAGATAGTTGAATACCAGCATGGCGCTTACTAGATCGGCAGCACCCTCCTGCAATGGCGAATCTGTTTGGGTCGCATCCCACAGTTGAAAATCAAGTCCAGGGGTGTTGTCAGCGTGAGGCATAGCGTAGCGAAGCATCTCTGGACTAGCGTCAGTGCCAGTATAGCGGCCCCGGGGGCCAATCGCTTGTGCCATAGCGGCCGTAAAAACGCCGCCACCGCAGCCGTAGTCAATAGCACGCATACCAGGCCACAGTAAACAGCGGAGCGCGCCCAGTGTTACCTCCCATTCATAGCGATTACGCATAGGATCCTGCTCAGCCTCTACGAACGCCGCCGCAAAATTGGGCTGATCGTATGGGTTTGCTGTCATAATTCCGTAGCATTATGATACAACAACGTAGTTTTTATGGCGTTAAGCAGTTCCTCGCTATACCGCTACTAACTAGAACTTTTCGGCTTTGTACCAATCAGGTGCTTTTTTGAGCCATTCTTCCAGCTCGTGCTCGGTCAGCAGGCCTTGTTGGGCGCCGGTCTTTTGCACCACGCTCATCGAGTTGATCGGCGCCCATTGCAGCGCACTTTCCAGGTTGTGGCCCTTAGCGAGTGCAGCTACAAAGGTGCTGGCAAAGGCATCGCCAGCACCAGTTCGCTCAAACGGCGGGGCTGGGTCTGGGTACAACGGCATTTTAAGCCGTTCGTCGCCCACGCTGGCATAAGCTCCCGCTGGGCCGTCGGTGATCACCACAATCTTAGGACCAAATGAATGCAATTTGTCGAGCAACCCGTGCACATCGTCGTAGCTGCCGCCACTCACCAGCACCGCTTCTTCGCGGTTCAGCACTAACACCTCGGTCCGCGCGTAGAGCCGCTTGAGCCGCTCCACGCCGGTTTCCATCTGGAAGGTGCCCGGTTGGAAGGCTAGTTTGACATCGGGGTGATCTTCGAGCCAGTCAGCCATTTGATCGTGATACGGCAGCGCGTGCTCAGAGATCGAGCTAAAGTAAATCCACTTTGGTATTTCCTCGGGGCGGAAGTGCGGCCAGTGGTAGTTGTAATCCCAGTGCTTGATCAAAATGGTGCGCTCTTCTTTGTACCACAGCACGTAGTGGACATTGCTGAGCTTATCGGGGTTGACGTGGACAAAGCGGTGATCGATGTTTTCAGAGTTAAGCTGGGCAATGATGTCGCGGCCAATCTGGTCGCCACCGACGTTGGTCTCAAAGGCGGTGCTCAGGCCCAGGCGGGAAAACGATACGGCGGCGTTGGCGGCATTACCCACGGCGTTCAGGGTTTCCACGTGGTCGAACGGCAGCTTGGTGCCGAACTTCATGGCCAGTGTTTTGGTACCGTGCTCGTCGGTGTAGGTATATGCTTCGTCGTCAAGCAGCTTAATAAATACGTCGGTGACTACGTCGCCTACGCTCAGCATGTCTATGTGTTTCACGTCTTGTCCCACCACTTACTCGTTTTTGCTTATGCTTATTGTGTCACAAGCCGTATACAGAACGCAAGGTTTAGTTATTGCCTGGCAGTTTTTGAGCAGCCTTCTGCACCGCTTCGCTGCCGCCCTCTACCCTTTTGGCGGCTTTATCGGTCACATCCGTAACCACGTTGAGCTTGTCTTCTAGCTTATCCACAGCGCTGGCCAGCTTTTTTTCGACTGCCCCGCTTTCGATGGCGTCTAAG
This sequence comes from Saccharimonadales bacterium (SeqCode), assembly GCA_035479475.1. Lineage (GTDB taxonomy): Bacteria > Patescibacteriota > Saccharimonadia > Saccharimonadales > UBA4665 > JAJZCD01. The sequence continues at coordinate 36,733 of DATIIP010000023.1, read as the reverse complement.
AGGTTATCAAAAAATCCCATGCTTGTATTATACGACGGCGCGGCCAGCCGCGTTAAACGAAGCCAGCTTTTCCTCGACCACTTTTTGGACGGCCGGCACTACGTCTCGGTTCACCAGCTTGGACACGGCGTATTCTTCGGCGTTGTCCTTGAGCGTTTGTAGCAAGGTGTTATGGTAGGCCACGCGCATGTCGCTGTTGATGTTGATCTTGGTGACACCAATCTTGACAGCACTTTCAAAATAGTGACCCGGGGTGCCGCTGCCGCCGTGGAGGCTGATGTTGCAGGGTAAAATATCACGAATTTCTTGCAGCAGGTCCAGATCCAGCTTTTTGGGTACTGGATACTTGCCGTGCAGGTTGCCCACGGCCGCCGCAAAGGTATCGATGCCGGTCTCCACCACAAACGTCAGTGCGCTCTGGGGCGTGCTAAACGTTTTTCTGATTTCGTCGTAGTCAATCTTTTCGGTGTGCAGGTTACTACTGCCACCAAAGTAGTGCGGTTCGCTTTCTACCAGCGCGCCGGTAAACTTGGCATAAGCCACAATTTCTTTGGTAGCTTCGATGATTTCTTCTTCGGTAGCATCTTTTTTGGCCTGGCTATAATCGATGTGAATAAACTCAAACCCCGCATCAATGCCCCGCTTAGCGTCCTCGACGCTTGGACTGTGATCGAGGTTGACATACATTTCCACGCCGTATTCGAACTTGAAGTTATCAACCATGTCTCGCACATTTTGGATGCCGATGTCACTGACCTCACCAGCGCTGACCTCTACCAGCACCGGTGCGTTTTTGGCTTTGGCGGCCAGCGCCACGGCTTTCAAAGTGGGCTCATCATCGAGGTTAAATGCCCCGAAGGCCCAATGTTCGGCCCGGGCCTGCTCCATGCGAGCGCGGGCTTTGGCGCAATTGGCTCTAACCTGTTGTAGTGTGATTGGCATGGTTCCCTCCTTTAGAGATCTGCGGGCGATACTATTTTATTGTGTTGCAATGCTTGGCACTCAAGCAGGTTGTAGTGGTCAATACTGCCATTCTCGGACCGCACCTGGCTATCAGGCACCAGGATATCACTGGCCTCGCAAGCCCTGGTCCACATGGGGTTGGCCCGTGCACTGAGGTTCAGGTTGACGTCGGTAACCTGCCAGCTGCCATTGATCTTGGCGAGCAACTGTCCGTTGTCGCCGCATGTGCGAATGGTTGCTCGGTTGGCATAGGCATTGACCTGGAGATATTCACGGAAATAATCGGCCGCACTGACCATCTGACCTGTCGAATCAGTACAGCCAGCTGCGTCGGCTGGAGGCAGATATGCTTTAGCGATCTCGGCCTTGGCTGCTGCAATCACCTGCTGACTGGCGAGCACTGGCGGCACATACACCGAACGTTGGCCGGCGTGATAACTAGCAAGCATCCCTAGAGCCGCTGCAATCAATGCGGCTACGCCAAGTGTGGCGATACGCATCCGATACATTTGATACCGTTTAGCCGCTCCTTTTTTCGATGCCATCTTAGCGCTTCTTTCCCAGCAAGTGATGTGCTGCCAGCCTAATGTGCTTGGCATCGAGCCCAAAGTGCTTGAGCAGTTCGCTCGGCACGCCCGATTCACCAAACCGGTCTTGCATGCCAATCCGCTTGAGCGGCACGGGGTGCTCCTCGGCCACTAGCTCGGCAATTGCCCCACCCAAGCCACCGGCAATCTGAGCTTCTTCGGCTGTTATTACGCACCCTGTTTTACGAACGCTTTTTAAGATGGTCTCTGTATCGAGTGGTTTGATAGTAGGCACATGCACTACTTCGGCATCAATGCCGTCTTTGTAGAGTGCTTCGGCGGCAGCCAGTGCCTGGTAAGTCATTGTGCCAGTGGCAACGATGGTAATATCACTGCCTGGCGCGTACACATAAGCTTTGCCAATTTCAAATGGAGTGGCTTGGGTAGTAATGATGGGTGTGGCCTCACGAGCTAAGCGCAAATAGTTGGGCCGGTGATCACGTGCCATCGCTAGCGTAGCTTTCTCGGCCTCCACGCTGTCACATGGTGCCACTACTACCATGTTTGGCAGTACCCGCATGAGCGCAATGTCTTCGAGCATTTGGTGTGTCGCGCCATCCGGGCCCACACTTAGGCCGGTATGCGACCCTACAATCTTCACCGGCTGATCGTTTAGACAGATGGTGGTACGAATTTGCTCCCAGTTGCGTCCGGGGCTAAACGCCGCGTAGCTGCTCACAAAGGGCATTTTGCCCATCGCGGCCAAGCCCGATCCCACCGTTACTAAGTTCTGCTCGGCAATGCCAACTTCAAAGAACCGTTCTGGAAAGGCGTCGCGGAACAGGCTCATTTGGGTCGACTCCGTTAGATCGGCACACAGTGCCACCACGCGCTCATCTATCTCGCCCGCCTTTTTGAGCCCGCGCCCAAAACCTTTGCGGTTTGGCTCACTGGCTAAATCTTTGGCGGTAATATCTACTAAATGCATGTCACTCATACAGCCGTCCTCCGATCCAACAGCACATTAACGCCAACCATAACCAAACCAAATACTAGCCCATCACCTAGCAGCGCCTGGGCTGAAAAGCCGCTGGACGGTGCATCACCAACAAAACCATAGCAGTCATTCATGCCGCCGTGCCAGGTTTCGTAGTAGCTCAGTGGCAGGCCCATAGATGTTCCACTGGTGGTATAGGTGCCGCCGTGCGGGCAATTGCCTCGGGAGAAGTGGTGAAGCGGCACCAGATTAAGCGCTGCCAGCGCAATAGCTACCGCCATCACGATGCCGCCCTTCTTTTTATCACTCAAGTGCGGTTTGGCTAATCGTTTATTCATGCTCACTCCGGATCTTTCCGCCTAGAGTGCGTAATTCGTGCAGCGCTTTAATGGCCTGTTCATGATTGGGCACACCTTGTCCCGGCGCACCGCCGTGCCAGTGATAATCGAATTCCATAAAGTCCACGCCTTTGCCGGGAATAGTGTAGGCCAAAATCGCTACCGGCCCTTCGGTGTAGGCCTTGGCCATGGCGCAGGCGTCGATGACGGCCTCGATGTCATTGCCGTCAATCTCTAGTACATACCAGCCAAAGCTCTCCCATTTTTTCCTGAGATCTCCCAGCGGCATCACCATGTCGGTCGGGCCATCAATCTGGATGTTGTTCCGATCCACAATTACCGTCAGATTATTCAGGTGATATTTGGCGGCAAACATGGCTGCTTCCCAGATATTGCCTTCGTCTAGTTCACCATCACCAGTTACTACGTAGACGTGCCGCTGTGGCTGCTTGTTGAGCCGCATGCCGAGTGCCATGCCAGAGCCCTGGCTGACGCCGCAACCTAACGGCCCACTAGTGTTCTCGAGCCCCGGCAGCTTAGTCCGCTCGGGGTGTCCTCGCAAACGTGAACCCAGCTGACGTAGGGTGAGCAGTTCCTTTTTGGGAAAATAACCGGCCTCGGCCATGGTGGCATATTGCACCGGCACACAGTGGCCGTTACTGAGCAGCAAAATGTCGCGGTCTTCCCATTGTGGCCGCTTGGGGTCAATCTTCATCACGTCAAAAAAGAGTGCCGTAAAAATGTCGGCTAGATCTAGCGGCCCGGCGCTATGGCCACTGCCAGCGTGCTCGAGCATACGAATAAGGTCTTCACGGATAGTGTTGGCTTTTTGTTCCAACTGTTTCAGCGTGTACGTTTTTGCCATGTTGTTATCCCTCAATTGCTGCCTTTAGTGTAGCATAAGCAGCTTCAGAATTTGCGGCACCATGTAAAAAGCCGCCGGCATTGAGCACATCAATGCCACCAAGCACTAGCAGCTTAGCATTCTGAGCGTTGACACCCCCGTCCCAGCCCAGTTCCAGCTGCGGCTTTACCGCCCGCAAGCGCTGGGCTTTACCCAGCAAGCTCATATCGGCATGACCACCAAAGTGGCCCAGATGACCTGAGAAAATCAGCACGTGATCGATTACCGGTAGTGCCGGTTGAATAGCCTCCACTGGCGTCTCCGGCAATAGCGCTACGCCCACTTCTATGCCGTGGCTATGACAGGCCTCGGCGAATTCCATAAAGTTGCCATCCGCCTCGGCGTGAACGATGATCAGCTGCGGCCGCAAACCCAGCAAAGCCGGCATATGATCAAACGGCTTTTGATACATAACATGCAAATCGGCCCGTACGCCACCCGGCCACCAGACATCCTCAATTTCCATGAGCTTGTTGCGGGTAAAAATGCCATCGCTGAGGTCGATATGCAACCGGTGAGCATACGGCAGCGATTCATTAACCTGCAGTTTATAAACTGCGGGGTCGTCGGTGGTAACGGTGGGGCAAATGGTGGCGCTCACGCCCGTTTTAGCCTCCTAAATCGTCCAGCTCTTGGTTGCGGCGCTTGTAGCGCGGTGCCGCGGCAAAAGGAGTCATCAGCCAGGTGTGCACAATGCCGATCGACTTATCGAAGTCGGTATAGCGACTACTGAGGCACAAGATATTGCTGTCTTCATCGTTGCGCGAAGCCCGTGCCTCTTCCTGGTCAAACGCCAGCGCTGCCCGAATGCCCTTGAATCGATTGGCGGCCATGCACATTCCCTGGCCACTCCCACAGATCAGAACACCCCGTGCATCACCGCTTTGGTCAGCCCGCATGGCCTGCACCACACGGCTGGCGAACTGGGGAAAATCATCCTCTGGTTGGCGAGTGGTATCACCTTCGTCTACCACTTCGTAGCCCGATTTACGCAAATAATCAGCCAACTTCGCTTTGTAATCAAATCCGTTATGATCCGCACCCAAATATAGTTTCATGTTTTGCTTCCGTTTACGCTCAGTGTACCATAAGCGGTTTGGCGATTCACCAGGTTGTGGAGAGATTTTGCAGTTGATCGATGCTGGCGGTTTGCATAGACGAGGTACAATCGTCGGTTGAGCCTAGCTTGGGTACACCGGCGGTCTCGTCGTAGCAGCTAAAATTGTAGCTGACGGTCATGGCCGGCCGCTGCGGTAGTTTGCTCTGCAGCGCAGCCAAGCAATCGTCTTTGTATATTTTGCAGGTTGGCGCCACTTGCTCATACACCTTGGCAGCCTGGGCGTCTTTGATGGTTATTTTAAGCCCCACGCCAAGTCCCACCGACTCCTCCCGGCCCAGGCGCTGTTGATCAAACAAGAAGTTGCCTACCGAGTAGGCGATCAGCTTACCCTTGTAGACCTCGCTGTTTTGAATGACATGCGGGTGGGCGCCCACCACCATATCGGCACCATTGTCGATCATCCGGTGATAAGCCGAGATCTTTTCCGGCTCGGCGGTAGCCCGGTATTCCACACCCATGTGCGGCATAGCGACTACCGGCATCACCCTGGCATATTGCTGCATGACGGCCAGCTGAGCATCGGTGGGCGTGACATCTACCACATACATATAGCCGCACATCGCCACCGGAATCGACACTTTTTGATGCTTGACCGTGGTCGTCGCCGGCATAGTTATAACTTCACATAGATCATTCGTCTGGTTCATGTCGTAGGTGCTAAAGTTTTGAATGCCCACGTTTTGCAAGTTGGCGCGGGTTTGGTCCAGGCCCCAGATGCCATCATTGTTTTCAGTATGGTTGTTGGCCTGCGAGGCTGCCGTAAACCACTTGGCCAATTCGGGCAGATATTCTGGCCGGCAGTTGAACTTTAAAATATTGACCTGCAAATCATACGGCACATCTTTTGTGGTAATGGGGCACTCAAAATTGGCGATCCAGGCGTCGTAATTGCTGCGGTCCGCTATTGATAGGCCACTGGTGATGTAGCTATATCCTTTGCCACTTTGTTCGGCTGCGGTTTGCGTGCGCCGCCCCCAAAAGACGTCACCCACGAACTGTAGATGCGAGGTTACACCCTCGGCCGGTTGTTTCGGTGTAACAGATCGCTTGAGCACCGGCTTGTTAGGCTCGGCTGTATGCTGCCGTACATGCCAGACCACAGCAGCGCCGGCGGCAGTCAACAAAACTACGCCAACCAAAAGCACCCACCATTTCCAGCGGGATCGATGGGTGCGTTGGTGTAGGGCGTAGCGCATACTAGTTCTATAGTAGCGAGCCTACGCTCCTGGGTCTACTTTTCTGGGTTTATTTCTTGTGCAAATGCTTGCCGGCGTCAGCCACGACTTCGACGAGCCGGTTGCTATAGCCCCACTCGTTGTCATACCACACCATCACCTTTACCAGGTTGCCCGCGACGACCTTGGTCAGGAGCAGGTCCACGGTACCAGAATGACTATTACCGATGTAGTCGGAGCTCACCAGCGGCTCTTCGGAAACTCCCAAAATGCCCTGGTAAAACGGCTCTTTGGCGGCCTTTTTGAAACAGTCGTTGATTTCTTCGACGGTGGTATTGCGCTTGAGGAGCGCGGTAACGTCACTCAGCGAAACAACTGGGGTGGGAACGCGGATGCTGAGGCCATCAAACTTGTCTTTCAACTGTGGCAGCGTCAGGGTGACGGCAATAGCTGCCCCAGTGGTGGTCGGCACGATGTTCTCAGCGGCGTTGCGGCCTTCGCGCAGGTCTTTGGCCGGCGCATCTTGCAGCACCTGGCTCTGGGTGTAGCTGTGCACAGTTGTCAGCAGCGACTTCTCCACACCGAATTCGCTTTCCAGAATGGCCATTACGGCACCTAAGGAGTTGGTGGTACAGCTGGCGTTACTAATAACCTCGGTCGAATTCTCCAGCTTATCGTCGTTGGCACCCAGCACAATCGTGTCAACGCCATCGCTCTTGGTCGGACCGCTAATGACCACCCGCTTTGCCCCAGCTTTGATGTGGTTGCTGGCGCCCTCTTTGTCAGTAAACCGCCCAGTGCTTTCGATGACCACATCGACTTCCATGTCTTTCCATGGCAGCATCGACGGATCTTTTTCGGCCAACACGCGAACTTTGTGGCCGTCCACGACGATGTTCTGGTCATCATGACCGACTTCTTGGTCGTAGGTGCCGTAATTGCTGTCGTGCTTGAGCAGGTAGGCCAGTGTCTTGGTATCGGTGAGGTCGTTAATGGCAACGACTTCTAGATCATCGCGGGCAAAGGCGATCTTGAAGGCATTGCGGCCAATCCGTCCAAACCCGTTAATAGCGATGCGTGTTTTCATGTTCTCCACCCCTGTTCTATAGATATATTACTAGTGCTTACGCTTGTAATTGTAGCGTAGCCGTTCTACAGATGCAAAATTGACCTATGCTATTTTTTATTCCAGCGTTCAATACTCTGGGCAATGATAGCCTTGGCGGCCTCGATGTCGCCCCAGCCTTGCACCACGGTAGTACCGGGCTTTTTGAGATCTTTGTAGTGGCTAAAGTGCTCGGCCACCATTTGCTTCCAACGTTCGCCGAGGTCATCGAGCGTCTTGATGCTGTCGCCAGTGTTGCGGTCGTCGGCCGGCACCAGCACAATCTTGTGGTCGGCTTCGCCGTCGTCCACAAAGTTCAGGACACCAATTACGCGAGCTTCTAGCCACAGGCCCATCGGCAGCGGCTCATCGCAGATAATCAGCGTATCGAGCTCGTCGCCGTCTTCATCAAGCGTTTGGGGAATAAAGCCGTAGTTAGTGGGTTTGGCGTAAATGCTCGGCTCTACTCGGTCCAGCGTAAACGTAGCCGTGCTGCGGTGCCACTCGATTTTTAGGAAACTCCCCTTCGAAATCTCGACAACCGTATTTACTACACCATTCTGTGGGTCACCAGGGGTCAAAACTTGATTAAAATCTGCCACTTTCAAATAACTCCTTTCACTAGTCACAAAATATTGTACACTACTTTTAAGATGAAGATAATCGGCCACCGGGGCGCGAAAGGCCTGGCCCCCGAAAACACCCTCCCTTCGTTCAAGCAGGCCATGGAGCACCATGCCGATCAACTAGAGACCGACCTGCGTGTTACCGCCGATGGCATTGTGGTGCTAAACCACGACCGCTTTATTCGCCAAGCTAGCGGCAAGAAGTCGTTGGTACGGGAGCATTCCTACAAATACCTGCAGCAGCACAAGAGCGATATTCTGACATTGCCGGAGTTCTTTGCGGCCATCCCGCACAACGTATCGCTGCTACTCGAGATCAAGCCAGGTGAACACGTCGAGCCCATTATCGAGCTCATCCATGCAGAGCTCAAGTCCGGCCGCCCGGCCAAGAACATGGCCATCGCTTCGTTTGATCAATCCATTTTGCGCCGTTTGCACGCTACGTTTCCCAGGCTACCGATGGTAGTGAATGAGCGGTGGTCGAGCGTGCGAGCTCATTACCGCGCCCGCGAGCTTGGCACTAAGCGGCTTGGCATGCGGTCGTGGTGGCTGTGGAGTGGTTTACTGCATAGCTTGCACAAGCGCGGCTTTCAAGTCGCGCCCTACACCATGAACGACCCCGAGAAGGTCAAACGCTGGGAACGTTACTTGTACGGAGTAGTCACCGACTATCCAGACCGTTGGGAGGTCCGTCCTCCCAAAACGAAATAAGCTGGACTGTCCTCTTGGAGTGTTGTAGCAATTGCAACGGTTATGATCTGGTGCTACACTAGTACTTATGAAAGTATGGTTTGAGCGGCGTGAGGAGTTGGCGCCCGGCATTTGGCAGTACTACTTCCGGCCGGAGCGGCCGGTTGATTTTATACCAGGCCAATATGCTGATTTTCATATTTTGCAGCCCATACGGGACCCGCGCGGCCAAGCCCGGGTGTTCTCGTTTACCTCACTACCGACCGATGAACTGGTCAGCTTTGTGGCTAAGTTTGTGGCACCGCTCAGCCCATACAAGCAAGCGCTCCAAGCCCTGCAGCCAGGCAACGCACTGCGACTCGACGACGCCATGGGCGATTTGGTTTTGCCAAAATCGCCGGAAACACCACTGGTCTTCATTGCTGGGGGCATTGGCATTGCCTCGTTTGTGAGCATGTTCCGCCAACTGCTGCAAACCCGACAGGAACGGCCCATTTTCTTGTTTTATGCCCTGCGCAGCCGCACCGAACAGATTTATCAAGACGTCATTAGCGCCTACCCCTTGCAGCTCTACAGCAAAACCATCACACCCCACCGCCTGACCGCCGACGAGATCATCGATGCGGTACCGCCGCAGTCGCTCATTTATTTATCGGGGAGCCAAAGCTTCGTGGAAGGCCTGTGTGCTGATCTGCTTGCCGCTGGGGTGCCGCATGAGCAAGTTATCTTGGACTACTTTGACGGCTATGCCGACCTTTAGCTAGTTCTGAATCGGGTGCTTGTGACCCTCGAGGTATTCACGGATTTTGAGCGCCGCAGTGGCACCTTCGCCGGCGGCACTAGCGATCTGCATGGTGGCTCCACTGCGGATATCACCAGCCACGAACACACCGGGAATATTGGTTTGTAAGTCGGCATCGGACTTTACCAAATGGATGTGGTCCAGCTCCACACCGCTACCTTCTAAGAATTCGCTGTTGGGCTTGAGACCTACGAACACGAACACGCCGTCCACCGGGAATTCTACCTTTTTGCCGTCTTGCGTACCGAGCACTTTTACCACTTTGTTGTCTTCGCCCACAATTTCATCGGTGACGGTAGCTAAGTGCACGCTTACTTTGCCCTGGTCCATGTAGGTTTGCAGTTCTTTTTGCAGCACATCGCTTGCCTTGATGGTGCTACGCACCAAGAGATCAATGTGTGAGGCAAAGCGGGTCAGGAACATTGTTTCTTGCACCGCCGAATTACCGCCACCTACCACTACAATTCGCTTGTCGCGGTAAAAAGCGCCGTCGCAGGTGGCACAGTAATGAACCCCGCGAGCGTAATATTCCTGCTCGCCCGGCACACCAATCTTTTTATAATCACTGCCGGTGGCAATCAGTACCGCCCGGGCAAGCATATCACCGCTGGTAGTCTCCAGCCGCTTCCACTCACCTTCGTCGTGCAGTTTGAGCACTTCGCCAAGCTCGATAACTGCGCCAAAGCGCTCGGCCTGCTTTTGCAGGTTGTTGGCTAGTTCTAGGCCAGGGATACCCTCGGGAAAGCCGGGGTAGTTATCCACCTGATCGGTGATGGCCGCTAAGCCACCAGGCACGCCGCGTTCGAACAACAGCGTGTCGATGTCTTCACGAGTGGTATAGATGGCGGCACTGAGCGCTGCCGGGCCGGCGCCAATGATGATCACATCATGCTTAGGAATCTCTGTTGTCTCCGCCATCTGTCGCTCCTTGTTGTTGATAAAATGAATGCTCCTGCCGCAGCCAGGAGCATTGCCGCTGTCTATGGTATTGTAGCAGTTACGCCACAGCTGGGGCGAGTTTGGCTAGGTTGTAGCCGACAACTACCTCCTGGGTATCGTCGTGCTTGGTGATGACCGTAACAGGCACCGTGAGGGCGCCGGAAACGGCCAGCGCTTCTTGCTGGCGTTCGGGGTTTTGGTCTAGATTCACCTCGTCGTACCGCAAGCCTTTAGCGCCTAGATATTTCTTGACCATCGGGCAGTAAGCGCACGTTGTCGTCGTGAAAATAGTGATGTTTTTGACCATAAGAAACCCTCCTCGTATTTTTATGGCATTTCGGCTCTGTTGATTTTTAGGCGTCGAAAGTCGTAGATATTAGTATAGTCTAGCGTAAGCGTAACCGTCAAGGCCACTATATGTAGTGTTTTTTAGTACGATTTTGCACGTTGCAGGGCAAATTGTCGCTTACGCTGCGGCACCTCCGCACAAGGCTGTGCTACTTTAGAGCACAGCCGAAGCCCAGGACCAGTGCCGTGGCGTAAGCGACAATTTGCCCCATACCTACTTGCCTTCAATCCCGACCAGTTCGATGTCGAACACTAGATCGGCGTTCGCTGGGATACCCGAACCGTATGGTGGCCGATCGCCATAAGCCATACCTGCGGGGATCAACAACCGGCGGGTACCGCCGACCTTCATGCCAGGCACACCTTTTGTCCAGCCCTCGATTACTCCCGAGAGCGGAAAGCTAATAGGCTTGCCGAAATCGTGTGACGTTTGAAAGACCTCGCCGGTTTTGGCAATCGCACCGGTATAGTGGCATGTTACAGTATCACCCGCCTCCACTACAGCACCTGTGCCCGGTACCCGGTCTTCTGTCTTGAGCTCGGACACGCTCTCGACTGGGGTAAAATCTTGCATTGCGCCCATATTACTTCTGAATCCTCAGCAGTTTAACCACAAACACTAGGTCCGAATTAGCCGGAATACTGCCCTGCGCCTGATCGCCATAGGCCATTGAAGCCGGGATGACCAAACGGCGCGTGCCGCCGGCTTTTATGCCGACGAGTCCTTGGTCCCAACCGGAGATCACCTGGCCCTGGCCCAGAGTAAAGGCAAAGCCAGTGGTGCCAGTAAAGTTCTCGTCGAATTTAGTACCATCGCTGGCCAGAGTGCCGTAGTACTTCATAACCAAACAATCGCCCTTTTTAGCAGCCGACCCATGCCCGCCCACGAGATCGGTCGTTTGCAGCTCGGTCACCGGCTCGGTTGGCGTGTAGGCATCGGGTACGGCCAGCGTGGGCTCGGTCTGGCTGTCAGTACAGGCTTGCTGAGTTTGTGCCTGTGGACTACTGCCGCCACCCTGCGAAATAGCAAATACCGTCAGCGCCGAAGCGCTACCCAAAAACAAAACCGCTCCCAGCCCTGCAAATATCCGTTCACGCATGCGCGCCATGTGTTGCTCCCTCGTTAGTCCCTTTATGATGCCACAGTGTAGGCCTATCCGGCAAGCGTCAGAACCGAATCGGGAAAGCCGCTATGCAAATCGTGGACTAACTGCTCTTTGATGGGCAGCCAAACTAAAAATGGTAGTTCGGGTAGTTCAACAAGTGGAACCCAACGAGGCAAGAACCGGTTCTCAGGCCCATTGCCCAGCGCTTCGGGTGAATCGGCCGGTAGATGTGGTTCGCCCGAAATGTAACGTGCCAAGAAAAAGTAATGCTCCGTGCCATCGGCTAGCTGCAAAAAGTAAATTTGCCGCTCGGTCTGCACCACACAGCCAGTTTCCTCGGCCACTTCTCGCTGCATGGTTTGCTCGGGGGTCTCAGCCGGCTCAATACCGCCACCGGGGATAGAGAAATAATGATGCCCTGGCCGCCAACGTTCAACCAGCAGGATCTGATTGTCGTGAATGATAATGGCCCGAGCTGTCCGGCGTTGCAATGCCATTTACTCAGCCCTCCGCCAACCCGTATTGTTGTAGCTTCTTCTTGCCTGCTTCAGTATGCGCTTGCTGCAACGCCAGGAGCTGGGCGTAGATGCCCCCGCTCTTAGCCAACTTGGCCGGTGTGCCGATTTCATCGACGCGCCCGCCCACCAGCGTCACAATAGTATCGACAGCCTGAATAGTACTGAGGCGGTGGGCAATAATGAGCGTCGTGCGGCCTTTCATAAGCCGCTCCAGCGCTTGTTGCACTTGGCGTTCGCTCTTCGTGTCCAGGCTGCTGGTAGCCTCGTCTAGAATCAGGATCGGCGCATCCTTGAGCAAGGCGCGAGCAATGGCAATACGCTGTTTTTGGCCGCCGCTCAGCTTGAGTCCGCGTTCACCGATTTCGCTATTGTAGCCCTTTTCGAAATTGCTAATAAATTCGTGAGCATTGGCTGCATTGGCTGCAGCTTCTACTTCCTTGTCGGTTGCATCCGGCCGGGCATAGGCGATGTTCTCGCGGATGGTGCCGCTAAACAGAGCCGGCTCCTGAAAGACCACAGCGATATTCTGACGCAGGGACGCTTGCTGCACGTCGTTGATATTCTGGCCGTCAATGGTGATTACGCCCTCGTTAACCTCGTACAAACGAAGCAAAAGGCTGGTGATGGTAGTTTTACCTTGGCCGCTCTCACCGACTAGTGCCAGCTTACTATCTGGTTTTATGGCAAAACTCAGATCTGTCAGGACCGGAGCGTCGTGGTCGTACCGAAAACTAACGTGCTCAAAGCTGATGGCGCCTTCGCTAATCTGCAATGGGCTTGCGCCCTCGTGGTCATGAATTTCTGGCGTTTCGTCCATGACGGCAAAGTAGTCACGACTATTCGCAACAGCCCGCTGGGTTTGCGACACCAAAAAGCTAATCGAGAACAGCGGGATACGAATGTACTGTGCATACTGAATGAGCAGCACCATCGTGCCAATGCTGTAGTGCCCACGGGCGGTCTGGACAAAAATGAACAAATACAGCGCAAAGTTGATAATAGCCAGCACAGTCCGGCGCAGCACATCGTGTTTATGCCAGTGCTTGCTCTGCGGCCGGGTCGTCCGGACAATCCGCCGCATCAGCTTGTCAAACAAGCGCAGCTCCAAGGCCTCTTGCACAAAGCTCTTGACCACCCGCACCTGACCTACGCTTTCGGCAAACCGGCCGCTAGCCATATCGCTATCGCGGTTGACCTCCTTTTGATAGCCCTGCCACTTGTCATTGCTGAGTGTAGTCAGCCAAATGTAAATAGGATACAAGCTAAACAGAATCAGAGCAGCCGGCCAGGAGTAGTATGCCACCACTACCAGCGTAAAGACGGTGCTGAATAAAAACTGCAAAAAGTTGTTGCTGACCGTTTGAGTGTATTGGGTAATCTGACTGATGCCGCGGTTCATGCGATTGATGATGGTGCCGGTGAGCTCGGTATCGAAATATCGTTGCGGTAGGGTCATGATGTGCTCGTAGTAGCGATTACTCAGCAGCCGCTGCTGTTTAGCACTGAGCATATCACCCCAATAGCCACCCACGTTGCTGATCAGGTTTTGGATTTCATCTACAACAAAGATCAGCACAGCAAACACAGCCACCCTGGTTACACTGACCGTGCCGCCATGGGCTAGTTTGCCGATCTCGTCGATAGCCGCTTTGGTGAAGATCGGTATCAGCTGCGTCATGGCCGCTACCATGACCGTGGTCGCGCCCACGCCCAAATAGTAGCGCCACAAGCTGCCCGTGAAGCGCAAAATGCGCCAAATACTCTTCATCTTAAGCTTTATTGTACTAGATGCGCTCGGCCGAGAACATCTTTTGAGCTGCTGCCGCCAGCCCGTCAAGCAGTTTGGCGACCTCGGCATCGGTCAGCGTTCGCTCGTAGTTAGCAATGGTCAGACGGAAGCTGAACTGCTTGTGGTCGGCGTCTTCGGCACGCTGATAGATATCGAGCGGTTCCAAATGAGCCAGCATGTGATCAGACTGTTGTTTGGTAAGTTCGGTTTGTAGAACATCGAACATTTGTGCATACGGCAGCGTAGCCGGAGCCTTGAGGGTGACATCTTGCATGACCTTCGGGAACCGCGGTAGCGGCGTGTACGCTTTGCCGGCAGTCGCAATCGCTTGCTGGAGCTGCATGAGGCCAACCCCGAAGCCAGCCGCATGCGCCGGCAGCTTGAGCGCCCGGCGGACACTGGCTTTGTATTCGCCAATCATACCTAGGGCAATATCGCTACCACGCACAAACACCTTGGCGGAACGGGTGTGGTCGTAAGGTTTAACCACCTGGTAGGTTTCTTCGGTCTCAAAGGGACGAAATTCCAATGCCACGCCAAGCGAACCCGCCAGATCAGTTAGGAAGGCTCGCGCCTCATAAAAGGCAGCGCCCGGCTTCTGCAGCTTATCGCTGCGCGCATATACCAGATCGAGCATCTCAAACTCCATCGGCAAGCCTTCGTCGGTGGTGGCGTGTTGCAGATTGTGCGCCTTACCCAGTTCGAACAGTACAAATTCGCCGTAACCGGCCTTGATGTTCAGGTGGACTTTGTCGAGCAGGCTGGGCGTCAGGCTTAAGCGATAGTACTGCAGGTCTGGGCTCAGCGCGTTACCCACCTGAAAGGCTTCTTTGGTATCTTGGCCCACCTTTTTCAGCAAATCGCCGTGCACAAAGCTGTAGGTAAGCACTTCGTTAGCACCAGCTTTGGCCAAGCGGGCCCGCACTGCGCTCTTGAGCTCAAACAGCGCGTCTTTAACAGCCGGCTTGATGCTGCGCTGGGGCAGCTCAAGCGGCAGTTTGTCAAAACCGTACAACCGGCCGACTTCTTCTACGACATCCTCACGAATCTCGATGTCAGTCCGCCAAAATGGCGCGGTGACAGTGAGCGCATCGCCGTTTACCGCTACACTGCACTCGACGTTTTCAAGTATCGTCTTCATTTCAGCTGCAGTCAGCTCCAGACCAAGCCGCTCATTGACGAACTGCGTAGTAACAGGAATGGGCGGGTGAACCCACTGCCGGTCTGCCAGCTGGCTATTGTCAACCAGCTGGCTAGCCACCTTGCCGCCGGCAAACTGACGGATCTCATCCACAATCTTGGCGAGCACCGCCCGATTTTGCAGCGGCGACTGGCCTTTGTTAAAACGCGTTACCGCATCGGTAAATAGTCCGTGCGCCATTGCAGTGCGGCGAATAGAGTACATATCAAATGTGGCACATTCGATGATGATGTTTTTGGTAGTCTCGTCCACCTCTGTATCAGCACCACCCATCACGCCGCCGATGCCGATCAGGTGGTCACCACTGGCGATCATCATGGCTTCTTCACGTGGTTCGATGGTTTTGCCGTTTAAAAGCGACACCTTTTCGCCGGACCGAGGGTAGCGCACCGTAATCTCAGCCGCATCACCGCTGGTAAGCGCCCTGACCTTGTCATAGTCGTAAGCGTGCAGCGGCTGCCCTGTTTCCAGCATGAAGAAGTTGGTGTAATCCACGACGTTATTGATGGAACGCAGGCCTACCTTAGCCAGCTCCACCACCACCCATGTAGGACTCGGGCCGACTTGCACACCACGCAGCGTAATGGCAGTAAACCTCGGCACTAGTTCGGGGATTTCGTTGGTAACCGTAAGCGGCAGTGGCTCGGCTTCAGGCTCTGGAATCGGTGGAGTAAGCGTGTACCAATCAGGACTACGAAATGCCATGCCCTGAATCCCGGCCAGCTCGCGCGAGACGCCTAGTAGCCCAAAACAATCCGGCCGGTGGGTGAACATCTTGTTTTCGATGTTGAAGATTACATCATCCTTCAGTTGGAAGGCTTCGGCAAAATCATCGCCCACCCGAACGCGGTCAAACACGTCTCTGATTTCCAGGATGCCGCTGTGATCATCGCCCAGGCCAAGCTCGCGCGCACTAGCCAACATGCCATTACTGGTTTCACCGCGCATCTCGCGTGCCTCGAGCACGAACGGATCCTTATCGACGCTTTCCGGCACGACCGTACCGGGCGGCAGCCATGGCACGAGCATACCCTCGTATAGATTGTCTGCGCCGCAGACTACTTGCACCAAGCCGTCTTTGTCACGGGCCACCGCTTTGGTTTTACCAGCGTCATCTATCAAACAAACGTTCAAGTGATCGGAGTTTTCGTGCTTGCGCAAGTGTACAATCTTGGCAACCACAATGCCCTGGTATTTACGGCCGATTTGCTCAATCTCTTCGATCGCCCCCAGTTGAGCGCCTACCTTGGCGGCCAGAGCGTCTATGCCAATCGCCGCGACATCATCGGTAGTTTTGTAGGTGTTGTTTATGCGGCGGATGCTGTTGATGCTGACTTTCATGCCTCTGCTCCTGCAATACGATCGGCAATGTGAGCCATGGTATGTTTGAATTCTTTTTCCAAATCTAGGCCGTAGTAATTAGCAATCACCATAATGGACCACAGGCAATCGGCCAGTTCGTGCGCTAGTTTAGCATCCATATCGGGGATGTCACGTAGGTTTTCTTTGGCCATGATCAGCTTCTGCAAATCACCAAAATCGCCGGCGAAGCCCATAGCGTAATCGCGCACACCCCAAGTGTTCTTACCCTGTTTGCTGTTCAATTCCTGATATTTCAGCCGGATCACTTCGGCCTGCTGCATCAAATCTTTCAAATCACTCATGCGAATTGCCTCAAAAAGTCTAGTTTGCCGCTTTCAAAATGGCGGATATCTTCAATGCCGTATTTCATCATCACTAAACGCTCCAAGCCACAACCCCAGGCAAACCCGGTGTAAACCTCTGGGTCCACGCCGCCTTCGCGCAGCACATTCGGGTGGATCATGCCCATGCCGAGCAGCTCGATCCAACCGGCCTGGCTGCAAATACTGCAGCCCTTCTTCTGACAGAACGGACAGCTCAGCGCCAATTCAAAGCTCGGTTCGGTAAACGGAAAATAAAAAGGCTGGCTGGCGATCTCGATATCCTGCTGGTAGTACTCACTGAGGAACGTTTTGAACGTCGCCAGTAGGTTGCCAGCATGGATGCCCTTATCAACATAGACGCCCTCGAACTGGTAAAAAGTGTGCTCGTGGCGGGCGTCCAGGTCTTCATTGCGAAAGACGCGGCCTGGCAACAGTACTGCTATCGGTTCGCCCTTTTCTAAGTTGGCACTGTAGCGGCGCAGCACCCGGTTCTGCATGGTACTGGTGTGCGCCGGAGCGATCAGCGGCTTGCTGTTTGCGTCGGTCTGCGTGGTCATAAAAGTATCGTAATCGTCACGCGCCGGGTGGCCGTCGGGAAAATTGAGCGCCCCAAACATGTGGTAGTCGTCGTCGATCTCGCGCGATTCCACCGCCGTAAAGCCCATCCGGTAAAAAATGTCGAGGACCCGCTCCAGTTCGCTCATCAGCGGGTGCTTGCTACCGGTTTGGCTCGGCAGCAGATTCGGTCGCTGGTTGGCCGGCGTGTTGACATCGAATGGCGCGGTAACATCTATAGCCGGCAGCACTTCGGCGGCGGCACCGGCCTCGTCTACTAGTTCCTGCAGTTCGGCACGCAGCTCATTCAACTCCTTGCCAAATGCCCCGCGCTGCTCAGGTGGTAACCCGGGAATCTCGGCATACAGCGCCTTGAGCTCCACGGCTTTTAGTATATCTGCCTTGTTCGTGAGGTCCGTAAACCGGCCCTTGAGCAGGCCGGCAGTCTCCTGCACTTTCGGATTGGTATAATTCACCGCCCCAGTATAGCAAGGGCGCCGGTGTTACGCACGCATGATTTATCTAGTAGGCCTGGTACATTGAAACCGCCGCGACTTTGCATATCGCGGCGGTTTCGAAAGCCGTTACAGACAGCCTAGAGCATGCTGTTCAGATCAGCGTTCATGCTGCTATCATCGAGGCCAGCGTTGAGCTGCGTCGAGGCATCATCCAGGGCAGCGCTGGTTTGCTGCAGGTCTGCGGTGTTAGCAATGGTGGCAGGAGCAGTGGTAGAAGCCGTGGACTGTGTAGTGGCTGTGGCTGTTTTGTTGTGCGCCTGTTCTACTTTGTAGCCCGCAAAACCGATAACTCCCAGCGCCAGTACCAACAGCGCCAAGCCTACAATGTGTGAGCCCGATTGGTTCAGTCGCTTCATTATTGATTACCCCCTGTGTTTTCTGTGGTGTCCGTAGTGTGTTGAGCGGTCGAGGCACCCTTGAGCGCAACGACCAAATCTTTGAGTGAGGTACGGTAGGCCTGCAACGCCGTGCGGGCGTCAGTTACGGCCGACTTGATGGTTGCTACCGTGCTAGCCGGGTCTGGTTGGGTGCAGTCGATCTGCACATTGAGCGCTTTTAGCGCGTCAACAGCCGTCTGGGCGGCGGTTTGCTTCGCCGTGGCTGCGGCTACCAGCGCGTCGTAATCAGACACCTGTAAGCCCTTGCTATCGTGAAAGGCCTGGACCTTGGTAAAGATCTTATTAAAGACCTCCAGGTGCCGGGCTGCGTTGGCAGCAAACTGGGCCGTGCGCCTATTGATATTGTTTTGGCGCTGTGTGCAAGCCTTTTGGCGGTCGGCCTGGCTGTGCTCCTTAGCGTTTTGGCGCTCCTGACTTAGTAGCTTAGCCGCCTCGCTCCGCAGCTTGCCCGACTGGTGGCCACTGTCTTCGGTGGTGCTCTCCGTTTCGGTTTCTGTTGTTGTATTGGAGCTTGTATTGCTCGCCGAACTATCGTCTGTTTCTATTGGGGTTGTTGCCGTACTCGTATTGCTATCATCGCTACCGTGTTCGGCACTCACCGGCACTACCGCCAGTCCAAGTACCATGAGGAGCGAGGCAACACTATAGATCAGTTGTTTAGCCATCTGTTTCATATAGGTTCCTGCTTATGGTTTGCACTTTTAGTATATCAGGCTTGTTTGTGGCGGCCATATGCCAATCGCTGAGGCTTTCATGCGGAACTGCTTAGGAAAATGAGATGCATTATTTACTACTAGGATATACTGCATTTAGACATTTAGACGGAGAGGAGTATGCATGGCCAGTATGTTTCTATCGGCAGGAGCTATGGGAGGAGGACAGCCTGGTTCATTTGATCGTCCACGATCAGATATGCTCGAGGCTATGCTCGGGCCAGCCATCGACCTAGATCCGTCTTCAAGGAGGATAGATGGGAAACTGGGCACGCTGGTGCTCGCCCAAGCGATCGACCCTAGCACCGGAGAGCCATGCATTTCCGTGGAGGCAGTACGCTATGCCGATCACCTTCAGTCAGAAATCACATGGCGCACAGTGGAAGACGACCCCGACGAATTAGCCGCTAGCTTAGATAAGCGACTACAAGCCCGCCGACCCCAGGGAAAAGAAGCTTTACTGACAGTGGGCTGGCTGGCCCTGGTAGGTGAAGACGATCAAAGACGCCTTAGCGTAGTCCTTGGCTACAATGCAACAGCTGTTGCACCTGGCTTGCACATAGTACGACAAGTGTTAACGAAACCATATCACCGGCTCACGCCCAATAGAGTCGTCAGGTATCCCCGGTCTGATTCATAGGCACATGTTGGTATAATCTTGTTATGGCAAATTTTAGCTTCGATATTGTTTCTGACTACGACAAGGCCGAGATGAACAACGTTTTCGACCAAACCATGCGTGAGATTGACAGCCGCTACGACTTTAAGAACACGCCGGCGGCCATTGAGTGGCTCGACGACAAAAAGGGCCTGAGGATTATCGGCAACGGTGAATGGCAAATCGACGCCGTTCTCGATATTGTCCGCAAAAAGCTGGCCGCCCGGGACATCAGTCAAAAGGTGCTCGATACTTCCCGCGAGGTCGTCACCAGTAATCTCAAGACCACCAAAGAAGTACTGTTCAAGCAGGGGCTCGACCAAGACAAGGCCAAGCAGCTCACCAAGCTAGTCCGCGATAGCTACCCCAAGGTAAAAACGCAGATTCAGGGCGAGGCCGTACGGGTCATGAGCGCTAGCAAAGACGACTTACAAGCGGTTATGCAGCTACTGCGCGGCCAAGACTTGGACTACCCAGTCAGCTTTACTAATTACCGCTAGGTGGTTGTGGCAGGCGTGTAAAGTAGTGCAGGTTGCCGTCCCGATAGATTTCTTTGTAGTTATTCCGGATGGTGAAGCTAGCTCCTCCGGGAGTATCGGCCGGCAACGTGTCAGGATTGGGCGCATGAATGACCACTTCGGTGCTGTTGCCATCGTCGAACGGGCAAAACAGGGTACAGCTAGGCTTGGCGAGGCCACGTGTGTCTACGGTGAGCAGGCCGTTCTGTTCTGTAATCGTAACGTCGCTGGGTTGCACGTTGCCAAACGCATGGATTTCTACCGACGGTTTGGTATCGTAAACGACCCGATAAGCAGCCTTGGTGCCCAGCACATGCAAGCGCTGAATAGGTTGCGCTAGTGTCACCGTTCGGTTGTGCCGCAGCGCATCGACACGGCTTTTCACCTGTGGCGCCACACCAAGCCCAAAGCCGGTACCCACCGCTCCGGCGGCAATAAACAGCCCCACCACGGCTGCTACCGCCCAACCCGGCATCGGCCACTTGCGTCGTACCAATGCTACACCCGAAGCCACCACCATACTGGCGATCAGCCCTACCACTACAAAAGCACAGACCAGCGCCGCGATCTCCTCTTTGCCGATTGGAAAGATCGGTGCATTGCTCACTTGCACACCGCGAATCAAACCAAACATCAACGAGCCGGCCGATCCCAATAGCACAGCCAGCCCGCCGACGATCAAACCAACGCCCACCACGCCTAAAAGCACCTTGACGAGGGTCGCGATAAAGCCGCCCACCACCTTACTGGCCCGCCGCGTGGCACCTGGTACATCCGCACCGCTCACGGCATGTTTAATGTTCTCTACATTCACCGCCAGGCCACGCATTTGCAGGCGTTCGCTGTTGGTTTTGGCTTCGGGCACCAGCAGCCAGAGCACCACATACAACAAGATACCGCTGCCGCCAAAAAATACCAGGGCAATAAAGATTAGCCGCACAATAACCGTATCGATATCCAGGTATTTGGCCAGCCCGGCGGCTACCCCGGCAATCATGGCGTTATCAGTGTCACGAAAGAGCCGTTTTTCACTAGCGCCAGTTTCCGTCTGTTTTGCGGTCGGCTCGTCATCGGTGTGGTGGTCTTCGCTAAAATCACCGGGCTTGCCCAACTGCTCTTTCAAATAATCAACATCTTTTTGCAACACCACTTTTTTGCCGGTAACGCCGCGCTCGGCGAGCAGTTCGGCCATGCGTAGCTCCACTTCCTCGGCCACTTCTTTGCCGACCTGCCGCTGGATAGCCTCCAGATAAGCGTGGAGTTCCTTGTAGGCGTCGGCCGACACCGTATAGGCTTGCCGTCCCAGATGAATATTGCGTATTTCGTTCATAGCTTCCCTTTCTGTAGTTGTGTGAGCGAGGTGTGGAGCCGCTGATAGGTTTGTTGTAGGGCATCGAGCAGCGTTTGGCCTTCGGGCGTTAGCCAATAATATTTACGCGGCGGTCCTTGCTCGGATTCTTGCCATTCGTAGGCCACCATCCCGTCACGGTTGAGCCGCGTCAGCAACGGATAGAGCGTGCCTTCTACCACGATCAGCTCGGCGGCGCGTAGCTGTTTGATAATGTCGGAGCTGTAGACCTTGCCATCTTTGCACAGCAGTAGCACACAATAGACCAACAGTCCTTTGCGCATCTGGACTTCGGATTGTTTGAGTAGCGAATCTGCTTCCTGCGTTGCGTCGTTAGTTTCATTCATACAGTACTATGCTATACAAGGTACTGGGTGATGTCAAGTGGCTTTTCGACAGTGCATTTGTCTCCCCTGATAGATGGCGCAGGTTATAACCCAGCCGCAGCCCTGGTTGCTGCCCGGCCCAGAGCCAGAAAGGCAGCCAAAAAGAAGACCACTTCTGCCCAATAGTAGATGCCGAGTACACCACTCCAATCGGCGGATAGATTAACCAACACGGTGCCGGCCAAAAGACCAGCAGCACCTATATAATCCAGCCAGTTAGCCCCAGGTTTGTGCAGTATCCAAACCTCGGCCGGTAACAGCAGCAGCGCTAGTGCCAACGAAAAGGAAATATGAGTCCAGAATAAAAACGCACCTTGCATAGAGGAGGTCGCGCCAATGCCGAGCGCAATAAGCGTCGTCGCCAGAAACACCCCACGCAAGGGCCGCCAAGGGCCAACCAGTGGCCATAGCAACTGGGTGATACGCCCAAAACAGCTGATGATAATAGCGAGCCCACCGTAATAGGGCAGCAGTACCTGTCTCTGATCGCCGTAGAAGCTTAGTCCCCAATGCGGGTGCTTAAACAACGCCGGGTCGCGCAGCATACAAACAGCGCATACCAATACCGCAAAGGCCGCGCCAGCGGTGGCCATCGACCAAATAACACTGCGTTGGGTTTGAGTGAGACCGGACATAGGCATGGGCAATTATACCGGGCGGTACGCTATACTGAAAAGCATGAGCGAAAATCCGGAACCCGACCTACCTAAACCTAATCTGTTAGAGCAAGCCAGGGCCGTCCTAAAAGCCAATGATCGCGGTAATTACACCGTCCCAGCCGAAGATCTCTACCCGCACCAGTGGCTATGGGATAGCTGCTTTATAGCGATTG
Organism: Saccharimonadales bacterium (SeqCode); assembly: GCA_035479475.1. Classification (GTDB taxonomy): domain Bacteria; phylum Patescibacteriota; class Saccharimonadia; order Saccharimonadales; family UBA4665; genus JAJZCD01. Next base: position 13,974 of record DATIIP010000023.1, on the reverse strand, counting down.
GTTTGCGCTGGCTAGACATCGACCGTGCCCAAACCGAGCTGACTAGCCTACTGCGCGGCCAGTGGGCCAACGGCATGCTGCCAAACATGATTTTTAGCGACGATCCGCACTACCGGCGTGACCGCGGTGTGTGGCGCAGCTGGGTCAATCCCGCCTCGCCCGACAACGTCGCCACAAGCGGCATCACTCAACCGCCCATGCTAGCCGAAGCCGTCTGGCAAATTGGCCAGCGCTTGAACGCCACCGAGCGCCACGCCTGGTACAAACAAATGTTGCCGAGCCTGGTTGCCTATCACCAGTGGCTCTACACCGATCGCGACCCACATCAAGAAGGCTTGGTGCTACAGTTGCACCCCTGGGAGACCGGCCTCGACAACACGCCGCCTTGGATGACTGAGCTCCACGAGCACCTGATGCCCTGGTGGGTGCGAGTAATTCGCGCCACGCATACCGATGGCCTGATCGGCCTGTTTCGCCGTGACCGGCACTATATTCCGCCGGGCCAGCGTTTTTCTACGCTCGAGATCTTGAGCCTGTTCGACGCCCAGCGCCGCCTCCGCCGCAAACTCTATGACACGCCCAAGATTCTATCGCACGGGCTGTTTGCCATCGAAGACCTGACGTTCAACTGCATCCTTATCCGTGCCAACACCCGTTTGCAGCAAATCGCCAAAGCCGTGCGTTACGAGCTATCATCGGTACTGATAGAAAACATGGAGAAATCTGAGCATGCGCTCGAGAACCTGTGGGACGAATACGCCAAAACGTATTGGTCGCGTGATTTTGTCACCCACCGCCTGCTCAAGCAGCCTAGCATTGCCAGCCTGATGCCGCTCTACGCCGGCACCATCACCAAGGAGCGGGCCGAAACACTGGTGCGCACCCTAGAAAACGACCAGCAGTTCGGCCCGGCTTACCCCGTGCCGAGCGTGCCGCTAGACAGCCCCATGTTCGACCCCGACCGTTATTGGCAAGGGCCTGCCTGGCTCAACACCAACTGGCTGATCTGCGAAGGCCTGCGCAACTATGGCTACGACGACCACGCCGCGGCACTGCGTGAAACTAGTCTGGAAATGGTCAAGAAAAGCGGCTTTGCCGAATATTTTGACCCGAATACTGGGGAACCACTGGGCGCGCATAATTTTTCGTGGACGGCTAGCTTAGTGATTGATTTTTTGAAGGCCAAGAGCTAAATATCTAACTCCAGCGCAGTGGATTCGGGCAGGCTAGCAGTCTTGGTAGATTTATCGGCTAGTTTTTGGGCCTTATTGAGCTTGCCTTCGATGCGACGTGACTTGCTGGCGGCGTCGTCGAGCGTGTTGGTGGCCTGCACCATTTTGTCGCGGGCTTTTTCGAGCAGATCGCCGAACTTGCCAAACTCTACGCGTGTGTCGGTGAGCGCTTTCCAGGCCTCGCCTGCTCCTTCGGCAATGGCGAGCGTCCGGAAACCAAGCTGGTAGCTACTTAAAATGGCCGCAATCGTGGTTGGACCGGCCACTGTTACACGCAGACTGCTTTGTAGCTCCTCGAACAACCCAGGCGTTCGCAGCACTTCGGCATACATGCTTTCGATGGGCAAATACAGCACCGCAAAATCGGTGGTTTTGGGTGGCACGATGTATTTCTGGTTAATGCTTTTGGCCTCTTGCTTGATGCGCGTAATCAGTGCTTTTTGTTCGACGACCGCTTGCTCTAAATCGCCCTTTTCTTCGGCCGCCACCAAGCGTTGATAGTCTTCCAGCGGGAACTTGGCATCGATCGGCAGGTAAATAAAGCCTTCTTTCGAGCTTTTATCGGGCAGTTTGATGCAGAAATCCACTGCGTTTTGGCTGCCGGGCGTCAGCATAACTTGCTTCTGGTAATGATCTTTGATGAACACCTGGTCGAGCAGGCTCTCCAGCTGCACTTCACCCCATGTGCCGCGGGTTTTCACGTTGGTAAGCACGCGCTTAAAATCGCTGACGTTGGCAGCCAGGTTTTGCATTTCGCCTAAGCCCTTATAGACTTGTTCCAGCTGCACCTGGACTTGTTTAAAGCTTTCGCCCAAACGCTTTTCCAGCGTGCTTTGCAGTTTCTCGTCCACAGTGGCGCGCATTTTTTCGAGCTTGTCGGCGTTATCTTTTTGCAGGCTTTCTAGCCGCGTCTCAACGGTGCGGCGGATCTGTTCCAGTTTTTCATCGTTTTTGTCGCGCAGTGTTTCCAGACGCTTGTCGAGCGTTTCGCGGGTTTGGTTGATGCCGGCCGTGACCTCAATCCGCAGGTCTTTGTTGGCCTCGGCAAACTCGCGGCGGTTGCGGGCAAATTCATCGCGCAGCGGTGTGTCCAGATCAGCCTGCCCACTCGACTGCCCGAGCCGCCAGGCTACATAGGCCAGCCCACACAGGTTCAGCACCGCCAGAATTAACACCCCAATTATCATGTCTCTAGTATAGCATCCGCATCCAGCCAGAACTCTTCGGTCCGTGTAAACAGAAGTTCGGAGAATTGCGAGTCGCAGCCTTCGGGCGAGTCAGTATTGAACCGAACATGATCCCGCAGTGTATAGCCATTACGGCGCATGATCTCGACCGTAGCCGCGGCAGGGTGGCAGGGCAGTCCATCGCGTTCAGCTACCTCAGCACTATCAATAATAAGGTAGCCGCCTGGCATAAGCATCCTATCAAAAGCTTGAATAATCCTATCATCCAACTCCGGAGCCAAAATAAGACTAAATGGAATGCTGGTGTATATGTAGTGATACGGGGATAGCTTGCCACCACGGGTACGGTTTGGCGGTGTGATAATCGTACAGTCTCCAAACAAGATCTCACCGGCCAGCGCAAACCGTCCATACGGGCTTCCGGGTTTAAACCGATTGGCCAAATCGATATAGCCATTATCGAGTGGCAGACGGCCCGGAGCAACTTCCTGGCGTGCAATGGCAACGTGGGCCGGATCAAGATCAATCCCATCGCAACAGCCACCTGCTCGATTAATAACTCGCGGGATGGTACCGGTACCGCACATCGGGTCAATGCCTCGCATGTTGGGTTTACACAGGCCATACGCAGCAGCCATATATGCAACCACCTCGTCCGGCAGCACAAACTCGGGATTAGGCGCGCCTTCGGGAATATGGAAGGTGCCTGCTATGTTTAATGATTGGGTCTCATGCTGAGCCAGCATATCCATACCCTATCACAATTTATTTACGACTATGCTGTTACTTTAGGCAAACCGCGTCACAAAAAACATAAACGCTACACCAGCGATCGTAAGCAGAATGGTAGTGTATGACGAATGTTTACTGTGCGCCTCGGGCAGGATTTCGCTGGCACCGATGTAGAGCAAAAAGCCAGCAAAAAAGGCCAGGTACAGTGTCAGGCCGCCACTGCTAATATGCACCAGCGTGCCCACGATGGCACCTAGCACCGGTGCCAAGGCATCAGCCAACAGCATGATAACAGCGCGGCGACGATTGTTACGGTTCACTAGCATGAGCATTACGGTATTCAGCCCGTCGGAAAAGTCGTGCGCAATCACCGCCACAGCCACAGCAATACCAACTGCGTTACCCGCCTGAAAACCCAGGCCAATCCCTAGCCCGTCTAAAAAGCTGTGGCCGCTCAGCGCCAGTGCACTGGCAATGCCAACTTGCGGATGATGGTGCACTTCGTACTCGTGTTCCTGGCTGTGGTGAATCAAGATGGACTTTTCGATGATGTGAAACAGCAAAAAACCGCAGACTAACGCCAGCATGGCTACTCGCGAAGTTACTCCCGCACCGAGCGACTTAAAAATCTCGGGCAGCAAATCGAACGCCACCACGCCGATCACCACCCCGGCCGTTAGCCCGAGCAATCGGTGCAACCGGTCGCGGTTTTTGAGTCCGGTCAGACCGCCCAGCAGGGTGGAAACGAATGTACCGGCGGCCAATAGTATGGGTAGCATAGCGGTATTGTGACAGATTTGGCGCCACTAAAAAAGGCCTGGTAGTGTCAGGCCCTTTCGGTGGAAAGCCATGTTTCCAATTAGATGATACTGCCGAGCCCGCCAGACGTAAGTAAGATTTTTTACTGCAAAGACAGCCGTAAGCGTCTTTATTCAATTATGAAAAAATGCTAAACTGCCGGTAACGTGGCAGATGCTCAAGAACAACTCGATGTGGATGTGCGGTTTTTGTTGGCCAATGAGCGCACGCTCTTGGCGTGGATCCGCACTAGCTTGGCTATTGAGGCGGGCGGCCTGGCATTGGCACAGTTGCATAAGAACCGGCCCTATGTTGGCCTGCTGATCTTGTTGCTGGGAGCCGGCGTGGCGCTCATCGGCTACCACCGCTACCGCGTGGCCGATCGATCGATTCGCCGCCATCACCTGCCACCGAGCGGCAATGGCCCCACAGTCCAGGTGGCTGGCATCGTGGTGGTTGCAGTGGTACTGGCCATTGCGCAGGTAACAATTCTGCACTAGATTAGATATTAAATAGAATGTACGGCTTGCGCATGTAGACATGCAGTCGCGGCGATTTGTTGTCAATTTTGATGAGGTGCGTATGCTGATGCTGAACAGTGCGGCGGGGGCTGTTATTGGCCCGCATATACACGCTATAGCCATTTGATTCGTAGCGCGCAATGATGTGCGAAATATCCAGCAGCTCTTCGTCGGTTAGCTCGGTCAGGTCTGGTACGTGCCGTTTCGGTATCACCATCAGATTATCGAGCACCTTGTGATGCTCCCATATCTCGTACGGTGGATCGTTGGCAATGACGACTGAATGACCAGTCTGTTCTTTGAGGCGATAGTTGATTTCGGCGGGGTCACAAAACGGGCAACCAGGTTTCTGTTGTCGTTTTTCGTAAAATTTCTGATTCTTACGGGACCGGTACACTGAGTTAGTAGTATGTTCCAAGGCCCCCGCTCTGTGCAAGCGAAAAATGTGGTAGAAAGCGTATCATTTTGCAGGCACTGCTGAGCGCTTTGCGTAACTCTGAAGCGTCATGAGATCACATGTTGACTAGCACGCTATTTTCTGATATAATAGCATATTTATTGGATAGGTGTATGGTTATTGGCAGACATTTAGCACACAATGGGAGCCGGTCGCGACGTCGCTTTTGGGCGAGTTGTTTGGCAGTGGGCTTGTTTGCAATCAGCTATGTAACGCTGCTGCACAATGTACTGCGACCCGCCCTCAGTCCCAAATCAGTTGCCGCCCTAGGTACTATAGCGCGCTGTACACCGCTAAGCTTTGGCGAGCCCAGCGAGCTATTGCTGGACGATGCGCCAACTGGCCTCACTATCCGAATCGACGCTACAACCTATTACCGTGTTTATGGCGCCAACGCCAGCCAATTGGAACAGCAAATAAAACAGTGTGCCCCGGGCGGGAACCCTGATGCGGCGGCTGAATTTACCGGGGTTACTAACTACAGCCTGACGTGGTCGTATGCTTACACTTCGCTGACAAACGGAAATTGTCAGCTCAGCGATGTAAAAGTCGGCTTACACACCGCAACCGCGCTGCCCGAATGGCAGCCCCTCGCTGCTTCAACCCGCTTGGCAAATGAATGGCAGGCATTTATAAAGGCCTTGGCCATGCACGAGCAATACCACGTGGGACTCGACCGGCTCTATGCAGCGCAGCTAACGGCCGATCTCACCAATCTAGCACCTATGAGCTGTGGCCGGTTAGCAAGTGCTGCTCAAAGTCTGGTCCAAGCCGATATAACGACCCTCAACCAAGCCAACACCGATTACGACACCCAGACCGACCACGGGGCCACGCAGGGCGCTATTCTACCGGTCGATTAATGCCTCGAAACAAAGGCATTGTCCCGCAGATAGAACCGCCAGGGAATGTCGACTGCCCGAGTAATGCCGATGCGGGTAGTTTGTACTATCTGGGCAGGATCGACTGGTGGCTGTAACATCAGCTGCAGTGGCGATCGCCTCAGATCGTGACCGTTCCAGCTTTTATCGATACCGAGCGCCTGGCAGGCCTTGGCAGGGCCATTGGTGAGCTCGGGTCCGGTTTTGCCACCCCGATGCTGGGCCATAAGCGTTTGGCCGCGCAGCGGCTCGATGGCACGAATCAACACCGCCGAGCCTTCGCCTTCGGCCCCGCAAACTACGTTCATGCAGTAGTGCATGCCGTAGGTAAAATAGACGTACAGGTGGCCTGGCGGGCCGAACATGACTTCGGTGCGCGGCGTACGACCACGGTAACTGTGGCTGGCTGCGTCGGTTTGATGGTAGGCTTCGGTTTCCACGATGCGCCCCACCAGCTGCTGGCCGTGCAGCTGACGTACCAGCAGGCACCCCAGCAGTCTGGGCGCTACCAATTCTGGTGAATCTTGTAGAAACTGCCAGGCGTTCATCGAACTAGGTTCGACTAACCTGTCCCGCAGTGCCCTGCGTAGCCACTTCGTTCATAGGCTACAGCCAGCGTTTGCGCTTAAACAACCAGACCATGCCGCCGATAATAACGGCGATCAGCCCCAACACAAACAAAAAGGCGTAGCGAGTATGCTGCAGAGGCAAACTAACGTTCATGCCATAGATGCCGCCGACAATGGTTGGCACAGTCAGGAAAATAGCAATGCTAGTCAGCCGCTTGAAGGTGTTGTTCAGGTTAGTGGTGGCGATGGCGTCGTAAGCCTGGCGCATGTTGACGAGCGTCCGCAAGCGGCCCTGCACCTGGGTGATCAGCTCGCCGGTGCTCAGCTCGATGTCTTCGATAATGTCGCGGTCCTGCTCATACAGCTTTAGGTACTTGCCGCTAAGCAACGAACGAAATAAAAGCGCCTGGGGTTGCAGGGCGCTTAAAAATTCGTTGAGGTCTTCCTCGAGCTCGATAATGCCGACAAACTCGCGGGTGGTAATGTGCGCCTGGCGCATGTGACCGCGGAGCTGTAAAATCCGGCGGGTAAGTTTAGTGAGCTGCCGTTCATATGAGCGGTTTATTTCAGCCAAGATTTGTAGCAACAGTTTGGTTTTTTGGGTAGTGATAACGTCTATGCTGTTGTTGGTAAGCCGGTCCAGAATGGTGGTTTTGATACGCACCACGGTGATAAGACAGTCCTGTGCATAGACCACTAGCAGCGGCTCGGTAGCAATTTCTTTGCCTTCGGGATAACAATAGCGCGTGTAAATATAAACTACGCCGTCCTCCACTTCTACACGCGGCGCCTCGTAAATATCGATGGCGTCGGCCAGATTGTCGCGGTCCAATTTGTAGTCTTGGGCCAGTTTGTCCAGATCGGCTTCATCGGGGCTCAGGCTCACCAGCCAAGCACCGGCTCGCGGTGCTTCCAAAGTCTGCAAAGCCCGTTTACGTGCCTGGCTGTAGTAGATAATGGCCATATGGCCTTATTGTACCGCACCGCTACGCAAGCTAACTAGCGTAACGCTACAGCGCTGAGTAAATGCTCCACCGCAGCAACTCGTTTGAGCATGCGCTCAACAACCATGCGCGCTGGCCAAACTGGTAGTTCTTGAATCTCGGGAGCAACATGAACACCACGCAATCTGGGATGATCGCGCTTTAACATAGCAGTGTAGGGTGTGTCGTCAACGACTACCGCACTTTCACCCTCATGCTGAGCCAGCCAGTGCAGGATGGCTTCAAGTTTACCGTCAAGTTCACGAATGAATGTCAACGGAAACTCGTCTGCATCGAACGCTTTTGTAATATTGGGATCCACGACGTCGCTAATAGCGGCAAACATCCTCCGTTCCACCTCAGGCCCATCCGGGTCCTCACCCGCTGTAGCCTCAAGCAAATTATTGGCTTTCACATAGTCATGGACAGAGATGACCTGTGCACGCTCACGTACAGCTTCATGTCTGACATGTTGCGGTTCCAAACAGCGGTCAAGCTGTCCATCAGTATTGCGTAGTGTGGTAATGAGTCCCAACTGGAAGCGATCACCCAGTTGAGCGTAAAGCGCATCGATCAGCAGCCCGTATGCAGGACGCACCACTCCATTTATGCCTTCGGCACTGCGGATGGTGTAATCAACGTCAAACCAGACTCGCACCGGACCATCATGGACTTCGGCCATCTGCATTGTATTTCCGTAGACCTTGCTGAAAAAGCTCCATTCACGCCGACAAACAAGATCAAAGTCGTCGGGGGTTGGGGCTATGTCCATGCCAGAAGCCGCCTTAAAGTCATCGACATAGCGCGTCATTTGTTGGCGGAACGTTTCGCGGAAGAGATCGTTTTGATCAATATCGGGCAGCGCAGAATAGTCCCAATTCATAGGGGCCACCGGGACTTCAAGCCCAGAGTCTAACCTACTCGTACTCATAGCCATATTATTATAACATAAAAGGGCAGAGTTGTCCATATCACGCCTGCCCTTTTACAGATTAGCTGCGTAGTCGCTTCTTGGCTGTAAGAAAATAGACCTCTTGAGAAGTACGCTGATTAGCGTTCGACGAATGTCAAAGCGTAGCCCACTTTGCCAGCGCGGCCAGCGCGACCGATACGGTGAGTGTAGTCTTCGTAGGTTTGCGGCATACCGTAGTTCACCACGTGGCTAATGTCAGCCACGTCGATACCGCGGGCGGCCACGTCGGTGGCAATCAAAATCTTACTCTGGTTCTTTTTGAACTTATCGAGTGCCCGTTGGCGCTGGCCTTGGCTTTTGCCGCCGTGAATGGCTTCTACCTCGAACCCGCGGCTGGCTAGTTCGTCTTGCAACCGCTCTACATTGCGCTGGGTCGATTCAAAGATGATAGCCTTGCTGACCACCGGCTCGATGAGCAGCGTGTGCAGGGCTTCGATTTTGTTGTGCTTGTCGGTGAACGGAATGATGTCCTGGTGGACATTCTCACTGGTGTCACCTTGCTTAACCGACACCGTAATAGCGCGCGGTGAAAAGCTGCTAATGAGATTATTGACGCGCTGGTCCATGGTGGCCGAAAAGTAGAACGATTGGCGCTGCGGTGCCAGTTGGCCAAGCAGCAGCTGCACGTCGTTTACGAAGCCCATGTCGAGCATGCGGTCGACCTCGTCGAGTACCACAATGTTGAAGCCGCTCAAGGAGAGCGTACCTTGTTCGATGTGGTCTTTGATGCGACCAGGTGTACCGATGACGATGCGGGGACCGCCACGCAAGTCTTTAAACTGCGGGCCATAGGCCGAACCGCCGATCAATAGCGCGCCGGTAAAACCACCGCCCTTGCCGATTTGCCGGCATTCGTCTTCGATCTGCATAGCCAGTTCACGGGTCGGTGCCACCACTAGTGCTTTGCTGACTTGGTCGGTCATCAAGCGGTGCAAAATTGGCACCGCAAAAGCCGCCGTTTTGCCGGTACCGGTGTTGGCCAGGCCAATCACGTCTTCACCTTCCAGCCCAAGCGGAATAGTTTGATCCTGAATGGGTGTGGGGCTGATGAAGCCTTTACGGCTTAAGTTTGCCAAAATGCGGCTATCGACAGCAAAGTCCAAGAATTCGTGGGTCGGCGTGTATTCTTCGGCCGTTACCGGCTGAGCGATTTTCACAAATTTGTTGGGGTCGATGTATTGACCGTGTTTGGGCTTTTTGGCACGCTGTTCGCGTGGTTTACGGGCGTAGGGGCTGCGGCTGCTTTTGTAGGCGTAGCGGGCTCGAGTGTTGCTGGGCATAAATAAAAGAATCCTTTGGTTGTAGCTTAGTTAGTTACTCTTCATGATTGCTGTTTGAACCACGGGAGTAAAAACTACGAACAACTTCCGGATTCCATCGGCACATTTACACATGCTCGAAAACAATGCTTATACATTAGCAGAATATTAAGTCGAAGTCAACTCTCGGTGGTCGATCTTGTTGTTCCACCCATTTTAGCCCGTTCCACCGCGCGCCATCCAACAAGGCTAAGCGCAGTTTTGCCGATGAAGGCCAGCGCCAACAGACCCAGCCCAGCATATACCGCTGTTTTATAGACGCTTACACCGGCGCTAGCCACCGGCAGAAACGAGCCCCGAGCCGCTGTAACTAGTTCTATGGTGTTGGTAGGATTGTGTGAGAGTGCATCGCCGCTGTGGCTCATCCAGGCATGTAAGCCCGCAAACAGTAGCAAACCGGGCAACGCCACTACTAGTAGCACAATCGCTAGCGTGACCAACCTGCCCCAACCGCTGCTAAACCAGACCGCTCCGGCCGCTACCAGCAGCACAACGAGCAGCATAGTAAAGGCCAGTTTGCCGGCGGTAGCATGTCCCTGCTTGCTGAGGCCGTTAAAGACTGATGCGTTTTGTTCGAATTTGGCTTGTTGGGCTGGGTCGCTCGATTGCTGCTGAGCCAGCTGTTTGACGCCCTGGTCGTACATCGGCGCTGCCACTTGGCCAAAGATTTTTTGCACCAACTGGTCGGGCGTCAGCTGCAAATCTTGCTCGGTAAGGGTCGCCGGAAAGCCGGGAATGGGCTGGATAGATTTGGTGGGGCTGGCCTCGATTTTGAAACGGAGTTCGTCCAGGCTTTTTTGTTGGCTGGCGGCATCACCCTTTTGTATGCCCAGCGTAATGACATTGGTCATAAGCGGCACGGCGGTTTGGCGGTCGGTTATTTTGTAGACCACCATCAGGCCGAGCCACAGGGCTAGCAGCCCACACAAGATCAGGCTGCAAATCCATTTAGCATCCACATGCCAATAAGGCCGCGGGTGATTGGGTTTGGTGGTTGGTTTTAGACTGGAGAAACGCTGAATTATGCTCATGGTTTTAGCATAGCATGATTAGCAAGTTGACCTCTGTTGAAAACAACATGTCTAATCCTTCAACTGAGAGCAAATCGTTGCTTTTTTGTATGTATTGTGCTATAATATATAGGTCACTCAGTAGGAGTGCTTGCACTGCCTTGGCGACCCACGCGGGACGCCTAAAACACCCGATCAGTAAGGAGTCGGTCATGGCTTTCCCTTCCGAGTGGATCTCGTTCGACCCCACCAAGGCCACCGCGACCATCATCGTGCCGGGCACCATGCCCGACGCCGCGATTGACGAGGTGGCCGTGTGGCTCGGCAAGGAGCTCAGCGTTGACAAGATCGAGGTCGGTCCCGTCGAGGACGTGGAGCTCGTCGCTCCCCCGTTCGCGAACGAGAACTTCACCGACCCCGAGGACGCCAACGACTTTAGCCAGCTCACGATCTACAAGTGGGACGAGGACACGCGAACCTGGGAGGAGTGGATGGACGCCATCTTCACCTTCTTCGGCCTGCCGCAGAGCACCGAGCACAAGCCCGACGCCCAGACGGCTATCGGCATCGCCGGCGTGGGCCCCTACCCGCCCTGCCCCGCCAACCCCTGGACGCCCGAGCTGTCCAACGCTCCGGTCACCGTCCTCGGCGCCCCCGAGCCGTTCGCACCCGCGACCCCCGACGGCAACATGTCGGTCGGCGCGTTCGTCGCGATGCTCCAGGCCGCGGGCTTCGAGTTGCGCTCGGAAGCCAGCACCGTGCTGCGCTTCGGCGGGCACGAGATCCGGCTCTGAGCTCCACCTCCGCCTCGCGGAGTGATCGGGTGATTGCCTGTCTTGTTTTGTTTTTTGTCTGCCGCGTAGAAGCGACGAACCGCACCCGCGGCAAAAACATCAACAAACAAGACAGGCTCACTCTATGCAAGCCATTTTGCACCCAAGACGAGGTGCTATTTTTATACCTTAGCTATTTTTGGTACGTTTGCGGGCAGTGGGATCGAGCTCGCGCTTGCGGAGCCGTAAGGTCTTGGGCGTTACTTCCAGCAGCTCATCATTTTCGATAAAGTCTAGGCACTGTTCCAGGCTAAAAATGACCGGTGGGGTTAGCTGCACGGTGCCGTCGGACGATTTGCTGCGCATGTTGGTGAGGTGTTTGGCTTTGCAGACGTTGATTTCCATGTCTTCCTGGCGGGTGTTGAGGCCAATGACCTGGCCGGCGTAAACTTTTTCGGCTGGACCGACAAACAGCGTACCGCGGGCTTCGGCGGTTTCCAGGCTGTAGGGCATGGTAGTGCCGGTTTCGAAGGCGATCAGCACACCGTTACGCAACTGCTGCAGCGGTGTACCCATGGGCTGGTAGCCAGTCACTAGGCTGTTCATGACAATGGTGCCTTTGGTGTTAGTCAGCAGGATGTTGCGCATACCGAGCAGCGCGCGGGTCGGCATTTCGTAGATCAGTTTGGTAACACCTTTGGGGCTGGCAAACTGCTCTTTGAGTATCGCCCGGCGCTGGCCGAGCTCCATTTGCACGGTGCCAACGTGCTCGGCCGGAACTTCTATGATAACCTCTTCCACCGGCTCTACTTTGACGCGGTCTTCTTCGTGCGTGACTACCTGCGGGCGCCCGACTTCAAATTCAAAGCCTTCGCGGCGCATGGTTTCAATCAAGACACCTAGGTGTAGCTCGCCGCGGCCGGCCACGGTAAAGCCGATGCCATCGTCGTGTACTTGCAGACCCACATTGGTTTCGAGCTCCTTTTGGAGGCGTTCGCCAATCTGGCGCGAGGTGTTGAATTCGCCTTCCAGGCCCTTGAACGGGCTGGTGTTGGGACCGAGATAAATCCGCAGCGTGGGCGCTTCGACCTCGATGGTCGGCAGCGCTTCGGGTTCATTGGCATCGGCGATGGTTTCACCGATCTGGGCGTCGGCAATGCCGGTCAGCTGCACAATGTCGCCCGCCACACCACCGGGCACCTCAAACTTAGAAACACCGTGGCTCATAAAGACCAGCTCGACTTTGGCCCGTGCTTGCGAGCCGTCTTTCTTACACAAAACCACTTGGTCACCCGGCTTGACCGCGCCACGCGTAATCCGCCCCACGGCATATTTGCCCTTAAAGTTGTCCCAGCTGAGTGCCGTGACCAGCATTTGGAACGGCTTGCCTGCTTCCACGCTTGGCGCGGGAATGGTGTTGATGATGGCATCAAAAATTGGGTCTAGATCGGCATCGGCGGCAGGGTCGGCTGGCACCGTGGCCCAGGCTTTGCCTTCGCGGCCAATGGCGTAGTACACCGGGTAGTGCAGCTGATCTTCATGGACGGCGAGCTCCAAAAACAGATCGGCCAGCTCATCTTCCACCTCGTGGATGCGACTGCCCGCTTTATCGATTTTATTGATGATAACAATCGGCTTGAGCTCGGCCTCCAGTGCCTTTTCCAACACAAACTTGGTTTGCGGCATGGGGCCTTCTTGGGCATCCACAATTAGTAAGCAGCCGTCGGCCATGTTCAAAGTACGCTCGACTTCGCCAGAGAAATCGGCGTGGCCGGGCGTATCGATAATGTTGATGCGGTAATCACCATGCTGCACGGCTGTAACTTTGGCGGTAATGGTAATGCCGCGTTCGCGCTCTTGGTCGCCGCTGTCCATGATGAGCGTTTGATTCATTTCGGCCTGATTGTCACGAAAGGTCTGTGATTGTTTGAGCAAGCCATCCACCAGGGTAGTTTTGCCGTGGTCTACGTGAGCAATAATGGCGATATTGCGGATTTTGCTGGGGTCTTGCGTACTTTGAGTCATTACTACATATATACAGCGCCTGCTAACGGCGCTGAACCTTTAAACAGATTATAGCATGAAAATGCTTACGAGTAAACGCTTGGCGTCAGGGGTAGTTGTAGAGTAAAATAACACAATAACTATGAGATTTCGGACCATCTCGTGAACGTCTCTCTTACCTTCGGCATCGTGGTGGTATTGATCGGCGTATCCGCCGTTTGTTCTGGATTGAATGTCGCCCTGATGGCACTCGACTTGTCCGACCTGAAGCGCAAAGCCAAACTGGGCGACAAAGCTGCCCGGCTGGTGTTGCCCCTGCGCAAGAACACGCACTTAACACTCTGCGCTATTCTACTTACCAACATCGCAGCCGTTTCCGCCACTTCATTGGTACTCGAGAGCGTGTTCTACGGGCTTATTGCCGGCATTATCGCCACCCTGCTAACGGTTGTTTTTGGCGAGATCTTTCCGCAGGCCCTTTTCTTGCGTAATGCCCTGCAGTTTTCGGCCCGCTTTGCCCGTTTAGTGCGTGTCA
>DATIIP010000022.1:0-14139 GCA_035479475.1 Saccharimonadales bacterium (SeqCode) | reverse complement strand
CACTCACCGAGGGCGCGTCGAGCACGTGATATTCGTAGGAGTATTGGTTTAGTAGCGCCCGTAGATCGGCGACTCGTTTGGTGTCGCTCATAACATTGACCGGTATAGGTTATACAAATAGCCGTGTGCCACCGGCAACGCTACCATGCTCAAAACAAAGAAGGTCCAGGAAGCCACGGGCGTAAAGAACAGAATGAGCGGTGACTCGATTGCCATAGCTGCCAGTAGCAACACCACCGGCAGAAAAACAAGTTTCCGCCAAACTAGCAAACGTCGTCTGTAGACTAGGTGCCGCGCGCTGCGCAAGGCCACCAGCGGTGTCATATCTGGCAACAGCACAATGTATAGTGCCAAAACCGAAGCCGTGAGCATCCTAAGTGACCACAGGGCAAACGCCAGAAAGACAGCAAACGCCACGGCTCGCTCCCACCCATATACCAAAATGCCTTTGCCGACCAGCATGGCGTACAAGCTACCGCCAAACACAATCGGCAACAACTGGACGCCAATCACCAGTAGCACCAGGATGAATGGTATGAGCGGATACATGCCCTGATAAAAGCTATCCCGCACCCGAACAGTGTGCTTGGCCAGAACTTGGCGCAGGGCCCAAATAAATGCCAAGCTGACAATCAAAAAAAGCATCGATTGGTAGACATTGGAGCCCGCTACATTATTGCTGCCAGATGTACTTAGCAAGTAACCAAAGCCGGATAGCGAGGTTAGCAACTTGCCGCCCGCACCACTTACGGCACCGTCGAGAGCAGCTTTGAGCGTAGTTAGATCGTTACTGCTCGACAAGCCGCGCACAAGTAGAATATTGAGCAGGCCATACAAAATAACAATCCCGCTAAAGACTCGTTTGTGCTGCCAGAGCTGACGCAGCGTGGTGGTAAAGAGCTGGCGTGCCTTGGGCAGCGGCTGATAGGCAGGTGCAGGCTCACGGAATCGCCAGGTGGCCGGATTGTACCAGTGGTACGGCGGTAGCTGCAGCTGACGGGTAACCAAAGCGGTCCGCTTGAGCGGTGGTTTCTTTTTGGGTTGAGCTGATTTCTCGGCAGTAGTTTTAGGCATGCGTTTCCATGTGCTCCAGGCGTTCGATGCGGTCTTTGATGGGCGGGTGGGTGCTAAAAAGGTTACTCAAAGAATGACCGCGCAGCGGGTTGGCAAAAAAGAAGTGAGCAGTGGCAGTGTTTTGCTTGCGTAAGACGCTGCCGCTGTGCTCAATCTTGCGCAAGGCACTGGCTAGGCCCTCGGGATACCGAGTAGTAAGCGCACCGGTGGCATCGGCCAGATACTCGCGCTTGCGTGACACCGCCAGCTGGATCAGCGTGGCTACCAGCGGTGCAATGATGGCCGCCACAATGCCCAGTAGCATCAGTACCTGATTGTTGTTTTCTTCATCGCGGCTACGGAACCAGGTCATTTGCAAGATAAAATCAGCGATTAGCGAAATGACGGCACCGAGCGCAAAAGCAATCATACTAACACGGATATCATAGTTTTTGACGTGGCCCATTTCGTGGGCCAGTACGCCCTGGAGTTCATCATCGTCCATAATGTCCAGTAGCCCTTGGGTGACACAAACTGCTGAATGATTCGGGTCGCGGCCGGTGGCAAAGGCGTTCGGTGCCGGGTCGGTCATAATGAAGACTCGTGGCATCGGCAGGCCGTCAGTTATAGCCAAGTTCTCTACTATCCGCCACAAACGTGGATTATCTTTCTTTTGGATTTCCTGAGCGCCGTTGACAGCTAGGCTCAGGCTGCTGCCGCTAAAGTAGGCTACCAGCGCGTAAATAAGGCCTATGCTCAGCACAAAATAGGTAGAAGCACGGCCGTATATGGCTCCAAACAGCCACGACAGTGCCACCACGAACGCCACGAACCCAAACAATATGACAAACGTTTTCCGTTTATTACTGGCTATGGCGCTGTACATCGTTCTAACGTCTCTCTATTACACCCTAATGAGCTGCGAATTAGACCGAGGCTAGAACTTTACGTCCACTGGTTTTTGCAGGTCGGCCAATTGTGATTCATCCACATCGAAGAACTCTTTGTCGTTCTTGAAACCCAGCCACTTGGCGAAAACGCTAGTGGGAAACACCTGGCGCTTGGTGTTAAAATCGCGCACTACACCGTTGTAAAAGCGGCGGGCTGCCTGGATCTTGTCTTCGGTATCGGTGAGCTCGGCTTGCAGTTCCTGGAAGTTCTGCGAAGCTTTGAGGTCTGGGTAGGCCTCGGCCACCGCAAACAGGCTTTTTAAGGTTTGCTGGAACTGATTCTCGGCGGCTGCCGCCTCTTTGGGTGAGCCGGCGCTGACCGTAGCGGCTCGGGCCGCAGTCACGTCCTCAAAGACGCTTTTTTCGTGGCTAGCGTAGCCCTTAACGGTACTGACTAAGTTGGGAATAAGGTCGGCGCGACGCTTGAGCTGCACGGTGATGTCGCTCCAAGCCTCATTGGCGCGAACGTTCAGCCGGACCAGGCCGTTGTACATACCAGCAAAAATCGCCACCAGTACCAACACCACGATAACTACAATAAGCCAAGTCATGGGTATAGATTCTCCTTATATCAACCTTGTAGTAGCAGTATAGCGTAAAAGCATGTCTCAAGCGATAGCGGCTTAAAAATGCTATAGTGAAACAGATTGTATGCATGTAATTCACCCCGCAACCTATAGACCGCGGTCGCAGCGCAAACACCGCCATAAAGCCTGGTGGCTACTGCCGGTCTTAGTCATAACGGCTGCGGCGGCTAACTACCTCCGTCCGCTCCCTGTGCCGACCGCTACGGTGACGATACCGGGTCTTGGCACCACTGGCACACCGATTATTGTGTGGCCGGCCGGTCTACAAGCAGCAATCGGTGCGCCTAATTATCAGGTTTTGGCAACCAGTGGTGCTCAAACACCGATCGCAACTGCTAGCATCGCCAAAGTCATCACTGCGCTGTGCGTGCTCCAAAAATTGCCGCTTGCAGCCGACGAAAATGGCCCGATTTATACCATCAGCGCTAGCGATGTGAGCATATATAACAACTACGCTGCAGAAAACGGCTCAGTCGTCCCGGTGGTACTGGGGGAGCAGCTGACAGAGCGCCAAGCGCTCGAAGCACTGATGATTCCATCGGCCAATAACATCGCCGATTCGCTGGTTCGCTGGGTATTTGGCAGCCAGGCAGAATACAAACTATATGCCGCCGGTTTTCTGACAGCCCACGGGCTTGCTCAAACTACTATCGGCAGCGATGCCAGTGGTTTTGACCCGAGCACTACAAGCACCGCTAGTGACCTGACCAAGCTCGGCCTGCTGGCGCTGCAAAGCCCGGCGCTACTGGGTATCGCCGGCCAAAAAAGCACCATTTTGCCGGTGGCCGGACGGGTTCAAAATTACGATACAATCTTGGGCGTAAACGGTATAACCGGCTTAAAAACTGGCAACAGCGATGCCGACACCGGGGCGTTTTTGTTTACGGCAAGCCTGCCGGTGGGCAACAAGACAGTGCAAGCCACCGGCGCGGTGCTGGGCGCCAGCAGCCTCCAAAGCGCGCTCCTTGCATCCACCCAGCTAGCAGCTTCTATGCAGCAAAGTTTCGAGCAGATAACCATTGCCAGGACAGGGACCACCGTAGGTGCCATACACACTGCTTGGGGAGAGTCTGAGCCCATAACCACCACTGCGCCCTTGCAGCTAATTCGTTGGAAAGACACTGCCTTCAGTGAAACCCATACACTACAGCCCACCCTACAGACAGGCACAATCGGGAGCCTGCAAGTGAACGCACCCGGCACCCACGCCAGAACCAACCTGCAGCTGCAGCACACCGTGCCAGGGCCCAGCTTTTGGTGGCGCTTAGCACGGCACTAATTTATACTGACAGATAATGAATACCCACTTTACCCCTGAGTTCTTTGCTGGCAACAGGGCGCGGCTGCGCCAACTGCTGAATAGCGACATCCCCATCGTCGTTACTGGCAACGGACTGATGCAGCGGGGTGCCGATGAATCGTTCCGATTCCATCAAGATAGTAATTTCTGGTATTTAACCGGTTTGGATGCACCGGACCTGGTACTGGTGATGACCACTCGTGAGGCATATCTTTTGGTGCCCGGCAGAAGTGCTGAGCGCGCCGCCTTTGACGGCGAGCACGATGCTGCCGCGTATAGCGCTCGTTCGGGTATCGCAACCGTTGTGCCAGCGAAAGAAGGTTGGCGGCGAACCCAGCGCGACTTGCAAGATACTGTTGCCACTTTATTGGCCCCGCCAAGCCATCTGAAGCAACACGGTTTATATACTTTGCCATTTCGGCGCAACCTTATTGCTAAACTCAAACGATTGCGACCTGGCTTGCAACTACAGGATATCCGGATGGATTTAGCTGCCTGCCGCAGCCTAAAGCAGCCACAGGAACTGGCCGCCTTGCAGCAAGCAATCGACATTACGTGCGACACGCTCAGTAGCGTAACTACCAAAGCTTCATTACAGGCCATGCGCTATGAATACGAACTAGAAGCAGCCATAAGCCAAGGGTTTCGCAGCCAGGGCGCCGACGGCCATGCTTTTGCGCCGATTGTTGGAGCAGGCAAACACGGAACCACGCTGCACTATCTGGACAATAACGGCCCTCTTGCACCCCAAGATCTGATTGTTCTGGATGTCGGAGCCAGTGTCGAACACTACAGTGCCGACATTACGCGGACTGTCGCCAAGCAGTCGTTCAGCAGCCGCCAATTAGCCGTCTTTGAGGCAGTTTGTGCGGTCCAAGATTACGCCCTCTCGCTCCTTAAGCCCGGTGTCAATCTGTTCGACTACGAAGAACAGGTAACAAGCCGTATGGGAGAGCACCTGCATGGCCTGGGATTACTGGATGCGCCAACCAAGCAAGCGATTCGTCGTTACTATCCACACGGGACCTCGCATTTCTTGGGGCTCGACACGCACGATGTCGGCAATTACCGGCAGCCTCTCGCCAGCGGCATGGTCCTAACGTGCGAGCCGGGCATTTATATCCCCGAGGAAGGCATCGGCGTGCGTATTGAGGACGATGTACTCATCACCAACACCGGTTGTAAAGTGCTGAGCGCGGCTTGTCCGCGGCTCCTAACTCCCGTACAATAAACAGTAATTATGCAGCACCATCAAGGGTTCTTATACCGCTTTTTGCTTCGGTGGTTTGTGTCTGCGCTGGGGCTATGGATTGCCGCCGGCCTATTAAATGGCCATGTGTCGTACGGTAATCACGTTAGTGTAGTGATCGTGGCAGGCCTAATCTTGGCAATTATCAACGCCATCCTCAAGCCAATCATCGTATTTCTGAGCATTCCGGCCATCCTTTTGACCCTCGGTTTATTTATGCTGATCGTTAACGGTCTAACAGTATATATAGCCAGCAAACTATACTCACCGCTTCAAATTAGCAGCTTTGGGGCTGCCATTCTGACCGGCCTGATCATCGGCTTGGTGAATTATCTGGTGACGGCTATACTTGAGGAGCGCAGCTAGCCATATGTCTTTCCACATAAAGCTAGTGGGTACTGAACGACACATCTCTGATATACTGGAGGAACAATGACTATTTATAACTATGTGACAATTGGTTCAATGTTGTTTATGATACTGCTCATTTTGGTGCAGACTCGGGGTGCATCACTTGGCGCTGGTCTCGGCAGCAGCGGTGAGGTGAACACTGAACGCCGCGGCACCGATAAAACCATTTACCAGTTAACGATTGTTTCGGCAATTGTATTCGTCTTATCACTCTTGCTTGGCGTTATCGTTAACTAACGAAGACGCGTCAGAGGTGTACGACGGGAGGGCAGGAAGATGACGTTGATAACCAGAGCAACCCAACTCCGTATGCGGCGGGTATTGCGTCGCAAACAAAAGCAGGTCGAAGCAGTCACCGAAGCTGCCGAGCAACAGTTTGACAGCAATTTGATTGGCCGGTTTGACCATTTGGTAAAGGTTCGCCGCTTTACCTTTAGTTGGCTGTTTTTGGTTTTGCTAGTTACTGCTTGCACGGTCGTACAAACGATTGACCTAAGTCGCTACTATCAAACGGTCCAGCCAGTTGGCGGTGGCATTTATAACGAAGGCATAGTAGGCACCTATAGCAACGCCAACCCACTTTTTGCGACCGGTTCGGTCGATACGGCAGTATCACGGTTGATTTTTGCTGGTTTGCTGAGATACAACGATCACAACAAGCTAGTAGGGGACTTGGCCAGTGGTTATAGTGTGGATGCCACGGGCAAGCACTATGTGGTTACGCTACGGCCGCATTTAACCTGGCAAGATGGCCAGCCACTGACTGCCAGCGATGTAGTGTTTACCTATCACCTCATTCAAAACCCCGACGCCCAATCGCCCTTACTGCCTGCCTGGCAGAACATCACTATAAGTACACCAAATCGCTTAACAGTGGTCTTTGATTTGCCCAATGCATTTAGCGCCTTCCCGTATAGTTTGATCACCGGCATTGTACCCGAGCATCTTTTATCTACCGTGCCCGCCTCTCAGTTGCGGGCCGCCAGCTTCAACACTACCGCTCCGGTAGGTGCCGGTCCGTTCGCCTGGCAGGCTCTACAAATCACTCCCAATGCCGATCCCGCCAAAACGCTCGATTTGATCGCCCTCAAGCCATTTAACCGCTACACGGGCGGCAAACCAAAGCTAAGCGGTTTTGTGGTGCATGCCTACGGGAGTGAGAGCCAGATGGTAGCCGCCTTTCAAAAGCGTGCTATCAACGCTATGGCCGGGTTGGATAGCCTGCCGAGCTCACTTGCGTATGCCCATGATGTAGTCAGCACCAATTTCTCTTCGACTGCTGCCCTGATGGCCTTCTTTAAGACCTCGGGAGGTGTATTGGCCGATACTCAGGTACGTCAGGCGCTGGTACAGGGAGCCAACACAGCGGCTATCTTGCAGCACATTGGGTACGTTACCAAGCCGGTCAAAGAGCCGCTGCTGCTCGGACAACTTGGCTACGATCCACAGCTTACTCAGGCTGCTTATAATTCTAATGGCGCGAACGCTATTTTGGATAAAGACGGCTGGGTGCGTAATGCGAACGGCACACGAGGCAAAAATGGCCAGCTGCTATCACTCCACCTCTACGCCCAGGACACTCCCGAGAACCGGCAGACAGTCCACATTCTTGCTAGTGATTGGTCGACGCTTGGCGTTAGTGTCACGCCGGTTCTTCAAAACCTTACCGACTACCAGACTACCCTGGAGTTCCATCAGTACGATGTACTGCTCCACAGCATTTCAATAGGCGTGGACCCCGATGTTTTTCCTTACTGGGATAGCAGCCAGGCAGACCTGCGCAGCAATACGCGCTTAAACTTCTCGGAATATAAATCAGCGGCAGCCGATACCGCTCTCGAAGCAGGCCGCACCCGGCTGGACCCGACGCTGCGCGTTATCAAATACCGCCCTTTCTTGCAGGCCTGGCAAGCCGACGCACCCGCCCTGGGCCTTTATCAGCCGCGTTTTTTGTACGTGACCCGTGGCCCTGTTTACAGTCTCACCAATCATACACTCAACACCGACGCCGACCGCTACGAATCGGTGACCAATTGGGAAATTCACACCGCCAAAGTTACCAACTAGGCCGTGTGGCGCGAACCGGCTAGCAACTGCCCGAGCTTTTCAACGCTCGCCACATGGTCAGATGAATCATACAAAAACACCTGCCAGCCAAACGCTTTGGCAGCAGTGATGTGTTCGGCACTATTATCAATAAATAAGATCTGACTATTGGGAACACCGGCTCTTTGCTGAGCTACCGCTAGCAGTTTAGGGTCCGGCTTTTGAAGTTGCTCAACACTGGAATCGATCACCACATCCCACGCCACGTCGGGCAAGATGTGCCGCTGCTCGATTGCCACAAACATCCGTGGGTACATATTGGTAAGCAGCCCGATGCGCAACTTGGACTTTAGCCTGGCAAGCAGCGGCCAGATGGCTGGGTTGGCATAAAAGCGCTTCACAAAGCCGTCCAGCAAAGAGTAACCGTCTGGCAGGCGTAGTCCGAGTTCCGACTCTAGCAGAGGGACTAGCGTATCCACGTCACGATCCAGGCAAATCTCTGGCAAGTAACGCTGCCAGAGCGCTTCAAAAGCGGTATCGGTGGCAGGAGTTACTCCCAGCTCCTGCTTGAGCTCAGCCCATTTATTGTTGCCGCTAAAATCGTCGATCACCACACCGCCCAGGTCAAAATAGACAAACGAAATCATAGCTAGACCTCGAGAATTTGAGCAGTGTTAGTTGCTGAGTCGTAGATCGCAACCGTCGCCACGTCGATAATCTCACCTTCCGACGCAAAGCAGGTAGTACCAGGGTTGAGCACCAGCACGCCATCAACCAGTTCGTTACGCGGTTGATGGGTGTGGCCAGTAAACACAGCTTGATACTTTTGGGAGCGAATCAGTGCATCGAGAGTCGGTAGATCCTCACCATGATACGCAGCAATGTGCTTGCCATCAGCCTCGAGCTCCAAAACTTTACGTTCCGCAAACTCTATTGGCTTGGCAAGCTTGGCGTTGCGAACAACGATTGATTTCGTATCACCCTCGTTATTACCAAAAACGCCTTTTACGGGTACGTCGCCAGAATGCTTAGAAAAGAATTCAACTGCAAACGGGGCCACCCAATCTCCACAGTGCACAATAAGTTCGACATCATGTTCCATAAGCACTTTCAAGGCTGTCTGCATGGACTTGAGATTGTCGTGAGTGTCGGAAATAACGCCAATTCTCATGATGCTAAGTATAGCAGGCGCGTTTGGTTCTTCTGCTCTAGTGCTTGTCGCGAATGTCAGTAATGCCCAATTTCTGCTCAAGGTACACAACTACAGGCAAGCTGAGCAGATGAAACTTTACGGCATAGGTAGGAAGCCTGAATACTGCCTCTGGATTGATGCCGCGATCGATCGAATCTAGGATGAATTGCTTGTCAGCATACTTTTTCAGAAAGTCGTCCAGCGAGTCAAACAGGACAAACTCAATGTGCTCCAGACCTTCTTTGGTTATCACTCCATCTCGCGGGGCAGGCAATTCAACCGCATCGATCCGCCACGTACCATGCAAAACGGGCGTGTGTAAACGGAAGGTGCATATTGGCCGGCCATTGACTTGTGCTTCGCCCACCAGCTTACCAACTTGTGTCAGCTCTTCTTTCTTGGCCAGATACTTTTCCATCGAGGGCACTCTATAACACATATGATCAATCTGCACAAAATCGGCGAAATCAAAGCCTGTCTCTTGCACCTCTTGGAGTACTTGTTTTAAGAATGCCTGGTAGTCACCAATGGCAGCCTGCAAACTGTTCATTCCTCTATCTTAGCAAAAGACAGTCCCGTACAGAAAGAAGTAGGCCTGGCCGTAAGTGGGACCCCGGCTCGAGCCCCGATGTAGCATGCGGTACAAAATAAAAAGACATGGCAAGGTGCCTGTCTTTTAGTAGTGATCTTACTGGTGCGGACGAGAGGACTTGAACCTCCACGAGTGTAACCTCACTAGTACCTGAAACTAGCGCGTCTACCAATTCCGCCACGTCCGCACGTAGGGCAAGGTAAATAACTTCGCTATGATATCTGTTTTTGGGCACATTTTCAATAGACTCGTAGCAAAACGTACCGTACGAAAAACGTTTATGCTATCATAGCCTACAGATATGAAACGTAGGAAGGGCACTTGGCGGTGAGTAAGGTAGCTCATTATCTGCAGGAGCACCTGTTGGGCGAGGTGATGACCAGTGCCGATGCCCGGCGTTATTTCGCTACCGATGGCAGCATTTTTACCGTTACGCCCAGCCTGGTGGTCTACCCGCGCAACGAAAACGATGTCCGCAAAACCGCCCGCTTTGCTTGGCAGTTGGCCGAGCGCGGCCGCGTCATCCCCATCACGGCCCGTGGCAGCGGCACCGATCAGAGCGGCGCGGCGCTAGGCAGCGGTGTCATGCTAGTCTTTCCAGCACATATGAACCGCATTATCGAGCTGGACCCCAAAAATGGCATTGTGACAGTAGAACCGGGCCTCAACTACGGCCGCTTGCAGCAAACCCTGCACACCCACGAGCGTTTTTTGCCACCGTACCCAGCCAGTTACGAATACAGCACCATCGGCGGGGCTGTGGCCAATAACGCCTCGGGGGAAACCTCGCTCAAATACGGCGCTACTCGTGGCTATATTAAGGGCTTACGGGTTGTACTAGCCAACGGCGAGGTTATCGAAACCTTCCGCCTGGGTAAGCGCGAGCTCAACAAAAAGCTGGGCCTGAGCACCTTTGAAGGCGAGGTTTATCGTGCGCTCGATGCACTACTGGAAGAAAATCGTGAACTCGTCGCCAAAACGCACCTGGAAGCCGTCACCAAGAACGCCGCCGGTTACGCACTGGCCGACATCAAACGCGGCGATGGCAGTTTTGACCTGACTCCGCTATTCGTGGGCAGCCAGGGTACGCTTGGCGTCATCACCGAGATTACGCTGGAAACCGAAATTTACAACCCTACCAAAGATTTATTTATGGCCGAGTTCGACAGTCTAGAAAAGGCAGCCAAAACAGTAACGGCCCTGCGTGGCCTCCACACCGGTCCCAGCTGTATCGAAATGGTAGACGATCAGCTTCTAGAGCTCGTCAACCGTCTCAACCCCAACCAGCTCAAGGGCATCCTAAGTCAGCCTACACCCAAAGTAGTGCTGCTGATCGAATACGACGAAGAAAACGATCGCCATCGTAAAAAAGCCGTGAAGCAAACAGAAAAGATTCTGCAGGATTTGAGCACCCATTTCGAGAAAGAGCGTGACCTTAATGCCCAGACCCGCCTTTGGAAAGTCCGCCATGCTGCCGCTAGCGTGGTGGCCCATAGCGAGGGCCAGCTGAAGGCAGTACCAATCATCGAAGACGGCGTAGTGCCGCCCGAGAAACTGCAAGAATACATTCAGGGCGTCTACGAACTGTTTGCCGGCGCCCAGCTGCAAGCTGCTATTTGGGGGCACGCCGGCGACGGCAACCTGCACATGCAGCCGTTTTTAGATCTTAGCCAAGTGGGCGATCGCCAAAAAGCTTTCCGCCTGATAGACGACTACTACAAATTGGTCATATCGCTTGGCGGCAGCACCAGCGGCGAGCACGGTGACGGCCGTTTGCGCGCACCCTATTTGGAGCAGCTCTATGGCAGTGATGTCTACGCGCTATTTACCAACGTCAAGAAAATCTTTGACCCCTACAGCACTATGAACCCGGGTGTCAAGGTGGGCGTAAAACTAGACGACATCAAACCATTGGTCCGCAGCAACTACACCATGGAGCACCTGTACGACCACATGCCGCGGTCGTAGCCTCTTGAGTTTTTTGGTAAAAACAGATAAGATACCGAGGTTATTTAATAACTAGGCGGACGTGGCGGAATTGGTAGACGCGCTACTTTGAGGTGGTAGTCCTGCAAGGGGTGGAGGTTCAAGTCCTCTCGTCCGCACCACAAGTCGTATTAGATATATCCCCTTTAGAGAGGCTCGAGCATGTATTGCTGGAGCTTTTTTTGTTGGCCCTCTTATAACGTCAAGTGTAAGTTGCAGTTACCCAAATATATCAAAAAGGAGCACAGCCCAAAGAGCCATAGGCATTGCATTGAAGCTAGCAATATTATAAAATATACTCTTATCATGGCAGGCGAGAATGTTATTTTGGATCCCTCCACAGCTTTGACAGCGCCAGAAGTATTGGACCTCGGCGTTTCACGCCCGGTGCCCGATGTTTTTTACGGTGCTGCCTATGACGGCGGCGATCCGCTCACCGGCTGCCCTCATGCTCGTACTCCCGCAGGAGACGAGGTGGTTATCATACGAGGACGCAACGATGTCATGGCAGTACTAGCACATACGGCATTCAGTCTTGCGGAAGTACCAGAAGAAGCCGCCCTCACAGGCGCTACCTTGCAAGGAGAGTACGGACTCTTGCGCCGCGACCGACCGGATATTACAGGAGTTCGACGCCTGATGGCGCCGTATATGAGAGCTCAGGCACTCGAAACCTATCAGCCTGGATTAGAAGCCGCCGCTCGTGAAGCTGTCAATTTTGTACAAAGGAGATTTGATCAGGCCAGCGCTACAGGCCATGGAATTGATTTAGCAGAGTTTGTTCGAGTGTTTCTACCTCAAGCAGCTACCGCTACGTTCGGGCTTACCGAAGCAGAATGGGGCGATATCCGCGACTACTCCGCCGAAACGCTTTCACCCGTCACCTCGCCAGCGCGTATGACCTCGATGCGTGATAGCTGGCAAGGTCTCTACGACTATACGCAGGCGCTCATCGAGAACAAATCTCAACAACCCGATGGGCTGTTGCTCTCAAATATGATTGCAGGCCTGAAAGAAGGCGGGATTGAGGGTCAAGAACTTGTGCAAACCGTAGCATCCTTTTTGGATGGTATCCCTACCATTGAGGCCATCTTTACAGTTTGTTTAGCTGAATTGCTGCAGCACCCTCAAGCAATTCAAGCCTGTTTGGACGATCCTGCACGCTGGGAAGCAACAGTGGCTGAATTGTTACGTCACAAAGCTCATTTTACGTTTGCCAGTCCCCGGATTGCTCGAGAAGACATTACGCTGCCAAGCGGCATCCGCATCAAGGCAGGACAGGTAGTGGTCGCATCTCTCACTGCAGCGCTAGATGATCAAAGCCAGCTGGGGGAGGATTACGATCCCCATGCGTTCGACCCCGACGCGCCAGCTAGTCGGATCCTGGCTTTCGGCGCCGGCTCACACCGGTGCCCAGCGGACGAGCTATCTACGCTGTGGCTTTGTATTGGCCTGAAGGAGCTTTTTACCACCATACCTGACATTTCGCTACATTCCCCTCTGCCACCTTACCACGGCTCCGCTTTGCCCACACCGTTTGTGGTACCAGCAATTCGTGGACGTGACCTGGCAGGGGTAGCAAAATAGGTCCAGTTCCGGTATACTAGCTTCGTTCTCAAGAAGGGCGCTTAGCTCAGTTGGCTAGAGCACCTCGTTTACACCGAGGGGGTCGGGGGTTCGAGCCCCTCAGCGCCCACCATATCAAAAGAGTCTGCCTCACGGCAGGCTTTTTTGGTAGATAAACCACAAGCCTAATCTGTTAGCGCGTTGCGTGTACCCCCAGACTCTGCTATAAATAGATGGACATGGTCAAGCTCATTCCGCTCAAACCGCTGTTAGTGTTACTCTATGGCTTTCCCGGGTCAGGCAAGACATTCTTTGCCCGTCAAATCTGTGAAACGCTGGCTGCGACCCACGTGCAGAGTGACCGGATTCGTGCCGAACTGTTCGAAACTCCCGGCTACGGCAAAGATGAAAACCATGTGGTAATAAGCCTGATGAATTACATGACCGGCGAGTTTCTGAGCGCTGGTGTCAGTGTGGTGTACGACGTGAATGCCCTGCGCGCCAACCAACGCCGTGCGCTACGCAACATGGCTACCAAAATGGGTGCCGAAACAGTACTGATCTGGCTGCAGATTGACCCAGACACCGCCCTGAACCGCGTTACCAAGCGTGATCGCCGCAAGCTGGATGACCATTATGCCCAAGAGTTCGACCGCAGTAGTTTTGAACATCAGGCGGCAGGCATGCAGAACCCCGAGGTTACCGAACGCTATCTGGTCATCAGCGGCAAGCATGTCTTCAACACTCAAAAGAGCGCCTTTATTCGCCATCTGTTGGAACGCAACTTGGTCAACTTAGATCCGGGTGCCAATCAAATCGGCAAACCGGGGCTGGTGAATCTGGTACCCAATCCGCGAGCTGGCCGGGTTGACCTGAGTCGACGCAACATCACTATTAGATAGAGAGGCCGTTTTTCGCATGGCCACCAAGAAAGTCAGCTTGCCGGACATCGGTGAAGTCACGCTAGTCAAACGACGAGGCAGCCGCAACCTGCGTTTGAGCGTCACACCCCATGGCATCCGGGTAAGCATGCCCACCTGGACGCCGTTTAGCGCCGGGCAGGCCTTTGCGCTTAGCCACGCCGCTTGGATCCAAAAAGAGCTGGCACAGTAAACTAAACCGCAACTGGAAAGCGGGCAAAAGATCGGTAAGCTGCACTATCTGCGCTTTGAGCACGTCTTGGGTGGTCAGCCGGTCACTGGCCGGG
>DATIIP010000021.1:0-3685 GCA_035479475.1 Saccharimonadales bacterium (SeqCode) | reverse complement strand
CAGAGATTTATGAGGGCAGATACTGAGCTAGCGGCCACTACCAAATAACGCGGGATGCTAATTTTGCGTATGAGATCGCCGTGCGAGACCACCGAAGAGGCACCCACTATGGTTGCCTCGGTAAAGAAATTCCACAAAATGATGCCAAGCAGCAGATAGACCGGGTAGTGTGGAATGCCCTTGCCAACCTTGAAGACGTACGTAAAGATGATGTACAAAATGGCAAATAGGAACAGTGGCTTGAGTACGGACCATAAATAGCCCAGCAGCGACCCCTGGTAACGCACTTTAAAATCGGTTACCACCATTTCGCGCAAGATGGCACGATTTTTCTTTGAAAGATACCGCATAGCTTTACCGCATATTATATAGTACTAACGTCTCTTACGGCACGTTTTGCTACACTAGTACGTAAATGACTAGCGCCAAACCTCGACGTATATTGCTCATTCGCAATGCCTATCGGTTTGATTTCGGGGGGGCTGAACGCTTTCCGGTCCATCTTGCGGGAGAGCTCAAGAGAATGGACTACCAACCGCTGGTTGTGTCACGCTCCGAACAACTACTCAGCTATGCCCAGGTGGCCGGCGTAGAACGCCGCCGTGGCTGGTGGTGGAGCTGGCAAAACCAGACTAGCTGGCGAGCCGCCCTCTTTCCCATCTACTTGTTGTGGCAAGTTCTACTGTGTGGCTGGTACCTGCAATTGCTGCTGCGTCTGAGGCCAGATGTCGTACATCCGCAGAGTCGTGACGATTTTGTGGCAGCTACGGTAGCAGCCAAGCTGCTGGGCAAGCGTGTGATTTGGACTGATCATGCCGACCTCAAGTATATATTTATGAATCACCGGGTATGGTACAAAAACCCCGTTGGTAAACTAGTCTACGCGGTAAGTAAACTGGCCGACACCATTACATTGGTCAGTAAGAGCGAGCAACAGCTTATTCAGCAGGCGTTGGGACATCCACTGGCCAAGGCGACCGTTATCTATAACGGTGTTATTGACGAGAAAGTGGTCCCCGTCGATCGTCCGAGCCGTGACACCATAGTCTTTTGTGCTACATCCCGCTTGGTGACCGCAAAGGGAATTGGCGAACTACTTACGGCCTTTAAGGACCTCCGGACCACCAATCAGCACCTGCTCTTGTGGTTGGTGGGCGACGGCCCTGAGGCAGAAAAGTTTAAACGGCAGGCCGCTGGCGATGCATCAATTGTGTTTGTGGGGCATTCCGACGAACCGCTCCGCTATGTGGCAGCTAGCGATGTATTTGTGCACCCGAGCTACCACGAAGGTTTTAGCATTTCGCTAGTTGAGGCTACCATGCTCGGCCGGCCGGTCGTGGCCTGCAACGTGGGCGGCAACCCTGAGATCATTCAAAACGACTCGAACGGCCTGCTGATTCCACCGCGCGACAGTGAGGCCCTACAGGCAGCGTTGGCACGACTCGCAAACGACGCCAAACAACGCCAGCGCTTTGGCGCCGCTGCTCGGGCAGCCTTTGTAGAAGGTTTTGAATTCTCACATATAGTAAAGGAGCGGTTTGTACCTCTCTATGAAAAAGCCTAGCCCCGTTATTTTATTTGACGCCAATCCACTGATGGTCAAGCGGACAGGTGTTAGCTATTACATTGCCCAGTTGGTATCGGGCTTGGCTGCCACACATCCAGAAGCTACTTTTGTGGGTTACTATTATAACTTCCTGGGACGCAAGCCACGGCCCACCAGCCCAGCAGCCCCAAACATACACTACCGCCCCATTTACCATTTCCCTGGGCCTATCATTAACCTGCTACGACGCTTCCGCATAGAGGTTCCCATCGAATTGCTTACCTTCATGAAGCCCGACTTTGTGTGGTACGCCAATTTCTTGAGCCAGCCCAGTCTGTTTCGCACACCACGTGCCGCTACCATTCACGATCTAACGTTCGTAGATCTGCCGCAGTATGTCGCCCGCAAGAACCTGAGCGACCTCCGGCGGTTCATACCAAGCCAACTGAAGCAACTCGATTTTGTCGTTATCGTTTCTGAGTTCGGTAAGCAACGGCTCCATGACGTTTTTCATGTACCGCTCAAAGATATTCTAGTAACTCCAGTGGCACCACCACCGCCAGTCACGGGCAACAAGACAACCGACCGTAAGATTCTTGCTGACATGGGAATTACTGGCAAGTTTTTTTTGACACTGAGTACAGTGGAGCCACGTAAAAACGTACTCAACATGCTCGATGCGTTTCTGTTGCTGCCTGAAGAGCTTCAGGCAAAATATACCTTCGTTATAACTGGAGCGATTGGCTGGAACTGCGAGGCAGAAGTGGCTCGGTTGGCAGAGCTTAAACGGGCTGGGAAAAACATTATGCACCTTGGCTACGTAACTGACGAACAGCGCTCCGCCCTGTACCGCAATGCCACGTTTTATACGTCAGCCAGCCGCTATGAAGGCTTCGGCATGACCCCGCCTGAGGCCATGATGTACAGCTTGGTTTGCGCACTCAGCGATGTTCAGGTATTTCGAGAGGTCGCGGGCAAGGCCGCGTTATATTTTGACCAAGAGGACCCCGAGTCTATCGCTAGGGTCTATGAGCGGCTGCTCACGGACACCAAACTGCGCGAACAACTCGCCAAGGTAAGTCTAGCGCAAGCAAAGACCTATGACTGGGAAGCAATTGCACGCAGCCTGTACGACCGCATGTTGGCTGCGATTGAGAAAGGGCACAGATCATGAGCAAGATCGCCATCGACGCACGCGAATCAGGCACCAGCACCGGACGCTATGTTGACAAGCTGGTCGAGAATCTCCACCAGCTCAAGCCAAAACATACCGTTATTTTGCTAGCCAAGCCCCAACGCCTAAAGTATCTGACAGAGGTTGCGCCGAAATTCATCATCATTGAAACCCCGTTCAAAGAGTTTACCTTAGGCGAGCAGCTTGGATTTAAAAAACAGATTGAGGGCTTGGAGCCAGATTTGGTGCATTTCCCCATGGTTCAGCAGCCGGTATGGTACCGAGGTCGAGTAGTCACGACCATGCAAGATCTCACGACCATACGGTTCCGGAACCCCACCAAGAACCCGGCGGTGTTTTGGTTGAAGCAGCAGGTGTACAAGTGGGTTAATAGGCGCGTTGTCCGCAAATCTGTGGAGCTCATTACTCCCACCCAATTCGTGAAAGACGACGTGGTTGACTACACCCATGTCGATCCAGCGAAGATTACCGTCACGCTCGAATCGGCTGATTTTATTAAAGACCGGCCGGAGCCTATGCCCGGGCTAGCGGGCACGCGGTTTATC
Organism: Saccharimonadales bacterium (SeqCode); assembly: GCA_035479475.1. Classification (GTDB taxonomy): domain Bacteria; phylum Patescibacteriota; class Saccharimonadia; order Saccharimonadales; family UBA4665; genus JAJZCD01. The sequence continues at coordinate 399 of DATIIP010000021.1, read as the reverse complement.
ATGTACACGGGCCGACCCACGCCGCACAAGAACCTCGGCCGGTTGATTGACGCCTTTGTGTTGTTGCAAAGAAGCCACCCGGATCTACGGCTGGTGTTGGTCGGAAAAAAGGACGGCAATTACCAACTGCACGCCGCACGGGTAGCGCGCGAGCACATCTCAAACGTCGTCTTTACCGACTTTGTCAGCGACGCTCAATTACGTTGGCTATATGAACACTGTGCAGCCTATGTTTTCCCCTCTCTAAGCGAAGGATTCGGCCTGCCAGGTTTGGAGGCTATGATGCATGGCGCTCCGGTAGCTAGTAGCAATGCCACGTGTCTACCTGAGGTGCATGGAGACGCCGCACACTATTTTGACCCACTAGACGTTACGGACATGGCAACGAAGATTGGTGAG
>DATIIP010000020.1:0-4733 GCA_035479475.1 Saccharimonadales bacterium (SeqCode) | reverse complement strand
TAAGTATTTCTCTAAATCACTAGGATTTGTTGGTTAAAAACTTTTTACAGATAGGATTTTGTTCCGCAAACATGCAATTGTCAATATAGTTTTGTGATATCGGTCACAAAACTATATATCGACTGCCTACTTGCGTCTTATACTAGCGCTTTTGGTGATGGCGCTTAAGACCAGCTACCTGCAGACGAACCGCATGACGATCCATAAGCTGCTGAGCATGCTCCAGACTAACTTCGTCTTTAGCTTCGGCCTTCAGCTGTTGCGCACGCTCCATGGCGGCTTCTGCTTCAGCCTCGTTGATGTCATCGGCGTGGTCGGCCTCGTCTACTAGTACGCGCAAGGTGTTGTCGCTAACTTCGATCACGCCGCCGCTAATGGCGAAGAAATCGCGGGCAGCGTCGCTGTCTTTTGATTCGCGGCGCACCGCAATGACGCCGTTGGTAGCAACGCTGACGAGCGGCATATGGTCTTGCAGCACGCCAATTTCGCCTTCTAGCGTTGGCAGAGTGATTTCGTAAGCATCACCGTCAAATTTGGTGCCGGTCAGGGCAACTAATTGAAAATGTACCATCGTTTTTTCTTTCCTTCATGAGCAACTTGACGAACAATCCACGTAAAAAGGCAGGCGCCACCCACGGACACGAGCAAGCTATATACGTTAAACCCATTGACACTCGAGCCACCAATTAGCACCATTATGGTGCTGCCTATCATAGCGCCAATAATACCGATGAGTGCGTTGCCCCAAAACTCAGTCTTAATATGCATTACCTGCGCCGTCACCCAACCAGCAAGAGCCCCAAACAGAACCACTGCAACCAGATAGGCGAGCGAGTGCATGCTACTTCTTAGCCGCCTTTACGACGTCTTCGATCGTACCCTTCAAGTTAAAGGCCGTTTCTGGAATGTCGTCGTGCTTGCCGTCCAGGATTTCCTGGAAGCCCTTAATAGTATCAGTCAGCTTCACGTACTGGCCAGGGTTGTTGGTAAACTGTTCGGCCACGTAGAACGGCTGACTAAAGAAGCGCTGGATGCGGCGGGCGCGGCCCACCAACTGCTTGTCTTCTTCAGACAGTTCTTCCATACCAAGAATGGCGATGATGTCCTGCAGGTCTTTGTAGCGCTGCAAAACGCGTTGCACTTCGCGGGCTACGCGGTAGTGCTCTTCGCCCACGATTTCGGGGTCAAGAATAGTCGAGCTACTGTCCAGCGGGTCAACAGCTGGGTAGATACCGATCTCGGTCAGCGCACGGTTCAGGGTAATAGTTGAGTCCAGGTGAGCGAAGGTTGTTGCCGGAGCTGGGTCGGTCAGGTCGTCGGCTGGCACGTAAACTGCCTGCACTGAGGTAATTGAACCCTGACGTGTCGAGGTAATACGCTCTTGCAGCAGACCCATCTCCTCAGCCAGGTTTGGCTGGTAACCCACCGCTGACGGCAAGCGACCAAGCAGGGCAGACACCTCGGCACCAGCCTGGGTGTAACGGAAGATGTTGTCGATAAACAGCAGCACGTCGGAGCCCTTGTCACGGAAACCTTCGGCAATCGTTAGACCGGAAAGTGCCACGCGAAGACGAGCGCCTGGTGGCTCGTTCATCTGGCCGAAGACTAGGCTGGTCTTACTAATAACGCCCGATTCTTCCATTTCGTGGTACAGGTCGTTACCTTCGCGGGTACGCTCACCAACACCAGCGAACACCGAGTAACCGCTGTGGAACTTAGCGATGTTGTTGATTAGCTCCTGGATCAGCACTGTTTTACCCACACCAGCACCACCGAACAGACCAGCCTTACCACCCTTGGTCATTGGACAAATCAGGTCGATAACCTTAATGCCGGTTTCCAGAATCTCGACCGAGCCAGACTGGTCAACTAGAGCTGGAGGAGTACGGTGAATTGGTGACTTGGTTTTAAACGTGCCACCCTTGCCATCAATCGGCTCACCAGTCACGCTAAACATGCGGCCTAGGGTTTCGTCACCAATTGGGACAGAAATAGGCGCACCGGTGTCCGTAACTTCGGCACCGCGCTCCAAACCATCAGTTGAGCCAAGCGAAACAGCACGGACGCTTGATTCGCTAAGATGCTGCGCAACCTCAAGCGTTAGCTCTTGGTCGCCATTTTGTACTTTGAGGGCGTTATAAATTGCCGGCAGGGAGTCTGTTGAAAACTCAACATCAATCACCACACCCACAATCTGGGTAATTTTACCGGTTTTAGTTGTATCCTTTGTCGCTTGTGCCATTAGTTTTCTCCTGTATCCAATGCTTTATGTGAAGTGTGAGGTGTTCGCGTATATCTATCAGCCATTGAGCGCCTCCGCACCACCGGTAATTTCGGCCAACTCCTGGGTGATCGCCGCCTGGCGAGCGGTGTTGAGCTCTAAAGTGTAATCATCAATCAGATCTTTAGCGTTGTCGGTAGCGTTTTTCATGGCGACCATGCGCATAGCGTGCTCCGAGGCGATACTTTCGAGCAGCGCTTGCCACACTTGGGCTTCAATCAACCGAGTAGCCACTTGATCAATCACGGTCTCTACATTTGGCTCAAAGTTGCCATTAGCAATGGGCTTGGCACCTGCGGCCGCTACGCCTGCCTGAGCCGGCAATAGCTGCAAGCTTTGGGCTTCCTGCGAAACGGTCGATTTGAACTTGGTGTACAGCACTTGTACATCGTCGACTTCGCCGTCTTTGTATTGATCGACAACAGTGTTAAGCACTGGGCGCAAATCGTTAGCTGTTGGCTGATCGCCAAAGCCAGGATAGGCAGCCAGCAGGTCAATCTCACGGATGCGGCGCACAAACTGGGCACCCTTGCTACCAATAGCGATTACCCGCGTCGCAACCTTCTCGTTCTGGTCGGCACGCACTGCAGCGGTCAGTTGCTTGAGCACATTGGCGTTGTAGGCACCGGCTAGGCCGCTGTTGCTGGTAATCACTACATACAGACGGGTTTTAACGGCACGTTTTGCAAACAGCGGCTGACGCTCAACTTCGGCAATACCGCCGATCCGGGCCAATAGTTCATTAGCGAGGTCTGCATAAGCGCGGCTAGCCTGAGCATACTCCTGTGCCCGGCGCAGCTTGCTAGCGCTCACCAGCTGCATGGCCTTGGTGATCTGGCGGGTGTTCTTAATGGAACTGATGCGCCGTTTTAATACTATGGTGCTTGCCATGAATGCTCCAGCCTACTTCTTCTCGGCCTTTACTTCGTACTGCTTGGCAATGTCGTGAGCCACCTTCATAACTTGCTCATTTTGCTCGTCAGTCGGCTTGTCGCCAGTGTTAAGAGCATCGACTAGCTTAGCGTGCTTGCTCTTCAGCTCACGGAGCAACGCTTCGCGGGCAGCATCAACCTTTTCGATTGGCACGATGTCGAAGGCACCGTTGTTGGCAGCGTAGAGCACGCTATACATTTCCCAAATTGCGTAGGGGCTGTACTGCGACTGTTTGAGCAGCTCGGTCAGGCGCTGACCACGCTCAATGGTGCGGCGGGTGTCGTCATCCAGATCAGTCGAGAACTGGCTGAAGGCAGCAAGTTCGCGGAACTGCGCCAGGCTTAGCTTCATGCCACCACCAGCGGCCTTGATGGCCTTAGTCTGAGCATCGCCACCCACACGGGACACTGAAAGACCAACCGAGATAGCCGGGCGGATACCCTGGTAAAACAGCGAGGTTTCTAGGAAAATCTGACCGTCGGTAATAGAAATGACGTTAGTTGGGATGTAGGCCGAAATGTCGCCAGCCTGGGTTTCGATGATTGGCAGGGCAGTTAGTGAACCGGCACCAAGATCATCAGACAGCTTGGCGGCACGCTCCAAAAGACGTGAGTGCAAGTAGAAGACATCACCAGGGTAGGCTTCGCGGCCTGGTGGGCGACGGAGTAGCAGTGACATCTGGCGGTAGGCCTGCGCGTGCTTGGTGAGGTCGTCGTAAATAATCAGGGCGTGTTGCTTGTTATCACGGAAATATTCACCCATGGCAGCACCGGCGTATGGCGCCAGGTACAGCATAGCGGCTGGATCAGAAGGAGAGGTAGCCACGATAATGGTCTGGTCCATAACCCCTTCGCGCTTCAAACGCTCCTGCAAGGCAGCAACTTTGGACAACTTCTGACCAATGGCCACGTAGACGTTAACAACACCGGTCTTCTGACGAGCCTGGTTAACCATAGTGTCAACGGCAATGGCGGTTTTACCGGTCTGGCGGTCACCAATAATTAACTCACGCTGACCACGGCCAATTGGCACCATGGCATCAATAGCAACAAGACCGGTCATCAGTGGTTCATGGACGTGCTTGCGCTGCAAAACGCCGGGGGCAGGGCGCTCTACGCGGCTCTTTTGCTTGGCTTTGATTGGTTCACCGCCATCCAGCGGGTTACCTAGTGGGTCAACCACGCGGCCGACGAGTTCTGGACCAACTGGCACTTCCAGCACCTGACCGCTCAAACGAACATTAGCACCAGCCTTAACCTGGGTAGCATCACCCAAGATAACAGCACCAATTTCGTCCTCACCGAGGTTAAAAGCAAAAGCGGTCACTTTTTGGCCGCTCAGGCCGTCAATCTCCAGCATTTCGTTATAACCGGCCTTGCTCAGACCATAAATCCAGGCAATGCCGTCACCAACGCGCGTCACCACGCCTACATCTTCAATTTCTGGGCGGCTTTTCAGATCAGCAATGGCTGCGCGAATGTCCGCCGAAAGTTCCGTGATTGATAATTCAGCCATCACT
>DATIIP010000019.1:0-7952 GCA_035479475.1 Saccharimonadales bacterium (SeqCode) | reverse complement strand
GAGACGTATTATCGGGTAGTAGATGATGAGTCACTACTGTTTCATCTACAAAGGCGGCTTCGCCACCCAGGCTAATGATCGGTACAATGCCCCGTTCATGGAGTTTCTCGAACAGCGAAACACGGCCGCTTAGACTGGGGTCAGGCGGCAGCTGTTCGGGCCGAAATGCAAAGCAGGCAACATTCTTCATCTAAAGATTGCTATTGTACAATCTTAACGTGAAAGTTGCAATACTACTGTTGAGCTTTAACGACGTGCTGATACGAGAAATATAAAACTGCCACGATAATGAGGATGAGGCAGATGATCATCGGTATGAATCCGTTCTGGTCGTAGCGTAAACGGCGCATTTATTGGCATCATAGCGCTTTTGCTTAGTTTTGTTAAGACTCAGGCAGCGCCGTTTTGTAAAACCTAAAAGAAACCGTGTTTCTTGCCGCCGCTCTGGAATTGTTCGAGCAGCTCTTTTTGTTGGCGTGTCAGCTTGGTTGGCGTGTCTACTATCAGAGTTACGATGTGAGCACCACGGTTTTCACTGCGCACATGCGGCACACCATGATTGCTCAATTTAAAGTCGGTACCGCTCTGCGTACCAGCCGGAACTTTCATGCGGACTTTTCCATCAACCGTGTCGACATCGATTTCCGTGCCCAAAGCGGCTGCCGTCATATCGACGTGCTCTTCGCTCAAAATAAGATCGCCCTCACGCGTAAAGTGCTTGTGCGCCCTAACACGTATATGGACATACAGGTCACCCTTTGGCCCATTAGCGATCGCCTCGCCGTGTTCACGCAACCGAATGGTGGCACCATCATCAATGCCGGCCGGAACTTTGAGTTGGATGTTCTGACCGCGCCGTTCCGTGCCTTTGCCGTGACAAACACTGCAAACTTTTTCGGGCACTTTACCTGAGCCTTTGCAGGTTGGACAAAGGCTGGCCTGCTGGATGTTGCCAAAGATGGTCCGCGTGGCAGTTACAATCTGGCCGGCGCCCTTACAGGTATCGCAAGTCTTCAGTTCGTAACCAGGCTCGGCCGTAGTGCCTTTGCAGTGGCTGCAGGTATCTTCCAGGTTGAGACGCAAGTCTACCTCGGTGCCAAAAATGGCTTCTTCGAAGCCAATTTCGATGCGCGTTTCTACATCATTGCCGCGGGCCTGACGTTGCCGGCTGCCGCCAGCTGGAGCACCACCAAAAAAGCTACTAAAGATATCGCCCAGGCCTAAATCGCCGAAGTCGAAATTGACGTTTTGGCCGCCGCCAAAGCCAGCAAACGGATTGCCACCTGCCCCGCCATTGCCGCCCACCCCGGCGTGACCGAACTGATCGTAGCGCTGACGTTTACTGGGGTCCTTGAGCACTTCGTAGGCTTCGTTGACCTCTTTGAACTTGGCTTCATCGCCACCCTGTTTGTCTGGGTGTAGTTCTACTGCCTTCCGCCGGAAAGCCTTTTTGATTTCGTCGGCCGAGGCATCTTTGCCGATACCTAGCACTTCGTAGTAGTCACGCTTCGACATTATCTTTCTATAGTACTAGACTGGCACTCGGTATTCAAGAGTGCTAACTACCTGACACTTACCTGGACAGTGCATGCCATCCAAACTTCACTGCTTGCAGAAACAGCAAGAGCTCATCGTGGAACACCTGGATCGGTTCCCTTTCGTCGCGCCATTTTGTGTCCGCCGCCGAAAAGGCGAGCAACTACCATCTTCGTTGAGCATGTAACACCTCTCCTCAGTACCATTTGCCACAAAGAGCGCGGGCAAGTAAGTAACTTCGGGAGTGGAAGTATCACTGCGCGGAATGTAACTCAATTCACGCTGGTAGTTAACCCCAGTAGTCTCGTCAGTCCAGGCCACTCTGATTACTTCTGTGGGGTCAGCGGCGCGAGGGTCTTGACCATAAACCGCTAGGTCCATTTCATCTGCTATCTCCCAGACCCTATTGACCACTGACCGTTCTGGGGAGGTAGAAAACTCGCTCATACATTATACTATGAACTATTTGCTCCTGTGCTGCAAATGGTGTGGTCCGGACACCTATCTAAACGGGTAGTTATTTCTTGTCGTTGACGACTTCGCCTTCAAGTGGCTCTTCGCCGTCTTTGGCATCCTTGCCGCCTTCGGCTGCCTTGTCTTCTTCGGGCTTCTCGCCAGCGTCACCGGCGTTTTCGTACATCTTGGCACCAATCGGCATTAGTACTTCGTTCAACTCTTTGACGGCCGCTTCCAGTGCGTCTTTGTCGGTCTTTTCATCGGCCACTAGCTTTTTGGCCTTCTCGACGGCTTCGTCCATTTTCTTGACATCTTCGTCGGCCAGCTTGTCTTTGTTGTCGCGCTTCATTTTCTCGGCCTGATAGACAGCGCTGTCGAGCATGTTGCGGGCTTCCACCAGCTCTTTCTTGGTCTTGTCTTCGTCGGCGTGGGCCTCGGCCTCTTTGGCCATCCGCTCTACCTCTGCCTTGTCCAGAGAGCCCGAGCCTTGAATGGTAATGTTCTGCTCGCGGCCGCTGCCCTTGTCTTTGGCGGTGACATTTAGAATGCCGTTGGCGTCGATATTGAAGGTGACCTCGATCTGCGGGACACCGCGCGGCGCGCTCGGGATGCCATCAAGCACAAACGTGCCGAGGATTTTGTTACCTTCCATAAGCTCTCGCTCGCCCTGACCGACCTTGATCTCTACCTGTGGCTGGTTGTCGGCGGCAGTACTAAAGACTTCTGATTTGCTGGTGGGGATGGTGGTGTTGCGCTCGATGAGCTTAGTCATGATGCCACCCATGGTCTCGATGCCCAAGGAAAGCGGTGTTACATCAAGCAGCAGCACATCCTTGACATCACCCTGCAGCACACCACCCTGAATGGCAGCACCCACGGCCACGACCTCATCGGGGTTGACGCCCTTCATGGGGTCTTTGCCAAAGATGCTCTTCACTTTCTCGACCACGGCGGGCATCCGGGTCATGCCGCCCACGAGCACAATGGCGTCGATGTCACTAGCCTTGAGACCGGCGTCTTTGAGCGCCTTTTCGCATGGCTCGGCGGTCTTGCTGATCAGATCGCTCACTAGGTCTTCTAATTTGGCACGGGTCAGTTTGTGCTCGAAGTGCTTCGGGCCGTCAGCGTCAGCTGTCAGGAACGGCAGGTTGATGTCCACTTCTTGCGCTGTTGAAAGCTCGATCTTGGCCTTTTCAGCTTCGTCGCGCAGGCGCTGCATGGCAGCTTTGTCTTCGGTGATATCAATGCCGCTCTCTTTTTTGAACTCGTCCACAAAGTAATTGACGATGACGCGATCAAAGTCGGCACCACCCAGGTGGGTGTCACCGTTGGTACTTTTAACTTCGAAGACACCGTCGCCCAGTTCCAGAATGGAAACATCGAACGTACCACCACCCAGGTCGTAGACAGCGATCTTTTCGTCGGTTTTGCCCTTGTCGAGGCCGTAAGCCAATGCTGCGGCCGTTGGCTCGTTGATAATACGCTTAACCTCTAGCCCAGCAATCTTGCCGGCATCTTTGGTAGCCTGACGCTGAGAGTCATCGAAGTAAGCGGGCACGGTGATGACCGCCTCGGTGACCGGTTCGCCCAAAAACGCTTCGGCGTCGGCCTTGAGCTTACTCAGAATCATGGCGCTGATTTCTTCTGGGCTGTATTCTTTGTCGCCCATTTTTACTTTGACAGCATTGCCACTCTTGACGATCTCATAGCCCATCAGCTTGAGGTCGCGCTGGACCTCGGTGTCGTTAAAATTGCGGCCAATCAGGCGCTTAACTTCATAAATAGTGTTTTTACTGTTCGTAACCTGCTGGCGACGAGCTACTTGGCCCACCAGGCGCTCACCATTTTTGTTGATCGCCACCACCGATGGTGTGGTGCGGTTGCCTTCGCTATTCGCGATAATGTCCGGCTTGCCAGATTGCATCACGGCCATAGCGCTGTTAGTAGTACCTAAGTCGATTCCAATAATCTTGCCCATATATCTTATGTCCTCCTTGTTAGCAGATACTCATCTAGAGTGCTAATACTATTGTAGCATAGAAAATTGGCACTCGGCTGTCAAGAGTGCTAGCCACGATTCTTCTACCCGTCTTCGCCAAGCTCTATGAATAACGGAGAGACTACTTGGCCGAGAAATTTTACCTCCCCTATAGCTCTAGGCAACTCGTGCCGGAGGCTGCGCCCATACTGACCCGTGTCGAAGGGAGCGGCTGGGATGAGGTCCATGGAAACAGCAGATAGTAGGTATCTACCACCACGCCTACGCTCTCTGATTAACCGATTGAGGGCGGTACGGTAACCTGCCGATAGCGTGTTAGCGAGCGGGTGCGTTGCCATATCTACTAGCAACAACCCCTTGCCGCCAGCCTTCACTACGGCACGGTGTACAGCATAGCCTACGTCTTCCGGATCGACTCCGGCAACAACGAGTCGCTGTTCGCCAACACTGTCCACCTCGCCAATATGGGCTACGTTCAGCGGGCCAAGCCAGGTGTCCACTCGACCAGCAAATACGACTAGGGCATCTCGATCAAAGCCTGACTCTACTTCTTGTATTGATTCATGAAATTGGTTGGCAATAGCCATAGTTATAGCCTTCTGAGGGGGTCTTCCTGTGAACTTAATCGGTTAGCCATTCGAGGTCGCTTTACGCCGCTACTGCACCCGTACCCGGACCATAGCGTGGCGGATGACTTCGTCGCCAAGCTTGTAGCCCGCTTGCAATTCTTCGCTGACTACTTCTTGCGTGCCATCACCATCTTCCATGCTGACGGCCTCGTGATACCGCGGATCGAACGGCTGACCCACGGTAGCGATGCGTTCTACGCCTAGCTCTGCCAGGGTTTTCTCAAACTGTTTGACGACACCCTGGACGCCCTTGATGTAGTCGCTTTCGGCCAGATCGGCCGGAACATGTTTGAGGGCGCGCTCAAAGTTATCAATTACCGGCAGCAGATCGCGCACCACGTTGGCTTTGACCAAGTTTTTGAGTCCGGCAATTTGCTCGTCATGGCGGCGGCGCAAGTTGGTGGCGTCGGCCCGCTCACGCTGCAGCGCTTCGGTGAGCTCGGCAATTTGTTGCTGCAATGCGATTAGTTCGGTTTGGTCATCGGCTGCAGCCGGGTGTTTTTTAGGCATACAAAACCTCCTCTAATGTCTTGCCGGTGTGCGCCACCAGCGCCATTACGTCGCGGTAACTTTGACGGGTCGGCCCCAGCGTGCCAACGTAGCTGTGATCGCTAAAGGGGCTGCGGAAACGACTTATGATGAGGGTTACGCCAGCGCTGCGGCCAATCGGGTTTTCGGCGCCAATGAAGACGCTCAGTGGTTCGTTGGGGGCGGCTTCGCGCAGCCAGGGCTCCAGGTTATCGAGCAAACGCGCCACCTGCTGCACTTGATTGCCGCTGATGAACTCCGGCTGGCCAAACAGATTGGAAAGACCACTCATATACAGCTGATTACCGATGGTGGCCAGGCCAAGATTGTGCGTCAGTTCCACGAGCGTATCAACGGCATTGCGTATGGTACGTTCGGGCAAGCCGCCATGCTGCACCCGGGCGCTGAGGGCGCGCTCGGCCCGCTTTTCGGGCACTGTCGGCTCAGCAGATGCATTCAAACTATTTACATAAAACCGGTAGCCACGGTCGGTGGGGATGCGCCCGGCACTGGTGTGCGGCTGGCGAATATAGCCCAGACGCTCCAATTCGGCCATTTCAGCCCGAATAGTCGCGCTGCTGACGTCAAAAACTTTGGCCAGCAAACTGCTGCCTACCGGAACGGCAACTTCGGCATACTGCTCAATGATTGCCGACAAAATTTGTTTTTGCCGCTCTGTCATGATCCAGAGTATAGGCGTTTGGCACTCAAAAGTCTAGACTGCCAGAAGTCTAGGCATGTCTTAGACGTGTCGACCGGCCTGCTCAAGCCAACTTCGGTAAGCACTTAGCACTTGCTGTACCACCTCTGTCAGATTGTGCTCGCCGGTGTTAATCACCAGATCATAATTACTCATAACATAGGGATCAATATTGTACAGCGCTTTGTAACGACGAGTCTCGCTTTCTAGGCGGTGCTTCAGCAGCTCTGCATACTCAACCGGATCTCGTTTAATGTGCTCACTTGCCAAGCGGTCATCGTCCATGGTTGCCAGAATTCGTTCGGCGGCGGTGTTTAGATCTAGGTCCAGAAAAACCTTGAACGACCCAGGAATCCAGTGCCACGCCGTCCGAGAGTCAATGATAACTCGATCTTCGGTGGCACCAATGGTTTGCAAACGCTCATCCACCAGCCGGTCAACATCAACCTCAATCTCACCCTTCTCAGCGGAGAGATTGGTCTGGAGCACATCAATGCCGAGTTCTCTGCCAAGCGCCCGAAATAAATCACCAGATGAAAAGTGCTGATAGCCCAACTCGGTAGCAATAGTTTTGGCAGTCGAGGATTTGCCGCTACCTGGCCGGCCGGCAATAGTAATTATCTTTTTTTTGTCGGCGTGCATTGCCTAACTATATCAGGAATATCGGTGTAACGCTATACTTTGTATATGGGCCAAGCACCAGACTTTTCGCTACTAGATCAAAATGGTTCACTCCGCTCGCTAAGCGATTACACCGGCAAGTGGCTGGTGCTGTATTTTTACCCCAAGGACGATACACCGGGCTGCATGACCGAAGCCTGCAGCTTCCGCGATGAGCGCGATGCCATTGCCGAGTTTGGCAACGCCGAAGTAGTGGGCGTGAGCAAAGATAGCGTCCGTTCACATAAGAAATTTGCTGAGAAGTTTGGTCTGAACTTTACACTGCTGAGCGACCCGGACCATACGACCATCGAGGCGTACGATAGCTGGAAACCTAAAAAGTTTATGGGCCGCGAATACCTGGGTACCGAGCGCAACACGTTCATCATTTCGCCGTCAGGTCAGATTGCCAAAGAGTACCGCGGCGTGGATCCCAAAGAACACGCCGTGCAGATCATTGCCGATCTCCAGGCACTCCAAGCCACATCGACCGTTTAGTCGCGCTTCAGCATCACCGTGAACGCCTCGGCCGGAATGTCTACCTTGCCGAATCGTTTCATGCGCTTCTTGCCTTTGGCTTGCTTAGCCAACACCTTCTTTTTGCGGGACACGTCACCGCCGTAGAGACCGATGGTAACGTCTTTGCGGTAAGCGCTGATGTCTTCACGGGCGATGAACTTGCCGCCAATGGCCGCCTGCAGTGCCACCTGGAAGTTCTGGCGCGGAATCACCTCTTTTAGCTTCTCCACGGTAACCCGGCCCAGGCTTTGGGCTTCGCTGCGGTGCACCATCACACTGAGCGCACCCACCATTTCGCCAGCCACGTAAAAATCGAGCCGTACTAGATCTTCGGCGCGGTAATCATCGAGCTCGTAGTTGAAGCTGCCGTAGCCGCTGGTGATGCTTTTGAGCTGGTCGTAAAAATCGGTCAGCAGGTTGGCCAGCGGCGCTTCGAACCCAACGATTGCACGGTCCTCGACGTAGCTGAGATTCTTTTGCAGCCCGCGTTTGCTACTGATGAGTTGAATCACCGGTCCCACGTAAGTCTGCGGGACAATGATCTCGCCCTTAATCCACGGCTCTCGGATTTCTTTGATCTGCGCCGGGTCGGGCAAATCGGCGGCACTTTTGATGTCCAGCTCTTCACCGTTAGTCATTCTCACCTGGTAATCGGTGGATGGGTTGGTAACCACCAGCTCCAGGTTATATTCGCGCTCCAGCCGCTCGCGGATGATATCCATGTGGAGCAGCCCCAAAAAGCCGATGCGCACGCCAAACCCGAGCACCGGCGAGTTTTCGGGCTCGTATTGCAGCGCTGAGTCGCTCAGGCTTAGTTTTTCGATAGCCTCTTTTAGATCGTTATAAAATTCGTTGCTTTCCGGGAAAAAGCCGGCGTAGACAAACGGCTGCACGTCTTTGTAGCCGGGTAGCGGCTGGTCGGCCG
>DATIIP010000018.1:0-21325 GCA_035479475.1 Saccharimonadales bacterium (SeqCode) | reverse complement strand
GTCACACACGCTTACATGTTTATTGGCTACATGGCAGAAAACGAATCGCTCTACGAGCTGATGCACGACCATGGCTATCTGATCGTCCTCAAGCCTACCCTGGAAATCAAAGCCGACCCCCACACCGCTACCGACCCAGAGCACCCCGGCGATAAGCCCAAAGATGACCAAAAACCAGTCGTCAAAGGCAACATCGACGCCGATCTAGTACTCCACGCTATGAAAGAGCTGCCCAACTACCACCAGGCGCTGATCGTCAGCGGCGACGGTGACTTTTTTGGCCTGATCGAATACCTGGTGCAGCAGAACAAGCTGCTCAAGATCTTGACCCCGAATCAACGCTACTCCACCTTGCTAAAAGATTTTGAGTCATACATCGAAGGCATCGACCAGCATCGCCGCGAATTGGCCTACCGCGATCGTCCATACGTCCGCAAAAAGCCGGTCGCCAAGCGATAATTTTGCTGGTTTGGTACAGTTTTTTACAGTCCAGCTGCTCGGTTGCGTTATACTCTAGGGCAGTTCAAATGAAAGGAGCTCACCAGATGAAGGTCACCAAATTTGTACATTCCTGCCTGTTGGTAGAGATGCCGGCCCCTGTTAATCGTACCGTGTTGTTTGACCCGGGCGTCATGAGCCCTGTGCCGGTTGATACGCTAGAGTATTTGGACGACATTTTTATCACCCACAGCCACTCCGACCATCTCAACATCGACCTTATCAAGCAGTTGGTGGCCAAATTCCCCAAAGTTCGTATCACTACCACAACCGAGATCGTTGGGATTCTAAAAAAGGAGAGTATAGCCGCCAGTGACCAAGCACCTGATGGCGTCAATCTGTTCGAGAGTCCGCACGAAGTAATCCGCCCCTATTTCCCAGTCGAACCGCCGCAGGAAATAGGGGTGCACTATCTGGACAAGCTCAGTCATCCCGGTGATAGCCATAGCTTTCATGAAACGCGCACGGTACTAGCACTACCTGTGACGGGACCCTGGGGCTCGGTGGTGGATGCAGTTCGTTTGGCGTTGGAGCTCAAGCCCAAGTATGTTATTCCGATTCATGACTGGCACTGGAATGATGACGCTCGCCGAGGTGCCTACGACCAAATGGAAAAAGATTTTGCCGAAGCCGCGATCACTTTCATCAAGGCAGTTGATGGGGAACCATTTGTGCTCGACGTCTAAGCCGCCGCTTCTGCATACCCAAGCATAATCTTGACAAAACGCTTAAGTTTTGTTAATGTATAGATACTATTTAAAACAAAAATAGTACCTATGAAAAAGAAAACCTTACACCGGCATCTGCACCCCATCCATTGGCATGGCAGCATGTTCTTGGCAATTGCAGCCATCTTGCTGACTTCTTTTAAAAGCAGCGGTGAAATGCTACGGGCGCTGCATGCGGTACCGGTGCAGGCTGGGGTGATGGACTCGGTGTATATGCGCGATGCCGAAACGGGTCACTCGCCAATTATTCTGAACATCGGTGCTCGCCATACTACGTTTAGCGGCAAATAGCGTTTCGTAAAGAGGCATTGACGCACAAGCTCTTTGTGTATATAATATCTTTATTATGAGTTTGTACGCAGGTGGAACCTACCAGGGCGGGGAGTTACCGCATGTATCGAAGGATCGTAGGCCTCTACGGATAACACGCGGCAGGCTAGGAGCGGCAGCAGCAGGGGCTGTGATGATAGCGGCGGGCGCCCTCGCCTTTGCTTGCAGGGGAAATGATGATCCCTTTAGCTCTGACCATCTCAAGAAAGATCCATACGTAGTCGAATCAGTTTCGGGAGCTCCGGAGGGTGCGGTGGCGGATTTCTATGGACCACTGCCAGACGGTGCTGCTCGGGCTTTAGCTAAGTATCTGCGAGCGCAGGAAAGAGGCCCGGCACCCTGGGAGGTGCAAATGCCTTGTGTCCCTGGGCGGCCCCCTCTGATTCAGCAGTATGCGGCAGAGTGCCAGCTGGCAGAACTCGATGCTACTCAATAGCGAAGACAATTAGCTAGTGGAGGGGCCTGTTGGCCGGGTCTCTATCCCGCGAAGCCTGTGTATAACCAAGCATCTGTGGATAACTGGTGTCATAAACACCAGTTTTTCTATAGAAAAGTACTTGTATGTGGGTAGGAGTGGGTAGTACACTCATGTCAGTGGGTAATCGTGGGTAGCCCTAACAACTAGACTACTCACCAAAAAAGCAAAAACAAACAACTCACTAGCAACTTACTAAACCAATCAATGGCACAGGTGGACTATTTCCAAAGGAAACTCGATGACAAACGGCGGTTGACGATACCGACCGAGCTTCGAAGCGAGTTTGCGAGCGGGGTAGTCATCACGCGCGGGTTCCAAAAGTATCTGCATGTCTATCCAAAGCACGTCTGGGACGACGACGTTGAGCAGCGGCTCAAGGGCGACATCTTGGATGAGCGGGTGGCCGATCTTAATGTCCAGTTTCGAATGGGCAAGACAGAGGCCGAACTGGACGCCAAGCAGGGCAGAATCACCATCGAGCAACACCTGCTAGACTACGCCGGCATCGACAAAAGTGTGTCGTGCGTGCGGGTTGGGAAGTATTGGCGGCTTATGGGCGACTAACCCTCAATCATTCCGCAAAGCTCTTTAACAATTAGGCACAAGCAAGAATAGCGAAACCGGTCGACAGACTGGAAAGAGCAGCCCGACAAAAAGTCACGTCTTTTTGCCGGCGCGATGAGAAAACCGCGGGAGCGGTTGTCTCAAGCTTTGACAAGTTTAGCTATTCGGCAGTCAACACGCGGACTAGAGAGGGCACCGCGTTTAAAAACCCTCGTTCTTTCCCTAAAACACCTCCCAAAACTCCACCTCACACATAAGTCTCTCAAATTGTCAGGAGATATCGAAAGTACCTCAGGCTCTTAAAAAGCCTCGTTTAACAAACTCTTAAACATCTTTACTTTCATTACGATGTTTTCTGACACCACAAAAACAAAAACTCCAAAAAAACAAACAGTTGACTGCTGAATAGGTGACCTTGTCATTGACAAGGGAAGCTATCGAACCCTGGCGCGTTAGCCCAAAGTTCCATAGCTATCCCTTGGCAGATAAAACAAACACCAAAACAAAAACAAAACTATATAATAGTGCGAATGCACGAACAGATTAGTAACGAGCATGTGCCGGTCCTATTGGACGGCGTGCTGGCGCATCTAGCGCCGTCGAAAGGGGAATCATACCTCGATTTGACGGCCGGATACGGTGGCCACGCTACTGCCATTTTGGAACGGACCAAAGCCTACAGCCAAGCAACGTTAGTAGATCGTGATAGCCATGCTATCGCAGCCTTACAGACGCTGGCGGCCAAAGGGGCACTGCTTATTCATCAGGATTTCTTATCTGCTACGAAGGCGCTATGCGCCGAAGGAAAGCAATTCGATATTATCCTGGCCGATCTAGGGCTGTCTTCGCCGCACCTTGACAATGCTGCAAGGGGGTTTGCGTTCCGGCAGGATGGTCCGCTTGATATGAGAATGGACCAATCGCAAAGCCTAAACGCCGCCACTGTGGTCAACACCTACTCGATCGACGACTTAGTTCGTATCATCAAAGAGTACGGGGAAGAGCCGCGGGCAAAACGGATAGCGGAAGCTATCGTGGCTGCCCGGCCACTGGCTACCACACAGGAACTTGCAGAAGTAATACGATCGGTTATGCCAAAGGGTAGCAAAACACACCCGGCAACCAAAACCTTTCAGGCGCTCCGTATTGCCGTTAACGACGAGCTGGGACTGCTGAGGGCGGCGTTGCCACTATGGATTGATTTGCTAAAACCAGGCGGCCGCGTTGGTGTCATCAGCTTTCATAGCCTGGAAGACCGCCTGGTCAAACAGGCATTTGCCGAACTGGCCGGAGAGCGCTATGATGCGCCGCTAAGATTGCTCACAAAGCATCCGGTGGTGGCCGACGAACATGAGTTGTTTTTCAATCCGCGTGCGCGTAGTGCCAAATTACGCGTCGCAGTGAAAAAATAAAAAAAGAAAGGGACTTGCATGCCATTTCACATCGAAGTAGTCAACAAATCCCGTGCCAAGCGAGTGGACGTTAAAGTCCTCCGCTAAAAAGCAAAAGCTTGCCCCGGACCCGTTATATGGGCCCGGGGCGGGCACCAAAACAAACACCAAAACAAACACAAAAAGCAGTTTTATGACATATTCTTCCGCCCTGGCCATGGGGCGTCAACCGCAGATGCAAAACAGTATGCGCGGGCAAAACTCGGTGACGTTCAAGGTAACAGACCGCCGACTAGGCCCAGTCAGCAACACCATTGTGCTGATTGTGTTAGCCTGTTTGCTCGGTCTTTTATATTTGACGCAGGTTACCAAAACTAACGCCTATGGCTATCAGATTCACGCCTTGCAAAAACAGCAGACCAAACTACAAGAGCAGCACGCCGATTTGAGCGTGGCTTCGGCGCGTTTGCAGTCAATCGATCAAGTGGCCAGCAGTGCAACCGCGCAGGCCATGACGCCAGTGGCACCCAGCGGTGCGGTACAGTAAGCACCTCCATAACAAATCCCCCCAGTCTAAACTAGCATGAAGCTTGATCCGTGAGAGGGCAGGCGTCATAATAAAAGGTACATAAGAAGTGGGGGACAACAGTATGAGATTACCTGTTAAACGGCCTACGGGTTTATTACTATCTATTACGAGCGTACTAGTGGGGATTCTAGCCTTTACTCAACCTGTGGCAGCGGCTACCATTCCGTCTCAAGTGCTGTGGGATAACTATCAAAGTGGTGAATGCATGGGCGTACCCAATAACCCGCTCACCAATGGCTCTAAAGTCTACCAGACGTCCTGCAACGCCCAGGTCGACTGGGATAACTGGGTCTTTCATTATCACTCGGGCACTACGTCGTACTACACGATCCAGCCTTTGGATGGCGGCAACTATTGCTTAGACGTGCCAGGGGCAAGCAAGACAGCCGGGGTACAATTGGAGCAATGGACCTGCAATGGCCAACAGAACCAGCAATGGATGGTACTGTGGTGGAACTTTTCGTATGGACAAGGCTATCAAATATGGAATCGGAACAGCTTTCTGTGTATTGATATAAACGGTACCAAGATTGTCCAAAATCCCTGCCGCCTTGACGGCAATCAAGAACCAGTCTTTAATCAGCTCTGGAATTATATTCCCGAAAACTAATTGCAATTGAAGCTTGCCATAGCTCGGTCGGGCTAGGCCGCTATGCGTACATTGTTTCTAGGGATATTTTCTGAACAGATAATGCTTACGGTATAATACAAACAATGAATCAGCAACCGCCGGGCAGCAAGCCGGTCAACCCCATTCAGCGTGCACGTCTGTGGTATGCGCTGCTTTTGGTGGTGTTCGGCGTGTTTGCGGTGCGCGATTTTTACTTGCAGGTAATTCGCTACGATTACTACAAGACAGCTGCTCTGAACACACAGCTTAAGCAGTACCAGATTCCGGCAGCGCGGGGGATTATATCTGCCCAGTTCAACGGTGGGACAGTGCCGCTTGTGATGAACCAAAAGCTGTACACAGCCTATGCCGACCCAACGGTAGTCAAACAGCCGCTCAAAGTGGCCGACAAGCTACGGCCAATCATCGGTGGCAATACGCAAGACATCGAAAAGCTGCTCAAAACCGGTGGTGGGCGGCGCTATGTAGTGCTGGCACGTAAACTGACGCCGGCACAAAGCAACAAGATATTAGCGCTCAAGTTTTCCGGTGTGGGCACCCAAGAGCAAGATTACCGCACCTATCCGCAAGGCCAAATGGCAGCGCAGCTACTGGGTTTTGTGAATAACGACGGGCAAGGTGAATACGGCATCGAGCAGGCATTGAACAAAGAGCTGGAAGGAACACCTGGGCAGTTGAAGGCTGTAACCGATGTCAATGGTGTACCGTTGGCGGCCAGTCCGGATAACATCCTGACCGATCCGGTGGCAGGTGCTAGCGTGGATCTGACCATCGACGTGGGCATGCAATCGGGCCTGGAAAAGATCGTCAAGGCAGCGCACGACCAATACAAGACCGCAGATACCAGCGCGCTTATCTTAGACGTGCATACCGGCGCTATCAAGGCTATGGCTAACTATCCTAGCTACGACCCAGCCAATTACCAAAAGGTGGCTGATCCGGTGTTGTTTCAAAACAAAACCGTATCCGAACCAGTTGAGCCGGGCTCTATCACCAAGCTGTTTACAACCGCCACCAGTTTGCAGAAGGGTGTTATCACGCCCACGACATCGTTCTATGATCCTGGCTCGTGGAGCATTGATGGTGCGGCGGTGAGTGATGTGGAAGAAGACCACAGCACTGGCCAGCAGAGTATTCTTTCGACGCTTGATAAATCACTCAACACCGGTGCAACATGGATGCTGATGCAGCTAGGAGGTGGGCAGATTAACGCACATGCCCGGAGTACACTCTACGACTACTTTACCAACCACTTTATGCTCGGCCAGGCAACTGGGGTAGAGCAAGGCTATGAAGCCAGCGGCTATGTGCCAAAGCCGGCTGATACTGGTGCCGGCATCAACCTCACCTACGCCAATATGTCGTTTGGCCAGGCCTACACGGCTACGGCACTGCAAATGGGGGCCGGGCTTACCAGCCTGGTGAACGGCGGTACCTACTATCAGCCACATTTGGTTGATAAGGTGACGACTGGCACCGGCAAAGTGACACCGATGAAGCCTACTGCTATAAAAACCGGTGTAGTATCCCAGCAAGTGAGCGACGACATGATCACATTGCTCGAAGAGAACAATGCTAACCACATTCGCGAAGGGTTCTCGTACTTGAACTTTGGGCAAAATTACAGCGTAGGTGGCAAAACCGGAACGGCTGAGGTGGCTAATCCGATAGGTGGTTATTATACCGACCGGGTCAACGCTACGTACATGGGCTTTATTGGCGGAGATACTCCTCAGTATGTCATCGTGGTCTATAATCTGCAGCCTACCAACTATGGCGGCTTTGCCGGCAGTGGCACGGCGCAGCCGGTGTTTGCTAACATTGCCCATATGCTGGTTAATAATTTTGGGGTTGCTCCCAAGAGCTAACATCGGTGCTATAATAAAATTTGAATTACTAAAGGAAACCAACATGCAAGGCACAGTATCGGTATCGCTTCACACGCATACGCTCATTCACATTTTATTGCTTGGCTTTTTGGGTTTTGCTATCAGCATGCTCATTACGCCCATTTACACCAACATTGCCTACAAAAGGCAGTGGTGGAAGAAGTCGCGTACTATGGATGTGACCGGCAAAAAGGCCACCATCCTGATGCAACTGAGTGCCAAAAAGAACCGGCCACCAACGCCAGCTATGGCCGGGCTGGTATTTGTGCTGAGCGCAGGCATTGTGACGCTGGCGTTCAACCTGAGCCGTAACCAAACCTGGCTGCCGTTGGCTGCCCTGGTCGGTGGTGGGGTAGTGGGGCTACTCGACGACATTATCAACCTCCGTGGTAATGGCACGGGTATTGCCGGGATGCGCAGCAAACTTAAACTGCTGCTGACGACGTTGGTGGCGCTGATTGGCGGTTTATTCTTTTACTACAAGCTCGGTGTAACCGGGATCCATATTCCGGGGATGGACCAGCCCTGGCACATTGGTTGGCTAATCATCCCACTGTTTGTGTTGGTAGTAGTTTCGACGGCCAATGCAGTCAACATTAGCGATGGTATGGACGGTTTGGCGGGTGGTTTGGCCTCGACGGCTTTCGGAGTGTACGCGGTGATTGCGCTCCTGGAACGCCGGTTCGGTGTGGCAGGATTCTGCTTTACCATGGTAGGTACATTGCTCAGCTATACTTGGTTTAATATCTATCCGGCACGATTTTTCATGACCGATATTGGATCGTTCTCGCTCGGCACCGCGCTGGGCGTGGTGGCGATGATTACTGACACGGTGCTGTTGTTACCGGTGATTGGCCTGGTGTTTGTAGCCGAAGCCGGCTCGAGTGTTATTCAAATCTTGTCCAAGAAACTGCGCGACGGCAAAAAAGTGTTCCTGATCGCCCCCATTCACTACCATTTTGAGGCCAGCGGTTGGGAGCGAACAAAGGTGACAATGCGCTTTTGGGTGATCGGACAAGTAGTGGGCATCATCGGCCTGGTGCTGTTCGTACTAGGGTGGTACGTGTGAACTTGATCGCAGGCCGTCGCCGTGCGACTGTTCCTGTTGATCCACCATCGATCCGCCGTCACCGGCCCGATTATTGGCTGGTAGTACTTCCCGTATTTTTGATTGCCATTGGGTTAACTGTAGTCTATGCGATTAGCCCGGCTCTTGGTGCCACCAGTGGCGGATCAAGCGCGCACTATGTTTCCCGGCAAGTAATTGCCATCGTCTTGAGCTTGATTGCTTTTTTGATTACCGCACGTATACCGCTCAACACCTGGCGGCGCTGGCAAATGCCGCTGTTGGTAACGGCCGCTATTGGCACACTGATAGCACTAATAACGCCAAAGAGCCCGCTCTATCCCGCACACCGCTGGATCCGCATTGGCGGCTTGTCGCTGCAATCGGTGGAAATCCTTAAGTTCGCGCTAATCATATCGCTGGCCAGTTTCTTTGCCATTCGCGTACAGACTGGAGAACTAGGCAGCCGCGAACGCACGCTAAAACCACTGGGCATTTTGATTTTGGTACTTATGGTAGTTATCGCTGGACCAGAAGCCCTTCATGGCCAAAGCGATCTTGGATCGACTGCCGTAATCGTTGCTATCATCGGCGCTATGGCAGTCATGGCCGGTTTGCCCATGAAGCGCATTGTATCGGTAGCGGGCGTCCTGGCGCTGCTAGTATTGCTAGTGATTTCCATCAGCCCCTATCGCCGCGAACGCTTGACCTCGTTTATACACCCCGATTGCCTGACTAGTGCCGGTTATCAGGCCTGTCAAGCGATTACCGCTGTCGGTTCCGGTGGTCTGATAGGGCAGGGACTGGGCGGTGGCGCCAGTGGCTATGGCTATCTGCCAGAGGCCCAAAATGACTCCATTTTCGCCATTTATGCCCAAAAGTTCGGTTTTGTAGGCGTCATGATATTGCTCGGGCTATTTGCGACGTTGTTTACACGGCTGCGGATCATCATCGAGCGTGCGCCCGATGCCTTTAGCCGCTTTATCACCGTAGGTGTGCTGGCGTGGCTCAGCGTACAACTGATCATTAATGTGGGTGCCATGATGGGTCTGCTGCCGCTCAAGGGCATTACGCTGCCGTTCATTAGTTACGGAGGTACTAGTGTGCTGTTCGTGGGTGCGGCCTTGGGCCTGGTTTTTCAGATTTCGCATTATACTAGCTTTAATGCCCGCAACGTCGTTAAGCGTGGTGGTCAGAAGGGTAGAGTATGAAAATAGTAATGACTGGCGGCGGTTCAGGCGGGCACATCACTCCTATTCTGGCCGTAGCGCACGAACTAAAGCGTCAAGATCCAAACACGCAGATCATTTACATCGGCCAAAAGGGCGACCACCTGTCTGATGTGCCAGCCGCTGATCCGAGCATTGATAGTGTCTACGAAGTGTCGGCTGGTAAGCTACGCCGTTACGCCGACGAGGGTTGGAAGCAATGGCTGAACGTCCGGGTACAGATTTTGAATATGCGCGACGCTTGCAGAGTAGTAGCGGGCTTGTGGCAAAGCTTCTGGCTACTCCATCGCTTAAAACCCGATGTAATTTTTACACGCGGCGGCTTCGTAAGTGTGCCGGTGGCATTGGGCGGCCGGCTGAACGGCATCCCGTATATTACCCACGATTCCGATAGTGTCCCTAGTCTGGCCAACCGTTTGATTGCACGCTGGGCGCAGCTGCATGCCGTAGCGCTACCCGCCGCGCTCTATCCATATCCGGCAGCAAAAACAGTGGTTGTGGGCGTACCGGTGAACGCCCAGTATCAGGCGGTTACGCCGCGGTTACGCGCTCACTACCGCGCTGAACTTGATATGCCAAAAGACGCAGAGGTCATATTTGTAACGGGAGGCGGCAATGGCGCCCGAGTGCTGAATGAAGCGCTCGTGGCCAACGCACGCTACTTGCTGGGAACCTTTCCAAATCTCGTCATTGTACATATCGCTGGTCGGATGTTCGAGGCCGAGACCAATCAAGCGTATGACGCGCTCCAGCTTGGCGCGACACGGAAACATATCCGTGTCCACGGTTTTACCCCCGGTCTGGCAGCATATAGTGGTGCGGCCGATGTGGTGGTGACCCGCGGTGGTGCCACTACACTGGCGGAGTTTGCCGTTCAAGGTGTAG
Source organism: Saccharimonadales bacterium (SeqCode) (assembly GCA_035479475.1). Classification (GTDB taxonomy): domain Bacteria; phylum Patescibacteriota; class Saccharimonadia; order Saccharimonadales; family UBA4665; genus JAJZCD01. Next base: position 11,047 of record DATIIP010000018.1, on the reverse strand, counting down.
CGTGCCTGATTGTGCCTTCCAAGCAGCTTGGCTGGAACATCAAGAACGCTCAAATTCTCGCCGACCAGCAGGCGGCGCTGCTCCTCAACGAAGATCAGATTGAGCAGCCGGAGCGCCTCGGGAGAACAATAGGGGAGCTTCTGAGCAATCAAGCACGGTGTAGTCAACTGGCGCACAACCTAAGTGCCTATGCACATCCGCATGCCGCCGTAGAACTTGCTGAGCTCATTCTTAAAGTAGCTGGTGGAGAAGAAGGGCATGTTCGGGCGAAAAAGTAAAAGCTCGCCAGAGCAGGGGAGAGACCGTCTCCGAACAACTACTCCAGGGGCGTCGAGCCCTGCTTTTTCGTACTATGCCAGCCGAACACCCGAGCTGGGCAATCGTCCGCAGCGCGTGCTGGCGTCGGAACAGAGTGGCAGACGGCTACCCAAAACGTTGATCAGCCAACTGCCATTCTGGCTATTACTTGTCGTCGTTGTAATTTGTGCTGCCAAGTTACTGCTGCTTACTACGAACCCCAAGATTATACTGCTTGGCAAGAATAGCGTCTCTGCCAGCTACCTGCAGCCAGCCAGCACGTACCAGGCAGCCGCCCAGAAACTGCTTGGCAGTAGCCTCACCAACCGTACCAAAATCACCGCCAATCTCGATGGCACGGCCGCCGCCATGCGGCAGAAGTTTCCGGAGCTGCAGGCCGTCTCGCTTACGTTGCCACTTGTTGGCAATCGCCCGGTGATCTATGTGCAAGCCGCGCAGCCGAGCGTACTGGTGCAGTCGATTCATGGCAACTATGCCCTTAATAAGTCGGGCCTAGTGCTGGCTAAAGTTGCTCATATACCAAGTGGTGTACCGCTCGTCGTCGATCAATCAGGCGTAGCGTTGCATCCAGGTAAGCGTTACTTGCCTGGTAGTACCATCGGCTTTGTGCAAACGCTGAGCTATCAGCTTACGGCCGCGCATCTGGCCGTCTCGGCTTTTATCTTGCCCAGCGGCAGTCCCTATGAGCTCGATGCGCGGCTAGAGGGCAAGCCGTTCGTGATTCGTTGTAACCTGCAAGCCGAGGCTTTGGTACAGAGTGGGGCAGCTATTGCCACATTGCAGCACTTAGGTAGTGGCGTGCCTGCAGCCTATCTCGACGTTCGTACGCCCGACAGAGTATATTACCGATAGAACAACTGAGCACCCCTCTCCTACGCCCCTCCTGCTGTTCGCAAAATGTTCAAAGGGCATTGAAACACACTGTTGCCCAAGAAACATATTTCATATAGTTTTAATGCTTATGTCAAATAAAAGGGCAGAGAAGCCGGGTAGGGAGGGAAGCATACGAAAATAGCAAAGTCGTGAAAAAGCAAATATTTTCACGATGGTTCTGTGGATAAGTCAAATAGCGTTCGTGTAAGAATTCTAACACTAGAGCTACAACTGCGTGGTCGGCTTGGACACTGTAGCAACCTTATAGGCAGCGTGATATATATCCAGCCAAGAACGCATGCCGTGGGCCATTGCATACGGCAATGATTGTAGCACGTGGTATATTCAGGACAAACTCCCCTGCAGTAAAGGTATCAGTAATCGTCTAGTCCTCCTACTGTAGAGTCGCAAAATATACATTGTGCGACGTTTAGTCTATGTCTAATTCTGTGTATTGCCCCGCAGCCGATTCGCCCGAGTTCCGCGCCCTTCCTATAATATGTGTATTGTTTTTCTGCCCTTCAGCGGCATATTGCCTGACACTCCATTGATGCGCGGCTGTAGCCGTTAGCCTTTGCGGATAAAATGCAATGAGTGTTCGTAAATTGTCTATAACCGTGAGGCGCACAGTCGCGCACAGATGATGTTCGCAATGTGTTCAAGATACTTCTATAAACCGCGGCTCAATATCGGCATACCAAAGCTGCGTTCCCCCTCCCGGAAGCAATTGACTAACAAGCTGCCCGTCATGAGCCTCCTCGCTGACTATGTGAGGGCCCGATAGCCTACCCTGTTCCCTTAATATCGCCTGTTTGTCTTGAATGTGTGCGATCTGCTGCACCGATAGCGGTACAAGCGGCTGGATGGCCTTAACTCGGGAGATCAGGCTAAAGCCCTCAGGAACGAGATGGTGGTGATCATGCCCGGAGCCATCATCGATTGCACCCCCATATGCAAACTGTCTTTCATGGGGAGCAAACAGCTCTCCTCTGTACAGCGCCCACCTTTCATCATCGTCGGCAAAAACCAGTGGTGTTTCGAACAGCTTGCTTAGCTCATTCAAAGCAATATCGGCTAAGGCAAGCATTTGTCTTAGAGTTCTGCCATTACTTTCTGGAGTCCAGAGACGCACGCGTCGAAAGACTTCTGTTGCACCGGGTTTCTCGGCAGCTGCTTTAATAGCACCACTAAACCAAGCGATTGGTGTCTCCGGTGGATAGATCAGTAGGCCGGTGTCGGCATGGCGCTCAAGTTGCTCGGCCATAGGTAGACCTATTCAGCAAGCTCGTACGTAGCTTTTGCAACACGCTTGAACTGGGCTTTGCTCTGGAGGTTAAGCAGAATGGTGGTTTCTTTCACAAAGCGGCTCTTTAGTACGCGCTTAACGATCTCGTCGCGGTGCAAGGGCTCCCCTGCCTCACGCAGAACTTCGGAGATGATATCTGCTACAGTACCCTTCTTGTAGCCCCATTCGCGCAGGGCGTAGATGCCGCGGCCGATCAGCACAAAACGCTTGTCTTTGATAAGTTCGTTGTGAATGGCCTGGGTGGTGACATCTTTGCGCTTAAAATCGCTGGCCTTGATGGCTTCGGCGATCTCGTTGAAGTGCATGTGCTTGCCGTTTTCGGCCAAGATAACGTAGATCTTGTCACGGATGTTCTTGGGGTTCACAGTGGGCCATTTAACGAGGCCCCAGCGGCCGTTCAGAGTGGCTAGCTGCTTGCTAACGCTGGCCAGTGCGGTGGTGTAGGCTTCGCTACTCAGGCCGGCCTGTTTGGCGAGCTCTTTGGTCTCCATGGGGGCACCAGCCTTTTTGATGGTCTCTACCAGTTTGGCAATTTCTTTCTTGACGGTGTCGGTGTCGTGAACAGCTTCGTTCCCTGCTGCCTGATAAAAGTTATCATCCTCGGCGATGGCGGCCACGCCCGGAGCGAGCTCGGTCAAAAATGCCAAGCGTGATTGGTCGGTGCGGCTGTTTTCGGCCGTTAGTTCGGCACCAAGCGTAGTAGTGCGGGCGGTTTCCCCTGCTGCCCGGAGGGCGGTGCCAAGGGCTTCGGTGACTTCGGTAATATGGGGGAGTTCTGGGCTGGTGGTGCGCAAGCGTGTCATAACCGACTTTTCCAGCTGGCGAACGCGCTCACGGGTGATGCCGAGCAGCTCACCAATCTGTTCCAAGGTCTCTTTGCGGTCAAATAGGCCGAAGCGGCGGGAAATAATTTCGCGTTCGCGTTCGCGCTCAATACTTGCCAAGATATCCTGGACAATTGACTCAGTGTCTAGAACGGATTTGTCTGCACTCATGATTACCCTCTACTATAAAACCTTTATTATTAAAAGTCAACAACTTTTTAGTCTTTATGGTCATATAGTAGCATAAAATCGCCGCTTATGGCTATTTTGTGTTGTAAAAACTCATTAGGTAATAAGTTGCTAGATGACAAAAAGGTGGAATTTAATCATCTGTTCGCTATTTGCGAATGGTACGGCGGCGCCAGCCGCCTTTGCGGGCTGCCGGAGCCTCGGCTAGCAGCTTGCGAGCTTGTTCGTGAGTGATGGTTTTTGGATCGGTCTCTTTGGGGATTTTGGCGTTTTTGGTGCCATCGGTAATGTAAGGACCGTAGCGGCCGTTCAATACCTTTACCCCGTCGCCAAAATCGGCAATGTTTTTCTCGGCCTCGGCCTTGAGTTTGGCTTTGTACAGTTCGCGAGCCTCTTCCAGCGTGATCGACATCGGGTCGTGCGGCTTGATGCTGACAAACAGCTTGTCGATAACGATATACGGTCCAAACCGACCAATGTTCGCTTTGATGTCTTTGCCGTCCTCGGTTTGCCCCACCAACCGGGGTAGCTTGAACATTTCCAGGGCTTGCTCCAGCGTAACGGTTTCCAATTTTGCCCCTGTTGGCAAAGGTGCGAAGTCTGGCTTGGGGTCGTCACTCTGTTCGCCGCGCTGCAGCATGGGGCCAAACCGGCCAAATCGGGCGTAGATGGGTGCGCCGGTCTTGGGGTCCTTGCCCAGCAAGCGGGCTTGGGTGGCCTCGGCGCGGGTAATGTCGGCACTGGCCTCTACCAGCTTGTGGAACGGGTTATAAAATTCTTTGAGTACCTCAACGCGGTTTTTGTGGGCGCGGGCGATTTCGTCCAGCTCTTCCTCGATATCTTTGGTAAAATCATAATCCATGACCTCGGCAAAGTGCTTCACCAAAAAGTCAGTTACCACCTTGCCGGTATCGGTTGGGAACAGCTTGTTGCTGTCGCGGCCGTACATCAGTTTCTCGATAGATTCGGTGATCTTGCCCTTTTCTAACCGTAGTTTCTGGGTGTCTTTTTCGATACCTTCCAGATCGCCGCGCTCTACGTAGCCGCGGGTTTGGATGGTGTTGATGGTGCTAGCGTAGGTGCTTGGCCGACCAATGCCCATTTCTTCGAGCTTCTTCACCAGGGTGGCTTCGGTGTAACGGGCCGGGCCGCGGGAAAGGTTCTCGAGGGCTTCGGCGAACTGCAATTTGAGCTCATCACCGGTGTTGAGGGCTGGCAGCAGCGTGTCGTCCTTGCTGCGGCCGTAGACCTTTAAGAAGCCATCGAACAGCACAACCTGCCCTTTTGCCTCCAAGACCTCTTTGGAACCACTGGCGGCGATGGTAATGGTGGTGTTTTCCAGCTCGGCTGGGGCCATCTGGCTGGCCAGCGTACGCCGCCATATCAGGTTATAGAGCTTCTTTTGCTGTTCATCGGCCCCGGCAAACTCCGTGCGAACATCGGTGGGGCGGATGGCTTCGTGAGCCTCTTGGGCGCTGGCGCTTTTGGTGGCAAAGGTGCGGTACTGGTGGTATTCTTCGCCGTATTTCTCCTTGATAAAGCCCGTCATGGTGCCGAGAGCCTGGGTACTGAGGTTGACTGAGTCGGTACGCATGTAGGTAATGTGGCCAGCTTCGTAGAGGCGCTGGGCCAGCTGCATGGTGTTACGCGGGCTGTAGCCCAGCTTGCTACTGGCCTCTTGCTGTAGGGTGCTGGTGGTAAACGGCGCGCCGGGGTTGCGGCTGCCGGGCCGTTGGGCAATATCGGCTACCTTGAACGTGCTGGTGGCAAACGCTTCCAAGACCTTTTTAACTTCGGCGGCTGTGGCAAACTTGGTACTGCTGGCGGCTGGCAGAATGGTACCATCACTAAGAATAAATTCGGCGGTGAGCTTAAAGGTAGACTCTGGGGTATGGGCGTCGATTTCTTCTTCGCGCTCGGTTATCAGCCGGACGGCCACACTCTGCACCCGGCCAGCAGATAGGCCGGCTCGAACTTTGCGCCACAGCACCGGGCTCAACTCAAACCCTACTAGATAGTCGAGTGCCTGCCGGGCCTGCTGGGCCTCGACCAGGTTCATATCAATGATGCGCGGATTCTCTACCGCTTCGTCCAGAGCGCTTTTGGTGATCTCGTGGAACACAATTCGCTTCGTGGTCTTGGGGTCCAGCCTGAGTACTTCGGCCACATGCCAGGCAATCGCCTCGCCTTCGCGGTCTTCATCGCTGGCCAGCCAGACGGTTTTGGCGGTTTTGGCCGCGGCTTTTAGCTCGGCAATCACCTTCTTTTTGTCGGGGTCAACCTCGAACTTGGGTGCAAAGTTATTGGCCACGTCTACACTGCCGTTCTTGCTGGGCAGCCCGCGGATGTGGCCGATGGAGCTTTTGACCACAAAATCTTTACCGAGGTACTTCTCGATAGTTTTGGCCTTGGCCGGGGATTCAACGATGACTAAGTTCTTAGGCATAAGTATTTACGTAGTATAGCGTGTTTTCAGCATACAGTGGCTCAGCTTAACGCACAACACTATAAAAAAGCAAGTAATGGGGTGTGACAAATATCTGTAAGAAATATCACAAAAAGGTCTTGCATATATCTGAAAGAGTATTAGAATGTTAAAGTTAATTAAGTAAATGGCAAGACGCCCGTGTTACGAGCCGCTACCAGCATAGGAAGCGGTTTTTTATATGGTTTTTGCCGAGGAGATATAAATGTTTCGTGATACATACGCCGCGACTACCTTTTTGGGTGGTAATGCAATGACCCCTAAGCGTGAGAGAGTAATTGATGGGGTTGGCCGACAGCTCGGTACTCATGTGGTAAGCCTTGCATGGCTTGCTGATAACCCACACCATTCAGGCGTATTGGCTGGTGCGGAAGAGAGGATTGCTGCTCATCTTGAGGCTCTTGAGGATAAAACGCCAATTAACCGACCTCTACCTATGTCGCTTGACGGTGCAGTAGAAGCGGCCCAGGGTCGCGTAGCAGATTACGCTCATCGGCGTTTTGCTGAAATTGCAGCACAACGTGCGGCAGAGGCAGCCGGGCAAGAGGCAAAGCTTAACGGCTAGCTGTAAGCTGCAAGTTGGTAAAATAGCCTCTCTCGAGGCTATTTTATTTTGCAATTAGTTTACAGATAACTCTGGCCGATTTTGTAGGCGGCCCAAATGCCCACGAACGAGCCGATGGCGGTGCCTAAGATGCTCCAGCCGCCCAACCAGTTGCCGTGGTCTAGTAATGCGCCGAGCCAACCACCCAGCGTGCCGCCGATGGCCAAGCCAAGCCAGATGAGCTTTTTCATGCCATCAGTGTAGCACAAGCGTGATCTTGTTCGGTGCTCCTCCGGTCTTGTATTTCAGAGTTGGAATCTAAAGATGGTCCTATCAGGATCACGCCGTACAACAGACACAGTCCCTGTGTCTACATTCCAAACTACACCAAACGGCTCCTGCCCCGTGTCTAAACTAATCACGCTACTACACATACCAAGTTGGCTTATGTAGGGTTCAATTCGCGTGGGAGCATTTTGCGGCCTGCCTTTGATCAAAATAGCTTCTTGATGCTCTTGCGCTACCGTTTTCATAAGGCCGGCTGGCGTATTAGCGCCCTGAACATGTGCGAAATCGTGGTTCCCAGCGAAAGAAAAAAGTGCAGGCAGGATGACGGCTGTACATCTAGAAAAACCTTCGCTTGCAAAGGTGCGTGGACCGGAATCTTGACTTGCTACCGGTATAGGAAGGGCGCTATCTTGGCCGACGTAAAGTACCTCCGTCCGCGGGACGCCCACTATATCAGCGATGTCCTGATCCCCGCGTCCTCCCCAAGGAACTTGGTCGATGAATCGAACGGTGCTAGTTTCTGGGCTTACGTACAACATTTGACTATTATAGAATATAAATCAAATGAAGTCAATTTCTGGGCCTCTGTTCTACGGGTTGTTATTTAAGTGCCCACAGATTGGCGCCCAAGGGGCGGATTTTGCCGCCGATCTCGAGCATCGTCAACGTTTGGCTAAAGAGTGTGGCCGGGAGGCCGCTTTGCTCCAACAGCTCATGGCCATCTGTTAGCCCGCCGGACAACAGGTCGATAATGGTCTGCTCTTCGGCCGGCTCGCCGCGAACCTGCGTAGCTGCCACCTGCTCTTCGATGCCGAGTGCGTATAGCACATCTTCAACAGAGGTCACGGGCGTAGCGCCAGTCTTTATCAAACTATTCGTGCCACTGCTGGTGGCGCTGGTAATGTTGCCCGGCACAGCCAAAACATCCCTGCCCTGTTCGAGTGCAAACCGAGCGGTGTGCAGTGTGCCGCTCTTCTCTGTTGCTTCGGTGATGAGGAGCGCCTGGCTCAACCCGGCCACAATCCGGTTGCGGGCAATAAAATTGTACTTAAAGCCGGGCATACCTGCAGCGTATTCGCTCATAATGGTACCACCCTGCTCCAAGATTCGCTTGGCAAGCTGGGTATGGGTGGCCGGGTAGATTTTATCGAGGCCGTTGGCTAACACCGCTACGGTGGTGCCGCCTGCCTCCAGGCAGGCGGTGTGCGCAATGCCGTCTACGCCGAGCGCCAGGCCGCTAACGATCACAACCCCCCGCTCCGCGAGTTCTCGTGCGAGCTGTGCCGTTACTTGCCGGCCATAGACGCTGACCGCCCGGCTGCCCACAATAGCGACTCGGGGTCGGTGCAACCACTCAGATGGGTCGACTCCCAAATAAAACAGCTCCTGAGGTGGATCAGGGATGGCGGTAAGCGGTAAAGGATAAGCATTATCCTGCTGGGTAAGTTTTTTTACATTCATACAAACTCATGAATAAGTATTGACACAAGGGCATGTTTTTGCTAGAATAGCAACCTGTAAGTCGTGGAAGCACCTCTTACGCACCTTATATCCCCCATTCTAACATTTGTTAGATTGTTTTAGAGCGTGCCACCCAAGAATAGTTGTTACCCTCCACTTTTCTCAATCGGCGCTGCCCCGTTCGCGGGGCGACACGCGTTCTAAAACAAACTAACCCCTTTAACGAGAGTTCTAACGGTTTCGGCTGTGGACGTCCCGGTATTCAGTGAGCCTAAACGGTTCTGGGCTTGGCCCAGAGACACACATCTCTATTTGATTAGATGCTGATGTTTCACTTCCGTGGTGGGTTGAAGGGTGGAGGGAGACAATCCTCGGATTGTCTCCGTAAACAGGCCTCCGAGCGGTGCCCACCCCCTCTCGGAGGCCTTTTTATAACTAGAATGTACTGAGTCTGGCTAGTGGAGTAGTAACACATGGAATTTGACCCTGGAACAGATGAGTTCATCTTGACACCGCGAGAAAGCGTTTTTTTCGGGGTACCGGACAATGCAACAAGGTGGCCCCTTGACCGTGCGCGGGAACTGGAAGACCGTATAATCTTGAAGCGAGATGACTTGGCAGGCGCTCATGCGACCGCCGTTGATCCGGCCCAGCGGCGGCAGGAGGTTGCTGACTTGGTGCATGCGGTGCGTATGACTCGCAACGCGTTCCAGCTGATTGCTCGCGTAGTTGGTGGGCGGGCTGTATTATCCGATGACGATATAGTAAGGCTCCTTGGTGGTGACGAATAGGTTAGTAAGAGACGGTGGTTAAATCACCCCGGCAATGTGCAAGAAGTTGCGGAGCAGTGACAAGCCGGTGATGGTATAAATCTCTTCGAGCTCGGCGAATTCGGCCAAAACGTGCTGCTCGCTCAGCGGCGTGAGGTCTGGGTCGGCCTGGAGCCATTCCTGCAGCATCTCTGGCGTGAGCTCGAAGTGCGATTGGATGCCGTAGGCGTTGTGACTGAATTTGACGATTTGGTTGTGGCAATCGCGGCCGGTGGCCAGCAGCTGCATGCTCGGAGTGAGTGTCACGGTTTCGCCGTGCAGCTGAAAGACGCGGAAATCATTACGCAAGCCTAAAAACAATGGATCCTTTTTGCCGAGTGCGGTCAGGGCGATATCGGTCAGGCTAACGCTATAGGGCGTCCCGGTTGCATCGCGCAGACCCACTTCCTTCACGCCCTTCACTACCCTGCCGCCGCTTACCTTTGCGGCTATCTGCAGGCCAAGGCAAATGCCTAAGAAAGGCACGCCGGCATCAAGCGCTTGCTTGACGCGGCTGTGTTCAGTGACCATCTTGGGGGTTGCATCGTTGGCGCTATCGGGGCCGCCTAGTACCACCAGGGCGCTGTAGGTGGTGGGATCTGGGAAAACATTGCCCTTTGAAAGATTTATAAGCGTGTAGTTCACCGCTACTTCGTCCAAGATCTTGGCCAGTAGGCCTGGACCTTCGCGGCTGATGTTCTGCACGATGAGGACCCTGGGCTGCGGTTTTACTGCTGTCTCGGCCGCCGGTAGGTCGGCCTCGCGCGTCAGTGCCAGGTACACGGCCGCCAAGTGGCGGCTGAGCGGTTCTTTGCGGTATTGTTCCCAACTGCCGCGGGGATTGTGCAATTTGGCGGCCGCTCGGTAGCGCTCCTGCATGGGCAGGCCGCTGTAGCCTTCCAGTGCGAACAGCAGGGCCGCAATCTGGGCCTCTTTGCCTTCTAGACGCCCGCGAATAACCTGGCGCAGTACCGCAAGGAATATCTGGGCCCGTTGCGCCGGTCTGGCGTCCGGTTGGCATCGTTGGCTGACGACCGGTAGTTGCAACAGGGGTGATTGCTCTAAACTGGGCGTGGCCGCTGCACCAGAACGGATTAATTGGCGCAGGGCTCTACAGCAGGCCTCGGCGTCCGCGGCGGGTAGTTCTGTACTCATACACTAAAATCGGCTTTCTGCCAACCATTATCCCCTGCCCGCTCCCTGTTGGCAACTGCGCTCAGGTGGTTCCGACGCATATCGGCGTTTTCTATAAAAAGCTGCGGGTTTCGGCGGTGACGGGGCTGCCGTAGGCATATTCGCTTAAGACTGCGCAGACTTCGCGGATCATGGCTGGCAGTTTTTCTTGCGCCGCCCTAGAAAAATCTTGCAGCACAAAATCGGCCGTGTCCATCTGTTCGGGCGTTTTGGGGCCAATGCCGATGCGCACCCGGCCATAGTCTTCGCCGATGTGCTGGCTCACCGATTTGATGCCGTTGTTGCCGGCCGGGCTGCCGCCGACGCGCATCCGGATCTGACCGAAGTTGATGTCGAGTTCGTCATGCACTACGATGGTCTGTTGGTTACTGAGTTTATAAAAATGCCGCACGGCTTGCACCGCTTCGCCGCTCAGATTCATAAAAGTTTGTGGTTTGACCAAAATGACGCGGGCGTCGCCCAAGTTAGCCTGAGTGAGCTCGCACTTGAGGTCTTTTTTGTGCACCCAAGGCTCAAAGGTGTTCTTGCGGGCAAATTCGTCTACGCACATAAAGCCGACGTTGTGGCGAGTAGCGGCGTAGTCTTCGCCGGGGTTGCCGAGACCCACGATGAGCAGGGTTTTGGTAAGGCTGTATGTGGTGTAACTAAGGGGGTTGGTGACTTGCGGACGTTTTTGAAATAAGGCCATAGCAGCGATTATACCCTATAAATAAACCAACCCCTACGAGAGGGGTTGGTTTAAGGCTATTAAAAGAA